>NZ_JADYWP010000004.1:0-525249 GCF_015864765.1 Pseudoalteromonas sp. NZS11 | reverse complement strand
TAACGTTAAGAAAATTACGCTAGAACTAGGCAAAAATTTTTGTATCTAGTTGTTCTAAATAAAAAATTTTTAACGACGTTATAGTGCAATTTAATTCGTTAAATTGATCAAAGATTTATGCTGGTTGGTATAACTATGGACGGATTTAATTTTATAAATTGTTCAAATATTTATGCAGGTTGGTATTAAATAAAAAGGTGCTTTTCAGCACCTTTTTAACGCAACTGACTATCTTTACTGCCACGTCTATTAAACGATTTAGCGCTAGCATCATTACCTTCTATCGCAGCTTGGCATGTAACACAATAACGCACTCCTGGTAACGCGATCCTTCGTGCTTGTGGGATTTTCTCGTCGCACTCGTCACATAACTCTGCACTTGCGCCAGATATTAAATTGCTTCTTGCATATTGTACGGCGTCGTTAACACTCGCATCAATTTGATCTTGAATTGCACCGTCTCGTGCCCATCCACTTGCCATAAATCCTCCTAATAAAGTTGGATGTTTAAATTTATGCTACCAAATCGAATCTTTATAAGTACTGAATAAAAGAGCTAGGAATGTGATCTTCTTTGAAGGCTTAAGCTACGAAACTATATTTTATATCTTAAGGAAAGGTGCTGTAGTTGCTCCTTGTAATCTACTTCTCACAAAAAGTTCAACACTCTACAATTAGGCAAAAAAAAGCAGCTAAAAAAGCTGCTTTATAATTTCAATGATTTATTTAAATATTAAAGACTGTAGTCAACAACCTTCATACCTAATTTTTCGAGCTCTGGGCGAAGCGTTTTAGCATCACCCACTACTAAATAAATCATGTCTTTAGTATTTAAGTGTTTTTTAGCTAAGGCGTTAACTTCTTCTTTGCTAATATTGCTAACAATCTCATTTCTTTCTTTTACAAAGCTAGGTTTTAAATCGAACTCTAATATTTGTGCTAAAAAGCCAAGTTTTGCATTAGGCGTTTCGTATTTAAGCGCATCTTTTTGATTGATAGCCTTACGCATAAACATAAGCTCTTCGTCAGTGACACCGTTTTGAGCATAGTTATTAAGCTCATTAGTAAACTCTGTAATAGACGCTGCAGTAGAGTCGGCTCTCACCGCTGCAGAAGCGGTAAAGCCACCTGATGTTTTATCACCCCAGAAACGAGAGCGAGCACCGTAAGTGTAGCCTTTATCTTCTCGTAAATTTAGATTGATACGGCTGTTAAACGTGCCACCCAGTGCAAAGTTCATCAAGTTAGCTTTAAAGAACTCACCTGTAATATCTTCAACCATATCGCGTTTACCTATTCGAATTTCTGATTGAGGAGCGTCTGGTTTATCAACCAAATAAATTACATTAGTTTCTACTTTAGGTTCACTGAAATCAACCGCTACTAAGCTCGATTTACCTTTCCAATTTGTAAGTGTAGCTTTAACTTTTGGTTCAATTGTTGACTCTTTTAAATCAGAAACAATAATTACTTGAGCGCCCTGCGGTTTAAAGTTTGCGTTATAAAAAGCTTTAACGTCAGCAAGTGTAATAGCCTCTATACTATTAAGCGTTCCAGTACTTGGAAGTGCAGCTATATTGTTGCCATATAGTAATTTACTATATGTATTAGATGCTAAATACCCAGCATCCTTCATTGAATGTTGAATATTTTGAATGATTTGCTTTTTATTACGCTCAAAGTCATCGGCATTAAATGCTGGTTTAAATAACTTTTCTTCGACAAGCTTTAGCGTTGCATCTACATTTTTGGTTAAGCTAGAAACATACACATTTGTATGTGTTTTATCTGAGTAGATACTTACCTGGCTACCTAGTTTTTCAAGCGCGTTACTCATCTGCTCTGTAGTGTAGTTTTGCGTTGACTCGCTCATTAACGATGCAGTTATTGATGATAAACCCACTTTACTAGCTTGCTCACTGTACAGGCCACCCGGAACTTTAATGAAAATAGCGGTAGTTGGCGTTTCTGTACTTTGAGTACCTAATATTTTAATACCGTTTTCGGTCTTAGTTTGCCAAAGAGTAGGAACATCAACAGCAGGATTTGCGCCGGCCTCTGGATGAGCACTTCGATCAAATGTATCAACAGCTCTTCGTGCCACTAAATCATCAGCTGAAGTTGTAGATGGACCTCCAAAATCATGCGATTTAGGCGTAAAGTTGTCTGGAGCAGCTATAAGTTGAGTTTGCCCTTCTGGTACAACACTCATAATAACGGCAGATTTACCTTTGATATATTGATTAAAAACACGCATAACATCAGCTTTTGTAACTTTGTTATAACGTGCAATCTCATCTTTAGCTGAATTTGGGTTACCTGTAAACGTTTCTGACGCGGCTAGTTGAGAGACTTTTCCTGATACGCTTTGCAGACCAAAAATTGCACCAGATTCTATTTTAGCTTTTACTTTATCTAAATCATCTTGTGTAACGCCACGCTCTTCAAATTCAACAAATGAATCACGAATGATTTTTTCCATATCAGCTAACGTTTTCCCTGCTGTAGGATTTGGTAAAGCATAAAGACTAATTGAACACGCTAACTCTTGGCATGGATGATTTGCACTTGCTTGAACAGCAAGTTGAGTTTTAACTAAGTTTTTGTATAGTAGTGAATTATTACCACCACCCAATATTTCAGCAAGTATATCAAGAGGTGCTTCATCTTCAGAGCGAGCGTAAGTAGTTGGGAAACTCATACTTAATAAAGGTAAATGTACCTTATCTTCCATTGAAATATATCTATCAGCATCTAGTGTTACAGCTGTTTTTTCTACTGTAGGGATTTCAGGGCCTTTTGGAATTGGTGCAAAGTATTTAGTAACTAATGGCAGTATTTCATTAGCGTTGATATCGCCACCAATAGTAAGCGTTGCATTATTAGGACCATACCACTTTAAAAAGAATGCTTTTAAATCATTTACATTTACGCGATTAAGATCGTCCATAAAACCAATTACTGGCCATGAATATGGATGACCATCTGGATACATTGCTTGAGCAACACGTTCACCTAAACGACCATAAGGGCGATTATCAACACGTTGGCCGCGCTCATTTTTTACTGTTTCGCGTTGTACTTCAAATTTTTCTTGGGTTACAGCATCGAGTAAAAAGCCCATTCGATCAGCTTCTAGCCACAACATTTTTTCTAATTGATTTACAGGTACTGTTTCAAAATAATTTGTTCTATCTGAGTTAGTTGTACCATTTAAAGTACCGCCTGCTTCAGATATTATTTTAAAATGTTCCTCATCAGCAACATTCTCTGAACCTTGAAACATCATATGCTCAAAAAAGTGAGCAAAGCCTGACTTACCCAACTCTTCGCGAGCAGAACCAACGTGGTATGTTACATCAACGTGTACTAAGGGATCTGAATGATCCTCATGCACAATTACAGTTAAACCGTTATCTAGTTTATATTTTTTATACGGTATATTGATTTCACCTGCATTAGATTTCACTGATTCAATAAGTGTAACGCCAGGAATTGATGTTTCTGTAACAATATTTTTATCAACAGCTTGAGTTGAGCTATTACATGCAGCCAACCCTGATGCAAGTAAAACAGCAAGTGCAATTTTTGTGAGTTTCATTTTTTAGTCCATATTTAAATTAACTCAATGAGTTTAAAGACTAATTAAAAGTACAACAAGGAATATGGAGCGATTATGGGTTTGGTTTTGTAACAAAGTGTAAATAGATTGATATAAAAATGAAGTGTAAAATGAGGGTATTAATTTGTGGTTTTATTCTAATAACACTGCACTTCCCTATCTAAGTAGTAAATGACATAGCTAAGAAATTGATACTCTTAATAACATCGTGCATATAGAGTGTTATGTAACACTGTTTTATACAATACTTAAAATAGTAAGTGGCGTCCCCAAGGGGATTCGAACCCCTGTTACCGCCGTGAAAGGGCGGTGTCCTAGGCCTCTAGACGATGGGGACACATAAATGTGTCACTAGGACAACTGAATTTTTAGACTCGTTTCAGGCGAGCTTTCTTAATAACACTTCACTTTCCTATTAAAAATAAGTAAGTGGCGTCCCCAAGGGGATTCGAACCCCTGTTACCGCCGTGAAAGGGCGGTGTCCTAGGCCTCTAGACGATGGGGACACATAAATGTGTCACTAGGACAACTGAATTTTTAGACTCGTTTCAGACGAGCTTTCTAATAACACTTCACTTCCCTATTAAAAATAAGTAAGTGGCGTCCCCAAGAGATTAGTACTCTTGATAACGTCGTGCATAGAGAGTGCGGTGTCACACTGCTTTACACAATACTTAAAATAGTAAGTGGCGTCCCCAAGGGGATTCGAACCCCTGTTACCGCCGTGAAAGGGCGGTGTCCTAGGCCTCTAGACGATGGGGACACATAAATGTGTCACTAGGACAACTGAATTTTTAGACTCGTTTCAGACGAGCTTTCTTAATAACACTTCACTTCCCTATTGAAAATAAGTAAGTGGCGTCCCCAAGGGGATTCGAACCCCTGTTACCGCCGTGAAAGGGCGGTGTCCTAGGCCTCTAGACGATGGGGACACATAAATGTGTCACTAGGACAACTGAATTTTTAGACTCGTTTCAGACGAGCTTTCTTAATAACACTTCACTTCCCTATTAAAAATAAGTAAGTGGCGTCCCCAAGGGGATTCGAACCCCTGTTACCGCCGTGAAAGGGCGGTGTCCTAGGCCTCTAGACGATGGGGACACATAAATGTGTCACTAGGACAACTGAATTTTTAAACTCGTTTCAGGCGAGCTTTCTTAATAACACTTCACTTCCCTATTGAAAATAAGTAAGTGGCGTCCCCAAGGGGATTCGAACCCCTGTTACCGCCGTGAAAGGGCGGTGTCCTAGGCCTCTAGACGATGGGGACACATAAATGTGTCACTAGGACAGTTGATAAGTTTAACTCACATCATGAGCTTTAAGGTAATTGCGTTTAATACAAGTAAAGACTCGAGCTTTAATTGTGACGCTATTTTCTCGGTAAAACCGCCTTTAACTAATAAAAGTTAAGTGGCGTCCCCAAGGGGATTCGAACCCCTGTTACCGCCGTGAAAGGGCGGTGTCCTAGGCCTCTAGACGATGGGGACACAGAAAACTGCTACCCTAGGACAAAACACTAATTTTTGGTGGAGCCATGCGGGATCGAACCGCAGACCTCTTCACTGCCAGCGAAGCGCTCTCCCAGCTGAGCTATGGCCCCAACTTAATCAATACCCGCCGTGATAAACACATCGTGTATCGCTTAGTGCGGGGCGCATTCTATGCACCACCCAAAATAAAGTCAACAGTTTTTTACCTAGCTTTATTTAAATGGTTTAATTTTCAACAAACTGGCTATCAAGCGTGCTAAAAAATACAATTTGAATAAGATTCTAGCCCTACTGCTTATAATAACATCACTATATCGCAGCGAATACTTAACAACACCCTACTCCCCTATTTAATGCAACAAAATTGCATCAAAGCAAAGGTATACATTTATATGCAAATTGAACTTATCTAAAAACTACCAATTAAGGCCCCGCCAATCGCCTTAATCTTTTAAAAGTTACAATTGCTTATAATAACCAAAACTTAAATGTGGATTTGAGAGTGCCCACTGCCTTTACTTGCTTAATAACCAGCGTAACTCGTACTCAAAAACTCGATTATTGTTTGAAGAACATTTTTTAAAGAGCATTGTAGCTTCGTAATGCTATGTACAAAACTTCAGGGCGTGTTGATCTTTGGTGGGTGAATTTGCAGCAGTATGTTTGGTTTTTAGGCAAGGCAGAGCCTATGTAGTTTGGTTATTACCCATGAATAGGCGATAACGCCGCATAAAGTCCAAACATGCGCTGCCCTTTGGGTTCAATCCACAAAGGTCAACACGCACTAGTTATATGTGATCTATTTAGTCTTAATCCGAAGGCTATTAGTGAAGTATGAGTATTTACGATTTGGCTAGGTTGGCTTATAAAAATAAAGTAAGTACAAAAATAGAGTTTAGAATGCTGAAAATAGCATTTGTTTTGGGGAGTTTAGATTAAATTCATTTTTAAAGGACCGCTCTATTCACTAAATAACTCGCCCTAATATTAATCCATCTTGCTCATAATCATAAAAACGACTCCAGTAAAAAAAACAATAAGTATCGTGAAGCTAAATTTAAGATTAATAAAATACAATTCCCTACTCACTTTTAGGAGCTTATTAGGTGCTTAATTGAACTGCAATATCAAATTTGATGATAAAATAGACTTCAACCATATCCTATTGTTTATAAAACCTTCATTCAGCACATTTTTATCATTCAAGTGTTGACACATTTCCAACTCTATCTATAATAGCGCCCCACAACAACGCAGCAATGCAATGTTGTTTAGATGTGGGTGATTAGCTCAGTTGGGAGAGCATCGCCCTTACAAGGCGAGGGTCACTGGTTCAAGTCCAGTATCACCCACCACTTTTTAATTAAAGTGTTCACATCTAAATTCTATATGGGTCCTAAGCTCAATTAGAAAATAGAGAGCATTACCGCTACTTACAAGTAACGGCAAAGTTCACTGGTTAAAGTCCAGTACTATTTATTTTAATAGTAGCGTTTTAATTTATATGTGGGTGATTAGCTCAGTTGGGAGAGCATCGCCCTTACAAGGCGAGGGTCACTGGTTCAAGTCCAGTATCACCCACCACATATAAAACCTATTATTATATAATAGTCGTGTTTTAAAATTGTAATATGGGTCGTTAGCTCAGTTACAAGAAAAAAGAGCATCACCGCCTTTTATAAAAGATGGCGAAGTTCACTGGTTAAAGTCCAGTACTATCTATATAGGTAGTAGCATGTAATATGGGTCGTTAGCTCAGTTGGGAGAGCATCGCCCTTACAAGGCGAGGGTCACTGGTTCAAGTCCAGTACGACCCACCATTCTTAGAATGGTGCATATTACAAGAAAATCTAAATGGGTCGTTAGCTCAGTTAGAAAAAAGAGAGCATCACCGCTATTTACAAGTAACGGCGAGGTTCACTGGTTAAAGTCCAGTACTATTTATTTCAATAGTAGCGTTTTAATTTATATGTGGGTGATTAGCTCAGTTGGGAGAGCATCGCCCTTACAAGGCGAGGGTCACTGGTTCAAGTCCAGTATCACCCACCACATATAAAGCCTATTATTATGTTAATAGTCGCGTTTTAAAATTTAATATGGGTCGTTAGCTCAGTTGGGAGAGCATCGCCCTTACAAGGCGAGGGTCACTGGTTCAAGTCCAGTACGACCCACCATTCCTAGAATGGTGCATATTAAAATGTAATTTGGGTGATTAGCTCAGTTGGGAGAGCATCGCCCTTACAAGGCGAGGGTCACTGGTTCAAGTCCAGTATCACCCACCAAATTACATCAAGCGGTTAATTTGATAATAAAGAATTAAATAACAGGCATACCTATTATATGTGGGTGATTAGCTCAGTTGGGAGAGCATCGCCCTTACAAGGCGAGGGTCACTGGTTCAAGTCCAGTATCACCCACCACATATAAATACCATCAGACAACCTCTCTAGTAATAACTCTTTCTTCGCATATTAAATACATTTAAGAACTTTATAAAAACTCAATATATAAATCGTATGTAATTAACTTAGCCGTAAGAAAAAGAGCATCGCCACCCTTTACAAATAATGGCGAGGGTCACTGGTATCAAGCCAAGTAATCACCCACCACATATAAATACCATCAGACAACTTATCTAGTAATAACTCTTTTCCCATATTAAATACGTTTAACTCCTCTTTTTACCTTAAATACATTTCATATTTTTATTTAAATCTAAATTTCCATATCAAAGCACTCATCAAATATAGCGTTATCAATTTTACTTATTTAGTTTTTAATTATGTTATTCGGCTCAGTACCTTCGTAGTTAGATAAACGTATTAGGCAAAGTTAAGTACCTAATAAATACAGCTATCATTTAAATTCCCTTGTAAGGAGTTAAACTGTTGATTATAGTCTGTGTTAAATACAATTACGCTTAAGCCAATGCCAACTAAGATCTATTCAAAAGCCAAAATACTTATAGTAGAAGAGCAACCACTTGCTCAAAGCTATATGAAACAATCGTTAGAAAGGCTTGGCTTTCGGCAGTTGCGCTTTGCTGATCATGCAAATTCTGCAAAAGAGCAGTGTTTAAGTGAAGAATTTGATCTAATCGTTTGCTCATTCAACTTAAATAAACACCAAGATGGCTACCAGCTTTATGAAGAGCTACGTGTAAAGCAACTCATAAAAAGCTCGACTGGCTTTATTTTTATCTCAGCAGAAACAAGTGGCTCACTCGTTCATAGTGTTCTTGAGCTGCAACCTGATGACTTTTTAGTTAAACCTTTTACAGTACAAGAGCTTAAAATACGCATTGAACGAATCTTAAAGCGTAAACACGACTTACAAACAGTGTATTCATTAATTGATGATGGTAACGATTCAAAAGCTATTAAGTTTATTGATACCGCTCTGGATAAAAAAAATAATAATTACAGCCCTATCCTACTTCGCTTAAAAGGTGATGCCTTACTTCGCTTAAAGCGCGCTCAAGATGCAAAAGACTTTTTTAAATCTGTTCTCGACATTCAAAAATTTGCTTGGGCAAAAGTAGGCTTAGTAGAAGCACTTATAGCGAATAACGAACATATTTTGGCGCAGCGAATGCTCAAAACAATGTTAGAGCGCCAAGAAACTCGTTTAGTAGCCCTTGATTTGTTGGGCAGATTAGAAATAAAGCTAAATCAATTTGAGCTAGCACAAAGCTTTTTAAGCCAAGCTGCAGAAATTGCACCGCGAAATATCACACGCCAAAAATCGCTAAGTAATGTGTCGCTAATTAATCATGACTACGAAAAAAGCTATTTAACTCAAAAAGATATAGCCACCTTTGCAAAACACTCAATACACGACCACCCCGATGTATATTTGAATGCAGCACGTGCAGGTATCGACTTTGCGCTAACGACTGATCAAACCGATCAAATTCAACGAATTTCTAGGCAAACCAATCAGTACATTAATGATTTAAAAAAACAGTTTCCTAATAATACAAATCAAGCTCAAATTGATGTACTTAATGCACGACTCCATTACTTAAAAGACGAGCATCAAAAAGCGAAAAAGCTAATTGAACAACTTGATGATGACGATACTCATATCCGATCGGTTGATGGCGCACTTGATAAAGCAAAAGCATTTCATGAACTGGGATTTCATCAGAAGGCGCAAACTTTATTTACTCAAATAATCAGCCACTGTGAAAGACATCCCGCAGTTAGCGACACAACTTACTTGCGTTATATTCAGCAGCAACAAAGTGAGCGACGCGATATTAAAATGGGTCCGAAAGAGCTGAATAACCATGCCGTTAATCAATTTAATAAAGGGCAGTTAAATACTGCGCTGGAAGCTTTTACACAAGCATTTAGAGTCATGCCTCGTAATCAAAGTATCGCACTTAATTTATTACAGTGTCTATTTGATTCAACTAAGCAATCTGGCAGCTCATTTAATATGGATCTTGCTAGAAGGTGCTACGCCCTTCTTGATAAAACTAAATTACAAGCAGATCAGACGCAGCGTTTAGATAAGATTTTGCACATAGCAAAAGAAATGAATTTAGATATTCAAAGCGCTAGTAAATAAAATATTAGAGCTTTTTCATTGATGCGGCATTAACGCAATAACGTAAACCCGTTGGTAATGGACCATCTGGAAAAATATGACCTAAGTGCGAATCGCACACGTTACAAACCACCTCTATGCGCTCCATACCATGACTTGTATCGCTTACATAGCCAATCGCTTCAATTGTCGCAGGTTGCGTAAATGACGGCCAACCAGTACCACTATCAAACTTCTCATCAGCATCAAACAATAGATTATCACAACAAATACACTCATACTTGCCAGGTTCGAGTAATGTACAACTACCCGAGCTACCTGGGCGCTCTGTTCCCTTTTTACGTGTTACGTAGTATTCATCTTCTGATAGTTGCATCCGCCACTGCTCGTCAGTTTTGACTACTTTTTTACTTGGGGTAGGATTGCCATTGGTGGCAAAGTTAATAACATCATTCCACTTCAACATAATAGCCTCATTGAATAGTTGATTAGCTACACTTTATAAAGTCATAAAAAGTACGGCTAATTATTACGTTATTTAATACACTAAAGATCAGCTAAAGAGTGTTGACCGTTTAAGACTAAAACTCGTTCAATCTTAAAGGTAACTTCCTTAGCTAAAGGTAATATTTTGTTTTTCTGAGTCGGTAAGTATTCGTTTAATAAAACTATCTAGCTCTGCTTTTTTTGCAGGTAAACTAACACTCATTTTGCGCTCGTTATTACTGTAAATTATTAGCTCGTCATCCTTAGTCATTATACGATTTATACTTTCAATAACTAACCAATCTGGACCGTGCTTTTTATCAAAAAATCCCATCAAACTAAAAAGTAATAAGTGTTGGGCGTCTCGCTGAATAAAATCCTCTAACCTGTTTCTTGATTTAAATAGAGGCGTTAGCCTATAAACGCTTGAGCAAAAAACAAATACCCATAACCCAAATAACGCTTTAAACCACATAAACTCTAAAAGCTCAGTGCTAATCATTAAAATAATAAGCACTAACCCTATTATCGATATAGCTATCGCTATTTTTTTATTTACGGCGTCCACAACTAATCCCTTTTAAGTCGCTTTTTTTCTTCTGATGCCTTTTCTGTCGGCTCAGGCCAATCATTAAAGAAAACAGTTAAATAGCGGCTTTTCACCAAATACCATAATACCCATAAAACAATCATCATTTGTACTGCTAAAAATGATGAAAATCGATAATGGCTATGCGCTGCTTGAACACTTAACCATGTTAAATCAACAACTGCACATAAAATAAGAGGCCAGCGCATATGTCGCCATATTCTTGCTAACCTGTTGCTTGCACTGTGTGAATCTCGTGGTCTGCGTAAACAAAATAAAATAGTCGGTATTATTGCAATACTTCCAATCGTTATTGCGATAAAAAAATCATTTTTATTTTTAAAAAATAACGACATCAAATCTAGTTCAGGCCTGCGGCTTAAAGCCGCAATAACCCAAATAAAATAACTGCGTAATAACACAAGCACACTTAAATGAAATGCAATAGGCGTACGGTAACTTCCGTACTTATCCCAGTATTCTGGCCCATATCGGCTCATTGTCATTTTCCTAACCGTTATGCTTTATAAGCAACTCAATTAATTCATCTTCAGTTAGTATGTCTATGCCTAGGTCTTGTGCTTTTGTTAGTTTTGAACCTGCTTTTTCACCCGCCACTAACGCATCTGTTTTAGCCGATACGCTACCAGACACCTTGGCACCAAGTTGTTGTAATCGTGCTTTTGCATCATTGCGATTAAGTGTATTAAGCGTACCTGTAAGTACATATGTAAGCCCTGCGAGCGGCTGTTCTTCCTCAGAAGGTGCGCTCAACGCTGGCCAGTTTACACCTTGATCTATCAGCGCATTAACAATTGCTAAATTATGCTCTTCATCAAAAAAACCACGAACATGAGCAGCTACTATTTCGCCTACATCACTTACTTGCGTTAAACTATCAATGCTGGCATTTATTACATTTTCAAGGGTTAGAAAGTGATTAGCTAAATTTTGTGCTGTCGCCTCCCCGGCTTCTCGAATACCTAATGAATATAAAAACTTAGCAAGCGTAGTGCCTTTAGCCTCTTCAAGTGCTGTTACTAAGTTTTTAGCTGACTTAGGTCCCATACGTTCAAGTGACTCAAAATGCCCCTGTTTTAAAATAAACAAATCAGCAGGCGTTTTTATAAGTTCTCTATCGACTAACTGATCAACAATCTTATCGCCAAGACCATCTATATCCAGCGCTTTGCGCGAAGCAAAGTGCTTAATAGCTTGCTTACGCTGTGCAGGACATACAAGTCCACCCGTACAACGGGCTACAGCTTCGCCTTCAACCTTTTCAACATGAGAATCACAGATTGGGCAAGTCGTCGGGAATTCGATATCTCTGGCATCATCAGGTCTGCGTTCAAGTACAACTTGTGTTATTTGTGGGATTACGTCTCCAGCACGGCGAATAATAACTGTATCGCCTACTTTTACGCCTAAACGTGCAACTTCATCACTGTTATGAAGCGTTGCATTTGATACGGTAACGCCACCCACAAAAACAGGCTTCAAACGTGCAACAGGTGTAATGGCGCCAGTACGACCGACTTGAAAATCAACATCAAGTAGTTGGGTTATTTCCTCTTGCGCCGGAAACTTATACGCAATAGCCCAACGAGGAGCACGTGCCACAAAGCCTAAACGCTCTTGTAAGGTCTTTTTATTTATTTTTATTACTACGCCATCAATTTCATATTTAAGCTCACCACGGCGCGTTAAAATATCGCTGTAGTACTCAAGCGCGGCTTTTGGACCTTCAACTAATTTTGTTTCTGGGCACAGAGGTAAACCCCAATCAGTCAACTTTTCTAATTGCTGATAATGATCCTGGGGAATATTGCCATCGGCAACAAGCCCAGTGCTATATGCGTAAAACATGAGTGGGCGCTTAGCGGTAATTTTAGAGTCGAGTTGTCGTAAGCTACCGGCTGCTGCATTACGTGGGTTAACAAATACTTTATCGCCACGCTTTTCTGCTTCAGTATTTAGTTTGTCAAAACCTGCGCTATCCATAAATACTTCGCCGCGCACTTCAAGCTCTTTCGGATAATCGCCACGTAACTTAAGCGGTACATTACGAATTGTTTTTACATTTTGAGTAATGTTTTCACCGGTAAAACCATCACCTCGAGTCGCTGCTTGTACAAGCACACCATCACGATAAATAATTGATACAGCTAAACCATCAAGTTTTGGCTCACAACAAAAAGTAAGCTCATCAGTACTCATTAAACGCTCTTTTATACGGCGATTAAACGCAGTGAATTCTTCTTCACTAAAGGCGTTATCAAGTGAGAGCATGGGTACTTGGTGCGCTACTTGTTCAAATTTACTAAGTGCTGCACCGCCTACTTTTTGTGTAGGTGAGTCGGCGGTTAAAAATTCAGGATGCTCGGTTTCAAGTGCGCTTAGTTCGCGTAATAACCTATCGTATTCAGAATCAGGAATACTGGGGGTGTCGAGCACATAATAATTATAGTTGTGTTGCTCTAATGTAGTACGAAGATGATTAACTTGCTCACTAATGCTGCTAGACATTTAAACCTCAATAAACATAAAAAAAGCCACTTTGACGATTCACCGTCCAGTGGCTTATAAAAATATAATATATGCGTTATTTACGCTGAAAAAGAACGAACCTGCTCAACATATTGTCTTACGCGATCTACTGTCATTTCATTTCGCTCAGCATCTAAAATTTGCGCACCAAATTCATCCGC
Organism: Pseudoalteromonas sp. NZS11; assembly: GCF_015864765.1. NCBI lineage: Bacteria > Pseudomonadati > Pseudomonadota > Gammaproteobacteria > Alteromonadales > Pseudoalteromonadaceae > Pseudoalteromonas > Pseudoalteromonas sp. NZS11. The sequence continues at coordinate 511,794 of NZ_JADYWP010000004.1, read as the reverse complement.
TAACTTTTTAGCTGCGCTGTGCAACATATTAAATGCAGCTAGACCATCGCCGTCGCACGGTAACGTCATAAATAAGCTTACCCCTGCGGTACTAAACTGTTCCATATTATCAATATCAAACGTACCTGGGTTGTACATATTTACTAATCTAAATAAAACAGGGCCTTGACCAGCCGGATCTAAATGGCGATTAAAAAAGCCTTCCTCAGAATATTTAAAACCTAAAGTGTTAACTGCTGGCAATAATTTACTGCCCTGCATACTAAGCTCTTCTGGCATTTGAATATGTACAATAACAAAGTCAGACATTTGGGCAGGTGCTTCTTCAGCGCTTTGCTCTTTTGCTTCTAGGTCATCAACTATTTCTAGGTCATCTTCAATCGGCACTTCTGGCACGCTTGTATCTATTTGCGGCTCATTTGCATCAAAGTTAAGCTCGCCAAACTGTGGCTCATCACGTTCGTTTTGCATTGGCTCTTTTGGCTCAGCCTCAGTTCGAAACGGTTTAGATGAAGCTGATGCGCTTTCTTGTAATGGTTCAACCCGCTCGTTATCAGATACTTCTGGGCGGTCTTTTTTTCTCACAGACCACAATCCATGTATTAATAAACCACCAATGACAACTACACTGATAATGATTAAAACCCATCTTAATTGTTCGGCCATCCCCTCACCTTTTATTATTTGATATGCCTAAAACCTGTATATTAATTAAAAATAATACACTTGTTATAAAAATTTATGCATGTGCAAGTTGCACAGCCTGCTCTATATCTACAGCAACCATACGCGATACGCCAGGTTCTGCCATAGTAACACCGGTTAATCTACCAGCCATTTCCATCGCAATTTTATTATGACTAATATAAATAAACTGCACTGATTGTGACATTTCTTCAACCAAACGGCAAAAACGCACAACGTTGGCATCATCCAATGGTGCATCTACTTCGTCCAGCATACAGAAAGGAGCTGGATTGAGCCTGAATATAGAAAACACTAATGATAATGCGGTCAGCGCTTTTTCTCCACCACTTAACAAATGAATTGTTGAATTTTTCTTACCCGGTGGTCTTGCCATTATACTAACACCACTTTCGAGTAAATCGTCACTGGTTAATTCTAAATACGCACTACCACCACCAAAAACTTTAGGAAATAGCTCTGCAAAGTCTTCGTTAACTTGATCGAACGTCGCTTTAAAGCGTGTTTTGGTCTCACTATCAATTTTACGAATTGCACCTTCAAGGGTACTTAACGCTTTTGTTAAATCATCTAATTGATTATCAAGATAATCACTACGAGCTTTAGCTAAATCAAACTCTTCTATTGCCGCTAAGTTTACTGCACCTAATTTATCTAACTGATTAGTAAATCCGGTTAACTGATTTTGCGCTGCACTTAAATTCAATGAATCAGGTAATTCATCAAGTATTGCTTTTAAGCTTTGCTTTAGCTCTTCTAATGGTTCGAGCGCAACTTGCGCTTTTATTAGTAAGCTTTGCTCTTCAATTGTTAGCTTTTGATGCTGCTCTTGCAAGCCCACCAGCTCACCTTGTGAGTTTTTAAGACTTGCTTGCTTGCTATTTAAACTTTCTTTAGCGTGAGCTAATTCTTTTTGTAGCATTACCAGGGCCTGCTCACCTTTTTGATGCTGTACTAAAAACTGCGTTATTTTATCGCTAAGCTCTTGCTCTGGTATAAGCAGTTCTTCTATTTCATTGAGTAATTCTTGTGCACCTTCAGATGCACTAACGTGCTCTTGCTCTGCATGGCTCAATTTGGTTTGGCTTAACTGCCATTCACTGCGTGCCTTTTGCTCTGAGAGCGTTGCCTTATGCGCTTGCGTTTTATATTGCTCAAGCATGCTTAATGCTTCGCTATAACTTTTATCACTTTGTGAGCGCAGGCTATTTGCAGCGTCTAACTCATCCGTTAAGTTGAGTTGCTGCTCATTTAACACTTCAAATTGCTCTGTTTGCTCATCAAGCACGGTATTTAATTGCAAAAGCTGGGTGGTTAATTGCTGTTTTTGTTGCTGTAGCTTTTCTAGTTGCAGCTTAAAGTGCGCTACTTGCTGTTTAAGCATATCGCTGCGTGTACCGGCTACTGCTATATTTTGCGCAAGCTCATGTATGGCTTCTTTTAGCTCGCTTTGCTCGTTAATTAACTTTATTTGATCAGCTGTATGTTCATCACGAGTGTGTGTTACTTGTTTTAGCTCATCCTCGGCATTGGTTAACTGCTGAGCTTTATCCTGCAACTGCTTATGTTTTAAAAGCAATGAGTTTTCGGCATTTCGATCGGCACTTACATGCCAGTTACGACCATATAAAGCACCGTTTTTATCCATAACGGCTGTATAATAAGCATCTTTTAAGAGCGTTAGATCACCGCTCTCGCTATAAGCAATGCGCGTTAAATGATCTGGGTACACGCCGCTTGTTATGAATGCCGCTAAGCTATTTTCAGCAATGTGCTTACCACTAATTGGCCACACACTATTATCAGCTTGCTGCTCACTTACATTTAAGTGCTCTAGCGATTTAAGTGCTTGCTCTATTAAGGGCTCAAAGCCTTCTTTAACACTTAGCTGATTAAACAAACCATTAGTACTTTCACTTTCTTCATCAAGCCCTAATGTACTTTTAAGCCCCGTTATACTGGCTTTTAACTCATTTATTGTTTGAGTAAGCGTCGAATATTGCTTTTGTGAGTTATTAACACGCTCATTTTGCACTTCAAGCTGAGCACTGCACTGCGTGTGCGCTGTTTGTTTAGCGGCAAGTTCTTGGGTTAATGTTTGTGTTTGCTGTGTTTGCTGCGTTAATTGTTGTTCTACATCGCTACTTTGTAAGTCAGTAAGCTGCGCATTTAACTGATCAATTTGCTCGTTAACGTGGCTTATTTGCTGCTGAGTTTGTTTAATGTGACTGCTATGCAGTTGCGCATTATTATTAAGTTGCTGCTGTTGCTCACACAAAGTTTGCCAGTGTGTATTGTGGCGCTGCTTCAGCGCTAATAATTCCTCAAGCTCATGCGTTAACTTCCTTACTTGCTCTTCGCACATTAACGCGTTTTCACTTGCCTCTTGCAGGGTTTCATTTAGTTGCTCGCACACAATTTGCTGCTGCGTTTTAACTTCAGTGCTATGGGTTTGGCGTTGCTGTAATTTAATTAAATTTTGTTTAAGCGTTTGAGTTTGTTGCTTTACATTTATTTGCTGTTGCTCAGCGCGGGTAAGCTCGGTGTGTATTACATGTTGCTGATGTTGTGCATCGCTTAGTTTATCTTGCTGAGCTTGTACTTGCCCTTCTAAGCTTGCAAGTACATCGTCATGCCCTGAGTTAGCAGTTTTAAAAAACGAAATTTGATCGTTCAGTTTTTTAATTAGAGTACTTTTTTCAAGTTGTTGCTGATGTAACTTTTGCCATTTTAAAACCGCAATTTGCCCTTTTAACGTTCGCTCTTGCGCTTTTAACTCGCGGTATTTTTTTGCATCAACCGACTGCACAGCCAATTTATCTAACTGGCTTTGCAGCTCTTTACGCACATCTAACAAACGCTCAAGGTTTTCGCGGGTGCTTTTAATGCGTGTTTGTGTTTCGCGGCGGCGCTCTTTGTATTTAGAAACACCAGCAGCTTCTTCTAAAAATACGCGTAATTCTTGTGGTTTACTTTCTATTAAGCGCGAGATCATCCCTTGCTCAATAATTGCGTAACTACGCGGACCAAGACCTGTACCTAAAAATATATCGGTAATATCACGCTTACGGCATTTACTGCCATTTAAAAAGTACAGCGATAGCCCGTCGCGCGTTACTAAGCGTTTAATGGCAATTTGGTTTCTGTCGGCAAATGTGTTTGAAGGACTACCTTTATCGTTATCAAAAACAAGCTCTACAGAAGCTTGTGATATGGCTTTACGATTAGTTGAGCCATTAAAAATAACGTCGGTCATGGCATCGCCACGCAGGTTTTTAGCAGAGCTTTCACCTAGCACCCATCGTACTGCATCAATAACGTTAGATTTGCCACAGCCATTAGGGCCTACAACACACGTCATTTGATCAGGAAATGGAATTTTAGTGGGCTCTACAAACGATTTAAAGCCCGCTAATTTAATAGTGCTTAAGCGCATCTTATTGTTATTACCAATTTATTATTGTTATTTGTCATAAACAATTTAACCCATAATTTACTAATAGATTAAGCTTGTCGTTTAAAGTTATCTAAAATAATACCGGTCGCCATTGCAACATTAAGTGACTCTGCACCACCAAAAGCGGGAATGGTTATTTTATTGGTCACTAACTTTGCACATGTCTCGCGTATACCATGCGACTCACTGCCCATTAGCAAAACGCCTGAGCCCGTAAATTGGGTTTTATGTACACTTTGTCCATCTAAAAAAGCACCGTAAACAGGTAAATTTAAAGACTGTAAGTAATCAGGTAAATCTACTTGGCTTACCGATACCCTTACAAACGAGCCCATTGTGGCGCTAATTGTTTTAGGGTTGTAAGCGTCTGCGCTGTCGGTGCTAGTTACTATATGTTTAATACCGTACCAATCGGCTACTCTAATTATAGTGCCTAAATTACCAGGGTCTGATACGCCATCAAGCGCGAGTATTAAGCCATTTGCTTGTGGTAAAGCCGCCTTTGGCATATCAACAATAGCAATGGCTGCATTATTGCTAACTAATGTGCTCGCTTTAGTGAGGGTTTCTTCATCCGCTTCAATAAAATTAGCGTGCTGATACTCACTTTGGTACGCATTTATAAATTCGTTTGTAGCAAAAATATTAACCGCATTTAATGGGCTGTTTAATAACTCAAGTACGTTTTTTTCACCTTGTACAAGGTATTGATTATATTGCTTTCGGTACTTTTTTTGGCCAAGTTGGCGAATAAGTTTGAGTTGGTTTTTTGAAATCATAACAGCCCCATAAAATTGTCCATCAAGTATAACAGATTTCGTTATAACATCTGAACTCGAAAGCAGCGAATGGGGTTAATTTATCTTGCTGGCACTTCTTTCAAAGGTCAGATTAATGCGAATAAACATCCCTTTTATCGCTTCTAATTGATTTGAATCACCAACAGATGCGGCTAATTCGTTATAAAGATTATCAGACGCTTGCTTAAAGTTTTCATCAAACTTACCTTTGGTAGCCAGCATAAATGCATCAGCCAACGTGCGTTGCCACTCATTTAAGTATTTTAGCTTTGTGTCACCAGCAAGGTTTTCGCAAATTGAGTTTAATCGCACTGAAGCATGCCCTAAGTTTAGACCGGTAAGAGCCATATCGGTAATAGCGCGTGAGTGTGAACCCTGATCGTAATTAGTTAAACGGATTAACCTATCTGCCATGCGGCGGTTGTACCAAATACTCGGAGTTTGATGGGTATTTATTTCGAGTAAATCTTTATAGGTAGCCTTAAAAACACGATGAACAAGTAACTGAACACTTGGTCCTGTAAATAACTGAAAAATCCAAAATAAAATACTCACGCCAGCAAAAATAGCGATTGCAGAACTAAGTGTATAATCAATTGAAAACGCTAGGCTCATATCCGTGCTGGGTCTAACCAAAATAGTAAATGGAATACAAAACCCTAAGCCGTATGGCAGCGTTTGTTGATCAGCGAGTAACAGTAAACCCAAAAAATACGGACCAGCTAATACAAGCAACAATATTTCTAATTGCCCACCACTTTGCGACAGTAAATTTAACGCATAAAAAATAGTTACAAAAGTAGCAACAATTATACCTGCCAATAAACGTTTAATTACAACCTGTAAAATAGCCAAGGGTATTCTCGCCAGCATTATCGAAAATATGACCGGTAATATCATAATTAATAATGCAGCTGAAGAACCTGTATTAATCCAAATAAATGCGCCGATAGAAAACACCAAAGCAGTTCTAAATCCAACAATAATGCCAGCTAATGGGTCGCGATATGTAAGCATACTGGGTGCATTTAATAATGTTTTATCGCGTTGTTCTAAAGCTCTGTATGCGCGTAGTAAAATTGTTAAGTCGGCTGCCACTTCTAAACTCACATTGAGCATGTGAGATTCAAATGGCGAATCACACACCGTATTTGATCTATAGTCGGTTAGCTCTTTACGCAGCGTTTTAACTTGTTCGGCGCAGTAATCAAAATCGTCAGATTCTTTAATTTGCGCGAATACGTGTTTAAGTTTACTTATTAATTTGTCTAATGTGGGAGTAATAAGGTCTGCGTGGTTTCGTTGCAGGCGACCAATTATTTGAATTGAAGCCAGTAAAGAAAGCACTTTTTGCGACAATTGATTTGCAGCACGTGAGCGCCCTGGACCTTTTGGTCCTTCGTACCTTACTGCGCTAGAGTCTTCGTTTATAGATCCTAACGTTGCCATAATGCCATCTATTTGTTGATGGCGATTTTCGTGCGAGCCTTTAGAATCAAGCTCAGTTACTAAATAATCTAACGTTTGGTTTATAACCGACCTCGCTTGTACTTGCAGTAAGTGTTTAACTTTTACAGGCCAAAACAAATGGCTCACAAGGCCTGCACATATCGAGCCTATTACTATTTCACTCACGCGCGCTTGTGCAATATCAAATATGCTTTGGCTGCTCACCATTGCCGGAGTAACCATCACTAAAAGCACAATAATAGCGGCTGTTACACCTGCCATAGCAAACGCATAAACAAAGTTTGCTTGGCGTACCATTGCCGATAACGCAGAGTTTACCCCCAACCATAATGCAAGTGCACCGAGCGCTAAATAAGGGTAAAGAATTAACTGAGTTAAAAGCAATATGCCAAATAAACCACCCACTATGGTGCCTATTATTTGGCAAATTGCTTTTTCAATAACTAATCCGCTTTGCGGGCGTAATTGCAAAAATATAGCCGAGACTAACGCCCAATAAGGTCTTTCAAGATTAAGCCACATAGCAATAGTAAGCGCCATTACCATGGCTATAACGCCCTTAGTCGCAAAAATAATTGCCTGTTTTTTAGGAAAAAACAAATTTTGTAATACAACGCCCACTGTCTTCCCCTTAACGTGTAGCGAGATGTATTGTGGCGGTCATTCCTGCGCTTAACTGTGTATCTTCGGGCAATGAATCTAACTTAATATCAACAGGAATACGTTGCGATAAACGTACCCAATTAAATGTTTGTTGTACTTGTGGTAAAAGCTGCCCGTTACTTTGTGTATTCGTATTTGCAATTGCTTTACCTACACTCACTACATGCCCCGTTAATTGCTTACCACCGCTTAAAAGCGCTATTTTAGCTTTTTGATCAGGATAAATAAGCGGTATTTTACTCTCTTCAAAGTAACCCGTTACGTAAAATGAATCTGACTGCACGATAGCAAACACAGGTGTGCCTTGAGCTACATAGTTACCTTGGCGTAAATTCAGATTAATTATTTGCCCCGATGCAGGCGCAACAATTTTAGTTCTATCAACATTTAATTGCGCAATTGTTTGCTCTGTTTTAGCTAGGTTATAATTTGCCTCAGCAATTTTAGTATTGATACGTGTTGATTCTAGCGTTTCTTCACTTATTGCCTGTTGAGTGTTTAGCTCAACACGTCTTTCGTATTTATGTTTAGCAAGCTCCCATGTATATAGCGTATTTTCTGTATTGGCTTTACTTTTATCAAGCGCTGCTTGGTAACGCTTTTGATCAACATTAAAAAGTACTTCGCCTTTTTGTACGTTTTGACCATCTTTAATGTTTAAAGCAGTCACCCAACCCGACACGTCTGGAGCAATTGTAACTATGTCTGCTCGAATGCGACCGTCGCGCGTCCAAGGAGTATGCATGTAGTCAGTCCATACCCAACGCCCAGCAAAAACCGCAGCTATAACAACCAATATAGTAAAAGTAATACGCAGATATTTAATCATTCAATTTATCTTCCACTTAGTAAATAGACGGCCAGTGCCAAGTAACAAACAAATAGTGACACTTCAAACCAAGCCACTTTCCAAATACGGTCATGCCAATCTAGTCGATGCAAAGCAAAACGAGTCAGCGCTGTTAAAATAAACGCAATTGGGAAGTAAACAATCAGCGGGCTAAACTCTAATCCCCCTAACACGACTGCTTGAAACATAATAAATATCCTAATGTTATTTAAAGCGGTGATAAAAGCTGTAAAACCTAAATAAATTTACATCCCCACTACTCTTACAATCTATTATTTTGGCATATAAATCAATTAGCTTAATTGTACGTAGGTGTGCTTAATACATAATTAATGCCATTACATTTAAGCAGCATTAACTATGTATAGTAGCTAAATCGCATATTAAAAAGCTAAAGTTCCCAGGTACCAGCCAAATAAATAAAACCAGCGAGGTTTATTTATAAAAAAGTATTAGAGTATTTAACTCAATACTTAAAACGCCTATTTATAGCTGTTTACAGAAGGGTGAGATAATTATAAACATTGAATTTTGCACTAAAAATGGGTAAATTAACAAAAAAACAACATGGATATAATTTTAATGGAATCAATACACCCTACCCCATCTGAAACAACCCCACCAATAAATGAGCCTGCTGAACCAATTTTTAGCGGAAAAGTGCAGTTTAGTGGTAAAGGCGGTGAGTTTTTTGGAATTTGGATTGTAAATATATTACTTAGCGTTATTACGCTTGGCATATACTCAGCGTGGGCTAAAGTACGTACGCATCGCTATTTTTACGGCCACACCCGCATAGATGGTCATAGTTTTGACTACCTAGCAACGCCAATACAAATTTTAAAAGGTCGGATTTTAGCGGTTATTGTATTTTTTATTTATACATTCTCTATTAGCTTTATGCCTATTTTAGGCCTATTTATTGCTTTTGGTTTTATCTTTTTAATGCCATGGATTATTAACCAAGGTTTACGTTTTAATCTGCGTATGACCCGCCATCGTAATGTTCGCTTTGCTTTTAAAGGCAGCTATGGCGAAGCCTTTGTTAACTTTATACTATTACCTATTGCAAGCATATTTACGCTTTATTTATTAATGCCTTACGTTATAAAACGTATTGATAGCTATATACATAGTAATATTAGTTATGGCGACAAACCGCTTACTGTAAATCTAAAAGGCGAAACCTATTACTTAACAGCGCTTATTTGCTTTGTAGTGAGCTCTATCACCATGGTGGTATTTATGGGGATTTTAGGATTATTTGGCCTCAACTTAGTAGATATTGAAAACCAACAAAATTTAGAAAACTCTGCAGCTATGGTTATGCTTCCTATCTTTATGATGATTGCCTATGTGCTAATGATTGCCATTGTTTCTGCTGTATGGCACGCCGCTATTAGAAATCACATTTTTGATAACAGCTATTTTGAAGGCGTTGCTACATTTAAATCAGAGCTAAAACCAATTCCTTTCGCTGTTTTACTATTAACTAATATGTTGGCTATTGTATTTTCTTTAGGCCTTGCATACCCATGGACAAAAGTACGTACATCAAAAATGCTCGCTGATGTAACTAACGTCACTATTTATCCTGGTGCATTAAACCTAATTGATACCGCGCAAGAACAGCAATCATCATTTGCTGAAGAAGCTGCAAACGTATTTGATATTGACCTTTCTCTAACTTAAGAGCTCACTATGCATGTAAAGGGACATTTTTTCCCCATCGCATCGAGTAACTATCAAGTGTGTGTTGCAACTATTAGCGACACACACATTGAAGTTATCAACGATGAACACGTTATAGCTCGCCACGCAATCTCAAGTCTAAAATTAAGTTCGGGGATGGCAGGACTTGCCGACGAACTAAACTTTGAAGATGGCAGTCGTTTTATTCCTCAAGATGTAAGTTACAGATGGCCATTTAAAGAAAATAACCATCACATAATGGAGCGTCTTGAAAAAAGTAAATGGGCAATTTTAGCCGCAGTCATATTTACACCACTTTTTATGTGGTTAGTACTTTATAAAGCGGTACCGGCCATTGCTGTTTACAGTGTTGATACCTTGCCACGTAATGTTGTGGAACAAATGGGGGAGCAAAGCTTTACACTTATTAAAAAGATTGCGCTTGACCCAAGTGAGCTGCCCGCAGAGCAGCAAACTAAAGTACAAGCACATTTTACAAATATGCTTAATGCGTTATCGCTTGATCAATCGGTTTATAGATTATCGTTTTATAAATCAGACAGCTTTGGTGCTAACGCGTTTGCACTACCCCATGGCCGTATCGTGGTCACAGATGATTTAGCAAATTTACTTGCCGATAAACCCAATGCACTAAAAGCGGTATTGCTACACGAAATGGGCCATGTAGTCCACCAGCATAGCGTACGTATTACAGCACAATCTGCCGCAAGTACGATTGTGCTAGCGGTTGTATTTGGTGATTTAGAAGGGGTTGCAGAGGTTGCATTAGGTACAGGTGCATCATTTGCTCAGCAAGGGTTTTCACGAGATATGGAACGCGAGGCAGATACCTTTGCACTCACTCAATTAGAGTCGCTTGGGTATTCGAGTAATGACTTTGCTGATGCAATAGAAGCCCTACAAGAAAGCCATACCAGCGAAAACGAGCACCTCGAAAAAGTAAATGACTTTTTAGAGTACTTATCTAGCCACCCAAGTGCACAAGAGCGTATTGACAATGCTAGGAAATAATCGCGGTTATATTCAACTTGCTCGCTACATAGTGAGTTTAAGTTGGATATATCATGGCTTTTTTCCAAAGCTTTATCATATTGCACCTCTTGAAAAATTAATGACTGGCAGTGCTGGTTTTTCAGCAGAAGTGTCTGACTTAATTACACGTTCGGCGGGTGTTGGCGAAATTATATTTGGATTGTGTTTATTTGTGTTTTATAAAAATAAACACCTAGTAATTTTAAATATTTTAGCGTTAATTGGCCTTCTACTCGCTGTAGTTGTAATGCAGCCACAATTGCTTATTGAAGCATTTAACCCTGTAACTACTAACCTGCCTCTTATTGGGCTAAGCGTTATTTGGTTAAAGGAAATTAAGCTGCTGAATAATCGATACCTCTAAGTAAAAAAAGGGTATGCAAGCGCATACCCTTTTTTGTAGTATTTAATTTGTAAAATTAGTACTTATTTTTATGCGTCCACAAATGCAGTAATTCGCTCGCAATGGTTGCTGCGGCAATTGCGGTAAGCTCACTTTGGTCGTACGAAGGTGATACTTCTACCACATCCATACCTACCATGTTTATGCCTTTTAGCGCACGCAGTACTTTAAGTACTTTATCTGACGTTAAACCACCGCACACAGGAGTGCCTGTACCAGGCGCAAACGCAGGGTCTAAACAATCAATATCAAACGTTAAGTAAACAGGTAGGTCACCTACTCGTTCAAGTATTTGCGCTGCAATATCATTTGCATGTAAATCGTTGGCTTGCATTGCATCAATCACAGCAAACTCATGTTTACTTTGATCAAAGTCGGTACGAATACCTATTTGTATACTGTGCTCAACATCAATCAGCCCTTCCATTGGTGCATGATAAAACATAGTGCCGTGATCAAAACGCGAGCCATTGCTATAGGTATCGGTGTGCGCATCAAAGTGCACTAACGCCATTTTGCCATGTATTTTTGCATGAGCGCGTAATAGCGGAAGCGTCACAAAGTGATCGCCCCCTAAACCTAATAGCGTTTTACCTTGGCGAAGTATTTGCTCAGCAGCCATTTCTAGTTGCGCAGTAAAATATTCAGGATCGCCAACGGGGTAAGTAAAGTCCCCTGCGTCTGCCACCTTTAAGCGCTCAAACAACGGGAACGTCCATGGGTACTTAGTGTCTTCCCATGCTAAATGAACCGACGCACGACGAATCGCATCAGGGCCTAAACGTGCACCAGGGCGACCCGATGTCGCTAAATCAAACGGTAAGCCTAAAACGACTACGTCTGCATCAATTGCATTAATATTTTGCACCATAGGACGACGTAAAAACGTCATCCCATTTGAGTACAATGAGTGATCTGCGTGACCAAACAAAGTCGACATTGCTTATAACTCTTCTAAATAAGTGTAGCCATCAAGGCCGCTTTGCAACTCGTCTAAAACGCTTTGCTGTTCGTGTTTTTCAATTTTAGTGCTTACTAACTGCTCGTATGATTGCTGAAAACTTTCAACATCTAAATGTACATAGCGCATCATATCGGCAACAGTGTCACCTTGGTTTATCTCGGTAATACTTGCAACGCCTTGCTCATCCATATTAACAATTGCGCTGTGCGTATCGCCAAACAAATTATGCATGTCACCTAAAATTTCTTGATAAGCACCCACCAAGAAAAAGCCCATTAAATAAGGTTTATCAGCGCTAAACTCTGGTACAGGTAGTGTGCTTTCAATGCCTTGTCCATCTACGTAATGCTCAAGTGCACCGTCTGAATCACAGGTTATATCAAGTAATACAGCACGTTTTTTTGGTGCTTCAGTTAAGCCACTTAATGGCAATACCGGAAACACTTGATCAATGCCCCATGCGTCTGGAAGCGATTGAAATAACGAAAAGTTTACAAAAAACTTATCGGCTAGACGTACGTTTAACTCGTCAATAATAGGACGATGAAAACGGTTTTTATTATCCATGTGCTTGTTAAGTTCATAACAAATACGGATATTAATTTGCTCAGCCCATGCACGTTGCGATAAGTCTAATAAACCGAGTGCAAACTGGTTATGTGCTTCAGCTAAGTCGCCTTGACTGTCGTGATAGATTTCAATTAATGCACGGTCATCCGTTAAATCAGTTAACTGCACAAACGATGCCCACATGTTTTTTAATAACAGGGGTGCATCTGCCGCTGGCGCTACTAACTCTTCTGGCGTGTAACTTTCAGTACCAATAACATTAGAAATAAGCACAGCATGATGCGCCGTAAGCGCACGACCCGACTCAGAAATAATAGTCGGCATTGGTTGCTCATATTGCTTACATGTATCACCAATGGTGTACACAATGTTATTTGCGTACTCAGCTAAGCTGTAATTCATAGAGTTATGCGACTGGCTGCGTGTGCCGTCGTAATCAACAGCCAAACCGCCACCTACATCAAGGCAATCAATTTCTGCGCCTAACTTACGTAGCTCACAGTAAAAACGCGCCGCTTCGCTTACACCTAAACGTACGTCACGAATGTTCGCCATTTGTGAGCCTAAGTGAAAATGTACTAGCTGAAGTAAATCAAGTTGGTCTGCGTCTTTTAAACGATTAACTACATGCAAAACTTGCGATGCAGATAAACCAAATTTTGATTTTTCGCCGCCACTCGCTTGCCATTTACCTTTACCTTGCGACGCTAAACGTACACGAATACCAATGCGTGGTTTTACGTTAAGCTCTTTTGCTTGGCTAAGTACCATGTCTAGCTCAGAAAGCTTTTCAAGTACGATATACACTTTATGACCTAGCTTTTCGCCAATAAGTGCTAAACGTACGTATTCTTTATCTTTGTAGCCATTACATACAATAACAGCGCTGGTTTTTTCAGCCAGTGCTAATACCGTAAGTAGTTCAGGCTTGCTGCCTGCTTCTAAACCAAGTTGCTTTTTTTCTACTTGTGCTTGGCTTGCTACTATTTCTTCAACCACTTCACGTTGTTGGTTTACTTTTATTGGGTAAACTAATAAGTAGTCTTTAGGGTAACCATAGTTTTCAATCGCAGTATTAAATGCGCCGCATAAGCTGTGTACACGATGGTGTAAAATTTGCGGAAAACGAACTAAAGCAGGTAAGCTTAAACCTTTATCTTGTAGTTGCTTTGCGATATCTGTTAATGCAATAGTTTGCTCTGGTGCATGAGCCTTGGGCGCAACATACACATCACCTTGATCATTAATACCAAAAAAACCTTGGCTCCAATGACGAACATTGTAGCTCGTACGAGCTTGTTCTAGTGATGTTGTTTCTTTCATTTATCTTTCTCTTTTATTTAATTAATGCCGACTCGGCTAGTGCCGCGCATTAAAAGAAAAATAGAGATCTAAGTCCAACAAGTATTTTTACTCGTAACGAGTGATTTTTAATGTTAAAAAAACAACCAATCACGCATTGCCCTCCAGCGTATATAAAATAGGACTTTGATGATTGTTAAAGATAAGAAAAGTTGTAAAAAATGGCTGTTTTTAAATGACTCATTATAAATTTTATTAGCAAAAATGAATCACCCTATTCAATAAAACTAATCTGGAGTTACTTTGATAATAGAATCTGCTTTTGAAGAATTAGAACCGAGTGTTCTACACGCTTCATATTACTCATAGTTTAGCCAACGTGTTGTGTTTAAGTAATACCTATGCATTTTTAAAATTGAATATAATCTGCACTTCTAAAACGCTCAGCATAACATCCACCAGCTTCAATAGTTGCTTAGCGCATATGTAGCGTTAGGTATTGCCTGTCGTATTGAAGTTGTTATATTTTATTGGCAGTTTGAAAATAATCGAGATAGGACTTTAAATAGCACTAGGGTGTGTTTATCTTTGGAGGTAGAAATTGCAGCTGTGCATTTGGTTTTTAGCCAAGACAGGGCCTATATGTGTTTTCCCCTATAAATAGGCGCTTTTTATTTATTGAGTATGAGCCAGCTATGCACTTTTTGGTGCGAACATAATTATAGCCATACCTAGCAGTGCAACTAAACCACCAATAATATCCCACATAGTAAGCTTTACGCCATCAACAACCCATAACCATAATAGCGCAACACAAATATATACGCCGCCATAAGCTGCATACACGCGCCCTGCTGCAGTAGGATGTAAAGATAGCAACCATGCAAATAGTGCCAAACTTAAAGCCGCAGGAATTAAAAGTAAAATGCTTTTATCTTGCTTAAGCCAAAGGTAAGGCAAATAACAACCCACTATTTCTGCTAAGGCTGTAATAGTAAAAAGTGCGATTGTTTTTAGTTCAAACATAATGCTCCACGCTAATATAACAAGCATAACAATCTATATAAATTGTTATGCTTAGTATTCGTTATGAATCTGCGTTGTTATTCGCTAAGCGCCATGGTGGCAAGTTTCATTGTGCTTTCAAACGACTTAGTGCCCGCTATAAATAAGCCATTGTGACAGAACACAGCGTCGTCAATACCGGTTTCATCTATAAACGCTTGATCAGATAAACCTGACCATGCTTTAGGAAGCGGTTTTCTATCTTCAAACGAGCCAGGCTCAACGGGTACTGTTTGTAATATCCATTGCCCAGAATGCGATGGGTAAACCATGTATAGCGCATCGCTTGATAAAATATGCACTGTTTTTTTCCACGGTGTGTATTTTTCAAGCACTATAACTCTGGCATCTTCTGCATTTTCAATTGCTTTAGCAACAATCGCTTTTGCATTTACACTACCGTGAGCTGAGGCGATAAAACGAATGAGCATGCGAGCTGCAAATTCAACAGCTTCATCAAAACAGGTATCAAAGTTACTCTCTTCTTCCCACGTAGGGTTAAACATTGAGATTGTTTGGCTCAAGCTTATTCCTTTTGATACACCTTCAACATGACCACAATCAATGGCATCAATGGTTGAAACTAAGCCTGAATCCACTCTATCAGCCACGGCTTGGTTATCATCACACAGCGCTAAGCCGTATTTTTTCCACACTAAACCAAATGATGAAAAAGGGATGCCATTTTCTCGCTCGCCTGCACCACCGCGTTGATGATGATCAAAGCGATTAGTTTCAGGGTCGTATTCGCCACCTACATCAATTACAAAGTCGGCACTCTCTATAAGCGCTTTATCGCGAGTACGTACCAGTTTAAACGTTGGCAAAACATGTTTAAGTACCGCAATACTAAAAACGTCATCTGCATGAAAATTACCATTGTGGGTTACTACTGTTATTTCGCTCATTTGTTTATTGCTACTTTTAGAAAAGATAAAAATTCTCGCTTTGTAAGTTAGTCACTAATTATCGAGGCAGATTTTATACGAAGACAGGTGTTAAAAACAGTGAAGTATTTTTTGCATCACTATAAAAGCTGCTTTTATAGTTAATAGTTTGAGTATGACTTTTATTACAAGGTAATAATGAGGCCAGATATTTACGACACATTAAGCTTTAACATGTCGTAGCGTTAATAAGCTTATTGGCTAAGCCCTAACTCCATAAATACACTTTGTGGATTATCTACATATGAGCCAAAACTGCTACAGCGTTTAAAGCCTAAATTTTCATATAAATTGATTGATTTTATTTGCTTTGGACCTGTTTCTAAACGTATTAACGGGATTTTCTTTTCGCCAGCTTGATGTAATAAAATCTGCATAATACGTCTTGATAGCCCTTTACCACGATGACTTGGTTTTACATATAAACGTCTTATTTCGCCATAAGGCTGAGTATCAAATTTCTCTACAATCGCACCACAAGCGATAATACCTTCTTCAGTTTTTAAACCAATAGCATACACATTAGGTAAGGTTAATTCGTTTAACTCCAAAGACTGCGCTGTAGCAACAGGGTATAAAGAATTTATAAGTCGGTCTATATCGTCAAATACATTTACTACATCGGGATCATTAGGGTTCAAATCGACTAACTGCATAAAGCTTCCATTCATTGTTATAAGTTTATTAAGCTTTAAATAATATATTCAAGCGGGCATAGCTTAGCATTGTTTAACCAAAAAATCTTTAGTCCTTATTTAGCATATAGTTTGGGGAATTTTAGCAGTTAGAAAAAGTAAAAGTGACCTAGCATATGGGAAATCTCTGTTAGGTTATTCCCAATTATTAAACATTGGCCTTTAAGTAATTAAGCTCTGAGAGCATTTCCGTACCAAATTTGCTTAATTAAGTGATCTATTTTGAGATAAGAAAATCGTGTCGATAACAAGGCAGAATTTTTTAACACAGTTACCGCCAGATTTAATCCCTCTAATTGATTAAGTATTATTGCGGATTGCTATTAGCACTATGCCATTTTAAATAACGTTCTTTATCCATCGGCTTTGCAACTAAGTAGCCTTGCATAGTGTCAATATTCATTTTTTTAAGTAAGTCATACTGCTCTATTGTTTCTACGCCTTCTGCAACGACCACTAAGTTTAAGCTTTTTCCTAAACTGATAATTGTTTGCGCGATATTAAAGCCAATCTCATTATCTAAAATTTTATCAATAAAGCTTTTATCTATTTTTAATTCTTTAACAGGAAACGCACTTAAGTAAGCTAAGCAAGAGTATCCAGTTCCAAAATCGTCAATCGAAAATAAAAAGCCAGCCGCAATGAGCTCTTTCATTTGCCTAATTGTATAATCTATATCACTAGAGAGCATTGACTCGGTTATTTCTAACTTAATTTGTGATGCTCGAATATCAAATTCATTGATAGTGTTGAACAGCTCACCTTTTAAATTTGATGAATTGAACTGACTTTGACTAATATTAATTGAAACACTAAACGAGTCGTCAATGATAGCGCTTGCTTTAAGCTCGTTAATTAAAATACATATATCATGCAAAACAATATTTT
This sequence comes from Pseudoalteromonas sp. NZS11, assembly GCF_015864765.1. NCBI lineage: Bacteria > Pseudomonadati > Pseudomonadota > Gammaproteobacteria > Alteromonadales > Pseudoalteromonadaceae > Pseudoalteromonas > Pseudoalteromonas sp. NZS11. The sequence goes on along the minus strand of NZ_JADYWP010000004.1, from coordinate 494,270 downwards.
GTAGTTTTTGAATAAGTCCGTATTGCTCTGCAATAGGTATAAATTCGTTTGCTGTTATCAGCCCTCTTTGAGGGTGGTCCCATCTAATAAGTGCTTCAGCACCAACAACATCACCCTGCGTATTAACTTGTGGCTGAAAGTAAGCACAAAACTCATTAGATGCAATTGCTCTCACTATGTCGGTTTCTAGCTCTGTTTGCTTTTCAAGTAGTGTTTGCAAGGCTGGATCGTAAAAGCTGCTGCTATTACCTCCTTTATTTTTAGAACGATACATAGCAGTATCTGCAAATTTTAATATATTGTCAGCCTGTGCATTTACGCTATCAATTAGGCAAATACCTATGCTACAACTTACTTGAAATGCAAGGTTGCCCACTTCAAACTTATCATGAAAAGCTCTTTGAATTTCTTTAGCAACGGCTTTACATTCTAGGATTGCTTGCTTTGTATCTTGCCCTATGTGTTTGAGTAAAATAATAAATTCATCACCACCCGCTCTGGCCAGTGTATCTGAGCCTTTTATTATTGCGCTTAACCTTTTTGATAACTCTACAAGTACTTCATCACCCGCACTGTGCCCTAACGAGTCATTAATACGCTTAAAGTTATCTAGGTCTAAAAATAATAATGCCCCTATATTTTTATTACGCTTAACACTCTCTACACACGCGCTTAATCTGTCGCTAAGCATTCTTCTATTTGGAAGGTTAGTTAATGGATCGTAAAAGGCGAGTTTATGAACTTCTTGCTCAGCCTTTTTCTTTATTGAAATATCTCTGGCCATCCATACTACATGTCTTTTTGTAGGACTATTGGGGTTGTAATGATCTAAAGCGGCAGCTCGTCCCTCAAAAACTATACTTCCTTTTGGCACATCTAATTCATATTCAAAAATTTGCATCTCGTTAGTCGATAGAGTTGTTTCGATGACATCCATTATCATCTTCGCATCTTTTTGAGGAAGCAGGTCTTTAACATTTTCACCAATAAGATCCGTGGTCGAATCAAGCAGTAACTCATTAGAGGTACCATAAACATCGGTATATGTGCCATCTTCACTTAAAATGAGGATGAGATCGGGCATTACTTTGGTGAAGGCTTTAAATTTTTCATTACTGTGCTGTAAATTAACGACAAGCTGTTTTGCCTTCTCAAATTCGTTACTTTTCTCAAGAGCGATACTTGAAAAGTGCACAAAAAAATCTATTAATTCTAAATCTTGCTCTGATGGGGTTTTAGGTGTGCTGTGATAGATAGCAAAGGTGCCTAACAAATCAGCTTGAGTTGAAAAAATAGGTGTTGACCAACATGACCTAAGATCAAACTTTAGCGCTAAAGCTTTAAAGTCCTCCCATAGCGGTGAGATTTCAATATTTTCTACAATTGTGCGCGATTTCGAAAATGCAGCAGTACCACAAGAGCCCACTTTTGGCCCTATGTGAACCCCATTAAGCAAACTACAGTACTCTGGGTGAATATTAGGGGCTGCGCAATGAAAAAGCTGCTGGCCTTTAACTGATAAAATGGAACACCTAGCAGATTCATCATCAATAATCTGCTCTATTGATAAACAAATTTCAGTAAGCACCTCATTTAAAGGTACCCCTAATGCAATTTTAGATAAAATGCCTTGCTGGTGAGATAATAACTTTTTTAACCTATCCGTACCCATTTTCACTTGCTCGCATTATTTATACATATTGATACAACAAAAAGCCTCTGGTAGATGCTTTTTTTCTACGTAGTAAAGTTCAGTATAGTCATGATTAGTAAGTTCATTCTTTTATTAATAAAAAAACTAATCTGGTCTACATTGATTAATCATAATTGCATATTACTAAACACCTGTAGTTACTATATAACCAAAACCGCAACATTAAAGCTAACACTTTGTTACTTAAAATTACTGTTCAAAATTATTAAGCTATTTATACTATAACTAATGGTAAATATTTTTTGAGGTTACAGTGCAGATCACACAAGGTATGGAATATTTTTTTTCGGGATTTAAATTAATTAGCCAAAAAGGGTTAAAGCGCTTTGTACTTATCCCGCTTTTAATTAATGTTCTGCTATTTGGTAGTTCGTTGTTTTTCTTATTTGGATGGCTAAGTGATAGCTTTAGCTACATCAGTAACATGCTACCAGAATGGTTAAGCTGGCTTGAATGGCTAATGTGGCCAATTGCTGTATTAGTCGTATTATTTAGCTACAGTATGCTATTTACTATAATCACTAATTTTATTGCAGCCCCATTCAATGCTTTATTAAGCGAAAAAGTTGAGCTTTATTTAACGGGTCAAAAAATTAACGATGATGGTTTTTCCGAATTAGTTAAAGATGTACCTAGAATGCTTGCCCGTGAGTGGACAAAGCTGTGCTATTACCTTCCTCGCGCTATTGGTTTTTTCATACTACTTTGGGTTTTACCTGTCATTGGCCAAATACTATGGGTTTTGTTTACCTGTTGGATGTACGCAGTACAATACGAAGACTATGCGTTCGATAACCATAAAATTGGCTTTAAACAGATGAAAGACGATTTAAAATCTAAGCAAGGTTTATCATACGGGTTTGGTTTTGCTGTTATGTTATTAACGGCTATACCCTTTGTAAACTTAATAGTTATGCCTGTAGCTGTGTGTGGTGCAACACGTTTGTGGGTCGATAATTATCGACCAAAATACCGTAGTTAATTAAGAGGTTGCTGACTTTTTAATATCCGAAGGACACCGCACCCGAGATAAAAAAGCACCTAAGGTGCTTTTTTAATCTATTTTTAAAACAATAAACTCAAGCGATGCACGCCTTGGTAATGCGACGCTTTGTTTATCTACTTCTTCAAATTTTTTAATCAAAATACTAAAGCGCTGATTGTTAAAATTAACGGCTGTAACTTCACCAATTTTTATACTGTAGTTTTGCTGCTGATCAAACAGCTTTAGTGTTCGCCCTTTTATACGCTCTACGAATAAGTAAGGTGTTTGGTCTGGCATCTTTAAACGGATAACATTGATTTTACTTAACTCATGTACCGCCACCCAATTTTGACTCTGCATTAACGTATTATAACTACTAATGCCTTCAGGCTGATAAACAACATCTTGGTTTATAACGCATGTCTTACAGCCCTTTACTGATTCAACTCGCCAGTCAATAGCTATATTTTTGTAATATAAATTGTCATTTTTTAGTAACCATTCACGTGCATTGTTAGTATCGCTACACGCTATTAGTAAGCTTAAAAAACTACTACAAACAATAAACTTAATACTTAACCCTAGTTTCATATTAATGCTCTTTAATTGCTTTTAACTCAGCAATAATTGCACTACTTGGCTGCGCTTCTTTTATATAACTGGGCAGCGTTTCAATATTAGTAGGTGAGCTTTGTAAATTATACACCTTACTATTATTAGTATTTGGCACGCCAAATCGATTACCTGCACTTTGCATATAAAACTGCAAATTAAGCATGCTCCACTCATTTACATCACTAAGTATTGATATTGTATTATCTTGGTTAGTATCAAAGCTGGTTAAGCTTTCGGTGTTAATTGCATTACAGTTAAAATCAACAGGTAGTGAGCCATTTCGATTTAGCCCCTGTGCTTCAAGTATTGTGCTCTCATTTAAATCTGCTGAACTACCACTTGAATAATCAATAATAAAATCATCTGTAGAGCCTAAATGACTATTAGTATTTGGTGTAATATCGCAGCTAGCATTGCCGGGATAAAAACGCTCATAATAACGATCGCCTTCGTTATTACCTATTGTTGATAAACCCGCTAATTGATATAAATAATTCATAGAGCTTAAATGATTAGGCTTAAAGTTAACCTCTTCATCGCCACCATGGTATAAGCCTAAGTTATGGCCTAGCTCATGAAAGATAGTTGATGCTTGATAATTATAAGTTACATTGGTTGCTATTTGCGTATCGAGCGTTAAGCCCCAGCCGCCCATAGTTACCATTAAATCATTACCGCTGATCTCAGCAATACCCGACCCACTAATACTACCATCTTCATTTCCACTACTTGCCATTAATAAGTAATGAAAAATGGGTCTGCGGGTTATATCGGTATATTCCATTTTATAAGCAAACAAATTAGGGCTACTTAAATCGTACTCAAACGGAGTATAACTATTAAAAGGGACAACATTTCCGCCACCTAAATCAAAGTTTTGCGGCGCAATATCGCTATTTTGATCAAATAAGTCACCTACATCAAAATGAACGGTATAGCCTTTACTTGCAAATACACTAACAATTTTTTCAAGTGCAGTTCGATGAGGCGTTATTCCAACATCACTACTATCCATATAATCTATTTCAATAAATATATCTTTTTGTGAAGTACGCGCTCCCCATTCATATAAAGACAGCCCACCAAATGTTGCCCCCTCTACCTCTGCGCAATCTGGAATACCGTCTTCATCATCATCTATTGAGCAAGATATATCGTTAGGCCCTGCCGGAGTATTGAATACTGAGTAGTTCCAGTCTGTATTTTGGTTGGTATCGGTTGCGCCGAGCGTACGCTTTAAGCTGGCGCCCTGCTCTGGCAGTATTTGTGCAGCATTTTCGCCTTGCCACTGCGAGGCTGTTTCAGGCTCTTGGGTTGAATTTCCAAACTTAACAAAGTCGATAGTTTGTGTACCCGCACTATTAAGTAATTCTGCAAAACCATTTATGTACCAATAAGGCCTAATTTGATCATTCGCGCTACCAACAAGCACAAGCTTAGTGTTATTTAATGACGCACTTGCTAAAAAATCATCGCCAAAGCGGCTTTGTAAAATAATATAGGCGCCATTTAAAAGCTCTTTATTAGGCAGCGTAAATATTTGCTCATCACTCAACGTACTATCAGACATATTAATACTGCGAGCTTTAAGAGAGTAGTCTTGTAAATTTACTGTCGCACCGGTGCCGTTATAAAGTTCAATCCAAGGTAAGTCATTACTAAATTGCACAGATGAAAGCTCTGTTATTTTTATATCTTGGCTAGAAGTTGTAAACGAGGTGGCAGTTTGCGCCAAAATAGTTGTGCTATCAAAATTAGCTAAATCAGCTGTAACACGAACAATATATTGAGTGTCTTCATCAAAGCTTGCGCTTAAATTTACAGTATGAAAATAAGTACTTGTGTCGCTGGTAGTACCCGACAAACTTTCAATAGTTAAGGCCAAGCAAGTAGTAAAATTATCTGCTGACACTTGTACGCTTCCAGTACAAGTACCACTGCTAGAGTTAACGGCTAAAGTACTCACGAGCATAATATCTGAAAATGTAATGCTAACAGGGCTATCTACAAAGACTGGGTCATTACTATTTTGGGGCGTTACATTACTAATTGTAGCGGGCGTTGAATCAACAACGGTAACACTCAGTACAAATTCGGTTGTGTCTTTTGTATCTGTCGCCGTTAACGTATAGCTTTGTGGAGTGATACTGTTTGCAGGAGGTGTGTAACTAAAACGTAAGGCTTGGCCATCAATAACACTGATTTGCGCTCCATTTAAATCATCACCAAAGTCAATCTGTACGCTATCGTTATCAGCGTCGCTAACCACTAAACTAAATTCCGTGGCTTGGTTATATTGCACATTTATATTTACATCATCGGCAGCCGGTGGATTATTTGGGGCTAATATTACAACTATTTTCTGGGCGCTATTTGTAGCGTTATCGTCATCGGTAACAGTTACTACAAACGTTACATTGGTATTTTGCGCAACAGTGGGCGCATTAAAGCTAATACTTGTTTCTGTTTGGGTAAATTCAACTACAGGGCCACTTGTTTGCTGCCAGGTTATGTTATTAATACTACCATCGCTGTCTTGTGCATCTGCAACTAGGGTTACACTGTCATCTTTTTCAGCTTCTTCTGGGCCTGTAACAATGACTGTTGGCGCGCTATTTACTTGATTAATTAAAACCGTTTTACTCGCTTGAGCGCTTTTACCGGCATTGTCAGTTACGGTTACGCTAAAGCCTAGCGTTGTATTTTCAGATACATTGGGGGCAGTAAAACTAAGTACACCATCTGACTGGCTAAAATCAACATTATCTCCCGCAGACTGAATCCAACTAATAGTGCTTATGGTTCCATCTGTATCTTGAGCGTTAGCAACTAAGCTTACTTGTGTGTTAGCAAGTGCACTACTTGGGCCTGTAATATTAACTGTAGGTGCATTATTTTGAGAAGTGATAGTGCCTGAAAATACTTGTTGTGCAGTAGCACCTGAATTATCAGTAACAGTAACTGAAAAACTAAAGGTCGTGTCAGTGGTTACACTCGGTGCAGTAGCTGTAAGCGTATTGCCATTAACAATAAATGTAAATTCAGGACCACTAAGTTGTTGCCATTGATAATTGGCTATTTGCCCGTCACTATCACTTGCAAGCGCAGTAATAGTAAACGATTGGTTAGAGACAATAACGTTACTACTAACAGAGAGCGTAACACTGGGCGCAGCGTTACCAGAGGGCGTAGTTGAATCACTACCTTCTCCGCCGCCGCCACAACCTGTGATTAAAAGTGATAAAAAAAGTAAACTTAGCCATTTATTAATATTGTTTTTTACCACTTTTAGCCTCTACATATTAACTATACAAATTTTGTGGCACCTTAGTAACGTTTAAATGAACGGTTATTTCCTCACGATCATGATAGAGATGTTTAGCTTGTAACTCGTAATTAATGCTATGTTTCTCAAGCTCTTTTCTTATCATCGAAAGACATTCATAAACACTATCAAAGCGTTTTTTCATAGGTAGTTTTAAGTTAAATATAAACTCTTTTGCGTATGCATTTACTGCCCAGTCAATCATTAGCGTAGTCACTTTGGTTGGTTTTTCCACCATATCGCACACTAACCAAGTAATATTTCTTTTTTCTGGGCGATATTTAAAACCATCTGCTCTAAAATGTTTAACTTGCCCCGTTTGCATTAAATCGTCATTCATTGGGCCGTTATCAATCGCACTTACAAACATACCACGGCGTACAAGCTGATAAGTCCAACCACCCGGGCATGCACCTAAATCAACACTGCGCATACCTGCTGCCACGCGTGATTCACGTTGTTGCTCAGGAATAAATACATTAAACGCTTCGTCGAGTTTTAACGTTGAACGACTCGGTGCATCGCTTGGCATACGAAGGCGTAAAATACCCATGAAAAATGGAGAATTATTAAAGCTATACGAGTAACCAACATAAGCCGTATTGTTTGTTAAAAACATGACATGCATTACTGGGCGGTTTGCTTTTGGCTCACGCAGTACTGTATTTTGTTTTTCGAGGGCTTTTTTAAGCGGCGTTGATATTTTTTTACAGAACGTTAAAAGCTCTTTGCCTTCATTTGTATCTGGCGTTTCTACGCGCAGTTCTGAGCACAATGTAAAATCTTTAGCAGCTTCAACTACTGCACTTACACGGTCCTCTACTGGCATGTTTTCAAGTAATGTACCGGCAAACCATTGGCGTGCAAACACCATATTTTTAAAATCGACTTTTTTGATTATTTCGTCGCTGTGATGCGCTTCAAAACATTCGTAAACAACATAACCTGTATTTGGCTTTGCTTTTACATACCCTGCAAAACCCTGCTCTGCAGCATGAAACGTTATTTCAGCAGCGGCATCGCTTTCAAAACCACTACGACAATAAATCACAACACTAGACATATTAACCCTTAAACTCTTTAAAACTTAAATCGTGCGACTTGCACTAAAATAACAATCCAACCAATAATAAAGCACAATCCACCAAGCGGTGTTATCGGCCCTAGCCACTTCATATCTGTTAGAGCGAGTAAATATAAACTGCCACTAAAAAGTAGTGTGCCCGTTATAAAAAAACCACCAGCCCAACTCAGGTTTATGCCCCATTTGATTAAAATAGCCACCGCAATAAGTGCAAGGCCATGCACCATTTGATACTCAGCAGCTGTTTTAAAAACCCCTAATGAATACTCCGATAAACGGCTTTTTAAACCATGGGCAGCAAATGCACCTAACATAACCGAGAGCATACAAAAAATACTGCCGGTCATTAAAAATAATTTAATCATCTAATCCCCTAATCGAGTCTTAACACATCTCTACTTGTTGCTTAATAAATTCAACGGCACTTAACGCTGCTGTTTCTCTATTTTGCAGTTCAGTTACGCCACTTTTTTTACGTGGTTTTAATGAATGATCGCCATCAGTCAGCCATGTGAATAAAGGCTGTTTTGGCATTTCCATAGTAAGCAGTTCTTCACGTGTACCAAATGTATCTCGCTCGCCCTGTAATACTAAAAAAGGGCAAACAATATCAGCAAAATGATCGGTGCGTAACTTTTCTGGCTTACCCGGCGGATGAAATGGATAACCAAATGCAATAACACCCGAAAGTCTTTGCTCTGTGCTGCACGCAAGCATTGATGCCATGCGTCCGCCCATCGATTTACCGCCTATAAATAACGGTAAATCTGGCTGCGCCTGCCCAAGCACTTGCTCATAATGAGTAAGTAGCTTTGGCGCTCGCTCTGGAGGCCTACGTTTATTAGTTTGTTTAGCAATTTGCATATATTCAAAATCAAATAAACCAACATCAACACCTTGCTCGCTTATTAATTTTGCCATATGTTGCATAAAGTCAGAATCGCTACCAGCACCTGCACCATGCGCAAATATAAACTGTGCAATTGCAGGTTGTGCGGTGTTTTTAAACCATTCAATCATTATTAATACTCATGTTCTTGCTCATGCTCTACTAAGCTCAGCATCCACTCTTTAAACGAAACTATTTTACCAAGCTCTGTTTGCGATTCGCGAAGCACTAAGTAATATGCATTTTTACTTTCTAGACTGTGATTAAACGGAATAACCAAACGCCCTGCATCTATGTCGGGTTTAGCTAATACACTATTACCAATTGCCACACCTTGCCCATGTACTGCAGCTTGTAACACCATTGATGAGTGACTAAATATAGGCCCTTGATTTACCTGAATGTTACGCACGCCTGCAGTTTTCATCCACGTTTTCCAGTTTTTACGTGTGGTGTCATGCAATAAGGTGTGATGCGCTAAATCACTAGGTTGATCAAGCGGCTTTAATCCGCTTAATAACATAGGACTACAAAGTGGTACTAAATACTCGGTATGAAGTTTGTACGCTTGTACGCCATTCCAATGACCTCTTCCATAGTAAATAGCAATATCTACGTCATCAGTCAGTGAGTTTTCATCTTGATCTTGTGCTTTTATTCGCACGTCTATCTCTGGGTGTAACTCATTAAACAAACTCAAACGAGGCACTAACCACTGAATAGCAAAACTTGGTGTTAGACTAACTGTTAATGAGCCCTTAGCACCACGGGCTAATAGCTTTTCAGTTGCATCAATAAGCTGAGTAAAAATCTCTTTTATATCTAAAAAATAGCCTTGGCCTTCTTCAGTTAATAATAATGAGCGGTTTTTACGTAAAAACAACTTTAAACCTAAATGCTCTTCAAGTGTTTTTATTTGATGACTTACTGCCGCCTGCGTTACATAGAGCTCTTCTGCAGCCTTAGTAAAACTTAAATGACGCGCAGCCGCTTCAAAGGCTTTTAATGCGTTTAATGGAGGTACCCGTCTTGACATAATAACCAAGCTTAGAATTAGTTTTTCTTATGCGTGAGATTATATACATCATATAAGTTTGTGTATATTAAAGGCATAAAAAAAGCGACCTGAGTCGCTTTTTAATAAACATCATGCTTAATTATAAATCGCTTGCACTTGTATCAAGTGGGGCAAAGCTTTTAATTAAATCATCAACCGCTTTCATTTGCGTTAAGTATCCTTCTAACTTACTAAGCGCTAGCGCACATGGGCCATCGCATTTAGCTTCGTTAGGGTTTGGATGCGCCTCAATAAATAAACCTGCAATACCCAGCGCCATACCGCTGCGTGCAAGCTCTGCTGCTTGTGCACGACGACCATCAGCAGAATCAGCTCGGCCACCAGGGCGCTGAAGAGCATGTGTTGCATCAAAAATAACAGGCGCCATTGCTTTCATGTCATCCATACCCAGCATATCAACCACTAGGTTGTTGTAACCAAAGCTAGAACCACGCTCACAAAGTGCGATATTATTATTACCCGCTTCATTAAATTTAGTAATGATATGGCGCATTTCATGTGGCGCTAAAAACTGTGGTTTTTTCACGTTAATAATTGCACCTGTTTTAGCCATCGCCACAACTAAATCTGTTTGACGTGCTAAAAAGGCTGGTAACTGAATTACATCAACAACTTCAGCAACAGGTGCTGCTTGATGCGGTTCGTGTACATCGGTAATAAGCGGTATGTTGAAGGTCTTTTTAATCTCTTCAAATATTTTTAAACCTTCTTCCATACCCGGACCACGGTACGAATTGATTGAAGAACGGTTAGCCTTATCAAATGACGCTTTAAATACATAAGGAATATTAAGTTTCGTCGTAACTTCTACGTAATGCTCTGCAACACGCATAGCTAAATCGCGAGATTCTAATACGTTAATACCACCAAACAATACAAACGGTTTGTTGTTTGCTAGTTCAATTTCATTAATTTTAATAATTTGGTCTTTCATTTAAATTCCTTACGGTGCAACTGCTTGCATCATTAATCCACAAATATAAGCCATATAAGTACCCACACCATAGCCCAGTACAGCTAACAGAACACCAACAGGCGCTAATGACGGATGAAACGCTGATGCTACAACAGGTGCAGACGCTGCGCCGCCCACATTAGCCTGCGAGCCCACAGCCATATAAAATAACGGTGCTTTAATTAGTTTAGCTACTACTAACATTATGCTTGCATGCACTAACATCCAAATGGCACCAACTAAAAATAACCCTGGGTTATTAAAAATAGCGGTTACATTCATATGCAAACCAATCGATGCAACTAAAATATACAAAAAGCTAGAGGCTACTTTTGAAGCGCCAAACGCTTCTATTTGTCTAACTTTAGTAAACGATAAGCCTATGCCAATCGTTGTTGATATAACAATTAGCCAAAAGAATTTACTGTTTAAGCTGTATTCTTTTGCCCACTCATAAGTCGTGCCAAAGTACGGACCTAAAAAGTCAGCACAAAAATGCGCTAAACCGGTTATACCAAATGCAATTGCAAGCAGCGTCATATAATCGTTAAGAGTAGGAATACGTGCGTGTTCAGCGTGATAGGCTTCAACACGTTTTTTTAAATCTTCAATTGCGCTTGTATCAGCACCCGTAGCTGCATCAATCTTTTTATGGTTTGCTGCCATTAACAATAAAACAGCCATCCAAATATTCGCGACGATTACATCTACTGTAATCATTACAGAAAATATATCACCACCAACTTCAAACATCTCTTTCATTGATGCTTGGTTAGCACCACCGCCAATCCAGCTACCCGCAACGGTTGTCATACCGCGCCATACTGCATCGGGCCCATGACCACCAACAATACTTGGATCAAATGCACTCACGACTAAAATAGCTAATGGCCCACCAATAACAATGCCCAATGTACCCACTAAAAACATAATGAGCGCTTTAGGGCCTAAGTTAATAATAGCTTTTAAATCAATACTAATGGTAAGCAGTATTAAACAAGCAGGCAGTAAGTAGCGCGAAGCCACATAATAAACATTAGATTTATTACCATCTACAATACCAAAGGTATTTAATAACGAAGGTAAAAAGTAACACAGTAGTAAAGCAGGTACGTATTTATAAAATCGTTTTAAAGCTGGACGCTCACTGTTTGAGGTTTTAAAAATAAACCCCAAAATAATAGCAAGCAAACCAAGCACAACGGCATCATTTGTAATTAATGCGCTTTGAGTTTCAACCATAATTATTCCTATTCTTAATGGTGCGTTTTATTATTATCTTCTAGTTCTTCTATTTGGTGTTGAATAATCTCTATTGCAGGATCGTCCGGACACTCATCGACAAAAAACTGTAAATCATCACGTGCCATTTTAGGGCAACCGAGCTGATTTAATAAGTAACCTCTGTCGCGTCTCTCATACGGGTCGTCGCCTATTAGCTCCATTAGCATCTCTACACAGGTCAAAGCATGACCAAATTTATTTTCGCTAATGAAAGACCATTTTTGCTGAGCTAAAAATAGCTTATATACTTCGTCATCAAAAATTAACTCTAAAGGCTCTTGTTCTTGCCCATCATCTTCATCTGCGTTTTCAGGGATGATATACCAGCTTTGTTGCCCGCTGCTTGGCTCAATTATGTAGCCCTCTTCATCACTTATCGCCACATGAACACCAACATCACCCAGCGTAAGACTAAGATTTGCATCAAAGTTAGCTTGTTGTAAAAAGTGACAAAGTATAATTGCAAGCGTTGTTGGTGAGCCACTACGCATAGAAAGCGTATAGCTTAATGTATTTAATTTGTATTCTGGCACTTTTAAGCCTGAGGCACTAAATAGCCAATCGCTGTAAAACATATCTAATAATTTTTCGAAGCGATCGTGCTCATCACTCACTTTTAAACACAGCGCTGAAATTTGCTGTTCAAAGTCAGTTAAAGTTTCATAACATGGTGTTAAATCTATCTGAGGGTCCCATTTTGACTCTGCTTTAATACAGCGGTAAATCGCTGGAGGTGTAAATTCATCGTAAGCATCATCAAGATAAGATTCATCGTGTTCGTCAAACCCGAGGGTAGTCATTAATACTGCAACATTTTAGAAAACGAAGGCGTAGTTTACCTAACTTTAAAGCTATATACCAATATAGAGATGTTTTTGAATACTTTCTGAGAGAGAGTCGTATTTGAGCTTTATAAAACAACTATAAAGCTCAAATAGTCAGGTATTACTTAAAGCAAAAAAGCTGATTTAGACGTCGCTAAATAACCTATCGCTAAAATAACAGCAGTGTTAACTAAAACGTAAGCAACTTTAGCCGTCATTTTAGTTTGTCTGGCGCTTTTAGCCCCAATACCAATATATATAACCACTAAAACTATTTTTTCTAATAGCCAATATTGTTCAAACGGGTTAATTTTAGCCATAAATATAAGCGTAAGTGCAGACACTAATAGCAAAGTATCTATACTATGACTACCAATCATTACCGCTTTATTTTTTGCTAATTTACCACTGCCCATTCGCGAAAATGCGCGAACATAAAATAAAATCACACTCAACATCGCAATTGCCATGTGTGAATGCTTTACTGCTAAATAATCCATATGCCCCTGTACTTCTGTTTTATAAAAATTTAATCAGGAAAACGGTTAAGAACCGCTTCTAACTCATCAAGCTTCTCGTTAAATACTTCAACCAATTTTGGTTCAAAGTGTGTGCCTTCTTGAGCGTTAATTTCATCAACTACGTTTTGCAGTGTCCAAGGTTCTTTATAGCATCGTTTATGGCGAAGTGCATCGTATACATCAGCAAGTGCAACTATACGACCAAATACATTAATTGCGTTTCCGCTTAAACCTTGTGGGTAACCAGAGCCATCCCATTTTTCATGATGCTCTTTTGCAATAATTGCGCCTGCACTAACAATCTCATGCGGCGAGTCTTTTAAAATAGTATAGCCTTTATCAGTATGGGTTTTCATCACTTCCCATTCTTGGGCGTCTAACTTTGCTGGTTTATTTAATACCGCATCAGGAATGCCCACTTTGCCTACATCATGAAGAGGCGACGCCAACCTTACTAAATCAGCATCATGCTTAGATAAGCCATACCCTTGTGCCAATATATGACAAATATGTGCTACACGCTTAACATGATTACCCGTTTCTGTTGAGCGTTGCTCTACCGCTTCACTTAACCTGTAAACAAGCTCTTGTTGCGTTGCTTCTATTTCAGACTGAAGTTGTACATTTTCAAACGCAAGTTGCACATTTTGAGAAAAAATCTTAATTAAATGGCGCTGAGTATCCGTTAAATCCTTTGGAATACCTGATATAAATAGCATCGAATTATGATTGTACTCACTGCTACAATACGCAAATAAGTAGTTATCTTTATAAATAATGCTTTTTTCATTAAGCGCCTGATGACATGCACTTAACTGTTCAGCTTGTAATACCTCATCGAGCTCTTTACCTTCACTTTTTTCAAAGTCACCGGTACCCGAGCAAACAATTAATTTTTTATTATTTTGTGCTTCAGGATTTTGCGCAACTAAAGTAGTTGCATACATAGCTTGATCAGCAATACCAAGTAAAGAAGTTAACTGCTGCATAACGCCTTCAATAAAGTGCTCTATTGAATGCGCAGAAAAAATATCACGGGACGCTATAATTATTTTCTCAAGCCCTTCGCGTGACTGCTCAATCGAAATAATATCCCGATACGAGCGCAGGCTCGACATAATAACAGTAAATAACTTTTGAGCCGTTAGCTCTGTTTTAGATTTGTAATCGTTAATATCATAATTAATAATTACTTGTCGTTCAGGTGCTTGACCAGGTTGACCCGTTCTTAAAATAATTCGAATATGATTATTTTTAGCTTCTTCACGAATAAACTTAGCAACTTGCAAACCGGCATCATCGGTCTCCATTACTACATCAAGTAGTACAATGGCTGCATCTGGATGCTCTTTCACAAGCTCTTTTGCTTCAGCACCTGAGTACGCACTAATAAATTCTAAGCGTTTATTTTGAAACTCAAAATCACTCAACGCTAGTTTTGTAACAGCATGAACTTCAGGTTCATCATCAACGATTAATACTTTCCAGGTACCGAGTTCAATCTCATTGATTGCTTCTTCTGGCTCATCTGAAAATAAAAAATCACCCATCATAGTCGAAATTCCTTCATGGCATTATTTAACGCACTAGCAGGCAATTATTATTCTTTAGGGCCACTGTGCAAACGTTACACGGTCATTATCACCAAAGTCTTTTACTGTTTTAATATTCACAAATGCCATTTTTTTGAAAAAATGACGAACAGCTTCACCTTGCTCAAAACCGTGTTCTATTAAAAGATAGCCACTAGATAACAAATAGTCACGTGATTGTGTAATTATTTGTTTAATATCAGACATTCCACAATCATCAGCCACTAATGCCGACAAAGGCTCAAAGCGCACATCGCCCTGATTTAAATGTATATCACTGCTTTCAATATAAGGCGGGTTGGTAACAATTAGGTTGAATTTCTCACCATGTAACTCGCTAAACCAGTTGCTTTGCTTAACGTGTACATTATTAATTGCCAATCGCTGCTGGTTACGTGTAGCCAGTGCAACTGCATCGCTTACTCTATCTACTGCAATAATTTGCCAATTAGGCATTTCGCTACCCAATGCCAGCGCTATTGCACCAGTACCCGTGCCTAAATCAAGCACTTTAGCTGTAGCAGGTACAGCCACTTCAAGCGCTTGTTCTACTAACGTTTCGGTATCTGGTCGAGGTATTAAAGTTGTTGCGTTAACTTCAAGCGATAAGCTCCAAAATTCACGTTGCCCCGTAATATGTGCAACAGGTTCACCGTTTAAACGTCTTTGGCAAAAGGTATTAAATTGCTGTTGTTGTTCGGCATTAAGCGCATGCTCTGGCCAAGTAAAAAGGTAACTGTGAGGTTTTTGAAGAATATGTAGAAGTAAAACTTGTGCGTCTAATTTAGCACTTTCGCTGCTAGGTGCTAATAAATTAGCGCCTGCAGCAATAGCTTGTTCAAGAGTTTGGCTCACGATTACTCGTCGCCCATAGCCGCTAATAAGTCAGCTTGATGTTCTTGCATTAATGGGTCAATAACGCAGCTTAAATCACCCGCTACCACTTCATTCAAACGATAAAGTGTTAAGTTAATACGGTGATCGGTAATACGACCTTGTGGGTAGTTATAAGTACGGATACGTTCAGAACGATCGCCACTACCTACTAAGTCACGACGTTCAGATGCTTCTGCCGCATGGCGCTTTTCATCTTCAGCCTGTTGCAAACGTGCTGCAAGTACTGACATCGCTTTAGCACGGTTTTTATGCTGTGAACGTTGATCCTGACACTCAACCACAACACCGGTAGGTATATGTGTAAGTCGAATAGCAGAATCTGTTTTATTAACGTGCTGACCACCTGCGCCTGATGCACGAAATGTATCAACTTTTAAATCTGCGGTATTAATTTGTATCGCTTCTGCCTCTGGTACTTCCGCCATTACCGCAACAGTACATGCAGAGGTATGAACTCGCCCTTGTGACTCAGTTTCTGGCACACGTTGTACGCGGTGTACACCTGATTCAAACTTTAATTGACCGTAAACGCCTTCGCCACTAATATTTGCAATAACTTCTTTGTAACCACCGTGCTCACCTTCATTGGTGCTCACAACTTCTACTTTCCATTTTTTAGTTTCTGCATAGCGGCTGTACATACGGAATAAGTCGCCAGCAAAAATAGCCGCTTCATCACCGCCTGTTCCAGCGCGTACTTCAACAAACACGTTGTTATTATCTCGCGGATCTTTTGGCAACATTAATACTTGAATTTGATCTTCAATTACCAAAATTTGTGCTTTAGCTTCTTTATATTCTTCTTGCGCCATTTCACGCATTTCAGGGTCAGAATCTTTAAGCATTTCTTCTGCACTGGCTAAATCATCTTGCGTTTCTTTGTAAGTTAAAAACGTTTTTACAATCTCTTCAAGCTCAGAGTATTCTTTTGAAAGCCCACGAAAACGATTTTGATCACTAATGACCGACGGGTCGCTTAGTAGCGCTTGTACTTCTTCGTAACGCTCTACTAAGGTTTCTAATTTATTATAAACAGACTCTTTCATTTAACGGTTATTCCTGATCAATACCTAACATTTTTTTCAACTGGTTTAGCTGCGCCACTTCACCTTTTTTCGCTGCGTCTTGTATTGCACGGGTAGGCGCGTGCATTAAGCGATTGGTTAATTTATTGGCGAGCTCTAATATAATTTTTTCTGCATCTTTACCTGTATTTAGCTGACTAACAGCACGCTCTACAAGTTCTGACTTAATTGTTTGTACATCATTTCGATAATGGCGGATTAAATCTACCGAATCGAGTGAGCGCATCCACATTGCAAATTCTTTGGTGCGTTCAGTAATAATTATTTGCGCTTGCTGTGCAGCTTGCTCACGCGCTGCCATATTCTCGCTTACAATGGTTTGTAAGTCATCAACGGAATATAAATAGGCAGCATCTAGCTCACCTACTTGGCTTTCTATATCGCGCGGAACCGCAATATCTATAAATAGCATAGGCTTGTGACGGCGCTGCTTAAGCGCTTGCTCAACCACCCCTTTACCAATAATAGGTAAAGTACTGGCGGTAGAACTAATGACTATATCGGCTTCATGTAAACGTTCTGGTAACTGTGCAAGTGCGATAACATCTGCCGACACTTCATCAGCAAGGCTGCGAGCACGTTCAATTGTTCTATTAGCTACCGTTATTTTTTTAGGCTCATTTTGATATAAATGTTTAGCAACCAGTTCAATGGTTTCACCAGCACCAATCAATAACACATTGGTTTGATCAAGCTTGCCATAAATATGTTTTGCTAAATTAACAGCCGCAAATGCAACCGACACGGCACTTGCGCCTATATTTGTTTCAGTGCGAACTTGTTTTGCTACCGAAAAGGTTTTTTGAAACAACCTATCAAAAGTAACCCCTATTGCATCGTGGGTTTTAGCACTAAAAAACGATTGCTTTATTTGCCCTAAAATTTGCGGCTCGCCTAACACAAGAGAATCCAACCCACACGCTACGCGCATTAAGTGGTTAATGGCGTCATTACCTTCATGGCAGTATATATTGCTGCTCAGTTCATGTTCATCCAAACCATGGAAACTGGCAAGCCACGTTAACAGTGTTTGGGAATTTTGCTGAGCGAGGCTACAATAGATCTCGGTTCGATTACAGGTAGACACAATAACCGCTTCATTAAAGTCGGCATGGCCACTTAATTGTTGCAACGCCTCTGAAATTTGCTCAGGCGAAAAAGCCACTTTTTCACGTAATTCTACGGATGCGGTTTTGTGATTTATACCTAGTGCTATTATGGTCATATTTGCCAAATATTGCTGAGCCCTACTTCAAAGGCGGTAATTTTACCAAAAATCAGCGGAATATGGAAAGTAAGGAACAACATTTGATTCGACAATATTTGATTTTATTCATGTTTTTTTTATTATTAGGTGGCTGTGCCCATCAAATTGATACAAAAACAACACTTTATGATGATTGGAAGCCACGTTTAGCTGCTCAAAAAACTTGGCAGGTCGAGGGTAAACTCGCGTTTATAAGCCCAGAAGAGCGTCAATCTGCAAACTTAAATTGGCAGCAAACAACAAATTCCAATAATTTAATACTGACTACTTTTATTGGTACTCGTATTTTGTCGCTTAAACAAACAGCAAATGGTGCTGAATTAGAGTTTGACGGCGATGAGTACTTTGATACTAATGCTGCAGAGCTTTTAAAGCGTTTAACGGGTTTTACGCTCCCTGTTGATAACGCCGATAACTGGCTTAAGGGCACCATTGACGATCAAAGTTTAGTCGTTGATGAACTAGGCCGTGCAAAGCAAGTATTATGGTTTGATAATACAGGCAAGAAATGGCAAATAGATTACGGCACTTACGTACAAAACGCAGGTTACTGGTTACCAACTAAACTGACGTTAAAGCATCAACAAATAAAAATAAAAATTCAACTCTACGATTGGCAGTTTAAATAAGTATGAATAACAAAACCTCTTTTTCACTTATTGCCCCGGCAAAACTCAATTTATTTTTACATATTAATGCTCGCCGAGAAGATGGCTATCATGAACTAGAAACCTTATTTACTTTTTTAAATTTTGGTGATGAGTTGCATTTTGAGCTAACAACAGACGGTGGTATTTCTGTCGGTGGTGATACTAAAGACATACCCCTAAATGATAATCTCATCTATAAAGCGGCTTTATTATTACAAACACACTGTAAAACCTCTTTGGGTGTAAAAATAAATTTAATTAAACGCTTACCGATGGGCGGAGGTGTTGGAGGTGGTTCATCCGACGCCGCAAGTACTTTATTAGCCCTAAATAAATTATGGAAATTAGAACTAAATTTAGAAATTCTAGCCCAATTAGGACTTAAATTAGGGGCTGATGTTCCGGTGTTCATACAAGGGCAAAGCGCCATAGCGCATGGTATTGGTGAGAAATTACACCAGGTAGAACTTGAACAAAAATGGTACTGCGTTGTACACCCAAACCAACATGTAAGTACCGCAAAAATATTTACACATCCAGATTTAAAACGCGACACACCAAAAATAATAGGCGATTGGAAACACCATACTTTAACCAACGATTGTGAGCCTTTAGTTAAAAAGCTTTGCCCCGAGGTTGAAAAAACCCTCCAGTGGTTGCTAAAATACGCACCGTCGAAGATGACCGGAACAGGTTCATGTTGTTTTGTCGAATTTGCTAGTCAAGTTCAAGCACAAGATGTACTTGAAAATCTCCCCCATACTTGGCAGGGTTTTGTGGCTTCAAGCGCAAATGTCTCACCTGCTCATACGGAGTTAACCGCCATATTCGATCAATGAAGTAACGTACAAGTAATCATAAGTTAACTCGCAGTGGTATTTATCATTGCCCGTTAGTCCAAATATTCAGTGCCTGAGGAACCCTACCGTGCCTGACATGAAGCTCTTCGCTGGTAACGCAACACCTGAGTTAGCTCAAAAAGTTGCAAAACGTTTATATATTGAATTAGGCGATGCTGTTGTTGGCCGTTTTAGCGACGGTGAGATCAGTGTTCAAATAAATGAAAATGTTCGTGGCTCGGACGTTTTTATCTTGCAATCAACCTGTGCCCCTACAAACGATAACCTAATGGAACTTATCGTTATGGTTGATGCTCTACGTCGTGCATCTGCAGGTCGTATTACTGCCGTCATTCCTTATTTTGGTTATGCGCGCCAAGACCGTCGTGTACGTTCTGCCCGTGTTCCAATTACCGCTAAAGTTGTTGCCGATTTCTTATCAAGCGTTGGTGTTGACCGTGTTCTTACGGTTGATTTACACGCTGAACAAATCCAAGGCTTCTTTGATGTACCAGTAGACAACGTATTTGGCAGCCCTGTATTACTTGAAGATATGAAAGAACGCGACTTTGAAGACGTCGTTGTTGTATCTCCAGATATTGGTGGTGTTGTACGCGCACGTGCAATTGCAAAACTACTAAACGATACCGATTTAGCAATCATTGATAAACGTCGCCCTCAAGCAAACGTTTCTCAAGTAATGCACATAATTGGTGACGTTGAAGGTCGTGATTGTATTATCGTAGATGATATGATTGATACCGGTGGTACGTTATGTAAAGCCGCAGAAGCACTTAAAGAACATGGCGCTAAGCGCGTATTTGCATACGCAACGCACCCTATTCTTTCAGGTAAAGCAGCAGAAAACTTACGTGACTCGATGATTGACGAAGTAATTGTAACTGACTCAATTCCGCTATCTGACGAGCTTAAAGCCCTTGATAAAATTAAGGTACTTACGCTTGCTGACATGTTAGCAGAGACTATTCGTCGTATTAGTAACGAAGAATCTATCTCAGCGATGTTTGAACACTAAAATTAAACATTCCTGAGTATAAAAGCGCCTTTTGGCGCTTTTTTTGTAAGCGATGTTTATTTTGTCTGGGCGTGGTGGTATGATAGCGCGCCTTTTGGCTAGGGACCTTGGTCGCAAAGGCCCTACACATTTTAATAACTGGAGACATCATGTCTAACAAAACTTATACATATAACGCTGAACTTCGCGTAGAAACTGGTACTGGTGCGAGCCGCCGCCTACGTCGCGAAGACAAAGTTCCTGCAATCCTTTACGGAGCTGACAAAGAAGCTTTATCTCTTACTTTTGCTCATAAAGATATGATCAAAGCACAAGAAGACGAAGGTTTTTACACGCATATCCTTACGCTTAACGTAGATGGCGAAGCTGTTGAAGTAATCTTAAAAGATATCCAACGTCACCCATTCAAGCCTAAGCTTACTCACCTTGATTTCCAACGTGTAGATGCTACTCATAAATTTCAAACTAAAGTTCCTCTTCACTTCATCGGTGAAGATATTGTAACTAAAGCTGGCGCAACTGTTGTTCACCAGTTAACTGAAGTTGAAATTACGTGTCTTCCAAAAGCACTTCCAGAATTCATTGAAGTAGATGTTTCTAAGTTTGTTGTTGGCGATTCTGTTCATATTTCTGACCTTACTTTCCCTAAAGGCGTTAGCTCTGTAGATTTAGGTAAAGGCGAAGGCCATGATCAGTCTATCCTGACTATCAAAGCAAACAAAGCAGCTCCAGTTGAAGACGACGCTGCAGCAGCAGAATAATTTTTAAGGTCTCGCAACCTTGAATTCTATTCAAATGCTTGTGGGCCTGGCTAATCCAGGCCCCGAATACGCAAACACACGCCACAATGCAGGTGCTTGGTTCATCGAGCAAATCGCTGCACGCTACAACTGCACCCTAAAATACGATCCTAAATATCACGGCCTTACAGGCAAAGTGATCATTCAAGGCCAAGAATTCAAATTATTGATCCCCACTACTTACATGAATTTAAGTGGTAAAGCGGTCGGTAGTTTAGCTAATTTTTTCAAAATCCCTGTCGAGGACATTTTAGTTGCCCATGACGAATTGGATTTAGACCCAGGCGTTGCCAAGTTAAAAAAAGGCGGCGGGCATGGCGGTCATAATGGTTTAAAAGACATTATTGCAAAAATGGCAAATCAAAAAGACTTTATGCGCTTGCGCATTGGTGTAGGTCATCCGGGGCATCGTGAAATGGTTACTGGTTGGGTGCTTGGAAAAGCGGCCAAAGCAGACCAAGAAAAAATGGATGCTGCTGTTGATGAAGCAGTTCGTTGCATGGAAATACTTGCAAAAGATGGTGTGTTAAAAGCACAAAACAGACTACATTCGTTTAAACCCTAGTAACTTGGGTCCAAGTACACCGTTTAAACGAATTCTAAACAAGGTATCTTACTATGGGTTTTAAATGTGGCATCGTTGGCTTGCCTAACGTTGGTAAATCAACGCTTTTCAATGCACTAACTAAAGCGGGTATTGAAGCCGCTAACTTTCCTTTTTGTACCATTGAGCCTAATACAGGTGTGGTACCTGTGCCAGATCCTCGTCTAGACGAACTTGCTAAAATAGTTAATCCTCAACGAGTTCTTACCACCAGTATGGAATTTGTAGACATTGCTGGCTTAGTAAAAGGCGCATCTAAAGGTGAAGGCCTTGGTAACCAGTTTTTAGCTAACATTCGTGAAACCGATGCAATTGGCCACGTAGTTCGCTGTTTTGAAGATGAAAACATCATCCACGTAGCAGGCACTATTGACCCTGCTGACGATATTGACGTAATCAACACTGAGTTAGTACTTGCTGATATGGATAGCGCTGAAAAAGCCCTTTTCCGTAATTCAAAAAAAGCAAAAGGTGGCGATAAAGACGCTAAAGAGCAAAATGCTGTACTTGAAAAAGTAAAAGTGCATCTTGACGAAGGCTTAACTTTACGTGGTCTAGCACTAACTAAAGAAGAAAAAGCAGCAATCAGCTCTATTAACTTCTTAACGATTAAACCAACAATGTATATTGCAAACGTTGCTGAAGATGGTTTTGAAAATAACCCATACCTTGACCGCGTACGTGCTATTGCCGCAGCTGAAGATGCGATTGTTGTTCCTGTATGTGCCGCTATCGAGTCTGAGCTTTCAGAACTAGATGACGAAGACAAGCTAGAGTTTATGGCTGATCTTGGTCTAGAAGAGCCAGGTCTTAACCTTGTTATTCGTGGTGGTTATGAATTACTACAATTACAAACTTATTTCACAGCTGGCGTAAAAGAAGTACGCGCATGGACAATCCCTGTAGGTGCAACAGCACCACAAGCAGCGGGTAAAATCCATACCGACTTCGAGCGTGGCTTTATCCGTGCGCAAACTATTGCTTTTGACGACTTTGTTGCCTTTAAAGGTGAGAGTGGCGCAAAAGAAGCAGGTAAGATGCGTCAAGAAGGTAAAGAGTACATTGTTAAAGATGGCGATGTAATGAACTTCTTGTTCAACGTATAAGTACAAATTAAACCAATTTCACTTGGTAATAATTTTTAAAGGCTCGTTTTTACGAGCCTTTTTTGTATTTAAGCATTATAAAAATAATAATTAGCCTCAACTAGTCTATCTTTGTAATATCGCTTAATTAAAGAAGTACAGGGTTAATTAAGATTCCGCGCCTTAAAGGCAGCTAAAAAAACAGCATTTTTATTAAATTTTAGCCTGTTAGCTTAATTTTCCTGCAAACAAACACAGTTAAGTGTTTTTTTGCAAAAAAGGTGTTGACGAATTTGGGTCATATCAGCATAATACGCCCCGCACTCAGCGATGAAGTGCTAACAAAAAAAGATGGCTAAGTAGCTCAGCTGGTTAGAGCACATCACTCATAATGATGGGGTCACAGGTTCAAATCCCGTCTTAGCCACCATTATTTTTTTGTTGCTCAATGAAGAGTTTAAAATAACTACCTTGTGTGCGGGAGTGGCGGAATTGGTAGACGCGCTGGATTTAGGTTCCAGTATCTTAGGATGTGAGAGTTCAAGTCTCTCCTTCCGCACCATAATTCTTGATAAGAATTAAAACTATCAATTGTTATTGTTGGGATATCGCCAAGCGGTAAGGCACCAGGTTTTGATCCTGGCATTCCCAGGTTCAAATCCTGGTATCCCAGCCAACAATGGCTAAGTAGCTCAGCTGGTTAGAGCACATCACTCATAATGATGGGGTCACAGGTTCAAATCCCGTCTTAGCCACCATTTCTTCTTTTAGAAATGGCTCTGCAAGAGTTAAATTGCAGCTCAATGAAGAGTTTAAAATAACTACCTGTACTTTATTGTACAAACGATGCGGGAGTGGCGGAATTGGTAGACGCGCTGGATTTAGGTTCCAGTAACTTCGGTTGTGAGAGTTCAAGTCTCTCTTTCCGCACCATTTCTTGATAAGAAATAAAATTATCATTAATTCTTTGTTGGGATATCGCCAAGCGGTAAGGCACCAGGTTTTGATCCTGGCATTCCCAGGTTCAAATCCTGGTATCCCAGCCAACTTCTTCTACCAAGGAAAGTTGGATAAAAGAATTGCTCTAGCTTAGAGTTTAAATTGGCAAATTGTTGATGCGGGAGTGGCGGAATTGGTAGACGCGCTGGATTTAGGTTCCAGTAACTTCGGTTGTGAGAGTTCAAGTCTCTCTTTCCGCACCATGTTCTTATAAGAACTAAAATTATAAAGAATTCTTTGTTGGGATATCGCCAAGCGGTAAGGCACCAGGTTTTGATCCTGGCATTCCCAGGTTCAAATCCTGGTATCCCAGCCAACTTCTTCTACCAAGGAAAGTTGGATAAAAGAATTGCTCTAGCTTAGAGTTTAAATTAGCAACTTAGTGATGCGGGAGTGGCGGAATTGGTAGACGCGCTGGATTTAGGTTCCAGTAACTTAGGTTGTGAGAGTTCAAGTCTCTCCTTCCGCACCATGTTCTTATTAAGAACTAAAACTAATTCAAATTTATAGTTGGGATATCGCCAAGCGGTAAGGCACCAGGTTTTGATCCTGGCATTCCCAGGTTCAAATCCTGGTATCCCAGCCAATTTGACTCCCCTGTCTAAAACTTCTCAATACTCATTAAATTCAACTTACTTTTTCTGCACTTAAATAAACATTTATAAATTCATCTATATTTATTGGTTTGCTATATAAATACCCTTGTAAATAATCACAGTTAAGACTCAACAACGCCTGTTCTACCTCTTTAGTTTCTATTCCTTCAGCAACTACATCGCAATTTAATCGACTCGCTAAAAACAATGTAGATTCTACAATGGCGTAATCAGGCGAGTTAGTAAGCATATCTTTGACAAACGACTGATCAATTTTTATTTGATTGATTGGCAGCTCTCTTAATAATGACAGTGACGAAAAGCCAGTACCAAAGTCATCAACACTAAATTTAAACCCGCGCATACTCAACTGTTGCATCATTTTTCTAGCAGCCGGTATATTTGTCATCATTGCACCTTCTGTAATTTCAAAAATTAACGAGTCGCTTAATGTAGGGTCGGTTGCGAGTAAACTAATTATAAAATCGTAAAACTCGCTGCTTTCAATATCTTTAGTCGATAAATTGACATGTATAGTACCGGTGAAACCAAATAGCTTGAGCTTTCTAATATGATTAACGGCTTCTTGTACAACCCATTTCGATAAAGGAAAAATAAGCCCTGTACGCTCAGCTACGGTTATAAACTTTTCTGGACTAATAAAGCTACCATCATCTTGCGGCCATCGGATAAGCGCTTCTAGGCCATGTAATTGCAGATCTTTAGAGTCCATTATGGGTTGTAAATAAAGCTCAAACTCATCTTTATGTAATGCCACTTTAATTTTGGCTGATAAATCAAAAAAGTCCTCAGCTCGTTTACCTATTGCAGATGAGTAATTTACCAAAGGTTGAAATGTTTTTTTAGCTTCATGCAGTGCCAAGTCAGCTTTTTTTAATAGCTGATCGGGCAATCGGCTATCATCAGGAAAACGGCTTACGCCTATACTTAATTGTATTTTAACCATTTGCTCATTCGTACAAAACGGACTTTTGACGGCTGAGTTTATAATGTTTACACAATAATTCATGCTTTCATCTGTATCGGTATGCAATAAAAAAGCAAACTCATCGCCACCTATTCGATATAACTTAGCAATGCCGCATAATTCTTTATTTAGTTTATTGGCAAATGCAGCCAAGAGTTGGTCACCACACTGATGCCCAAACGCATCATTAATTTGTTTAAAGTTATTTAAGTCGATATAAAATAGTGAAAATGGGGAAGGATATTCAACTTGTTTACTTAAAGATTTAAAAAATTTATCGCGGTTAGGTAGAGTTGTTAAGTTATCGTGCTCAGTTTGATATTTTTGATACTGCGTTGCTTGCTCTATTTTAAGAATACTTTTTAAGCTCAGTTTAATAACTAAAAAAACAAACCCACCACCGCCAAGTAACAACATAGCCACCATATTCATAACGACGGGTGCAATGTCGTGGTTTGAAAAATAATAGAGTATCCACCAATACCCTATAATAAAAAAAATAATAGCGCATAGCAGTACACTCCATGCTCTTTGCGATGTTTTTTTGCAAACTTTAACGGTTGTTTTTAAGCTAGCAACAAGCAGTAGCGCACCTAAAATAATTATTACTGTAAAAAAATTATCCACACACAGGCTCTTTAAAGTTATTAAATTGCGATTTAGTGATGTAACACCAGTTAAATTAAAACCGTGTTCAATATAGCCGAGTCACTATTTGCTGACTTAAAAACAGACATAAAAAAAGGCTCATAAATGAGCCTTTCTAATATCTACTTTAAATTTAGCCTAAATCACCACTAATTGCGTATTTTAAAACCCAGTTTTTTATCGGCCCCGTATTATTAGCCATTTTTAAAAACTGGCTGCGTGCCCATTTAAGTGGCGTAATTTGATTAGAAAACCCAAAGTAACACGCGTCCATCATGCTCATCATTAATAAATTAGCCCTGCGGCGAGCTCGCTCGTATTCTTTAAGTTTTAGTGGGCAACCTATATCTCCTGCTTCGTTTAAAACCTCAGCAAGTGCCACTACGTCCTGAAAACCTAAATTAACGCCCTGCCCTGCAAGTGGGTTAATTGTATGCGCTGCATCGCCCACTAAAACCATGCGCCCTTGCGAATAATTATTAGCATGTTGGCGAGTAAGCGGAAATACTGCATGGGTTTGTATTTCAAAGTCTCCAGCAAGTTCTGGGAATTTATTCAGTATGTGCGTTTTTAACTGAGTTGGGCTTAGCCCTTTAAATGCTTGCAATGTATTTGCATCGTCGTACCAAATTAAATTAGCGTACGGTGCCTGCATTGGTAAAAATGCTAACGGCCCACTTGGTGTAAACTGTTGCCATGTTTTAATTTGTTGCGGTGCATCGAGTTTAATTAACACCCCCATGCAATGCTGTTGGTACTGCCAACCCGTAATACCAATATTCGCCTTATCGCGCAGCTGCGATTGCCCACCATCGGCGGCAATTACTAAATCAGCCGTATAGGTTTGATCACCATACACAAGCGTAATTAAATCATCCGTTTGCTCTATTTTAGTTACCGGCAATGATTGCTCAATAACCTCAATCTTATAATGCCCAAATTGCTGCCACAAGCTTGCTTGAATTAAACTATTTTCAATCAAGTGGCCTAAATGTGTCGTGTTTATGTCGGCGCAATCAAATAATAAATTGTCACCACCGCGCTCAAAAGCCTCTAATTGTTGATAAGGTGCTATGCGGTTTTGCCTTAAAAGAGGCATTGCCCCTAATTCATCAAGTAAATTTTCTGAAAAACGATTAATAGCAGACACTCTAATATCCACTTTATCGCTACTAAGAATGTGCGATGGGTCTATTAGGTGTTTTTCAATTATGCGCACGCCAAAGCCTTGCTGAGCCAGCTTTATCGCCATAGCCGCGCCAACCATGCCCCCGCCAACCACTATCACATTATTTTTGGTCATGTTTTTCATCATTTTATTATTACTTGAGTCTGTTTTGATTGTATCAAAATTAATTTGTTTTATACCAGAGGATATCCCTAACAGCACATTAAACTCGCCCTGTATTGATTTGAGATCACAAACATGAAAACTATACTTGGATCTGGGCGGGTATCCAGCTAAAATACGCCTCCTTTAAGTGAGCATGCTTGCTCCTTAATCCTGTTTCTAGCACATTTTTGTGCCACTATCGAATTGAACACGAGGCAATATTTCAATGAGCAAAAAGCTGCATATTAAAACCTGGGGTTGTCAGATGAACGAATACGACTCTCAGAAAATGGCTGAACTTTTAGATGCCACCAACGGCTACCAGCTAACTGATGATGCAACAGATGCCGACGTAATCTTACTTAACACCTGTTCAATTCGTGAAAAAGCACAAGAAAAAGTATTTCACCAGTTAGGTCGTTGGAAGTTGTTAAAAGACGACAAGCCAGACTTAATAATTGGTGTAGGTGGTTGTGTTGCCTCACAAGAAGGTGACTCTATTCGCCAACGCGCACCATTTGTAGATGTTATTTTTGGCCCGCAAACATTGCATCGTTTACCAGAAATGATTAAACAAGTGCAAGGCAACAAAGGCTCATCGGTTGTTGATATTTCATTCCCAGAGATTGAAAAGTTTGACCGCCTGCCAGAGCCAAAAGCGGATGGCCCATCTGCGTTTGTATCAATTATGGAAGGCTGTTCTAAATACTGTACTTTTTGTGTTGTACCGTATACTCGCGGCGAAGAAGTTAGCCGCCCAGTAGATGACGTACTACTTGAAATTGCACAACTTGCTGAGCAAAACGTACGTGAAGTAAACCTACTAGGCCAAAACGTAAACGCATACCGCGGCGACACACACGATGGCGAAATATGTTACTTCTCTGATTTAATTCGTCTTATTGCTGCTATTGATGGTATTGACCGTATTCGTTACACCACATCGCACCCGGTAGAATTTACGCCAGACATCATTGACGTTTACGCTGATGTACCAGAGCTTGTAGATCACTTACACCTACCAGTACAAAGTGGTTCAGACCGTATATTAAACCTAATGAAACGTGGCCATACGGCAATTGAATACAAATCGACAATTCGTAAGTTACGCAAAATTCGTCCTAACTTAAGCATGTCGTCAGATTTCATTATTGGTTTCCCAGGCGAAAGTAAAGAAGACTTTGAAGCAACCATGAAGCTTATTAGCGACATTGGTTTTGATATGAGCTTTAGCTTTATTTACAGTGCACGCCCAGGTACGCCAGCGGCAGATTTACCAGATGACGTAACAGAGCAAGAGAAAAAAGAACGCTTATACTTACTACAAAACCGTATTACACAAATGGCGCAGCAAATTAGCCGTCAAATGTTCGATACAGAGCAACGTATACTTGTTGAAGGTCCTTCTAAAAAGAACCCAATGGAATTACGTGGCCGTACCGAAAATAACCGTGTAGTAAATTTTGTTGGCCCGCACACAGTGATCGGACAGTTTGTTGACGTACGTATTACCGAAGCACTACCTAACTCTTTACGTGGTGACTTAATTCGTACAGAATCAGAAATGAACTTACGACGTGAAATCGCGCCTTCAGCTATTTTAACTAAAGCTGCAGCTGCAGAGCCAAAACCAGACACTGTTAACGAAATTGGCGTAGCTTCTTTCGTTCCTTAGTCATACTATTAGCGCCAGTTAACGCTGGCGCAGTACTATAGGAAGCAATTTTGAGTAATCAGTTAAAAACATTAGAGATTTATTTAGAACCTGCCGATAACAAACGCCTTTCTTCTTTATGTGGCCCGTTTGACGAAAACATCAAACAAATTGAACGCCACCTGGCTGTTGAAATAATTCACCGTGACAACTTTTTTAAAGTAACCGGTAAACTACACAACTGCGCCGGCGCTGTAGAAATCTTAAAAAACCTTTATGTTGATACTCAGCCAGTTCGTGGTGTTTTAGGCGAAATAGAACCCGAAGCCGTTCATTTAGCTATTACCGAATCAAAAGCCCTAGAGCAAGACGCATCAAGCAGCGCTTACGGCAAAGAAATGGTGATTAAAACGCGCCGTGGTGTTATTAAACCACGTAACGATAACCAAGGTGTTTATGTGGCTAATATTTTAAACCACGACATTACCTTTGGTATTGGCCCTGCTGGTACTGGTAAAACCTACCTTGCAGTTGCTGCCGCCGTTGACGCCCTTGAGCGCCAAGAAATACGCCGCATATTATTAACGCGCCCTGCTGTAGAAGCGGGCGAAAAGCTTGGCTTTTTACCAGGCGATTTAAGTCAAAAAATAGACCCATACCTGCGCCCTCTTTACGATGCTCTTTTTGAAATGCTAGGTTTTGAAAAAGTAGAAAAGCTCATCGAAAAAAATATCATTGAAGTCGCTCCGCTTGCTTACATGCGCGGACGTACTTTAAACGATGCCTTTATTATTTTAGATGAAAGCCAAAATACCACCGCCGAGCAAATGAAAATGTTTTTAACCCGTATAGGGTTTAACTCAAAAGCGGTTATTACAGGCGATATAACACAGGTCGATTTACCTCGTGGAACACGCTCAGGCCTTCGCCATGCAATGGAAGTACTTGATGGCGTAAACGAAATTAGCTTTAACTACTTTAAAGCCCAAGACGTAGTACGCCACCCTGTTGTAGCACGCATAGTTGAAGCCTACGAGCGAAACGACGAAAGCGAGCGACTAAAGCGCATTGAAAAGCAAAATGCAAAAGACGCACTCGCTGCTCTTCAACAGCCTACTACTAAAGAGTAATACTTTGACAACCGAACTTGATTTACAAATAGCCTGTGAGTTTGACAACCTCCCAAGCGAAGAGCAATTTGCACTGTGGGCTGACAAAGCCCTTAGCCAATACCGTGACGAGTCAGAACTCAGTATCGTTATTAGCGACGAAGCGCAATCGCAACAACTTAATAACGACTATCGCGGTAAAAATAAACCGACCAACGTACTGTCGTTCGAATTTGAAGCACCACCAGGAATAGATATTCCCTTGGTTGGTGATTTAATTATTTGCCCAGCCATTGTATTAGCTGAAGCAATTGAGCAAGAGAAGTCATTTCATGACCACTTTGCTCACATGGTTATTCACGGATGCTTGCATTTGCTTGGATTTGACCATATAAAGAGTGACGATGCTTTAGAGATGGAAAGCATCGAAAAGCAATTACTTGCAGAGCTAAACATAGCAGACCCATACCGGGACGATATTTAAATTAACGGAGCAATTAGACGCAATGAGCGACGGTAACTCGCAATCTAGCCAGGGTTCTTCTGGCAAAACGTGGTTGGGCAGAATAGCCCAAATGTTGCAAGGGGAACCCCAGAATAGAGAAGAGCTGGTCGAAGTTATTGCCGATGCGCAAGAACGAGACGTAATCGATCCTGAAACAAAAGAGATGATAGAAGGTGTGCTTGGCGTGTCTGAGCTTAAAGTGCGAGACATAATGGTTCCGCGCTCACAAATGATCACTCTTGAGATCGACAGCCCGCTTGAAGAGCTAATTCCAATGATGGTTGACTCAACTCACTCACGTTTTCCTGTGGTGATTGAAGACAAAGACCATGTAGAAGGTTTTTTACTCGCTAAAGATTTATTGCCACTGATCTTAAATAAAGACGAGCATTTACCATCAATACGCGATTATTTACGCCCAGCAATGGTAGTACCTGAGAGCAAACGTGTTGATACATTGCTAAACGAATTCCGTCAGCAACGCTACCATATGGCTGTTGTTATTGACGAATACGGCGGCGTATCGGGCTTAGTAACGATTGAAGATATTCTTGAAATAATTGTTGGCGAAATCGAAGATGAGCACGACGAAGAAGAAGAACATCAAGATATTCGTCGACTTGCTAAACATGTTCACGTAGTGCAAGCACTCACACCTGTAGATGACTTTAACGAGCATTTTAAAACAGGCTACAGCACAGACGAAGCCGATACTATTGGCGGAACTGTACTGCACGCATTTGGCCATATGCCAAGCCGTGGTGAAACGATTGACATAGAAGGTTACCAATTTAAAGTAACCAACGCCGATAATCGTCGTATTTTGCAACTGCAAGTCACCGTTCCTAAGGCTGATGATAACGACAGTGAAGAAACTGCTAACTAGACTTACCCTATTAGCAAAAGATAAAAAAGCATGGCTCGCACTCGTTGCGGGCCTTGTTTTAACTTTTGGCTATGCTCCCTTTGAAATTTGGCCCATTGTATTTATTAGCCTTGGTGCCATAATTTTTTGCGTTAATCCCAATAATACCGGTAAAGCACACGCAAAAACCGCTGCTAAATATGGCTTTATATTTGGCCTAGGCTGGTTTGGTGCTGGTATAAGCTGGGTACATGTTTCTATTGCCACCTTTGGCGGTATGCCGCTTATAGCGTCACTCTCGTTAATGGCATTTTTGTGCGCCTATTTAGCGTTATTTCCCGCACTTGCCTTTTGGGCAACTACACGCTTTGCCACTGGTCCTAAAAGCTTTGGCGCATTACTAATTGCCTGCTTTGCAGTTAGTGAGTATTTACGTGGCACCGTACTTACCGGTTTCCCGTGGTTAAGTTTTGGCTACACGCAAACCGACGGACCTTTAAGGCTGCTTGCCCCTTATATTGGCGAGTTTGGCTTAACCCTCGTGTGTATCGCTATTGGCTTTGCACTATATAAACTTACCCAAAAAGATTTTAAAACCCCGGCGGTTACTGCTACAGCTGTTGCGCTTATTTTTACAGGTGCAAACACCACTGGCAGTATTCATTACACAGATAAAAACATGTCAGTATTGCTCGTACAAGGCAACATACAGCAACACCTGCGCTTTGAGCCAAGTGAGTTTTGGACCACAATGAGCAAATACCAAGACCTGACACGCCCACATTGGGATGCCGACTTAATAGTATGGCCCGAAGCCGCAGTGCCTGAAATAGAAATGCTTGCTGATTCCTATCTAGCCAATTTAGACAGTGCTGCCTCGTTTAATAAAACCGCCCTTGTAACCGGTATTGTTGACTACCAGCGAGACACCAAAAACATATTCAATACGCTTATTGTGGTTGGTAATAAAGAACGCGGCGACGAGCACGGGCATTATCATTACCTTGATAAAAACCGCTATCAAAAACACCAGCTATTACCTATTGGCGAATTTGTACCGTTTCAAGATTTACTGCGCCCTATTGCCCCGTTATTCGATTTACCTATGTCATCGTTTACGCGTGGCGACAAAGTGCAAAACAACTTACGCGCCAACGGCTACAACTTACTCCCCGCTATTTGCTACGAAATTGTTTTTGCCGATTTAGTGCGTGGTAATTACAAAAGTGATTCTGACCTACTTTTTACAGTAAGTAACGATGCCTGGTTTGGTGACTCTATTGGGCCATTGCAACACATGCAAATAGCCCGCATGCGCGCATTAGAGCTACAGCGCCCGCTGGTACGTGTTACCAACAATGGGGTAAGCGCCGTATACGACCCTATAAGCCACACACAACAAACTATGCCTCAGTTTGAAGCTACCATATTGAAAGCCAACATTAAGCTTATAAAAGGCGACAGCGTGTACAGCCAATACGGCAATGTGTTTGTATGGGGATTTGTGTTATTGCTAGGTTTTGTTGGTTTTGGGGTAAAGCTGAAAGATAAAATAAATATTTAAAATTAAAGCGCGGTAAGATAATTATCGCGCTTTAATTTCAAGCTATAATAACTGCCTCAATTAATTGAAACTAAAGCTTTAACATTTGCGATATCAATTTTAATGCATCACTTCTTATACCTTCAAATTCATCATCATTTGCTTCTAGTGCTTCAGCTATTTGACTATAAATCACACGGGTATTTTCTGATTTAATATTTTTAATCAAAGACTGTACTTTATTTAGAGTCGATTTATTTAGAGCAAGTAATAAATCAGGGATATCATCGGCATTACTTGAAAACAAATACAACAAATTAGCGTCGCTGACAGAATCATTGCCATCAATAAATTGTAAAATAAGATTGTTCATAGGAGCTTTATAATTTTGGGGCTCACTACCAAAACGTCCAAATGAGCTAAAATTACTATAAATTTTCAATAGCGCAAACAAAGTACCATATGTAAAACAGGTACGTTGCTCAAATAAGTCGTTTATTATTCTTTCTGAAAAAAGATAGTTCATAAATGCACTACTTGGGTTTACTTTGTAATCCCTTACTGCAAATGATGTTAAAAGGTCAAAAGACTTTCTTGATGATTGGACATTAATCGCTTTTTCAAATAATTGTTTAGCGGTCGTTTCATCTTCAATTTCATTGTAAAGAATACACCAGCCATAGCGCTCAATGGAATCAAGCCAAAAGCTAGAAGTCTCATCATTTTCCACAGCAGCACATAAGTCAGTAATTGCTTGGTTTTTAATATGACGGCTACCACCATTCGCTATTTTATTTAACGTTTTAAAAACGTGCCTTTGTTTAAGCTTACTATTTTCAAGTCTGCCTCCTATTAAGGATCTACTTATATGCTCGTGTTTATAAAATGATAAAACATGATTTGGCACTCTATCTTTTGAAATATTCGTTTCTTTACTTTTTATACCTAACAAAAGATCAATTAAGCGAAAGTGCTCTAAACAAGCTTTTATAAGTTCTTTATCTAAATTATCTTCCCGAGAAAAGTTATCTGTAATAAACTCATCTAATGGTTGGCTTTTAAAGGCTGTATTATTTAGTAACACTATCAGTGCATCGTAAATAGGTGGGTTATTATTTTTCAATACCTGAAGTAATACAAGATCGTAAAATAACACTTCACCGCACAATGCCAGCCAAGCAGATTTAATTTGCTCTTCAAGAGTATGCAATGCTCTAAATGAAGGTAATAATTTATTTACAAGTTGTAGTGGGCGCCTAGATACACCTGGCTTTAAAAGAACTTTTTGATAATACACTTGCGTATCATTATCTATTAACTTATTTTCTAACTCGGTTATTTCTTTAATAAAATTTGGTTTAGAAAAATCAAATCGTATTGGGCAAATACGCAGTAAAGTATCAGAAAACTCTGGGCGGTTTTCACCTGCAAAAATATAATCAATACCTTGCAGTTCTTCTAATCTATCTAACAGGCCAGCAAGCGCATGGAGGCTGTCTAGCGCCTTTTGATTACGATCGAGATCTTGAATTGTGACTAATAATCTTAAATTTGCTGCATTAATGGCATCACCTAAGTTTTTTAAAAGTGCATCTGGAGATGTAGGTTTATGCATAAACGCTGCAAATATTTTAGAAGACGTATTACCTGCATTCATAGCTGAAATATAGTGCGACGGTAAAGAGCGGAATTTACACATATCTATTTCTGTACCTAGTCCTATTAGCACTTCATCTAATACATATTGGATAATAGATTCAGCTTCAACACCCCACAGATCAATATTGCAGTGAACTAATTTAGGCAGTTCTTTTTTATTTTTTAGTTTATCAACTGCTAAATTTATTGCCGTTGTCTTCCCCACACCAAACGGTCCACATATTAAAATGCGTATACTCTTTGCTTGATTTTTCTCATCGCATAAAGTTTCTTCAATTTGTTTAGCGATATGCCGCGTTGAATCGTTGTTTTTTGGGTCATCAATACATAGAGGAGTTATTTTTTGCGTAATACGAACTTTTAAAAACTCAAGTGCAGGTAAAAATACTAATCCGACTATAAGAGGTAAATATAAAAGTACTAACTCTAAACTAATCAAAGAACCGGTTGCTCTAGATTCAAAAAACAACCAAATAGCAATAGTGCATGTTACTGATAGTATGAGAGAAGGGTATCGCCAATTAAATTGCCAATATCTTTTTGAATTATAGATAGAAAAGCTATCTGCTATTTTATTTACGGCTAAGCCTGCTAAAAATAATAATGTAGCGTAACCATACGAAGGTGTGAAATTTGAAGTATTAAATGTTTTGTGAAGAAGATTAGTCCAAGCGAGCCACAATCCTTGATTAATCGTTACCGAAGACATAATTAAAAACAAAATATAGGTAATAACACCATATAAAATTAATGTCGTATAACGAGAAAAAGTTACCATATTCATCCATGTACTCAATATTTACTTTTTTGTATGCTAACACGCCCTAATATAAACAGAAAAATAGTCTGAGCTACTTTATGTCACTTTAAGCATTAGCTTTTTCTAATTAATGTAATTCAATTGATAAGAGCTATAAGTCATCAATGCTAACTTCAACCTCCTGAGATAAGTCAGCTCTACGACTTTCAATAATTTTAGCTAATTCATAGTCATCAAGCTGATCCATTATCAATTCATACATTTGTGCAGGAACTAAATAAGCAACTGTCTTATTATATTTCGAAATTTCGATGCTCTTTCCACCAGCTTTATTTAAGAGCGCAATTGGATTTTTTCTCAGTTCTGAAATACTTGCTGAACAATCAGCTAATAACGCTTTCATAAAACACCTGATAAAGTTAAACCTGTACTTAATTTTAAGTTTTTTAACTCAATCTGTATATTCTTATAATTACTTTACTCTTTCACTACATCTACAACCGTTTCAACATTCACCGGTTGATTCAAGCTACCTCGAATCACCACCGTCGCTGATATTTTATCTTGAATTGCTTGTCTGTTTGGGTCCCAATATATCTGTAAAAACCCCAATAAACCCGTAGCAAAACCTGCACCGTAGCCGCCGTAGCGACCAAAACAGTCTAATAAACCTAATGGCTCACCGCTTAGGGCGACAACACGGATATTACAAACCTTTTTACCCGGTGTTTGGCCGCGCCAAAGCAACGAGAACAACGTAAAGTAAACAGCAGCCCAACCAAAACCTAAGCCTAAGTCTTGAATAATGCCTTTGCTCCACTGCAAAATACTATTTGTGGTTGTTTGTGCAGGTTTTTCTTCTATTAACTGTGCAGGCTTTATTTCGTTATTTTCACTGAGTACTAAAAGTTGTAAAAGTACGGTAGCAAGTTGTGGGTTTTGTAGGTCATCCATTTCTGCTAATTTGGGAACTTCCCCTATTAAATTATCAAGCGCGTTTTGTTGGCAAGGTTGCTTACAGCTGTCATCGGCTGTTTTTGCTAAATAAGTATTTACCCGTTGTTTTTCTGTGGCGGTAAGCTGAATTTCATCTTGTATTTTTACGCCCTGAACAGCCAAATTTTGATCTGCGTTATCGCCTTCTAGGTAATCTATGCCAATTGAAAGCACGGTAAGTGCGCTTACAAATAAAAAACTTGCTGCAAAAATTTTTAGGGTTCTTCGCCAAAATGATGACATTTTAGGTAAGTACTGTCGAGCAGTGCCTTTATAAAAAGCCATGGCAGCGACAAACGCTATTAAAGCCGCGCTGAGTTTGGCTGCTAAAAATATAAGTGCAACATCAATTATTATCGCTAATGCACGCCTACTTGGTGTAGCTAAAGGCAAGCCCAGTAAAGCACTGTCAATTTTAAAGGCGTAGGGGGTAACAACTTCTCGGGTTTCAGAATTTGATAATTCTAATTGTTCTATCTCTTTGGCTTTCATTTATTTTCTTGTTATTAAAATAGGTAACCCGGTTAACTTACGCGTTTTTTATTTTTTGCTCAAGATAAAGCTAATAGAATCAGTGCACAAAAAAGGGCTGCATAAAATGCAGCCCTTCATGTTTTTACTCAATGTTTATTACTTACTAGCAATTATACCGTTGGATAATCGGTGTAGCCTTGTTCTGCGCCACCAAATAAGGTGTCTGGGTTGTGGCTGTTAAGAGGCTTGCCTTGCTTTAAGCGTGCTGGTAAGTCTGGGTTTGATACAAACGGGCGACCAAAGCCAATCATATCGGCCCAGCCTTCGCTAAGTGCTTTGTCTGCACGTTCTTTGGTGTACTTGCCTGCGTAAATTAATATACCGCTGTAGGCTTTACGAATAGCGTGTTTAAACTCAACACTCATTAAAGGTGCATCATCCCAATCGGCTTCAGCTATATGCATGTAACCTACACCGGCTTTATTTAATGCCTCAGAAACCGCTAAGTAAGTTTCCTCAGGGTTTTCGTCTACTGTGCCATTAAGGGTTGTTAACGGGGCAAGTCTTACACCTACTTTGCTGCTACCAATTTCGTCGCTAACAGCATTTACCACTTCAATTAAGAAACGTATTCGGTTTTGCACGCTGCCACCATATTCATCGGTGCGAGCATTTGATTCTGAGTCTAAAAATTGGTTAATAAGGTAACCATTAGCAGCATGAAGCTCTATGCCATCAAATCCTGCATTAACTGCATTTTTAGCAGCTTGGCGAAATTCGCCTATGACATGCGTAATATCTTGTTTGCTCATTTCTCGTGGGAGTTGGGTGTCTACAAACCCCGGTGCACCGTTTGTATCTACAAATACTTTTACGTCTTTTGCAGCAATGGCCGAGGCTGAAATAGGCTGCACGCCACCGGTGTTGTCACTATGAGTTACACGGCCAACATGCCAAAGCTGAGCAAACATCACGCCACCAGCGCTATGTACTGCGTTGGTTACTTTACTCCAACCTACAACTTGCTCATTTGAATAAATACCCGGAGTCCAAGCGTAACCTTTACCAAGTTCACTAATTTGTGTGCCTTCGCTTACAATTAGCCCGGCACTTGCGCGCTGTGCGTAATATGTTGCCATTAAGTCGTTAGCTATATCGCCAGGCTGTGTTGAACGCGAGCGAGTCATTGGGGGCATAACAATACGGTTTTTTAATGTTTTACCTGCAAGTTCTATTGGTTCAAAAAGTAATGTCATAATGCCTCCTAAGTTTGATTGCGCTCATAATAACGTAACCAAGCACATGCAAAAACAACAAAAACTGCAAAATAGTTTTGTTGTATCTGCAATAAAGCTACAAAGTAAAACACATTAACTTTAGGTGAACTAAATGTATTTCATTGACTCTTAACAGCACTATTAAGTTGAGGGTTTGATGTGAATAAAGGGAATGCGTGGCCGTGGGTTATCTCGTTATGTATACATGGCGTGTTGCTGTACTTATTACTTTCACATAAATTACTTTCGCAAAAAATAAAGGTTGAAGAACCTCAAACAAAAAAAGACACCGTAATAAACGCTTATGTAATGGTTAACTTATCAACCCAACCTAAGTTAAGCACCGTTAACACCACCACTAACGCACCGATTGCTGAGCCTGCAAAGTTAGAGGTAAAAAAAGTACCTGAATCTGTAAGCACTAATAAAATACCTACAACTCAAACACAAGCTACTAAAACACCCAAACAACGTGACGAAAAACCAAAAACAGCAACAGTAACAAAGCCCACTATTACAAATAAACCTCAACCCCCTGCCCACACCATTAATACCAACACGCAAACGTTTAAAAAACTTAACCCGTATGCGCCTATTTATGGCGCACCTATAAATAACTTAACGCATAAAAAAATGGTCACGTTTGGCGAAGCAGATAACTCAGATAGTACTGATGATGCAATAGCTGCCACGCCCACAATTAAATCACCGGTTAAATCACAAAAATCGGAAGTTATTAGCCAAAATACAATAGGCACACGACGATTAGAAAAATTTAACGGTAAATGCTATTTAATTGATACTTCAACCATATTTGGTAGTAATGGCATGCCTCAAGGTAGCGCGCAACACTGCCCTGGTGAGCAAACTGATGATGAAATATTATTTAATAAAATAATGGATAAGTGGGCTCGTAAAAATAATTAGTTTTAAATTAGTGAACAAATACGTTGTTAAAGCGTATTAGCTATAAGCACTCCACTTACTTAATGCCAATTAGGAAACACGTATGACAACAAAGCAACTATCATCACTTTTTGTATTTAATTTATTAGTTGTAAGTGCACAAGCGAATGCAAACCAGCGCTGGTACGTTGTTAACGACTCAGTAATGGGCGGTCTATCTAATAGCCAAGTAACACAAACTCAAGAAAATTTGCTTTTTACAGGCAATGTTTCGCTTGATAATAACGGCGGTTTTGCATCAATACGTACAGAGCTAAATACACAAAGCCAAAATACTAAAGCTATAGCACTGCGCGTTAAAGGGGATGGACAAACCTATCAGCTTAGACTCAGAACTACCAATTACCTTGATGGCGCAGCGTACACCCACTCATTTAAAACAGTAAAAAATGAATGGGTAGATATAAACTTTGCTCCGAGTGATTTTACTTTAACGTATCGCGGCCGCGTGCTTGAGCAACAACCGATTATTGATTTTGACGATATAAAACAGCTAGGCTTTATGATTGCAGGCAAGCAAGAAGGTAGGTTTAAACTTGAAGTGGGTAAAATTGAGTTTAAAAGCTAGCCCACCAGCATGTTGGCGGCGCTAAATAGTATAGTCGTCGCCCCGTCTCTTCATTTCACTAATAACCAGCTCAACCATTTGTTGTTTTATTGCTGCTTGCTCTGACTTTAACTCCCCTAATTGCAGCTCTAACATATCTATCTGCTCTTGTTGCTGTGTGTTTTTATATTTTTTTGCACCTAGGTGGTCAGCATCTAAAACTGAATTTGCATCACT
Source organism: Pseudoalteromonas sp. NZS11 (assembly GCF_015864765.1). Classification (NCBI taxonomy): domain Bacteria; kingdom Pseudomonadati; phylum Pseudomonadota; class Gammaproteobacteria; order Alteromonadales; family Pseudoalteromonadaceae; genus Pseudoalteromonas; species Pseudoalteromonas sp. NZS11. Next base: position 453,985 of record NZ_JADYWP010000004.1, on the reverse strand, counting down.
TTTATCTAACTCACTTGCAGAAGTATTTATAGTTAAACTACGTTGTACGGGGCTTTGTTTAAGTTTATTAATTTGCTCTTGCAGCGCAATAACTCGCCCAGCGAAGTGCTTGTATACTTTTTCTAGGTTTTTATATTGATTGCCAAACGTAGCGTTATCTTCACTATATTCTTGCGCTTTGGTATCTAGAAACTTTGATAACACATATTTTGGCTCTTCCTCATTTTCTTCCTCGCTCTTTTCTTCACTCGCTTTTTCAACAGGTAGTTTATCTGATTGCGCTAAAGTTTGAGTATTTGAGCTGTGTACTTGGTATGGGGTGGGAGCCGGTGAAATCTTCATTATTTTATCCCTAAAATAGCTTTGTCTCTTTTATAGGTATCGACCTCGCATTAAAATTCTTGAGTAAATTTTAATGTTAGCTAAAAGCAAAAAGCCCCACTTTATTAAAGTAGGGCTTATACCAATTTATCAAACTAACTCGTTGCTTACTTAGTGCTTTGGTTATCTTGTGAGAGCGCAATAAGTGCAAGCGCCGCATTTAGGCGAGTATTTAAATTATTATAAATAGTCATTCCAAACACACCGATAATACAAACTATTAAACCCATTTGTAGGTTAACGCTCATTTCTAGTAAAAAAACAGCTGCAACTAGTAAGCATAGCGCTAATGCATAAATAATAGATTGAAAGGTAAAGTTAATATCCCCCCTAGCTATTTTAAGTAATTCGTCTTTATTCATAATTTACTTCCTTGTTATTTGATCACTAAGACTCAATTGCCAGTAACTCTACTTCAAATATAAGTACTGAGGCAGGAGGAATACTCCCTACACGTTTTTCGCCGTACGCTAATTGGTGCGGTACATATAGCGTGTATTTATCGCCGGGGCTCATAAGTTGTAAACCCTCAGTCCAACCTTTAATAACTTGGTGTAAACCAAAGCTAATCGGTGTTTTACGCTCTACTGAACTGTCAAACACAGTGCCGTCGATTAGTGTACCGTGGTAATGCACGTTAACCATACTTTTTGGGGTTGGTGTGTTTTCGTTTTCGCTTTTATGGATTACTTTATACTGCAAGCCAGAAGTCGTTTCTACTACGCCTTCTACCTTTGCGTTAGCGGCTAAATAGTCTGCACCTATTTGTGCATTTATGCCTGCTTGTTGTTTTGCTTTTTTACTATTTTGAAATATTAAAAAACAAAAAATGGCGATAACTACCGCCAAAATTATATTAATCATCATTAACCTTTTTCGTTGTCTAGCTTTTCATTATTTGGCTCTTCGTCTTTTTCGTCATCATCGCCGTTTACTATGTCGGCAATCTCTTTAAGGCGAGCAAGTGCAATACCGTTTACTGAGTTTTCTGGATACTGGTCATCAATAATATCGCCAGCTTCTATATCCATTAACAAGTTAAGCGCTTGGTCTACGGTTTCAACTGCGTAAATATTAAATTTACCCGCTTCAACTGCATTAAGTATTTCGTCATCAAGCACTAAGTTAACTTGGTTTGATTTAGGAATGATAACGCCTTGCGAACCTGTTAAACCACGCATTTTACACAGTTTAAAAAAGCCTTCTATTTTTTCGTTTACGCCACCAATGGCTTGTACATCACCGTGTTGGTTTATAGAGCCTGTAAGCGCAATTGATTGGCTAATAGGTAGGCTTGTAATAGACGAAATAAGTGCACACAGCTCTGCTAAAGATGCGCTATCGCCATCTATGTAACCATAGCTTTGCTCAATGGCAATATTAGCGCTAAGCGTTAAGCTAAAGTGCTGCGCATATTTATTACCTAAATAACCGGTAAGCAACATTACACCTTTTGAGTGAATTGCTTTACCAAGCTCAGCTTCGCGTTCAACATCTATTACGCCATCGGCGCCAGCATAAACAGTTGCCGTAATACGCGCAGGGGTACCAAATGAGGTATCGCCAATGTGTAATACGGTTAAGCCATTTACTTTACCAATGGCTTGGCCGTCGGTTGCAATAAGTGTGTGACCTTCTTTTATATCACTGAGCATATTTTCGCTAATTTGGCCGGTACGGTATTGCTTGCCTTCAATGGCTTCGTCAATATGGTGCGCGTCAATAACGGCTAATTTGTCTTGTTTTGCGTAGTAACTGGCCTCTGCAATAAGTTCAAGTACATCAGCAAAACGCGCTGATAATTTATTTTGATGCTCAGCTTGGCGGTAACTAAATTTAAGTAAACGCACCATAGCAGCTTGCGTTGCAGTGCACTTTAATGTTTGCTCGCAATACTCGGTTACTTTAGTAATAAACTGGTATTGCAATTTATCGCTACTTGGCAAGTAGTAATCAAAATCGGCTAATACTCTAAATAGCTCTGCAAATTCTTCATCGTACTCACCTATGGTGTAGTACAACTCGCGCGAACCTAATAAAATAATTTTAACATCGAGCGGTATAAGCTGCGGGCGAAGTGTAAAGCTCGTCCCTACTGTGCTGTCTTGATACGGTAAATCGTTTTTAATTTGATGTGTTTTTAACGCGAGTTTTAAACCATCCCACACTTGTGGATTTGCCATGATTTTTTCAGCGTCCATAATTAAATAGCCGCCATTAGCACGGTGCAATGCACCAGCCTGAATTGAGCGATAACAGGTAATTAAAGAGCCTTGCGAAGTTGAGTACTCAATTTTGCCAAATATATTACCAAACGTTGGGTTGGGCTCGTACACAACTGGTGCTGCGTCGTCCTCTTTAAACTCAACTAGAATGTTAGGTGAAAAAAAGTCGGTAAGCATGCCTTTGCGATCAAAGTCTTCTTTGCTTTCTTCACTTTCATCTTCGTCATCTAGCCATTCAAGTACCGCGTCTATAATTTCAACGCGTATATCTTTTAAATAGCGCAGTACACCAATATGCGTGGCATATTTATGTTCTAAGTCTTTTAAAAGTGGTTTAGTGGCTTGCTCTGCAGTCGACTTTTTAAGATTGCGTTGTTTTTCTTTTGATTCGCGTTTCCAACGTGGCAGCTCTATTAACGCTTCTATTAATGCATCTTCTAGCTTTTCAATTTTTTCAAAAAACTCTTCACGTAACGTTTCTTCAAGTTCGCCAAATTCGCTGTCGCTCAATTGTTTACCATCTACAAGTGGTGCAAACCCTACTGAATTTTTTTCTTCAACTAATGCAACGCTTTGCTCAAACGCCGCAATTTCTACTGCGGTAATAGCACTGTCGTAGGCATCGTTAAATTCACGATCGATTGATTTTTTCTTACGCTGATACGCTGGGTTATCAAATGCCGCAGGAAAGGTGTCGAGTACTTCATCTAAAAATGAATCTATATCGTCACTAAGTTGCTTGCTTTGACCTGGTTGCATAAACAGCGCAATAGGTTCTCTGTGGTCATCGTAATTGTTTACGTATAACCATTCGTTTGGCGTTGAGCGGTCTTTTGCGTGTTGTTTAAGTTTATCTTTAACAAGCGTAAAGCGCCCGTGAGCGGCCTCGCCCATTACATAAACGTTGTAACCCGGCAGTTCCATCCCTAATGAAAAATCTAAAGCACTTTGGGCGCGTTGTTGGCCTATAAACGTAAGTTGCTCTGGGTATGGATTGTTCATACACGTGTTTACGTGATTAGTAGAAATACTCGGTGCGAGTTTTGAAACAGATAGTGGCAGCAATTTTTTCGTCATTCTAACTTCTTTTTTTACCAGCATATTCGCTGGCCTTTGGGCGTATTAAGTGGCCCGCAGCCACTTAATACTTATATTTAAGGGTGCAGTGCCTTACGACTAAAATAGATTCCATCACATTCAATACACGGTGTAATTTGTGTAGCGTGATAAACATCGTAACTATGGGTGCAATTCTTACATACTAATGTGCCCATGGCTATCCATTCGCCTGCGTGATACACACCATTGTGCTTAAAATCTTGGCTAAGAGATTGCCACTCAAGTTGAGTTTTATCTTCTATGTGCGACAGTTCAAACCAAAGAGACTCTTTAAGCTCTTGCCATGCAAGCGAATTATAGTGTGATTCGTTCTCTACTATATGTTCAATATCATTCTTTAAATAACTTTTGTAGAGCTCATATCTTTCTTGACTTAAATCTTTAAGCGCCTGCTCAGATTCAACAAACCCAGAAACCACATCTTTTAAACCATGCTCTTTCACATCTTTTATCCAATGGGTAAAACTGCTAAGCCATGTTTTGTAATCAGTCATTTTTTACTCCTTCAAAATTGCTGTTAAATCAGTCTGTAACTTATGTCTTTAGCTAACCACACTATAAAAAGGCAGGTTAACCTGCACTGAAAGTTACAATTTAATAAAAGCATGTTTTTGACGCTGTGAATAGTGTTTTATTTGGGGTATCCTAACGGCAATTTTTTATTAGTTTGCAAGAAGTCTGGAACCATAGATGCAAGAGCAATATAACCCGCAAGATATAGAGTCAAAAGTACAAAGCTACTGGGAAGAAAACCAGGTATTTAAAGTCACTGAAGATGAGAGCAAAGAAAAGTATTACTGCCTTTCTATGTTCCCTTATCCGAGTGGTCGACTGCATATGGGTCATGTGCGTAACTACACCATTGGTGATGTTGTTTCTCGTTTCCAGCGCCTGCAAGGCAAAAACGTAATGCAACCTATGGGTTGGGATGCGTTTGGTTTACCTGCAGAAAACGCTGCTATTAAAAACAAAACAGCACCAGCTAAGTGGACATACGAAAATATTGATTACATGCGTACTCAACTTAAGCAATTAGGTTTTGGTTATGACTGGGATCGCGAAATTGCGACATGTCATCCAGAATACTACAAGTGGGAGCAGTGGTTTTTCACTAAGCTTTACGAAAAAGGCCTAGTGTATAAAAAAATGTCGACAGTTAACTGGGATCCAGTGGATCAAACAGTACTTGCTAACGAACAAGTTATTGACGGTCGCGGTTGGCGTTCAGGCGCTGTGGTTGAGCAAAAAGAAATTCCACAGTGGTTTATTAAAATTACCGACTACGCACAAGAGCTACTTGACGATTTAGACAAGTTAGAAGATTGGCCAGAGCAAGTTAAAACAATGCAGCGCAACTGGATTGGCCGCTCTGAAGGGTGTGATATTGAATTTAAACGCACCGATAACGACGAAACTTTCAGCGTATACACAACACGTCCAGATACCTTTATGGGTGTTACGTATGTTGCTGTTGCTGGTGGTCACCCTATCGCACAAGAAGCCGCTAAAAATAGCGACGCTATTGCAATGTTTGTTGAAGAATGCAAAAACACCAAAGTTGCCGAAGCAGACATGGCAACAATGGAGAAAAAAGGTATAGCAACAGGCTTTTACGCCACTCACCCATTAACGGGCGAGCAAGTACCAATTTGGGTTGCTAACTTTGTATTAATGCATTATGGCTCAGGCGCTGTAATGGCAGTACCTGCACACGATCAACGCGACTTTGAGTTTGCAACAGCGTACGGCCTAGATATAAAACAAGTCATTGCGCCTGCTGAAGGTTCAGATCTTGAAGTAAACCTAAAAGAATCAGCATTTACTGATAAAGGCGTACTTGTAAATTCGGGTGAATTTAACGGCCTTGATTTTGAAGCTGGTTTTAAAGCGATTGCCGATAAATTAGAAGCACTCGGTGTTGGTGAGCGTAAAGTAAACTTCCGCCTGCGTGACTGGGGTGTGAGCCGTCAGCGCTATTGGGGTTCTCCAATTCCAATGCTTAGCGATGAAGACGGTAAAGAACTTGCCGCAACAGAAGATATGCTACCAGTTCGCTTACCAGAAGATGTAGTGATGAACGGTGTAACTTCACCACTTAAAGCAGACCCAGAGTGGGCTAAAACAACAGTAAATGGCGCACCTGCGTTTCACGAAACTGATACGTTTGACACCTTTATGGAATCGTCTTGGTACTACGCACGCTACTGTAGCCCACGCTACGACGAAGGCATGCTAGATCCAGCGGCTGCTAACTACTGGTTACCAGTAAACCAATACATTGGTGGTATTGAGCATGCAATTTTACATTTATTGTACTCGCGCTTTTTCCATAAATTATTACGTGACTTTGGTTTAGTTAATTCAGACGAGCCGTTTGACCGCTTACTTTGTCAAGGTATGGTACTTGCTGAAACATTTTATCGTAAAGATGAAAAAGGCGGCGACATTTGGATTTCGCCAACTGATGTTAATACCGAAACCGACGAAAAAGGCCGCGTTACTAAAGCATGGCATAAGGAAGACGGCGAGCCGGTATTCTCATCAGGCATGAGCAAAATGTCTAAGTCTAAAAACAATGGTATAGACCCACAACATGTAATTGCCCAGTATGGTGCAGATACAGTGCGTTTATTCATGATGTTTACTGCACCACCAGAGCAAACGCTTGAATGGTCAGACTCAGGCGTTGAAGGCGCACATCGTTTCTTAAAACGTGTATGGAAATACGCGGTAGACGTTAAAACAGTAGGTTACCAAGCACTTGATAAATCAGCGCTAACTAACCCGCAAAAAGTACTACGTCGCGACTTACACAAAGCAATTGCTAAAGTGACTGATGATGTTGAACGCCGTCAAACCTTTAACACCGCTATTGCAGCCATTATGGAGCTTTCTAATAAGTTATTAAAAGCACCACTGAGTGACAAACAAGATGTAGCGATTGCTAACGAAGCACTTGAAGCATTAGTTATTATGCTTGCACCTATTACTCCGCATTTATCGCATGAGCTTTGGAAAGAGCTTGGTAAAAAAGGTGAGATTTTAGATGCTGCATGGCCAAAAGTTGACGAGTCTGCACTTGTTGAAGATGAAAAACTAATCATCGTACAAGTAAACGGCAAGCTTCGCGCTAAGTTAACAGTGGCAGCTGATGCAACTCAAGAGCAAGTAGAAGCCCTTGCATTTGCAGAATCTAACGTAACTAAATTTACTGATGGCTCAACCATTCGTAAAATCATTTACGTACCAGGCAAGCTACTTAACGTGGTAGCTAACTAATATGGCTGCATTTAACGCCATTAAAAATGGACTAGCCTTAGTGCTAGTCTGTTTTTTGTTATCAAGCTGTGGCTTTCATTTAAAAAAAGCCTCTAGCCTGCCTGATAGCTTAAAACAGCTAACACTTGTAGGCGATGACGAAAAATCGACTTTATTCACTGAGCTTAAAAAAGAGCTTAAAGCGAGTAACGTAGAGTTAGTATCGTCAGCTAAAGATAAAGCCCAATTGTATTTACGCAAAGAAAGCATTGAACGCCAAACACTTTCGCTGTTCCAAAACGGCCAAGTTGCTGAATATGAGCTCGCTTATGGCGTATCGTATGTAGTTAAACGCCCAGGTGAAAAAGCGATAGAAAAACGTTTTGAGCTTTATCGTAATTACCAAGATGATCCGGATCATGCATTAGCAAAAGCAAAAGAGCTTGAGCTACTTATTAGCGAAATTCGTGAGCAAGCCAGTCGTCGTATTGTTAGAGAGCTGTCGCAACTATAATGCGCTGCTACGCTAATCAACTACCGAGTGAATTAAATAAAGGGCTAAAGCCCTTTTATTTAGTATTTGGAGAAGAGCCTTTTCAAGAAGCGCAGTGCGTACAACAAATTCGCGACAGTGCTAAGCAACAAGGTTTTGATGAAGTAATTAAGTTTACTTTAATGCAAGGATTCGATTGGCAAGAAATTATAGCCCAGTACCAAAGTATGTCGCTGTTTAGCGCCCGCACTATTATTGAGCTTGATTTAAACCAACAAAAGCCAGGCGTTATTGGCAGCAACACCTTTAAAAAAGTAGTTGAGCTGGTTAATCCCGATACTATTTTAATTGTTAAAGGCGCTAAAGCCAGCCAAGAAGTACAACGTGGAGCATGGTTTAAAGCTCTTGATAAGCAAGGTGTATTTGTACCTTGCTACCCGCTTACGGGCTCTCATGTAAAACGATGGCTTGATGAGCAATGCCAACGTTTATCACTTAATATGCAAAGCGACGCCAAAGTAAGCTTAATAAATGCCACCGAAGGCAACTTGTTAGCCTGTTTTCAGGAACTTGAGAAGCTCTCGCTACTGCACGGCAATGCATTAATTACTCAGCAATTAGTAATGCAAGGTCTGTTAAACCAAGCCAAGTTTGATATTTTTGATTTAAGCGATGCGCTATTAAATGGCCACGCCAAACAAGCTATAAAAGTATTAAACAAACTTGCCAGCGATAACACCGAAGTGGTAAGTATTTTGTGGGCTATAACCAAAGAGCTTAATACACTTATAAGTGTGCAACTTGGTTTACTGAATGGCGAACCTATCGCTAATTTATTTAAACAAAAAGCAATTTGGAAAAACCAACAAGGTCCAGTTCAAAATGCTATTAACCGTTTAAACATGCACACACTAGAACAAATAAATAGTGATGTTGCGTTGTTTGATGCCAGTTACAAGCAAGGTAATTTAATTGCACCTTACCAAGCGCTTGCTCATATTTGTATTAAATTTTGCCAGCCGCTCAACATTCCTATGCCGTACCACGCGGTTAATTAATAAATAGCTAATGGGTGTAAAATGATCGCAATTTTTGGTGGCACTTTCGACCCAGTCCATTTAGGCCATCTAAATATGGCGCAGCAATGCGTAAATGCGTTTAATTTAAATACGCTTTATTTTATGCCCTGTGCATTACCTGCACATAAAGCAGCTCCGGGTATTAGTGCAGAGCACCGAATTAATATGCTCAACGCAGCTATTGCTCCTTACCCTCATTTTGAACTCGATTTAAGAGAACTTAATCGAACCGGTCCATCGTATTCGTTGCTGAGCTTACAAGAACTTCGTAAAGAGCACCCCACTACACCTATTTTATTTTTAATTGGTATGGACTCATTTAACAACCTAGATAAGTGGTTTGAGTGGAAGGCAATAACGCAGCTTTGCCATATTGTGGTGTACCAGCGCCCTGCTCAACATTGCACTGTAACAGGTGAGCTCAAAAGCTATATGCAACGCGCAAATGCCGGCGAAGTAGCGGCACTTAAACACTCACTTGCAGGTAAACTTTATTTTTTACCGGGCGAAATGCTCGATGCGGCCTCAAGCACCATTCGCGAACAACTGAAAAAAAGTAATAAAAAGAATGAACTATTGCCCGATGCAGTGAGTCATTACATAGAAGTGCATCAGCTCTATCAAATTGATGCTTAAAAACTCCTAGCGTGTTAAAATGCGCGCCATTAAATTTTTAAATTGAGACAAAACCTTGGATTCAAAACAACTACTCGCCTTTGCTATGGACAAAATTGACGATATGAAAGCGCGTGACATCGTTCATATTGACGTTACTGGAACATCAGATATCACAGATTACATGGTAATTTGTTCTGGTACTTCTAAACGCCACGTACAGTCAATTGCCGATCACTTAGCAAAAGAAGCGCGTCATGCAGATTCAGAGCCATTAGGTTATGAAGGTGAAGGCGACGGCGAATGGGCACTGGTTGATTTAGGTGATGTGGTTGTACACGTGATGCAAAACGAAGCACGTAGCTATTACGATCTAGAAAAACTGTGGGGCTAAACGCTCACTCATTTTAGACAATGCTTGGAAGTAATACGTGAAAATACAAATGATTGCTGTTGGTACTAAAATGCCAGCATGGGTAGAAACGGGATTTGCAGAATATCAGCGACGTTTCCCTAAAGATATGGCCCTAGAGTTAATTGAAATTCAAGCCGGAAAACGTGGTAAAAATGCAGATATAAAACGTATTTTACACATTGAAGGTGAAAAAACATTAGCGGCTATTCCAAAAGGCAATCGTATTGTAACGTTAGAGGTAACAGGGAAAGCGCTGGATACTCACCAACTTGCTAAAAATATGGAAAAATGGCAACTCGATGGCCGCGATGTAAGTTTACTTATTGGCGGACCTGAAGGACTTGCTCCAGAGTGCATTGCAGCTTCTGAGCAAAAATGGTCGTTATCTAATTTAACATTGCCGCACCCTTTGGTGCGTATAATTGTTGCAGAGAGCCTTTACCGAGGCTGGAGCTTAAATAACAACCATCCTTATCATCGCGAGTAACCCCTTGCCATGCTAAAACATAGACCCACTATTCGTGACCACTCCGCAGAAGCAAACTTATTTGCTAGGCGAGCATTCGTGGGTTTTGTTTTTGTATTAGGATTAGTCGCTGTATTGCTTTCTAATCTTTATACTATTCAGGTAGAAGATCACCAAGACTACCAAACCCGCTCCAACGATAACCGCATTAAAGTTATTCCTATTGCACCCAACCGTGGTTTAATTTACGACCGTAACGGTGTGCTACTTGCTGAAAACAAACCTGTTTACAACCTTGAAGTCATCCCCGAAGAGGTAGATGACCTTGACGAATCGCTTGATCAAATAAGTAAAATAATTGCGATTACAGAGCAAGATAAACAAGACTTTTTAAAAGATATAAAACACACCCGTCGTTTTAAATCACAAGTATTAAAAGCCCGCTTAGACGAAACTGAAGTGGCGAAATTTTCGGTTAATCAACATAAATTCCCTGGTTTTAGTATTGAGGCACGTCTGGCTCGCTACTACCCATTTGGTGACACGCTAACGCATGCGCTTGGATATGTTGCCAAGCTTAATAGAAAAGAGCTAAACCAATTAGAACAAGAAGATCGTGCAACCAATTACCGTGCTACATATGATATTGGCAAGCTCGGATTAGAAAAATACTATGAAGAGACATTGCACGGTAAAGTGGGCTCACAACGGGTAGAAGTTAATAACCGTGGCCGTGTAATTCGCACTCTAAGCATGACCCAGCCACAACCTGGTAGCGATTTAGTGCTTACCTTAGACATTGGCTTGCAACAAATTGCACAGCATGGGCTTAAAGATATGCGTGGCGCTGTTGTAGTTATGGATGCAAAAGATGGTGGCGTGCTGGCACTTTATTCAAACCCAAGTTACGACCCAAATTTATTTGTACACGGCATTAGCAGCAAAAACTATAAAGCGTTACTTAACCAAGACCGTCCGTTAATAAACCGTACTACGCAAGGTCGTTATGCGCCTGCCTCTACGGTAAAGCCCTTAATGGCTGTATTAGCACTTGAAGAAAATATAGTAAATGAATCAACATCAATGTGGGATCCTGGTTTTTTTCAAATTCCAAATGTTGAACACAAATGGCGAGATTGGAAACGTTGGGGCCATGGTCATGTGGATGTATACAAGGCGATTGAAGAGTCGTGCGATACCTATTTTTACGATGCGGCTTATCGATTAGGCATTACTAAAATCAGTGATTTTATGGCCCGTTTTGGCTACGGCGATTTGTCAGGTATTGATATTCATGAAGAAACTACTGCTATTCTACCTTCAAAAGAATGGAAAGAAGGACGCTTTAAAGAGTCTTGGTGGCGTGGTGATACTATTTCGGTAGGTATTGGTCAAGGTTACTGGACTGCTACACCAATTCAAATTGCAAATGCGACTAACATATTAGTTAATCGTGGTATTAATCATCCACCTCATTTGGTGCAAGTAATAAAAAAAGATAGCGACATAACGCAAATTAACAACGAAGAAAAACCCCCTGTTATTTTAAAAGATCCACGCCATTGGCAGGTATCGTTAGATGCAATGCATAATACAGTTCAAAAAATATCAGGCACAGCGCACAAAGCATTTAAAGGCACTAACTACGACTCGGCTGGTAAAACGGGTACTGCACAGGTAGTTAGTATTGCCCAAGGTGAACGCTACGATGCAGAATCGCTTAAAGAGCGCCAGCGTGACAACACAATTTACGTAGGGTTTGCACCTTACAACGATCCTAAAATTGTGGTTTCTGTTGTATTAGAAAACAACCACGGCGGTATTCAAATTGCTCGCCAACTTATGGATTACTACTTTGCAGCTAATCCAGTTAATCTTGCAAGGAACGATACACCATGACCGCTTTGCACGATAAACGCTCTATTTGGATGCGTATGCATCTAGACCTACCACTGCTTATTGCATTACTCATAATGATGGCTGGTAGCATAATGGTTGTTTACAGCGCAAGCGGCCAAGACTCTTCAATGATGATTAGGCACATGACTCGTATGGGCGGCGCGGTTGTTGCTATGGTTGTTTTGGCCCAGTTTACGCCTGCCACATTAAAGCGTTTAGTGATCCCACTTTATTGCGTTGGTTTATTAATGCTAGTGGGTGTACTTTTATTTGGCGTAAGCTCAAAAGGCGCACAGCGATGGCTCGATTTAGGGGTGACACGGTTTCAACCTGCAGAATTAATGAAGTTGGCAGTCCCGATGATGGTAGCTTGGTATATAGGGCGTAACCACTTACCTCCTCGGCCAATGCACTTAATTATTGGCTTTATGATTGTAATGCTCCCTACATTATTAATTAAAGAACAACCCGATTTAGGTACCGCTATACTTATTGCAAGTTCAGGTATATTTGTTTTGTTTTTGTCTGGATTAAGTTGGCGTTTAATCGGCTTTTTAAGCTCTATTGTAGCGCTTGCCGCATGGCCATTTTGGCACTACGGTATGCACGATTATCAAAAGCAGCGTGTACTCACCTTTTTAGACCCTGAGAGCGATCCGCTCGGTTCGGGTTATCATATTATTCAATCTAAAATTGCTATTGGCTCAGGCGGTATAGAAGGTAAAGGCTGGCTGCTTGGTACGCAATCGCAACTAGAATTTTTGCCAGAGCGCCACACCGACTTTATATTTTCGGTTTTAAGCGAAGAATTTGGTTTATTTGGCGTATGTGTTTTACTTAGTCTCTATTTATTTATTATTGGCCGTGGTTTATACATTGCTGTTAATGCACAAGATGCATTTGGTAAATTGCTCGCAGGCGCACTCACCCTCACCTTTTTTGTGTACGTATTTGTAAACATAGGCATGGTATCGGGTTTATTACCTGTTGTAGGCGTACCTTTACCACTGATTAGTTATGGTGGTACATCGATGGTGACGTTAATGGCAGGATTTGGCATTATTATGTCAATCGCAACAGATAAAAGGATGCTTTTAAAATAATGCGACACACTAATCAGCTTATATTTACCACGTTATTAATTTTGCTTTTAAATGCATGTAGTAGCGGCTCTAGTAGCCGCTATAGCATGCGCCATGATGCAGCACCACTTAGAGCCCCGACTACACTTGAGATGCAAGACGCTATAGTTACCGAAGTAACTAAAAGCGCCAGCGCTAGTCGCCCATATACAGTGCTTGGTAAAAGTTATTCACCCATGCTTGATGAAACAGGCTTTAGTGAAGAAGGCATTGCCTCTTGGTATGGTCGTAAATTTCATGGTTATCACACTTCAAATGGTGAAACGTATGATATGTTTGCCATGACCGCAGCGCATAAAACGCTGCCACTACCTAGCTTTGTTAAAGTAACCAATACAGCAAATGGTAAATCGGTAATCGTTCGCGTGAACGATCGGGGCCCGTTTCATGACGATAGAATAATTGACCTTTCGTACGCAGCCGCTTACAAGCTTGGCTATTACACCCATGGTACAGCAAAGGTTAAGCTAGAAGCCGTTACGCTTGCGGGCGCAACTGCGCGTCAAACCTATATTCAGGTAGCTGCAGGTAGTACACTTGCTAATATTGAAGCGCTTGCCAGCACATTGCGAGAGCAATACAAATTACCAACAAATATCGTTCAAAAAGACGACATTTACAGACTGCATTTAGGGCCAATAAAAGACACCCCTCATGCAGACGAAGTATTAAAAAAATTAAAACAAAATCAATTTCAAAACGCGTTCTTGCTTTACACTCAGTAAGACTAATACCCAAACTACCCCAGGATGCTCGCATCTTGGGGTGGTTTGGGTATAAAATGGCGTAACGCGAATCTTTAACTTTAACCATTAATGAGTATGATGAAATCTATTAAACATAAAATCCTCAAAGGTGTATGCGGCCTAGTTTGTACAGCCGCCGTATTTTCAGCCAGCGCCCAAATTATTCCGGCACCACCTCAAGTTAATGCAAAAGGTTATTTTTTGGTCGACTTTACAACAGGTAAAGTTATTGCTGAAGGTGAAGCCGATACACAGCTAGCACCTGCAAGTTTAACTAAAATGATGACCAGTTATGTAATTGGTACTGAAATTAAAGCAGGTAATATTGCCACTACCGATATGGTAACGGTAAGCGAAAAAGCATGGGCTAAAAACTTCCCAGAATCTTCAAAGATGTTTATTGAAGTAGGTAAGCAAATTAGTGTTGATCAGCTTAACCACGGTATTATTATCCAATCAGGTAATGATGCATGTGTTGCAATGGCTGAGCATATTGCTGGAAGCGAAAGCGCATTTGCTGATTTAATGAATGCCCATGCTGCTAAATTAGGTATGAGCAACAGCCACTTTATCAACAGCCACGGCCTTGATACTGACGAGCACTTCACAACGCCTCGCGATATGGCGACACTTGGTGCTGCACTTATTCGTGATGTGCCAGATGAATATGCACTTTATAAGCAAAAATCGTTTACTTATAACGGCATTAAGCAATATAACCGTAACTCATTATTGTGGGACGAAAGCTTAGATGTTGACGGTATTAAAACTGGTCATACATCAGAAGCTGGCTACAGCCTAGTTACCTCAGCAACTAAAAACGATATGCGTTTAATTGCTGTTGTTATGGGTACTACCAGCGAACGAGCTCGTAAAGTAGAAAGTAAAAAACTACTTAACTATGGTTTTCGTTTTTATGAAACAATTACTCCGTACAAAGCAGGCGATAGCTTTGCAGAACAACGTATTTGGATGGGTAACAAAGAAAATGTATCTTTAGGTATTTTAGAAGATACACCGATTACTATCCCACGTGGTCAGCATAAAAACCTTAAAGCTAACTTTGAGCTAGATAACACACTTGAAGCACCACTTGCTAAAGGTACTAAAGTAGGTACGTTATTCTTACAACTAGAGGGCGAAGATATTGCTCAATACCCACTGGTAACACTTGAAGAAGTGGAAGAAGGCAGCTTCTTTAGCAAAATTTATGATTACTTACGTTTACAGATCATGCAGTAATTTATAGCTCCCCTATTAACTAGGGTAACTAATTTAAACGTCTCCACTGTGAGGCGTTTTTTTTTACTTGAAAAATGTTAGAATGCGCCCCATATAAGCAAGACTGCTAATTGCCTATCTGTATTAAGCTTCGAGCTTGCATAGAGTCCACACTTTTGTATGAGGAGTCACCGTCGTGGTTCAACCTGTTAAAGATACTAAATTTGATGAGTACCTAGAGTACCCTTGCCCATTTACATTCAGAATAATGGGTTTAGCTAATGTAAACTTAACTGATCAAATTTTAGCTAAGTTACAACCAATAGCACCTGGCGATTACGCCCCTAAAGTAAAACCAAGCAGCAAAGGTAATTACGAGTCAGTAAGCCTTGTAGCAACGGTTACCAGTGGCAAACACATTGAAGAAATTTACAACGTGATCAGCAATATTGATGACGTACGCCACATGCTTTAAGCCATAGTTGAGATTTGTTGTGAACGAAAACACTTTGATCGTACGCCAACTGGGTCGTCAGCGTTATATGCCAATTTGGCAAAAAATGCAGGACTTTACCGACACCCGTGATGAAAATACGCCAGATGAAATTTGGCTTGTAGAGCACGAGAGTGTATTCACCCAAGGTCAGGCTGGTAAGGACGAACACTTACTAGCTCCTGGCGACATTGAGGTGATTAAAGTTGACCGTGGTGGACAAGTAACTTATCACGGCCCTGGCCAGCAAATGATGTATGTATTATTTAATCTACGTCGTTTAAAGATTGGTGTACGTGAATTGGTTACATGGCTTGAAGAGTGCATTATTGAATCACTCGCCGAGTATGGTATTGAAGCTTATGCTAAAGCTGATGCACCCGGTGTTTACGTTAACGACAGCAAAATTGCATCCCTTGGATTACGAGTTCGTCGTGGTTGCTCGTTTCATGGCTTAGCATTAAATGTTAACATGGACCTAAGTCCATTTTTACGCATTAACCCATGTGGTTATGCGGGCATGAATATGGTGCAAACTAAAGAATTAGATGGTCCTCAAAACCTAGAAAGTGCAGGTGAAGGATTGGTGAAACACATGATCAAGAAGCTTAATGCAACACAGGTTAAGCATACTGAAGGGTTTGAAAACGAATGAATAAACCAGTCAAAATGGAACCAGGTGTAAAACTACGCGACGCAGAAAAAATGGCGTTGATCCCAGTAAAAGTTTTACCTACAGAAAAAACTGAAATGTTGCGTAAGCCAGAATGGTTAAAAATTCGCTTACCTAAATCAACCGATCGCATTGACGGCATTAAAAAAGCGCTACGTAAGCATGGCTTACACTCGGTATGTGAAGAGGCTTCGTGCCCTAACCTATCTGAATGCTTTAACCACGGTACAGCTACCTTTATGATTTTAGGTGCTATTTGTACTCGTCGTTGCCCATTTTGTGATGTTGCCCATGGTCGCCCATTAAAACCTGATGCCACTGAACCTGAAAAGCTAGCACTTACTATAAAAGATATGAAGCTAAGCTACGTTGTAATCACTTCAGTTGACCGTGATGATTTACGAGATGGCGGTGCTCAGCATTTTGCCGATTGTATTCGCGAGATTCGTAAACATAATCCAACTATCACTATCGAAATTTTAGTACCTGATTTTCGTGGTCGTATGGACCGCGCATTAGAAATATTAATCGAGACGCCACCAGATGTGTTTAACCACAATCTTGAAACTGCGCCACGTTTATACAAACTAGCTCGCCCAGGTGCTGACTACAAATGGTCATTAGAATTACTTCGTCGCTTTAAAGAAGCTCACCCAGAAGTTAAAACTAAATCAGGCTTAATGGTAGGTTTAGGTGAAGAAATTAGCGAAATTGAAGAAGTACTTCGCGATTTACGTGCACACAACGTTGACATGCTAACTGTAGGCCAATATCTACAACCTTCTAAGCATCACTTACCGGTTAAACGCTACGTGCCACCAGTAGAGTTTGACGGCTTAAAAGCGTATGCAGACGAAATTGGCTTTACTCACGCGGCTTCAGGTCCGTTTGTACGCTCAAGCTACCATGCTGATCAACAAGCAGCGGGCAAAGAAGTAAAATAACCACTTTTATCAAAGAATAAAAAAAGCCGTTAATAATGCATAATTATTAACGGCTTTTTCATGCTAATTGATAAAATAGCTTACTGCGCTAACTTACCTCTTGTGATAGAAAAATCAGCAAACCTAACACGTTCTTCATCAACTCGAAGGCTGTCGGTTTCAACAATTGAGCGGTATATTCCCCACTTAGGACGAGCAAAATCATCATCATTAAAGCCACGCCACATATCTATGTTTTGCTCGCTTATATTAAATATCTCTGCGTTGTCGCTTAAGCGCGTTAATGTCATATCAAGCTTACCACTTTCACTAAATGTAGCTTGTACAAATACCTCGACCCATTCATCTGTAATTAAAGACCAGTCGGTTTCAATTAAGTTTTTATCAAGACCCGTGCTGTTACCGTTTTCGTCAAAGCCTGCGCTATACCGCACTTGCAGTTGATTGCCTGTACTATTTTTTTGCGCTCCTGAGAGAGTGATAATAGGCTGATCGTCATTACCATTGGTGTTGTCGTTACTCTCGTTACGGGCTTTTATTTGAAAAAAATGGCTAAACTTACTCGTAAGCTCAAGCTCGCTACTTACTTTAAATTTCCAGCTGTATTGAAATGTCTCACCCTCAAACGCCAGTGTTTCTTGCGGTGATTTATCGTAGGTTTTTATTTCGTTGCGTTGCCTGTCACTTGCACCTTTGTCTTTATCTTGGTCATCATCTCGGTGGGCTAAAAATACAAAATGGTTACCAATTATCGTATCGGTATCTTCGATAATATGGACAACACTTTCATGATTGCTAGCGTATAAGTCTGGAGATTCAATTGACCCTTCGCCGAATGCATTTTCAATAAGTGTGTATGCGTCAAGTCCCGAATCTACGCCATCTGATTGCAATAACACGTGCGAGATGCTCTCAAAGCCATCAGCTTGAGTTATTGGTGCACCAACAATTGTTATGATAATTTGTGCGCCAGTACCATCTAAAGAGTTTACTGTTATTGTGTCTTGCAGTGTTTCGTCTTCACTTAAAGATGTTATTGAAGCGTTTAAATCATCAAGTGTATATGACCAATTTCCACCAGCATTTAAGCTAAAAAAACCATAGCTTGTAGCGCTATTTTCTTGTGCTATAAAAGCAGCCTCACCGGATTGTTGATCAGTAATGGTTAATGAGCCTGTTATTGCATCATTACTATCACTAATAACTTCGCCTCGGCTATTACCACCAATTATTGCTGGAGTTTTTAAAGTAATCGCTTCATTATTTTGCACCGTAGAATCAGAGCCAGAGCTGCCACAACCAACAACTAAACAAGATAGAAGTGCGGTTGTAATTACATTACGCAGTTTAAGATTATATTTAGGCATTGTTAGCTTTATAGTTAATAGTAAGTTAATAAAACATAAACTTACCAATTAACTATGCAAATAACCACAACTCAATTACCAATTAACATGACCAATTTAATGGCAATCCATTTAAAATTATAAAAGCTATGTTTTTTCAGTGTGATACAAACAATTATTCCTATAGAACGTTTATTTATATATGTTTTAAAATAAAATTAGGTTAAAGCTGAGTTACTTGAGATAATTAGTACTGACATAATTATTTAGGTTCATTATGAAACTATTAGTTCGTAACTTGTCTCGTGCTACCACTGAGCATGAGCTTCGTACTTTATTTGCAGAGCACGGTAAAGTGACTACCTGCAACTTGGTACTTGATAAAGAAACTGGCCAATCTAAAGGCTTTGCCTTTTTAGAAATGCCAAACGACATAGAAAGTAAAAGCGCCATTAAAGCACTTAACCAATCTACTGTTGATAAAAGTAAGATCCGCGTAAAGCTTGCAGACGCATAAAGCTAACTGCAACTTATACTAAAAAACCAGCTAATGCTGGTTTTTTGCTTTTAGTGCCAAGTATTGTATTTAAGCTTTATATTTAGCTAAAAAAACTAAGCGGTTATTAAGCCGCTTTTTTTATACTTATAGTGCCCAATATTATAAAAGAAGCAGACAGCACAAAAAATGTCTCCTGCTCAGCTAATATTGCAGCAGCAAAAAATGCAATGCCACTAGCTATAAATAAATACCCACTTTTTTTACATTGGTTCATTATGTGCTCCTTTAGGTTGTTCGTTATTTATACACCTTATAAAATCAATCTGCAATTGAATGAAAAGTTCTCTATAAAAATTCGACATCGCTGCGGTGCTTCCTTTATATTGAAAGCCTATTTAAATAACAATATGAAGACTATGGCATCTACTCTTTTAAAAAGCGCTAGCCTAAGCCTGCTAGTTGCACTCTTTGGCTGCTCAGAGCCTGCAAGCCAACAAACCCCATTAGAAAATACAGCAGGTGTAAGCCTTAGCAATATTAAACAGCATATTAAAACGCTAGCCTCTGATGACTTTCAAGGCCGAGGCCCGCTTACTCATGGGGAAGTGAAAACGGTAGGCTACTTAAGCGAGCAATATAAAGCGCTGGGTTTAACCGGTGCTTATAAAGGTAAATACTTACAGCCTGTAAAAATGGCAATGGTGACAGCTAATCAGGACATGCAGTTAAAGGTAGGTGATTTGAGCTTTGAATCAGGCAAAGACTTTACCGCACGTACCGAGCAACTTCAGCCATTAATTGATGTAAGAAGCTCTGACGTTGTATTTGCGGGCTACGGTATTAATGCGCCAGAATATAGCTGGAATGACTATAAAAATATTGATGTAACTGGTAAAACAGTGGTTGTGCTCGTTAACGATCCAGGCTTTGCTACTCAAAACGATGCCCTTTTTACTGGCAATGCAATGACCTACTACGGTCGCTGGACTTATAAATATGAAGAAGCCGCTCGCCAAGGTGCAAAGGCTGTATTTATTGTTCATGAAACAGCACCTGCGGCATACCCTTGGGGCGTAGTTGAAAGTTCAAACACCGGCACTAAATACACGTTAATGGATAACAATTTAAACGCGTCTAAATTACCGGTTATGGGCTGGCTAACACTTGATGCGACTGAGAAAATGTTTAACGCCGCAAAGCTTAACTATCAAGATTTAAAACAAGCAGCATTAAATGATGACTTTAAAGCGACGCCACTTAACTTAAAAGCAAACCTTGCCTTTAAAAACGAAGTATCTCATGCAAAATCGCATAACGTAGTTGCACAAATTACAGGTAGCGAATCACCTGACGAATACGTTGTTATTAGCGCTCACTGGGACCACTTTGGTACTAAACAAACTGATACTGGCCCTAAGATTTATAACGGCGCAGTAGATAACGCTTCAGGCACTGCAGCCACGCTTGAAATAGCACGCATCATGAGCAAAATGAACAAGCAAAAACCATTTAAACGCTCAATTATTTTTGCTAACTTTACAGCAGAAGAAACGGGGTTAATTGGTTCTGAAGAATTTGCATCGGGTGCGGTTGTACCTACAAAAAAAATGGTCGGTCTATTAAATATTGATGGCATGAACGTGCTTGATGGCACTGACTACATTTTACAATACGGTAAAGATTTATCGACAATGGAAAACTATTTAGCAAAGGCTGCAAAATCACAAGGCCGTGTTGTTAAAATGGATCCTCGCCCGCAAAATGGCTTATTTTTTAGATCTGATCATTTCTCACTTTCTAAGCAAGGTGTGCCTAGTCTATTATTTATGAGCCTGGGCGATACCGATCCTGAGTACATTGCGCATAAATACCATAAAGAAGCAGACGACTACTCAGCTGATTGGTCGTTAGGTGGCGTTAAGCAAGATATAGATCTTATTGTTGATATAGCCACTCAACTTGCAAACAATGGCGATTGGCCAAAGTGGACGAGCGAGTCTGACTTTAAAGCCAAACGCGCGCACGATAAACAATAAATAACAATTAATAGTTATGTAATATAAAAATCCTCCTACTTGGAGGATTTTTGTTTTAAACGAGCCTGCATTAATAGCGTTTCGGCCTTTGCTCCTAAATAAACATAGATAGCCAGTGCAATTAAAAGCCCCACTACTGCCAGCATCATCGCTATTGCAGGCATTAAATATTCCGATTGCCCCAGCGCCGCTTTAAACATAGTTAACAGCGCCTCAATTGATATAGCAATCAACACGGTAGATATAAACCGTGTAATAGTGCGCCGCGTAGATGAGTGCCTAAAAATATCCTTATGCATAAGGATTTCTTCTTCGAGTATTGTTTTACCTAAATCGAATACTGCTAATGCTAGGGTGATGTAAATAATGATACTAAAGGGTTCAAGTGGGTCTGATGAGGTATCTACATGGGTTAATAGCGCGTATATATCATTAAACACGATATTTAGTAAAAATAATACTAAGCAAAATAAGCACGCAACAATAATACCGTAACCCGCTTTAAAGTAAGGCGACATATTAGCGCGCGCAGTATCACCCATTACAAACTCAATAAGCTGCGTTAAGCTCACATCAACGACCAAGTAATGTTGATTATTAATTGGTTTTTTTAGTTCTTTAATCGCCGATATACATAAATGGTTAGTCGCTATAGAAATGTAGGGATCAGTAAAGCACACTTTATCACTTGCTTTAGCGTTCAAAAAATAGGGGCGCTCGCTTAAATCTTGTTGATTACCACTTTCACCTAGTTTTTTGCTATATGCGCGTTTAAAGCAGACATTATTACCCTGCTGCAAACCTTCTGCATTTAAACAATATTGTAATTCTAAAAATGGGTACTGCTTAATCAGGTAGCGGGTATCACGCTCTTTAGTTAACCCATCCTCAATACTCATCAAAATAGATTCAAGTAAGCTGTGTATTACATGCTCATATTCGTGGTAGCGCTCAACACTACTGATATAACTCATTCGCGCCATTTTAAATACTCATTAACCTAAGTTATAAATAGATTTGCAAGTTTAAAACCAATAATAAAATAACTTAATAATCAGTAACTTGACTCTATTCAAACTCAAGTTTTGCACTACTTTGGTGACTAAACAGTAATATATTAAATTAAATGCACAAAAAAGCAGCTAAGTATTAATTACTTAGCTGCTTTTTGAGTATGACTGGTAAGGTTCTACATAGAGCTTATTACTGAACCTTCGAAAACTCTTCTTTAGATAATTCGCCATTTCCATCTGCATCTAATTGATCAAAAAGCTGTACTAGTTGCGAGTTTACTTGGGCTTCTGTTTTACTAATTACGCCGTCGCCATCTGTATCAAAAGAATCAAAATCTACCGCAGCAAACGCCGCTGAAGAAGAAGCTAGGGCTACAAGAGCTAGAGTTTTGTGTAATGTTTTCATAATCGTTTCCTTAGGCTTTGAGCCTGATTAGGGGTGACCTGATTAGAGGTAAGAAGTCCTTTTCAAAGATCCTTTAGGAGTAAAGTGTTTATAAATTAATATTCAAAAAAATCATTTTCTGTCGGACCACCGCTACTTTGAACATTCAGCTCGTCAAATTGCTTTATCACTTGCGCCGATTCTTCAGCTTGGCTAATTGAAGCGTTGTCGTCTGCATCGAGTGTTTCAAAGTGTGTGTTTGCAAATACTACTGACGAAGAAACAATAGCCATAAGTACAAATGTTGATTGTAGCTTTTTCATAATTTAATCCTTCAAAAGTATGCGGTGTCCTAAATAAATTTGCTCTATAGTGCTCTCTAGTCACTTCCTGGTTATTCTTTTTAGTAGGCTCCCTTGCCTACTTAGGTTGTCTTTGGCAACTCAGAATTTAGATAACATTACAGAGCATTAACTGCTTAAACTGCTTAAGGCTTTAATTTTAGGCCTTAGAAAACTCATCTTCAGATAGCTCACCATCTTGGTTTGTATCGAGTTCTTCAAATTTGCTTAAAAGCTCAGCATCAACTGATGCTTCGGCTTGGCTGATTGCGCCATTACCATCTACGTCTAGCGTATCAAAATCTGTTGCTGCAAAAGCCGCTGATGAAGAAGCTAGCGCCATTAGTACTAATGTTGATTGAAATGTTTTCATAATAGTATTCCTTCATTGGGTTGTTGCGATTAAGGCCTTTGGCTTTCATCACGTTTTGCTTGATACACTCTAGGTACTACAACTTCGGTGCCACTTTTTATTTATTACTTAAAAACAATGAGTTAAACGATATAAAGCAAAAGATACTTAATTTGGGGAGGTGTTATTGTTGCTATTTAGCAACAGCCATTTAACTAAAAATAATAAACCACTATAAATCAATTGGTTAAGTTTAATTAAAAAGACACACTTTAGCTAAAAAGCCAATAACGGGGGCGTTCGGGTTAGTCTTCAAAATAAACTGAATATGAACATGGAAGTAACATAGGATTTATTCGCGGCTATTAAAAAATTAATTTACTTATAATCAGTAAGTTACATTGTTTTTGAGATTTGTTATAAAAATTTTGGAAGGATACTTTGAAATTAACTGTTTTGTTGCCAAATGGCGAATTACTCAGAAAGAATGTGATATATGAGCTAAGTTATAGCATTGAGTTCATAACTTAATGCGCCGTAAAATATAGGTTCGCTTGAGTTAAGCAAACCTATATCGTGTTCCAGCTATCTGCAAATGTGCCGCTATTGGAGTGAGGTAAATTATGTAGATTTAAACTACTTCCACCCTTGTAGCCACTTTTGGTTATCTTTTAAATCTCGCCAACTAATTAGGTATTGATTTTTTGACATAACAGCCTCGGTAATACACTCAATTACATTACCATCTTCATCAAATTCCACCTCAACAATAATGAAGTGTTTTTCTTTATTTATAGAAGGTGTTGCGGTCCATTTACTATTCAATAATTTTTTAGGGTTTAATTTATTCATTTAATATAGCGACTCTTACTCGTAACTTTTATAAGGCAACTATACGACCCCAACACCTACTTAGTTCAGGTTACTGAGCAACTAGCTTGCCCTTATACATTTGCATTTGGCAATGAAAGTCATACTCACCGGCTTCAAGCGCGGGTAGTTTAACTGTGTTGCCATCACCCATTGCCAGCGTTTTACTTATATCAAGCTGTGGAAATACCACGGTTTCGGCGCACGGCGCGCTGTCTTTTCTATCAAAGGTAAGTACAACCTCTTTGTTGGCTGCCACTTTAATGTGTCCTGGCTTATAAACACCGTTATCAACGACTATCGTTACTTTGTTGTCATCACTTTGTGTTTGCTCTGGTTTGTATAGCCAAAACCAATAAATAATTGCGGCTATTAACAGTGCACCACCTATATTAATCATCAACATAATGTACTCCTTAGCTTAAATTACGATTTATTTGGTTTGAAAAAACGTAAGCGATTAGCGTTACTTACCACTGTAAGCGATGAAAGTGCCATAGCTGCACCTGCAACAACAGGGTTAAGTAGTATTCCAAAAAATGGATACAACACGCCGGCTGCAATCGGAATACCCGCCACGTTATAAATAAAGGCACCAAATAGGTTCTGTTTAATATTTAAAATAGTTGCACTACTCACTGCAATTGCATCAGCAAGGCCATGTAACGAACCACGCATTAAGGTAATGTCTGCACTTTCTATTGCAACATCGGTACCTGTGCCAATTGCAAACCCTACATCGGCTTGCGCAAGTGCGGGGGCATCGTTAATACCGTCACCTGTCATACCCACTATTTCACCGTTTGCTTGACGTTTTGTTACTTCGTTTACTTTATCATCGGGCATTACTTCTGCAATAAAGTCATCAATACCAACTTGCTTAGCAACGGCTTGTGCAGTGGCTTTGTTGTCACCTGTTAGCATAACTAGGTGAATACCTTTATCTTGCAGGCGTTTAATAGCTTCAACTGAATCCTCTTTAATAGGATCTGCTACTGCAATAATAGCTTGGAGCTTATTATTACTTGCAAAATACATGGGCGTTTTAGCATCACTGGCAAGTGTTTGAGCTTGCTCGGTTGCATCATCAACGGCTACATCGTATTTATCCATTAGCGCTTTATTACCAAACAACAATGTTTGCCCGTCAACACTGCCGGTTACACCTTTACCTGTAATTGCGTTAAAGTCGGCTACTTTACTTAAAGCTAAGCCCTGCTTTTTAGCGTGTGCCGTAATTGCTTCTGCCAGTGGATGCTCTGAGCTACTTTCAAGGCTTGCAACACGTTGCATTACTGTATTTTCATCACTGTTATTAAACGTAACTACATCGGTAACTTGCGGTGTACCTTGAGTAATAGTGCCTGTTTTATCTAAAATCATGGTGGTGATTTTAGATGTTGTTTGCAGCGACTCACCATTTCGAATTAATATTCCTGACTCTGCAGCTTTACCAATACCCACCATAACCGACATAGGGGTTGCGAGTCCTAGCGCACAAGGACACGCAATAATAAGTACAGTGGTTATTGCAACAACGGCATAAGCAATTGATGGCTCAGGTCCAAAGTTTAACCATGCAAGGCCCGCAAGTACTGCAATAATCATGACTGTTGGTACAAATATTCCTGATATAACATCAGCTAAGCGCCCTATTGATGGCTTAGAGTTTTGTGCACGCTTTACCATATTGATAATATTGGCAAGTGTGGTTTCGCTACCAATGTGCGTGGCTTTAAATAATAAAGTACCACTTTTATTAATACTTCCGGCAACGACTTTGTCGCCCGTTTTTTTGCTTACAGCCATTGGCTCACCAGTAAGCATTGACTCATCAACCGTACTGCTGCCTTCAATAACATCGCCATCCACAGGGATTTTTTCACCCGGGCGTACGCGTACTTCATCATTTTTTACAACATCACTAATGTCGATGTCTTGCTCTTGCCCATCGCGAATTACGCGTGCAGTTTTTGGTTGCAGGCCAATTAAGCGTTTAATTGCTTGTGAGGTGCGCCCACGTGCTTTTACTTCAAAAGCGAGCCCTAAACTAATTAAACCGATGATCATCGATGATGCTTCAAAATATACGTGTCTTGCAACTTCCGGTAATAAGTTTGGTGCTATTACCACAAACATTGAATACAACCACGCAGTACCTGTACCAAGCGCTATTAATGTATCCATATTGGCAGCATGGTTTTTGAATGCCTGCCATGCACCGTTGTAAAATTGTTTACCTGATATAGCCATAACCACAAGCGTGACTATACCCACTAAAAACCATGCTATTCGTTGTGTGTCGGTGGTCACACTCATGTCAAAAATAAGCCCGTATATCATTAACGGCGCACCGACCCCTAACGCTAATATCATATTACGCATTAGCTTTTTATAATGTGCCTCATCCGACTTTGCTTTTTCATCAAGTGCATCTTGATCAGACTCGTTACTCATTGGCTTAGCTGAATAACCAATGTTTTCGACTGCTTTAATAAGCGTGCTTTCGCAAGCTTTACCTTCTACACGGACAGTACGCTGTGCAAAGTTCATTTCCACGTTTTGCGCGCCTTGCACGCTATTAAGGGCTTTTTCAATTTTAGCCACACAACTGCCGCAATTAGCGCCTTCAATAATAAAGTTTTGCGCGGTGTCTTTTGTATTAGTCGTCATTACGCTGCTCCTTATTTGCAGAATCGTTTATTGGATCAACAAAAGATTCTATTAAACTACACACGTCACTGGCATTTGCACCATCGGCTGATGTATCCCATTGCGCCAGAGCTGCATGCATTCTGTTTCGTAATTTTAATGTTTCTTGAAATAGTGCTTCGGTTTCTTCTAGGCGTTTAGTAATGAGTTTACGCGTTAACGGACAAGGACAATTCCCCTGCTCTGACTCGCCTATAATGTGTTGAATATCTTTGAGTGAAAAACCAAGTTGACGAGAGCTAATAATAAACTTTAAACGCTGCTGGTCTTGCTTTGTATACTCTTGATAGCCATTTTCTTCACTGCGTATTGGGTTAAGTAACCCAACACGTGTGTAATGACGAACAGTATCGGCAGTCACGCCCATTAACTTGGCGAGTTGTTTAACATACATAATTTAGCTCCGTCGTGTTTCAGTAGCTTCATAATAAACCTAGGTGCAACACATAGGTCAATGACTATTTTAAAACTAATAAAATAATACCAATTCGCTTAACTAAGTAACCTATTTAAGACAAGAAAATCGTGTTGATAACAAGGCAAAGGTTTCGTTATTTAGTTGTTATCACTAATTGCCTCTGCATCCATGCAGTTGTATATCAAAAATGTTTAACGCAGTTAGCGCCGAATTTAATCCCTCAAATTGATTAAGTATTGTTGCTCATTGGTATAGTGACACAAACATAATTAACTTAAGCTGATATCGGGCGTGTATTATCTGGAGGGGGTGTAATTCAGGAGAGAAGCGCCTAAGTAAGGCGCGTATTAATCTAAGGGCGTGTTGATCATTGGTGGTTTAATTTACAGCAGACTGTTTGGTCTATAGGCAAGGCAGAGCCTATGTAGTGTGGTTATTCCCCATAAATAGGCGATAACGCAGCATAAATACCAAACATGCGCTGCCCTAGTTTGATTCGCTACGGCTTTGCTCTAATTCGTCGCTTAGTTGCTGCGCTAAAGTTTGTATTTTAGGCATAGCATCTTTCATTAAGCTTTGTGACATTTGCATAGACTCTTGCATTACAACAGGCATTTTTTCAAGTATTTTTTGCCCTGTATCTGTTTTATAAAACGCTAACATATCGGCAATTTCTTGCTCACTAAAATGTTTGTCGTACACGCTAATCATCATCGGCTGCATTTTGGCCCAGCTCATTTCAGTTTTTAATACCGTCGTCATGTCGCTGTAGTATTTATCAAAAATTGCCTGTTCAGAAGGCTTAACGCCCATTTGGTCTGACATGCCTTTCATCATACCTTCAACCTGGCCGTACATAGAGTCAACCATTGAATCTAAATTCATTACACTAATAAGTTCATCTATTTTTTGCTGCTTAGTATTTTGTTCAGCATACAAACTACTAGAAAAAATCAGTAATGATAAAAGTAGTACCTTACCCATAATAATATCCTTTCATATAAATAATCGTTTTATAGTTACATTATTAATTAGTCTTGTAAAGGGTACAAGCAGTCACTAAAAAGGCCGAATAAAATGAATTTATTCGGCCTTTTATAAATATATTTTTATGTTAATCGTCTTCTACATTATCTAGGCCTTTAGTGCCTTCTTTGGCTTTTAGCTTATGATGAATAGCTGACTTTATTAGCATGTAACCACTAATCGGTGCCGTAATTAGTAAAAATATAGTAATGAGTATTTCTTTAACACTTAGGCCATGTCCTGAATTTGCAAAATAAACCATAGCTGCAATTAGCATACTTGCCATGCCCAACGTTGTTGCTTTAGTTGGCCCATGCAAACGCATAAAAAAGTCAGGTAGTTTAACTAAGCCTATTGAGCCAATTAAAATAAACGTACCACCAAATAACAATAATATTGATACAACCCATTCGCTGATCATGTTTTCACCTTATTCAATTATATCGCCACGTAATAAATACTTACACACTGCAACTGTACTTATGAAACCTAGCATGGCAATAAGCAGTGCAGCTTCAAAATAAAGCCCTGTATCCATACTAATGCTATATAAAATAATCAGTGCAATGACGTTAATGTACATTGTATCGAGCGCTAAAACACGATCAGGCACTGATGGACCAATGATCAATCGCCATAAATTAAGCAATAATGATAAGCCAATCATCGAAAAAACAATGAGTAATACGGTGTCTAACATTGAAATATCTCCTTTAGTGGAGCTTCGTAGCGTTGTTTTATTTGTTTGATAAGTGCTTCTTCATCTTTAAGGTCAAGCACATGTATTAATAAGTAGCGTTGTGTTGGCTCTTCACCCTCAGGTAACGATTCAGCAATTGGGTAAACCTCTGCACTCACTGTACCGGGTGTAAGCGATACACTACTGGCCAATATGGTAATTGGCATATCATGAGTTAAATCTATCGGTACTTTTATAAATGCCGGACGCAAATTTTTAGATGGCCCAAGTATAAGTAAAGCCACTTGTAAATTTGCTACGACAATATCGTACAGCACAATAAGCAACTGCTTAAGAGCCAAGCCCGGCTTTAAAATTAGTGGCTGAGGCTCGCGAAGCGAAAAACTTAATACTGGGATAAGTATTGCAAAAATAGTCGCTAATACTAAGTGCCCTACCGACACGCTATTATTTAACAATAGCCAAACCATAAACAAAAATAAGCTACGAAATGGCGTTGGTAACCAACGAAAACGGGCTTGTAATCTCATCACATGCCTCCTTTAAGTACAGCATTAATACCGCCGCTTATATCATGTAACTGAGTAGCAGCACCTAGCATGTATTCACTTATTGGTCCGCCAAAAATAACGAGCAATGGCGAACACGCAAGTAAACCTATAATTACAATTACCTGCAACGGGTGTGCATTTGCACAATCTGCGTTTTCGCTATTTTTACTTTTATGCTCCCAAAACAAGGTCGTGCCAGCACGCGAAAGCGCTACCAACAACGCAAAGCTTGTTACTAAATATACAGGCCAAAATAGTAAAGCTTGCTCACTATTTAATGTGGCTTTAAGTATCCAAATTTTACCTACAAAGCCTGATAGTGGCGGCATACCAACTACAGTTAAAGCTGCAACAATAAAGCACACACCTAATAAAAATGGTTGTTTAACAGAGCGACCCGCTACTAGCCTATCACCAACTTTACCGCGCTGGATTGAAACTAAGTCTGCTAGTAAAAACAGTGCGGCACTAACAAGTGTTGAATGCACTAAATAATATAAAAGTGCAGCAGTGGCATTTACATTTTGCAATGCAATTAGCGCAACCAACGTACCTACCGATACTAATACTAAGTTAGAGGTGAGTTTACGTAAGTCTTGCGCTGCCATAACGCCAATGGCACCCACTATAATGGTGGCAATTGCTAAGCCCCAAAGCCAAGGCTGCGCCATATGTTCAAGCGCTCCTGCTTGTTCGCCAAATATCACCGTGTAAACACGAAGCATGGCGTAAACGCCTACTTTGGTCATAATCGCAAACAATGCTGCAACTACAGGTTTAGCGCTTGAATACGTATTTGGAAGCCATAAATGCAGAGGTAATAGTGCGGCCTTTAAAGCAAATACAATTAATAGTAATAAACCACCTGCTTTTGCTAGGTATACATCATCGCCCGAAAGCTGTGATACTTTTTGCGCCATATCTGCAATATTAAGCGTACCAAGTACACCGTACAAAATACCCAAACCGATTAAAAATACGCTTGAGCCAACTAAATTTAATATTACATATTGCAGTGCCGCACGAGTGTTTTGTTTATCACCTGCATGCATTAACAGTGCATATGATGCAATCAGTAACACTTCAAAAAATACAAATAGGTTAAATAAATCGCCAGTTAAAAACGCGCCATTTACACCCAATATTAAAAAATGAACAAGTGGATGATAAAAGCTGCCCTTTTCATCATCGCCAGCACTACCATATAAAATAGCGCCCAAACCTAAAAGTGAAGTTAACGTAACCAATAAGGTAGATAACATGTCAGCGACTAAGACTATCCCAAATGGTGCAGACCAACTACCAATAGCGTAAACATTAATACCTGTATTATTAATATGTACAAGTAAAAGCACACTAATGGCAAAAGTAGCTATTGCCATTACAATTGAAACTAAACGGCGAATTTTGACGCTTTTACCACATGGCGGCAGCAATAAAATAACTGCCGTCAACATAGGTAATAAAATAGGTAGCGAAGCTAAATGTTGGATCATTTTTGCTCCTTATTATCTGCAGAGGTGTTAGGCACATAACCATCAACATGGTCACTACCTAAATCGGCGCGCCCACGTATTGCCAAAATAACCACAAATGCGGTCATCGCAAAACCAATCACTATTGCAGTTAGTACTAATGCTTGAGGTAGAGGATCGGCGTATTCTGTGCCAGTACCAAGTACTACCGCTTTATTAATAGTAAGGCGACCTGCTGAAAACAAAAATAAGTTAACAGCATATGAAATCATAGTAAGCCCAAGTACTACAGGGAACGTACGAGCTCTTAGCAGTAAAAACACACCGCAACTGACCAATACTCCAACGCAAGATGCGTACAATAATTCCATTAAATATTTACCTCTTTTTTCTGGGTATCTGCTGTCATATTACCTAAGCTTGCTAAAATCATTAACGTAGCGCCTACAACGGTTAAGTAAACACCTAGGTCAAATGCAATCGCGCTGGCAAGCTCTGTTTTACCGACAAACGGAATATCAAAGTAGTCAAACCAAGTTGTTAAAAATGGCTTATCGAAGAACCAACTACCCACACCTGTAAACAAAGAAATACCAATGCCTGAAGCTATAATTTTGCGATAATTAACATCAAAACGTTCGTTTATCCATGCTGTACCATGCGCCATGTATTGCAAAATAAACGCGATTGACGTTACCAGTCCTGCAATAAAGCCACCACCAGGTAAGTTATGCCCACGTAAGAAAATATATGCAGAAACTAATAACGCAAGCGGTAATAAACTTTGTGAAATACTCGCCAGTAATATTGGATGGCGCTCTCGTGCCCATGGGCGCCCTTCGCTGTCGCTTGCTGGCATAAATAATGGAATTCGAGAAAGTACTTTAAATATACCTAATGCGGCAATGCCTAATACGGTAATTTCACCAAGCGTATCAAAGCCCCTAAAGTCGACTAAAATAACGTTAACTACGTTAGTACCACCGCCACCAATTTTAGCGTTAGCAATAAAGAAGTCTGAGATTGAATCTAGCGGGCGTGTAAGTAATGCATAACAAATACTCGCGATAACTACACCTAATGTAGAGGCTATTGCTAAGTCTCGAAGTACGCGTAATGAACTTGATTCTTTTGGCGTATGCTGCGGCAAGAAAAACAATGCCAGCATAAGTAAAATAATAGTAACAACCTCAACAGTTAGCTGCGTAAGCGCTAAATCTGGAGCAGAAAAGCGTGTAAATACAACCGACACCATTAATCCTACAATTGAGAGCATTAATAGCGATACCATTCGAGAGCGATGCCAAATAACGGTGGCAAGAGCACCAATAATCAATAAGCCTGCACCAATTGCATTGTGCACATCAACAGGCGTAAGTGGCATGCTTCCGGCAAGTTGTTGCATTTCAAATAATGGCCAACCCGCACACAGTAATACTACCGCTAGCATAATTACAAGGTAGCGCTGTAGTGACCCATTTTCGATACTGCTTACCTTTGACTGACACCAAGCAATAACGCTTAATATCACACGTTCAAACGTTTTTTTAGCGTTTAGAGGTGGTAACGATGCTTGAAATTGAAATAGATATTTACGATTAATATAAATAAATAAGCCGCCAGCAATCGCCATCGCACTCATTAGTAGAGGCAAGTTAAACCCATGCCAGATAGCCAATTCGTACACCGGCATTTCTTTTCCAAGTACAGCTAAAGACGCCGCAGATAAAATGCCATCAATTGTAAAGTGCGGGAACATACCCACTAACAAACAAATCACAACGAGTATTTCTATTGGTACACGCATATAGCGCGGTGGCTCATGCGGCGTACGAGGTAAATCAATTGGTTCACCATTAAAAAACACGTCATGAATAAAGCGTGCTGAGTACGCAACAGCTAATGCACCTGCAACAGTTGCCAGTACTGGAATTAACCACGACATAGAACCAAGCACTTGCTGGTGTAGCGTTTCTGCAAAAAACATTTCTTTAGACAAGAAGCCATTTAGTAAAGGAACTCCTGCCATTGCAGCCGCCGCGACCATCGCAAGCGTTGCAGTGTATGGTAAGTATCGCCACATACCATTTAATTTACGCATATCGCGCGTGCCCGTTTCGTGATCAATAATACCAACGGCCATAAATAATGACGCTTTAAACGTTGCATGGTTAATTATGTGAAAAATAGCAGCAACAGTCGCAAGCTCAGTATCAAGTCCGAGTAATAGCGTTATTAAACCCAAATGGCTTATTGTTGAATAGGCTAACAAGCCTTTTAAGTCGTGTTTGAATAGTGCTATATAAGCGCCAAACAACAGCGTAGCTAAACCCGTTAACCCAACGAGCAAGAACCAAGTATCGGTGCCTGCCAAAGCAGGATGAAAACGTGCTAACAAAAATATACCGGCTTTTACCATCGTCGCAGAATGTAAATACGCGCTTACTGGCGTAGGCGCTGCCATTGCATGAGGAAGCCAAAAGTGAAATGGAAATTGTGCCGATTTAGTAAACGCACCCAGTAACACCAATACCAATGCTACTTCGTATAAATCATGAGATTGAATTATTGCTTTACTCGCTAGAATAACATCTAGGTCGTAACTACCAACAATATCACCTAATAGCATCAATCCAGCAAGTAACGCTAAGCCGCCCGCGCCTGTTACAGCAAGCGCCATACGTGCGCCTTTTCGCGCTTCTGATTTATGCCACCAAAAACTAATTAATAAAAATGAGCTGATGCTCGTTAATTCCCAAAACAACCACAGTTGAATGACGTTGTTAGACATAACAATACCAAGCATTGCAGTCATAAATAGCATTAAGTAACTATATAACTTAGCCATTGAGTCATTAGCGCTTAGGTAGTAACGCGTGTAGAGGATAACGAGCAAGCCTATGCCTAAAATCATAAACATAAACAATAAACTGAGGCCGTCTAACCGCAGAGACAAATCGAGTCCTATTGACGGGATCCAAGCTAAAGAATAACGAATGGTTTCGCCCGCTAAAACGGCAGGTGCATGGTATAGAGTAATCCCCAAAGCCGTCAAAGGCGCAAGAGCCGTTAAACTAGTGCTTAAATTGCGGGATAACTTACCTGTGCATGCAGAAATAACACTGCCAATTAAGGATAACAAGGGTATCCAGAGCAAAGTCATAATGTAGGGCCTTTTATTATCATAAGTTTATCAGGGCATCTCTTTTTAATACTAAGTGATGCTTTTACTGCCTGTTTTTAAACGACATTAATGACTATAGTTATACTGAAAAACACTGATTTTGTCTATAAAAAGCGGTTCTGTATGGGTGTTTTTTAAACAAGAACTAACAATTTATTAAGCCTAAAAAAACAATTAATTAATACTGATAATTGTTAATTTAATATGGCCTTATTTGCAAATGTAAGCGCGCCAGGGTGACGATGAAAGTTACCATTGGTCATATCTAAATGTTTCAACCAAAGTTGTCTATACTGCGCTGAGAGCCCTAACTGCTGATATTGCATAATAGACCAATTTTCACTAGGTTTATAAGCAATACCTCCTACCTGGCAACTCTTTGCTTTATGCCAACCTGTTGGCGGTGACTCACCATGAGAAATAAATAAATTAGGTGCAACAAAACCCGTTTTTGCACACAACCATGCTTGCTTAGTTTTAGGCAAAGCGTATTCATCTTCAAAACCGTTAAAATGCATCAGCTCATGCAAAAATATACTGTATTTTGCTTTTGAGTTTATTAGCATTGTTCCCTTCGTGACATTAGCCGTTCCATCTTTAGGCATCATCACTATAAAATCAAAATTGTTAGGAAGCTGGCTATTAAGTTTAGATGATTGCCAGTCACACTTTGCTATTTGACTAGTACTACTTTTGCACTCAAGCATACCTGCAACGTAAACTGGTTTTGAAAAGCAAAAAATATTTTCACGGGGCTCTGGTTGTTTATTATAAGCATTAATAAACTCTGTAAGTTTATATAAGCCACTACGATGATCGCTCATAGTCAGAACGTTAAACATACATTGCTTATTAGGCTTACTTATATTTTTTAAAGATGAAAAACCAAGATCGTGGATAAACGCGGTAGATATTTTACTCTGTGGTGTTTTTAACTGAAGTTTTAGATGATTTAGCACATCCCCTGCTGGTAATTTGTTTTTACTAGCGAGTAACTCTAAATCGCTCCAACGTGATTGCTCAAGTAACTTTGTTGCTAATATTTTACGCTCTGGGATTGTTAAGTCATTTATAGCGGAGAGCCAAAATTGTTTTGCAGTATCACTCTGACTGCTTTTAATAAGCTTAAGAGAATACATATATTGTGCTGAGGAAATTTTACTGCGAGCAAGTATAGCTAAAGAGGTCTTTGGTAACTGCTCTAGGTGATCAGAAAAATAAGCTGGTGAATTCCAATAACTTTGTAGAACATTGGCTTTTGTATTTAAAACATGCCAAAAGCCAATAGCGCCAAGGTGATTACTCGAGCCTGTAATTAACAAACAACATAGTAATACACCTATTAATTTAAAACGCTTAACTTGCGTCAACACCTTCCATCAACTCAAGTTCTAAACGCGCATATTTGTACTCAATAAACTCATGTACATTGGTTGCTAGCGCAAGCCTAAAATAGTCTGATGCTAAGTACAGCTCACCCGCTGCTTGATGCATTTTGGCTAAGTAAAAATAAGCTTCACATAAACGTTGCGCATATTCTTGCTCAGTTCTAACACCATCACTAATGCCTGATAAAAATGCATGTTCACTCATATCGCCCGTATAAAGAGAGATTAACTGATACGCCCATTGCGAATCATCAAGCGCAGTCGCATTTTGTTTAAGGGCATCAAGTGCGATTACTTTATCCTCTTGTGCCTGGGCTAAATAAACCCATAAAACACGGTACGGATCGTTAGGAGAACGGGCTAAAAACTCGTTAAAGTCATTTTTAGCAAGGCCAGCTCTATCGCCGTAATACAGTGCAATTCCTCGATTTAAATAGGCGTATTCATGCTCTTCATCAAGTTCTAGAGCTGAATCGAAAAACTCATAGGCTTTTTCGTACTGCTGCATAAGCGTATGTTGAATACCTAAAAAATTATACACTTCAGCTAAATCAGGCTTAAGTTTTACTGCGCGGTTAAAATCAATACGCGAAAGAGTGGTCATACCTAGACTATCGAAAAGTACACCACGGTCGTAATAAAGCTTAGCTTGTTGCTCTTCGCTTAAGTCAGCCCTATTCAATAACTCTGAGTAGCGTGCAATAGCAATTTCACTTCTAAAGTCAGAGGCTAAAGGTGCAGTAAATGGCACATTAACAATCGGGGTTGATTCTGAATCTGTTGTAGTTTGGCAAGCGCTTAAAGACAAAATAGCAAAAGATGCCAAAGCTAAATGTTTGAGTATCATTAAAATCCTTAATACCAAGATATATCGCGATTAATATAAGACAGACCTTGTCCAATAAGGTTTCATTAAAGCATAAAAAAAGGGGCTAAACAGCCCCTTTTTTATCATCTAGCTAATATAACTAGATTAATAAGTTAACAATTACGCGTCAGTTGGCGCGTCAGCTGCAGGTGCTGCTGATTCCATTGCTTCTTTAATACTTAGACGTACACGGCCTTGGCGATCTACTTCTAGTACTTTAACTTTAACTTCTTGACCTTCAGAAAGGTGATCAGCCACGTTATTAACGCGCTCAGTACTAATTTGAGAAATATGTACTAGACCATCTTTACCAGGAAGAATGTTTACAAACGCACCGAAATCAACAATACGTACAACTTTACCTTCGTAGATAGTACCTACTTCAAGTTCAGCTGTTAATTGCTCAATACGGCTAATTGCATTAGCTGCACTTTCGCCATCTGTAGCGGCAATTTTAATTGTACCGTCGTCACCGATTTCAATCGTTGTACCAGTTTCTTCAGTAAGCTGACGAATAGTTGCGCCACCTTTACCAATAACTTCAGCGATTTTCTTCTGTGGGATTTTCATTGTGTATATGCGAGGAGCAAACATTGATAGCTCTTCAGAAGGAGCAGAAATTGCTTCGTCCATCACTTCTAAGATATGTAAACGTGCAGCTTTTGCTTGTTTAAGCGCAATTTGCATGATTTCTTGAGTGATACCTTCGATTTTGATATCCATTTGAAGTGCAGTGATACCTGCAGCTGTACCAGCAACTTTAAAGTCCATGTCACCTAAGTGATCTTCATCACCTAAGATGTCAGAAAGAACAACGAATTTATCGTCTTCTTTAACTAGACCCATCGCAATACCTGCAACAGACGCTTTAATTGGTACACCGGCATTCATAAGTGCAAGTGAAGTACCACATACAGAAGCCATTGAAGATGAACCGTTTGATTCAGTGATTTCAGATACTACACGGATTGAATATGGGAATTCAGTCAATGTTGGCATTACAGCAGCAATACCACGCTTAGCAAGGTTACCATGGCCGATTTCACGACGCTTAGGAGAACCAACAAAACCAGTTTCACCGACACAGAATGGAGGGAAGTTGTAGTTAAGCATAAAGTGGTTTTTATGAGTACCAGTTAAATCGTCGATTAACTGTGAATCACGTTCTGTACCAAGTGTAGCTGTTACTAACGCTTGAGTTTCGCCACGAGTAAAGATAGCAGAACCGTGAGTACGCGGTAATACGCCAGTCATTACATCTAGTGCACGAATCATATCTGGTTCACGACCATCGATACGTTTTTCGCCAGAAGCGATACGGCCACGAACGATTTTCTTCTCAAGTGAACCGAATATTTTACCAATTTCTTGCTTATCTAAAGACTCGCCTTCAGCAAGTTCAGCTGTTAACACTGCAACAACTTCATCTTTAGCTACGCCAAGTGCTTCTTTACGCGCTACTTTATCAGTGATTAAGTAAGCTGCGCCTACTTTATCAGCAGCAATTGCTGCAACTTTATCTTCTAGTGCAACGTTTTTAGCTGGTGCAGTCCAATCCCAAGTAGGCTTGCCTGCTTCTGCTTTAAATTCTTCGATTGCAGTGATGATCGCTTGAGATTGCTCATGACCATATACAACAGCGCCAAGCATTACGTCTTCTGCAAGTACGTTAGCTTCTGATTCAACCATAAGTACCGCTTTATCAGTACCGGCTACCACTAAATCAAGTTGGCTTTCTTCAAGCTCTTTTAATGTAGGGTTAAGTACATATTCGCCGTTGATGTAACCAACGCGAGATGCACCAATTGGACCACTGAACGGGATACCAGAGATAGCAAGTGCTGCTGAAGTACCAATCATCGCAACCATATCAGGTTGGATTTCAGGGTTAACAGAAACAACAGTAGCAATAACTTGTACTTCGTTTACAAAACCGCTTGGGAAAAGTGGACGAATTGGACGGTCAATAAGACGTGCAATAAGTGTTTCGCCATCGTTAGGACGACCTTCACGCTTTAAGAAACCACCTGGGATACGACCAGCAGCGTACATACGCTCTTGGTAGTTAACTGTTAGTGGGAAAAAGTCTTGGCCAGGTTGTGCTTCACGCTTACCAACAACAGTTACTAAAACTGAAGTGTCGCCAATGCTTGCAAGTACAGCGCCGTCTGCTTGACGAGCGATTGCACCAGTTTCTAGAGTCACTGTATGTTGACCTAGTTTGAATTCTTTAATAATTGCTTGCACTTAAAATATTCCTTAAATGTATTCTAATAAGTTGTCATCAAAGTACCAATTACAGTACATAATTGTATTCAGTTGGAAATCAATTAAGTACTACAATTGGCAATGATGTGAATAAGCGTAGATAAACCTTTTTACCTACGCGCATAGTATATACCAAAGCTGCTTCAAAATGCGAGTCTAGGGTGTGTTGATCTTTGTGGATTGAAATTTGTTCAATCTAGGGTCGATTTAATCACGGCGCGAGATTTGTAACCTAGTGGGCTAAGTAAAAATCGAGCAACAAGGAGTTAATCGCCCCTAGGATGAACCCGCAGGGCAGCGCATGTTTGGCATTTATGCTGCGTTATCGCCTATTTATGGGGAATAACCACACTACATAGGCGCTGCCTTGCCTAAAGACCAAACATACAGCTGCAAAATTAATCACGAAAGGTCAACACACACTAGCTACTAGATTTAAACTGGGCTAATTAGCGGGTAAATACAACAGCTATTGGTAGGCTATGAAATGGGGGTTTTATATTATAATTCAATAGGTTTAAGAATTTTCTTAATTTGGAAACACAAATTTCAGGCACAAAAAAAGGAGCTAAAAAGCTCCTTTTTCTATAATCTAGTTCTTAGCGACGTAGGCCAAGTTCTTTGATTAACGCAGTATAACTAGTGATGTCTTTACCTTTAAGGTAATCAAGTAGTTTACGGCGAGTGCTTACTTTACGAAGCAGACCACGACGTGAGTGGAAGTCATGCTTGTGATCAGCAAAGTGACCTTGAAGCTTGTTGATGTCAAAAGTAAGTAATGCTACTTGTACTTCTGATGAACCTGTATCGCCTTCTGCACGTGCAAATTTAGCAATGATATCGATTTTTTCTTGATTGCTTAGTGACATAGTAACTCCAAAAAATTAAATTTAAAAGGTGTCTTAGCCGATCACTAATTCAGCCAAAACGATTAAGCGGGCGTATTCTACCAACTGTAGGAATAACTACAAGCTAATTTTCCCCAACTACAACTAATAAGCCACCGTTAGGCACATTAGTTGCTTATTCAGGCTTCACGTAATCGTCTTGCTGACTAGCAAGACCACGTTTAACCTTTAAATGACCGTTTGAGTTACGCTCACCAGTACCAATAAATATATTATCCGCAACAACTTTAATTGCACCATCAGGTAAAGCGATTGATAATTCTACAGCTTGCCCGTGACTAAAAATTCCCCCTTGTTCTTTTGTAATTTCAACAACGGGTAAATCAGTTAAAGCAGTATCAATTGGTAGCAATAGCGAGTCTAAATAAGTTGAAGGCGCAAGCTCTTCTTCTTTCGCTTTAGCAAGCAACGCTTCAATCTCATCAAGCGAGACCATTTTATCTGCCGGATACTGACCAACAGCGGTTCTGTGGAGCATAATAACGTGTGCGCCACAGCCTAGGTTTTCGCCTAAATCATCAACGATTGTACGAATGTAGGTCCCTTTAGATACATGGGCCGTCATTTGTAATACGTTGCTTTGTTCATCAAATTCGTCAAACGATAAGCTAAACACGTTTATTTTTCTGCATTTACGAGGAACTTCAATACCTTCGCGCGCGTACTTATATAACGGTCTACCTTGGTACTTAAGAGCTGAGTACATTGACGGATATTGTTCAGACTCACCAACAAAAGCAGCTATTTCTTTTGTTAGCTGTTCACGTGTAACGTTCACATCTTTAGTGCTAACAATTTCGCCATCAGAATCTGATGTTGTTGTACGCTCACCCAGTTGTGCACGAACGATATAGGTTT
Source organism: Pseudoalteromonas sp. NZS11 (assembly GCF_015864765.1). Taxonomy (NCBI): domain Bacteria; kingdom Pseudomonadati; phylum Pseudomonadota; class Gammaproteobacteria; order Alteromonadales; family Pseudoalteromonadaceae; genus Pseudoalteromonas; species Pseudoalteromonas sp. NZS11. Next base: position 413,618 of record NZ_JADYWP010000004.1, on the reverse strand, counting down.
TATCTGTATCGAGTAAAAACTGCGTAAACTTAGTCGCTTCACCAAAACAAATTGGCAGCATACCTGTGGCAAGTGGATCTAAAGCACCTGTGTGCCCAGCTTTTTGCGCAAAATAAACACTTTTTGCTTGCTGTAATGCTTTATTTGATGAAATGCCTTCAGGTTTGTTTAACAACAAAATACCGTCAACTGCACGGCCTTTACTGCGCTTTGCCATCTGTATCAGTGCCTTCTTCGCTATCTGTATCGTCTACGTGATCAGTACCTTCTTCGCTATCTGAAACATCAGCAGCATCAACACTTTCTACGTCTTCATCTACATGCTTTGCGTTATCTTCGCGGATAATAGAATCCACTAAATTAGAAATACGCATACCTTCCATTAATGAGTTATCAACTACAAACTTTAACTCAGGCATTATACGTGCACGGATACGCTTACCAAGTAACGAGCGAATATAGCCCGTTGCTTCATTAAGTACTTTTGCGCTTTGCTTTGCTGCGTCTTCATCTTGTGTGTTAAACACAGTAATGAAAATTTTGGCATAAGATAAATCGCGCGATACTTCTACCGCTGACACTGTCACCATACCTAAGCGTGGATCTTTAATTTCGCGTTGTAAAATTACAGCAATCTCTTTTTGGATTTGCTGTGCAACACGATCAGTGCGAGAAAATTCTCTCATTATACTTGTCCTAAAATAATAACTTATTGAAATTAAATAATAAGTTAACTAAATAATGGATATGCAAATGGGGGCTAAGCCCCCATTTAAAATCTTAGCGTAGGGTGTGTAGAACGTCCGGCGTTAACCTGAGCGTTCAATACTCCCTAGTAACAATTATAGAGTACGTTGTACTTCAACTGTTTCGAATACTTCGATTTGGTCACCAACACGTACGTCATTGTAGTTCTTAACGCCGATACCACATTCCATGCCGTTACGAACATCAGCAACATCGTCTTTAAAGCGACGAAGTGACTCAAGTTCACCTTCATAGATAACAACGTTTTCACGTAGTACACGGATTGGAGCGCTACGTTTAATAACACCTTCAGTAACCATACAACCAGCGATTGCGCCAATTTTTGGAGACTTGAATACGTCACGAACTTGAGCAAGACCAATGATTTCTTGTTTAAACTCTGGCGCTAGCATACCTGACATTGCTTGTTTAACTTCGTCAATCAAGCTGTAGATTACGCTGTAGTAACGTAGGTCTAAGTTTTCAGTCTCGATAACTTTACGAGCTGAAGCATCAGCACGAACGTTAAAGCCAACTACAATTGCGTTAGACGCTGCAGCTAGTGTTGCATCAGTTTCGGTAATACCACCAACACCTGAACCAACAATCTTCACTTTCACTTCATCAGTAGAAAGTTTAGTTAGTGAATCAGAGATTGCTTCGATAGAACCTTGAACGTCTGCTTTAAGTACCACGTTAACTTCAGAAACATCGCCTTCAGTCATGTTAGTAAACATGTTTTCAAGCTTAGCTTTTTGCTGACGTGCTAGTTTAACATCGCGGAACTTACCTTGACGGTATAAAGCAACTTCACGCGCTTTACGCTCATCTTTAACTACAGTCGCTTCGTCGCCTGCAGCAGGAATACCAGAAAGACCTAAAATCTCAACTGGGATAGATGGACCAGCTGACTTAATGTCTTTACCGTTTTCATCGCGCATTGCACGAACACGGCCATACTCAAGACCACATAATACAATGTCACCTTGGTTAAGCGTACCAGATTGAACAAGTACTGATGCTACTGGACCACGGCCTTTATCAAGACGAGATTCAATAACAACACCAGCCGCCATACCTTCAGTAGGTGCAGAAAGCTCTAAAAGTTCAGATTGGTTCAATACTGCTTCAAGAAGGTCGTCAATACCTAAGCCAGTTTTAGCTGAGATATGAACGTACTGTGTATCGCCGCCCCATTCTTCTGGAATAACGTCTAGTACAGCAAGTTCGTTTTTAACACGATCTGGATCTGCGCCTTCTTTATCCATTTTGTTTACTGCGATGATTAAAGGAACGCCAGCTGCACGAGCATGCTGTACCGCTTCTTTAGTTTGTGGCATAACGCCATCATCTGCTGCAACTACTAGGATTACGATATCAGTCGCTTTAGCACCACGAGCACGCATTGAAGTAAATGCAGCATGTCCTGGTGTATCTAAGAAGGTGATCATGTGACCGTTTACATCAACATGGTATGCACCAATATGCTGTGTAATACCACCGGCTTCGCCAGAAGCAACCTTCGCAGAACGAATGTAATCAAGAGTTGATGTTTTACCATGGTCAACGTGACCCATTACAGTTACTACTGGAGCACGTGGCTCTGACTTACCATCTTCGTGGCGGTCATTAAGTACTGTTTGCTCTAATTCGTTTTCTTTAACAATGATAACCTTGTGACCCATTTCTTCTGCAACTAATTGTGCAGCTTCTTGGTCAATCACTTGGTTAATAGTAACCATGTCACCCATTTTCATCATTGTTTTAACAACTTCAGCGCCTTTAACGGCCATGCGTGATGCAAGCTCAGCTACTGTAATTGTTTCGCTAATACGCACTTCGTTTTTAACATCAACAGTTGGTTTTTGGAAACCATGTTGTAATGATGCAGGTGCTTTTAACTTAGACTTGTTACGGCCTCTTGACGCTGCAAATTTATCTTTTGCTGGCGCTTTTTTCTTTTTCTTAGCACGGCGTGTACCTTGCTCATCACGAGCATCGGCAACATCTTCTGCTTCACGTGCATAAGTAGAAGTCGTAAGATGGTGATCCGCTGTTTCTTCGCGTTTCTTACGTTCTTCTTCTTCTTTCTTCCAGCGTGCCGAGTTTTCTTCAGCTAGCTTTCTTGCTTCTTCTGCTTGACGTTTCGCTTCTTCTTCAGCTTTCTTCAATGCGGCCTCTTCTGCTTCTTTTTGCAGACGCTCAGCTTCTATGCGATCTTTCTCAGACTTAGCACTTTGCTCTGGGGTCATCTGCTTTTGTTTCGCTTTACGCTCTGCATCAGCTTTGCGTTTAGCTTCTTCTTTGGCTTTACGGTCGGCTTCTTCTTTAGCTTTGCGTTCTGCCTCTTGTTTCGCTTTTAATTCTGCGGCTTCTTGGTCAGCTTTTTGCTGCTCTTCAAGACGCACTTTTTCTTCAGCAGCTAAGCGAGCTTGCTCTTGTTCTTGTTCCATTGCGCTTTTCTTCACGTAAGTACGTGTTTTGCGAACTTCAACTTGAACATCTTTTGCTTTACCAGTAGAGCCCGTAACACTTAAAGTGCTTTTGCTCTTACGTTGTAAAGTCATACGCGCTGGGCCATCTGAACCTGTACCGCCATGATGCTTGCTTAAATGATCAAGTAACGTTGCTTTTTCAGCTTCTGTTACGTTATCAGTTGCTTGCTTAGTGATACCTGCTTGTGAAAACTGCTGTAGCAATTTATCAACAGTCGTACCTATATCGCCGGCTAGTTTTTCAACATTTACTTCTGCCATAGTGTGTAATACCTCCGTTAATAAATTACTCGTCTGCAAACCAACAAATGTTTCGTGCAGCCATAATCAGTTCACCCGCTTTTTCAGATGAAAGTTCTGTGATATCAACTAATTCGTCAATACCTTGCTCTGCCAAGTCTTCAAGTGTAACAACACCCTTGCTTGCCATAACAAATGCTAAGTGACGCTCTAAACCTTCAAGCGCAAGTAAGTCTTCAGCTGGCTCTGCGCCATCTAAGCTTTCTTCCGTTTTAAGTGCTTTAGTTGTCAATGCATCTTTTGCGCGTGAGCGCAGTAAATCTACAGTCTCTTCATCAAGACCATCAATTTCTAAAAATTCAGACGCTGGTACATACGCCACTTCTTCAAGTGTCGAGAAACCTTCGTTGATAAGTAATGATGCAAACTCATCATCAATTTCTAAATTTTCAGTGAATAAGTTAAGTAACTTATCAGATTCAGCTTCATTTTTAGTACGCATGTCTTCAACAGTCATTACGTTTAGTTCCCAGCCAGTTAACTGACTTGCTAAACGAACGTTTTGACCATTACGACCAATTGCTTGCGCTAGGTTATCTGCTTCTACAGCGATATCCATTGAGTGAGTGTCTTCATCCATTACGATTGAAGCAACTTCTGCTGGCGCCATTGCATTGATAACAAATTGTGCCGGGTTGTCATCGTAAAGTACGATATCAACACGCTCACCGCCAAGTTCTGACGATACAGCCTGAACTCGTGCCCCACGCATACCAACACATGCACCAATTGGGTCTATGCGTTTGTCGTTAGATTTAACAGCAATTTTAGCGCGTGAACCTGGATCACGTGCTGCTGCACGTAATTCAATCATCTCTTCGCCAATTTCTGGCACCTCAATGCGGAATAATTCCATTAGCATTTCAGGTTTAGAGCGCGTTACAAATAATTGTGCACCGCGTGCTTCAGGCTTAACTTCATATAAAAGACCACGGATACGGTCACCCGGGCGGAAGTTTTCACGTGGTAACATGTCATCACGGTAAATTACCGCTTCTGCGTTGTTACCTAAATCAAGCACGATTGCATCGCGAGTTGCTTTTTTAACAACACCCGTTACCAGCTCGCCTTCTTGATCTTTGTATGCTTCAACAACTAAAGCGCGCTCAGCTTCACGTACTTTTTGTACGATAACTTGCTTAGCCATTTGTGTTGTAATACGGTCAAATTTGATTGAGTCGATTTGCTCTTCAACATAATCACCCATTTGCAAATCAGGTTCTTCAACCTGTGCTGCTTCTAGAGTGATTTCGCTGTATGGATTCTCTAAAGAACCATCTTCTAATACAGCGGCAATCTGCCAACGACGGAACGTATCGTAATCACCGGTTTTACGGTCAATTGCTACGCGTACTTCAATTTCGCCATCGTGTTTTTTCTTTGTAGCTGTCGCTAAAGCGAACTCTAGAGCTTCAAAAATCTTTTCTTTTGGAACCGCTTTCTCATTGGAAACGGCTTCAGCAACCAATAATATCTCTTTTGCCATGGGTAATGCCTCGCTTGCCCTATTCCTTCGCACTCGAATTTAAAACTTCGCGATTAAATTCGCACGTTCGATGTTACTAAGCATGATCAGATGCTCTGCACCATCGCTAGATAGTGTGATCATATCGCTGCTAACTGCTACTAAGTCGCCTTTAAAATTACGACGACCATCCTGTGGAAGTTTAGTACGCACGCGTACTTCCTCTCCTTGCGCCTGCTCGTAGTGATCTTGTTTGAATAATAGACGATCAACACCAGGAGACGATACTTCCAAATCATATTCATTTGTAATTGGGTCTTCGACGTCTAAAATCGCACTAATTTGGCGACTTGCATCCGCACAGTTATCAACTGAGATCCCATCCTCATGAGCAATATATACTCTTAAGGTAGAATGGCGACCCGCTTGCACAAATTCAAGACCATGCAATTCAAAGCCTAACATTTCTACCGCAGGCGTTAACATGGTTACTAAATCTTGTTCAAGTTTTGTCACGAAAATCCTCCATACAAACAAAAAAAGGGCTTATAGCCCTAAAATACTGAGTTTAAGTTTTAATTTGATGACAATTGCCACAAATCGCAAGGTGCAGATACAACAACGCCCCGAACCAAGCGGGGCGTCACACCAATAAAGCATAAAACTGTGTGGCCTAGGGCCAAGCTTGGTTGCGAGTCAGTAAACTGACCTAATTAAACTACATAGTCTAAAACGCAAAACGCGCATTACTTAGAATGCGCGATATAAATTAGTAAGGTAATACCTACTAGTAGAATTGGTTGCGGGAGCCGGATTTGAACCGACGACCTTCGGGTTATGAGCCCGACGAGCTACCAGACTGCTCCATCCCGCGCCAATAGATATCAAACTTTAAATTTAATATCGCTGTTAGCTGTTTTACAACATGCTAAACAATGGCCACTATTATAAGGATGTACGGGATGATTAGCAACTATAATACGCAATTAGTTTGTAAAATTTCCAATTCGTCAAGATGCTAATTTAATGTATATATAAGTAACATAAGTAATCAATCAATTTTATAAAATGCTGTCTCTAAATTATTAAATATTACAGCTTATTATTTTTGAGTGAAAATCAAACAAACTAAATTTGAGCTACCTTAGTACCTTCTAGATGCTTACAATTTACTAGAAAATAAATTGATATAACTAAAACCCATACTTTAACACTAAAAAAACGTGCAGAATTTTATCTGCCCGCTATAATCAATTTTATGCCACTTAATAATAATAGTTATTACTCACTGCAGCGAGATAAAAATGAACCAACAACAATCAGCATTGTTAAATAACTTAACAATTATTAAGCCAAATTTTCATGCATTCACGGCTCGATTTCACAGTAAATTGGCTGAATCTAGCATTGAAATGAATTACCCAACAGCCTTACAATTTAACGAAAAGAGTTTTACCCTTTTTTGTGTGTTAGAACGAATTGTTAAACATTTAGATAAGCCAGCATCGGTAGCTCCTTTTTTAGCACATCATTTAATGTACCTAAAAAAAAGCAGTGTTTCGCAAAGTGACATTGCACTATTATCTGATGCGTTTTACGAAACCCTTAAAGAGCACCTTGGTAAACACTTTACTCCTGAGAGCCAGCTCGCTTGGAAAAAAGCCCTTAAATATTTTGAAAACTTTGCCAGCAATATTCTATTTAATGTATCTAATGTGGTTTCGTTACAACAAAAAATGCAGCAAAAGCAAAGTAATAAAATTTAAATATAAAATTTTAGGGGTGGCAATTTAACTTACTTAACCTCCCCATTAATTAAACTCATTTGCACACCATGATCCAACACGCCTTTATTGCCTTGATAATCGGTTAAGCCTTTTTGCTCTATTCACTCGTAGTTAAATAGTAAAACGATCCTTTAATTAAATACGTCCGTATAAAAAAATTTGGCTTTACTATGACCCATCACAAAACACTCAGACTAATACTAGGCGATCAGCTAAACCCATCTCATTCATGGTACAAGCAAAAAGACGACGACACGCTTTACCTCATCGCAGAACTAAAACAAGAAACTGACTACGTTAAACATCACATTCAAAAACTGTGTGCTTTTTTTAATGCTATGGAAAACTTTGCAACTGCATTAAACACGGCAGGTTTTAATGTTTTACATTTAACACTTGATGATACCGATGACGACAAGGACTTGATTGAATTACTCAAGCGAGTTGCCGATAAATACCAATGCGACTCTATTGAATATCAATACCCTGACGAGTTTAGGCTAAAATCTCAATTAGCTAAGTTTAAGAGTGATAGCTCATTAAATGTAATTGCTACAGATACTGAACACTTTTTATTACCGTTCACCGATATAAAAACACGCTTTACAAAAAACAAACATGTAACAATGGAGCACTTTTATCGTGCTATGCGTAAGCAATTTAATATATTAATTGATGATGCAAAGCCAACTGGTGGCAAATGGAATTTTGATAGTAATAATCGTAATAAATTTTCTAAAAAAGACTTAGCCGACATCCCAGAGCCTAAGTTATTCAATACTGATGTTAGCAGCATTATTTCTCGTTTAAATAAACACAACGTCGCTTATTTGGGTGAAATAAATGAACATTCACTGGAGTGGCCAACAACGCGTAAACAAGCGATTGAATCTCTTGAATACTTTTGTGAGCACTTACTTAGTCGCTTTGGTCACTTTCAAGATGCGATGACAGATCAAAGTAAAAACAATACCAGCCTGTACCATAGCCGTTTATCGTTTGCCCTAAACGCAAAAATACTCCACCCGTTATATGTAATCAAACGTGTAATAAGCGAATACGAACAAAGACCCAATGAAATATCCCTCTCGCAAGTAGAGGGCTTTACTAGGCAAATATTAGGCTGGAGAGAGTATGTACGTGCCATTTATTGGATTAACATGCCCGACTACGCAGTTAAAAATCAATTACAAGCCAAAAATAAACTGCCATCTTATTTTTGGAACAGCTCTACAAAAATGAATTGTCTAAGCCACTCACTCAAGCAAAGCCTTGAAACCGCTTATGCTCATCATATTCAGCGCCTAATGGTTATTGGGAACTTTTGCATGCTCACAGGAATAAACCCTGATGACGTAGACAACTGGTACTTAGGCGTTTATATAGATGCCATAGAATGGGTAGAAATGCCCAACACCCGAGGCATGAGTCAGTTTGCCGATGATGGAATAATTGCAACAAAGCCTTATGCTGCAAGCGGTAACTACATTAATAAAATGAGCGATTATTGCAAAAGCTGTCAGTACGATGTTAAACAAAAAGTAGTAGATAAAGCTTGCCCGCTAAATAGCTTGTATTGGCATTTCATGAATAGACACAGAGACAGGCTAGAGAAGAACCCACGTATTGGTATGGTATATAAAAACTGGGATAAACAAGATGAAACACTTCAAGAACAAACGCTGCAACAAGCAACCTACTACCTTAATAATTTAGAAGCGCTTTAAGTAAAAAAACCGCCTCAAATGAGGCGGCTAAATAATCAGGGGAATATGTACTTTAGAAGACTATTTACCTTCTATTAGATTACTATTACCAATTTCTATTTTACGTGGTTTAAGTGCTTCAGGAATTTCACGCTGTAACTCTATGCTTAATAAGCCGTTAGCTAAATCGGCACCAAGTACTTTTACATGGTCTCCAAGCTGAAATTTACGTTCAAAGTTACGCTCTGCTATACCTTGATGAATAAACTTACGTTCATTATTTTCATCTTTATTAGCTTTAATACCTGCAACTTTTAATGTGTTGTTTTCTGACTCAATGGTTAATTCACTATCACTAAAACCGGCAACGGCCATAGTGATTCTGTATTTGTCTTTATCGAGTGCTTCTATATTGTAAGGAGGAAAACTCGGCTGCTTGTCTGTATTAGCTGCCGCATCCATAAGTGATGCTAAATGTTCGAAGCCGATAAATGAACGATAAAGTGGTGATAAGTCTACTGTACGCATAATAATATCCTCATATTTAAGCGATATTTTGCATGTGCTTTTCTATTGAACAAGCTCAAGCAAAGTTTAATTAATAATATAAATTTCAATTGTTTAAGTTTAATTTAGGACCCATCAGGCGTCCTACTTAACTATATATGGACGGTAAAATTGTTTTCAAGTAAATTTATTAAAAATAAATAAAAAAGGCACTGAAGAGTGCCTTTTTTGAAACCATTTAAAATGAATACTATTTAATAAATGTGCCCCGGATTGGATAGTCGTTTTCTCTTGAAAACTTAATCCCACCTAGCAGTTGCTCTAAATCAGGACGAACAAACGGGCTGTTTGATATATCTACCATTTGAAGCTGATTTTTTTCATTAAGCACATAAATTCCTGGTTCAGCAAATGGATGATCAGTTTCTGCACCACTGCGAGGCTCGCTAATATGTAGCCCTAAATCAGTCATTTGTTCGATTGTTAAACCATAGTAAATTGGGAAGTTAATATCTATTTTTTCAAGATGTTTATTAAGCTGCTCATGGCTATCACCACTTACTGCAACCACTTCAACTCCAGCCTCTTTAAAGTCTTTATGAACTTTAGCAAGCTCGTTGAGTTGCGCAGTACATTTAGGGCAGTGCTGGCCTCGATAAACAACAATCATTTTCCACGGAGAGTCACTTATTCTATCAACTAAATCTACCTTTTTCTCATCAACATCACTCACTACTAGTGATGGCATAATATCCGCAGGTTTTAAACTAGTGTTACTCATTGCGATCTCCTTTTACTATTTCAGATTAAAAATTAATTTTGCTCTCACACATAGAGTTTAGGGTAACTTTTATTAATTCAACCTAAAATTGCAATTAAAATCTATTAAAGCTTTAAGACCATCCCTTTATTTTTCTATAAATGGTAGATGCACTTACCCCTAAATAAGCAGCAGCAAGAGGAATGTTGTCTTCGCAGCTTTTGATTGCGTTTTCAATAGCCCTTTTTTCAACTTGCCATAATGGTTCTATATCGTGAACCGACATAGGAGATAATTGAACACTCTGATCGTTTGTATTGTGAATTGACTTAGCTGAGCTTGAGTGTTTTACAGCGCCTAGACCAAATGAATTTGGTAGCATATCTCTTTCTATTACATCGCCATCATTAATAACGACTGTATTTTCAATTACATTTTGCAGTTCGCGTATATTACCTGGCCAATCGTAATTACAAAAAAGCGCCTTAACTTCATCAGAAAAGCCAATAAAATGTTTAGCGTTGCTATCGCTTTTTTGTTTTAAAATATACTCAGCGAGCAGTAAAATATCGTTTCCGCGCTCCCTTAAAGGCGGGAGCTTTACGGGGATAACATTTAAACGATAATATAAATCTTCTCTAAAGCGCCCCTCTGCTACCTCTATTATTGGATTTCTGTTGGTTGCACATACCAAGCGAACATCGCTGTGTAATACCTCGCTGCTACCAACCTTGCTAAATATGCCGGTTTGTAAAAAGCGCAATAACTTAGCTTGTAAGTTAAGCTCCATTTCACATAGTTCATCTAGAAATAACGTACCGCCGTTGGCCACTTCAACTGCGCCTTTACGATCGCTTAAAGCGCCACTAAATGCCCCTTTAACATGCCCAAAAAATTCTGATTCAAATAACTCAGCAGGGATCGCAGCACAGTTTATAGCAATAAAAGGGCCTTGGCTGCGAGGGCTCGAATCATGAAGGGTTTGTGCGCATACTTCTTTACCGGTTCCACTTTCACCTGTAATAAATACGCATGCTTTGCTTCTAGCTGCGCTATCTAGCAATCTAAAAACGGTTTTCATTGCGAGAGATTCACCAACAAAATCTTGGCTTTTATCACTGCTTTGAACCAAAGGTTGTACTTTAGCTTGCTCTTTGGGTGTTAACGCACTTTCTACTGAGCTAATAAGTCGCTGACTTGTGAAGGGTTTTTCTAAAAAATCGAAGCCACCTAAACGCATAGCTTCCACTGCAATATCAATAGAACTATTTGAGGTGATCATGACTACATTAGCAGGATTTTTTTGTTTATTTACAAATTGTAAAACTTCAAGCCCACTTATATCAGGCAAGCATACATCTTGTACTATCACCGCAGGCATTTTTTCTTTAATACCGACCAAAGCAGAATATCCATCTGCGAAATGCTTACATTCAAAACCTACTTGCTCTAGCTGACTGGCGTACAAAGCACCACTTGCGATGCTATCTTCAACAATATAAACAAGGCCTTTACCCATTATATCTGACACGGCTTTCTCCTAGATAGCTATACTCTTACTCATTATTTGATATGCATCTCTGGTTTTATCCAAGTTATGCTTAATAACAAGCGCTGCGTGCAAATTTTCTTCTGTGGTTGGTGGTGGTGAATCGTGTAACTGTGTTGCCAATGCAGCTAAAGGAGCGGCTCCATATAAGGCAGCCGAGTTTTTCAAAACATGCATTATTTCTCTAATTTTTATAATATCTGCATTATTAATTGCCGTATCTAATTGGTTAGCCATAGTAACTAATTCATCGATAAATAAGTTTACTAATCGAGCTAAAACGCTTATTCCAACATCCTTTTCAAGTTGAATTAAAACATTTAGCTCCGTAATACTTTTATCGATAAACTGCTCTGATATAGGCATAGATAACCTTTGTGTAAGTTAAAGCTTCGTACACTAATAAAATGTAAGAATTGTAGTTTAAGAGTAATTTGTTTTTTGCATTTTGCAAATCAAAATGAATATAAACAATTACAGAGCCCAGGTATCAATACTTTTTGTTAATGTTTGCGGCTTATCGAGCAAGTACCCCTGAGCAATATCACAACCAAGTTGTTCTAATATTTGTAATTGCTCATTCTCTTCAATGCCTTCTGCTACAGTTTGTAAGCCCAATCGTTGAGCCATCGCAATAATTGCGCTACATAACGTAAAGTCTTCGTTATTAGTTGCAATACCACTTACAAAACTGCGATCAATTTTTAAACCATCGATATCAAATTGACGAAGTAGACCTAAAGACGCGTACCCAGTGCCAAAATCATCAATCCACACCTTTACGCCTTCTTTATGGAAGTTTTCAAACGCCTTAGCTATTTTATCAGGACTATGAATTAGCGCTGTTTCCGTTAATTCAACTTTAATGGCTTGTGGTGGTATTTGGTGCTTTTCTAGCAAAGCCATTACTTTTGAAAACACATCACCATCTAAAATTTGTACCGGTGAAATATTTAAAGAAACAGCAATATCTGTCATACCAAAATGTCGCATCTGTTTTAAATCAGACAAACATTGCTCAAAAATCCAGTCACCTAATTCTAAAATCATTCCCGATTGCTCTACATGAGGGATAAACTCATCAGGGCCTACAATACCAAAGCGGGGTGATTGGCACCTTACTAGCGATTCAAAGCCGACCAACTTTCCCGTTCCTAATGATACAAGCGGTTGATAAACCATTTTAAAATAATTATTTTGCATTGCATCCGACATGATTCTCTCTAACTCATGCCATCTTGCGAGATTGACTGGGCTTTCTGCTTCTAGGTACTTAAATGCATTCATGTTTTGCTCCGATTTTCACTCTTAGTGACTTATGTAATCAAGAGCAAGTTACAGACCATTTAGAAAGTGAATAAAACAAAAATAAAAACAGCAAATTCAAAAGGTTAAGTTTAGTTATTTGAGTATTTAAATTTTTCTATTTTATTTGCATTTTGCAATTCAATTTGCAATGCACCTAAATTAATAAATAAGAGCTTACTCAAGCCCAAACAGCACAGAGAAACCAGTTAGTAATTGTTGGCTAAAAGTAAGGATTAGTAATTGAAGATGAGTATAAAGAAAGGCTGGATAAAACTAATTTAGTTACGCACAGCTTGAATTAAAAAGCGTACACGTAATTTTAAAGCTAGGGAGAAAAAGTTAAAACGGTGATAGGAAACATAAAAAAAACGCAGGCAACAATAAATAGTTACCTGCGCAAAAGTCTCTAGTTTGAAAGAGTGTCGTTATTTTCGTTTTTAGGGGCTGTTACATGTTGTGCATAGTTAGTATTTTGCGAGTCAAACGTATTACTCATCGACTGTGCATTTTCAACATCAGCTTGTGTAAAAGTAATCGGCTGTATGTCCGTTAACGGCTCTACAGAATCGCTACCGCGCAGAACTGTAATACCTATTACTAAGGTAGCTACAAGCAAAATAGACAAAACCATGATTTCAGGTGTAAGTACCCAATTATTACTTTTAGGTTGTTGTTTGGCTTTTGTATTTGTTTGCATATTGCACCTCTTAAAAATTTAACTAAATTGTCTTGATTTCATATTTAATATGTTGCGAAAGCCGTGCCAACTAAACAAAAACAAACGAAAGATAAAATAAACAACAAAATCAAAGTATTAAAAAAATTAAAAATGTAATTTAGAATCCAAAAACAATTCGTAACGTTGTATTTTTATTTTGAATTGCAATTTGCGAATCAAATTGAAAAACTACAATAAAAACACTCATTAAATACTAAAAAATAAATTTAACTTACTCCTAAAATACTAGGTTAATTTCTTCGTTTATCAAGTTTTATGCAACACAAACCCACTTTTTATATTGCCCTTCATTGCTCAGCTCAGCTTTTCCCACACTTGCACTAAACGAGTAAGCTTTAAATGCTTAGATTCAATAGCCTGCTTTGGTGCATATTTATCAAGCAATAAATAAAGTGTTTCACTTACAATTGGTTTAGCTAAATAATCATTCATCCCCACTTCAATAAATCGCTCTTTATCACCATGAATTGCATTTGCTGTGAGCGCTATTATAGGGGTGACTATACCTAACTTTCTGATTGCTTTAGTTGCAGAGATCCCATCTAGTATTGGCATCTGGATATCCATAAAAATAATATCAAGTTTATTGTTTTTAGCCTTGGTTATTGCCTCCTGCCCATCGCTAGCAACATATACCCGACAACCTTTTTGCTCTAAAAACTGTCTTATTACTATTTGATTATTAGTATTATCTTCAGCAACCAATACATTGGTCCCATTCAACTGAGTTAACCCTGAAGAGCTTTCTAAGGCTTCTTTTTGTTCACGATTAGTAAATATAATATCTAAATGAAATAACTGCTCTTCCAATAAACTAATTGCTCGCGGTACATGCGATACTTTAAAAGGGCCATTTAACCTAAGCTCTCTGTCGTTAAGATTTTGCGGTAATAAGCTTTCACCTAGTAAGTCTAAGATAAGTAAACACGGTGAATTAAGGGAGTTATATGTATTTATACACTCGCGTGTTTGGGCTAGCATTGGAGGATCAGTTAATACAATTGCATCAGGAAAACTATCATACTCAGGGATATCTGGGCATATTTCATAGTGCTCAAAAGCGATAGAAAACCGAGTGAGTGTGTGCTCCAACGCGGTTTTTAAAATTTGGTTATGTCCTACAATCCATACTCTTGGCTTTTTACTTCGTGCTGCAAACCCCTCTCGCAATATTGAGTCGGTTGTGTCTATTTGTAACGGGTAATTAACGATAAACTCACTCCCTTTATTGAGCTCAGAGTTAACCGAAATATCTCCCCCTACTACATCACAAATTTGCTTACATATAGCAAGGCCTAAGCCACTACCACCATGTTTTCGGGTAATTGAATTATCTGATTGAATAAAAGGCATAAACATACTTTCTATTTTATTTTTTGCGATTCCCATTCCAGTGTCTTTTACTGATAAATGAAGATTTAAATTATTGGCTCCAATGTAAGTACATCTAACGGTCACCGTTATTACGCCTTGCTGAGTAAACTTAATCGCATTGGCTAATAAATTAATGGCTATTTGCCTTATACGTGCATGATCACCAATTACTTGAGCGGGGACATCAGGATAAAAATCAAAAACAACCTCAAGCCCTTTTTGCAAAGCGCTTTGGGAAATTATACCTATTGCTTCTTCAATACACGTATCAATACTAAATGGCTGATTATCGAGTGTTATAGCTTGTGCTTCAAAACGCGAATACGTTAATACATCATCCAATACACTCAGTAATGCATCAGAGCTTGTTTTAATCATTTGTGTGTAACGCATTTGCTCAGAAGTTAAACCGGTATGATGCAAAATATCTGCAGAGCCAATAACGGCATTTAATGGCGTGCGAATTTCATGGCTAATATTTGCCATAAATCGGCTTTTAGACTCAGCTAATGTTTCTGCCTGATGTTTAGCTTCAAGCAATATTTGCTCGCTTTCAATACGTTCTTGTATATCAACAAGTGTTGCGGCAATAGATAACAAATCGCTTTCGTAGCCACCCACAATGGGAGTAAGTGTCATTTCAACCCAATTATTTATCCCTTGTGCATTAATCAAACGTATATCAAAGCGACGTATATCACGCTTACCATGTTTATAATCAAGCAAAGTGCTACTAATTTTTTCTACATCTTCTTTTGCTATAAACTTAATTATAGGTAAGCCAAGGCTCTCATCTACATTGCTGTGTAAGACGCGTTGCCATGCTTGATTTATAAATAATAGGTTGCCAAATGTATCAAGGCGTAAAACAATATCAGGAATATTATCTACGACAGAGTGATAGTTATATTCTATCTCTGCCATTGCTTGTTCAGCTTTAACTCGCTGCGTGATATTAGTTTCTATAGCGATAAAGTGCTTTACTTGACCTTCATCATCTCGCACTGGGTTTGCATCAATAGCAACCCAATAAATATTACCGTTTTTATCGTAATTTGTAGTTTCAACTTGAAAAGGAAGTCCATTTTTTACGGCATGAGACATAACCTTACGGCTTTTTTCACATGTTTTTGGCCCTTGCAGTAATTGACCAGGGCTAGTGCCTATAACCTCATCACAGGTGTAACCTGTAAGTACTTCAAAACTATTGTTAACCCACTCAATTACGCCAAATTTATCTGTAATTATTACTAAGTTATTTGTATGGCTCGCAACAAGCGATAAGCGTTTTACATATTTTTGTTGTTGTGTGAGCAATAATTGAGAATCTTTATGACGTTGAATGTCATAGAACGAGCCTATAAAGCCGCTTTTTTCATCATAAACTAACCTTAACTCAAACCAGTTCATGAGCCCGATGCTGCTTTTAATTTGTATTTCTACACTGGGAGCCTGCTTCCCTTCTAGTAAACAACAGCTGTATGCGACAAAATGCATAATATCATCGCAATTCATTAACTTAGTAATATTGGAGCCAATTAATGAATCGGTTGAGTAACCTAACTTCTTCTCCCAAGCTTCATTAATATAAGTAAAATTCAAATGTTTATCACACTCAAAAATACACTCATCTAAAATAGCTAATAGCTTTGCTTGACGTCGATTACTATTGGAAAGTTTTTCAACTAGTGCATATTGGATTTGAACTTGTAGCTCATCATTATTATTCATGATCTCTCCAATACTTTATAAAAGTATTACTCTCACAAACTCGTGCATAAAGAAGGGAAACCTTTTCACGGTAGAATGCTTGTTCAAAAGAAGTGCGTCTCGGTGTGCAGTCACTTAAAATAGTGGCATTAGAACCACGTGCAACAGCAGTGCGCGCAGTTGAATCAATACAGATAGAAGACACAGTACCCGCTAAAATTATATTAGTGGCCCCATGTTTTTTGATGTTTTCGGCTAAACCTATATGTGTAAAAGCATTTAAACTTCTTTTCCCAAATACCACCTCTATAATATTACTAAAAAGGTCTAGCTGCTTAATGGTTTGAGCACCGTACGAACCTGCTTTAAATGCCCCCACCGCAATGACTTTTAATATACCAATCGGATTTTTAAGCTCGCTATAGTTTTGCGTAAAGTGAATGGGTGTATTAATAACTAAAGCAAATTGCTCTGCGCAGAAGGTCAATAAATAGAGTGTATTTTCCCCCACGCCAGTAATTCTTGATGACTCTTCAACCTCGTCATACAAAATGCCTTTTGGCAAAAAGTAATTGTTTTGAAAACCAATTAAAATAGGTGCTGTCTTAGAGAAATCATCCATAACTCTCTCCTTATTAATCAATTTAAGAGGCTAACTGCCAAGGTTTAATAAATTTCTCAAGTACCGCTTTTGTCACTGGCTTCTGTAAATAGTGAGTAATTCCTTTATCAAACAACTCAGCTATTTGCTCATCGCCTGTTAACCCCGTTAAAATAACTTTAGGAGTATTGTTATTAGGTGTATTTTGCCTAACTAATTGCTGCGCCACATCGCTACCAAACATTCCTGGCATACGCTCATCTAAAAGTAGCAAGTCAAATGGTTCATTTTGAGCAAGCGTTAATGCACTGGCACCATTTTCTGCACACGTTACTAAGCAGCCCAGCATTTCAAGCATTACTTTTGTAGCAATTTGGCTCGGTAAGCTGTCGTCTGCTACTAATACCGATAAACGTGTTTGTGTGTGAAATGTTGTTAAAATAGTAATTAAGTCGGTATCAAAAAATGGCCAGCCTAATATTTTTTTAGATAGTTTATGAGCTTGGCTCAGCTCGTAAATGTCGTTAATAGAGCACAACTTTATGTGTGTATTTAAGCTGTCACTATTTAATTTATCAATTAATGCGTTACCACTAAGATGGCGTAAATCCTCTAGCTGTGCAGACTCTCTAAGCGTGCTATTAAATAATTTAAAATTTAAACCAAAACGATCGTGAGTATTAGCTGACATTTTTAAACAGCTTTTGAGTAACGCTTCGCAATCAGTTAAAACGTCTACATTTTGTCTAACATCAAGCGCTAAACTAACAGACTCTTTAGTTGCTAAGAGCCCGTGAAAATCCAACGTGTTTACTTGTTCAGAATCATCAATCTGATAGTGAATACTAACTCCCTGAATATTTGCTTCGAGGTTAAGTAAAAAGCACTGCTTTACTGCTGCTAGCGCCGGAGTAAGAAACGCCTCGCATTGTGCAATCATTTGCTCTGGCGGCATTTGCAAACAAACGTAGTTACATTGCAACTTGTTGATTAAGGTAATAGAGAATTTTTGACTTTGGGTTTCACAATATTTACCTATTACCCCTTGGATAATTTCTAAAACGTGACTATTAATATTCATAAAGCATTCTCGTTAACCCAATGTATAGCTCTACATCATCAAGTTATGTGCCATAAATTAATTCTTGTAAACACACTTGCATTCATAGACTTAAGTATTAGACAAACAGGGCTCTGGTTTTTCATTCGCATTTTGCAAATCATATTGCTATGCATAATATGATTTATGCTTTTATTAGAATGGTGCAATCGATTTTTTTCTCTTTAAATAATTTTCCATTCATTTAAACTGATATTAATCAAATTGAGGAGAAAGCTATGTTAACCGTAATTTTTGGCCGTGAAGGCTGTCCATTTTGTGTTCGTGCGAAAGATGTTGCTGAGCAATTATCAAATGAACGTGATGACTTTAAATTTCGTTACATCGACATAATTAAAGAAGGCATTAGTAAAGCCGACCTTGAAAAGTCAGCGGGTAAGCCTTGCCCTACTGTTCCACAAATTTTTGTAGACCAAAATCACATTGGTGGATTTACAGAATTTGAAGCTTATGCAAAAGAAAACCTAGGCTTGTATAAATAAGCTTTGTATTAAATATGTTAACCAGTTTAATAAACCCTATATTGAGCTGGTTAAATTTCGACCAACATCAAACACATACAAATTAGTTTCAATTTATACAAGCATTTGCCTCGCGAATCCTATATAATGCGCGCCTCTTTAAATTCGTTGAGGCGTATTAATGTCAGAACCAGTCACGTTTGAATCTCTAAATCTTTCTCCTGCAATTTTGAAGGCAGTTGAAGAGTTGGGTTACAAGACACCATCTGAAATCCAAGCTCAATGTATACCGTTATTGCTAGAAAGAAAGGACGTACTGGGACTAGCTCAAACGGGTACAGGTAAAACCGCAGCATTTGCACTGCCATTACTAAATAATATTGACCCGTCTGTGAAACAGCCACAGATCCTTGTACTCACACCAACACGTGAGCTTGCGATCCAAGTTGCTGAGGCATTCGAACAATATGCTAAACATGTTCGTGGTATTGAAGTATTGGCACTATATGGTGGCCAAAGCTACAGTATCCAATTAAGCGCACTTCGTCGTGGCGCTCAGGTTATTGTTGCAACTCCAGGTCGTTTAATCGATCACATTAACCGTGGCACTATCAAGTTTGATGCTCTACAAGCACTTGTACTTGATGAAGCCGATGAAATGTTACGTATGGGCTTTATCGATGATGTAGAAAGCATCATGGAAAAAACACCGCGCGAAAAGCAAACATGTCTTTTCTCTGCGACTATGCCTAAGCAAATTCAAAACATCAGCAGCAAGTATATGAACAATCCTGAACAGGTTCATATTTCTGCGCGTAACTCTACAGTATCATCTGTTGAGCAAGTGTTTTGGAATGCAAGCGTACATAAAAATAAAGCTATTGTTCGCTTCTTAGAAGCTGAACAGTATGAAGGTGCTATTGTTTTCGTACGTACGCGTAACGATACAGTACAACTTGCTGAGTTATTAGAGCGCGAAGGTTTCTCTGCTGCTCCACTTAATGGTGATATGAACCAGCAAGCACGTGAACGCACTGTAGAACGCTTAAAAAGCGGCATGCTAAATGTTGTTATTGCAACAGACGTTGCTGCTCGTGGTCTAGATGTTGACCGCTTAAGCTTAGTTATCAACTACGATATACCACAAGATTCTGAAGCCTACGTTCACCGTATCGGCCGTACAGGTCGTGCTGGTCGTACTGGTAAAGCAATTTTATTCGTAAAACATAACGAACGTTATTTACTTAAAAATATCATTCGTCATACGAAGTCTGAAATTGCACAAGTTGAATTACCAACTGCAAAAATCGTTGAAGAAAAACGTATTGAAGCGTTACAAGCAAAATTAACTATTGCGCTTGAAAACAAAGATATTACATTCTTTAACGAGATAGCTACTAACATGGCTGAAAAACTTGAACTTCCTCTTGAAAGCTTAGCGGGTGCGTTACTGTGTTTAGCACAGCAACAGTCTCCAATTAAAGTTGAAGAAGTTAAGATTCAACCTCGTGAACGTAACGAGCGTAACGATCGCAACCCACGTAGTAACGACCGCAATGATCGCGGTGGTGACCGTGGACGTCGTAACGAACGTGGCGGCGAACGTGGTGGTGAACGCGCTGAGCGTAAACCTCGCGAACGTAACAGCCGTGATGCAGGCCCTATGGATACTTACCGTATCGAAGTAGGTCGTGAACATGGTGTTCAGGTTAAGAACATTGTTGGCGCTATCGCTAACGAAGCTGACATCTCAAGCAAGTTTATTGGTGATATTCGTTTACACGACAATCACAGTACGGTTCAATTACCGCAAAACATGCCTAAAGATGTACTTGATCATTTCCAAAAAGTGTTTATTTGTAAACGTCCTATGGGCTTAACAATTACACAAGATCAAGGCCCTGCTGAGCCACGTGCAGAACGCTCTGAGCGTCCAGCTGGTGACAAAAAGCGCACCTTTAGTAAAGATAAAGACGATAGCCAACGCGGTGATAAGCGTACTGGCCCTCGTAAAGAACGTCGCCCAGTAAGCTTCACAGCTAAATAAGCAACGACTCTTTAATAAAAAAACCTTGCCACGAAAGTGACAAGGTTTTTTTGTGTCTGTAACATGAGAAAACTAGTTAACCTGAACTCTGAATAATAAATCTCTTAACCAGAGTTCATATATGGTCTCCTCCAGTATTGCAAGGTGTCATTCAACGATAGCAGGGACAGGTTTGCTGTCATATATACGGTCTTTTAGTGAAGATTATTACTTCTGACCTTGATGTAATCCGCGCATATTGTCCTGATCAGGTTATCGGTATTTACTACCACTGAACTCTATAGGTTTTCAATATGCAGGTTTGACCTGTTATGTCATCGTTTTAGCCACTTACGCAATTCTTTGAAGAGTATTTATACGGGTGAGTAACTCTCACCTGAAGCGCTAATAGCCCAAGCCATTCTCGCCATCTTGTTGGCATAAGCTACACATGCTCGATTATGCCCTCGAGTTTGAACCAGTCGGTTTATCCATTGACTTAATTTATCATTCTTCGTTTTTGCTCTTGAGACAACAGCTTTTGCTCCTTGGATCAACAGGCACCTTAAGTAGCTATTTCCTCGCTTACTTATCCCAAGTAAAGTATCTTTTCCGCCACTACTGTGTTGACGCGGAACGATACCTAAAGACGCTGAAACATCGCGGCCTCTTTTATAGTTACTGCCATTTCCAACTTCATTGAAATAGGCGCTTGATACCATAGGACCAAATCCAGGTATTGTTTGGATCCGTTGGCAAATATCATTATTTTTTGCTGTTTCAACTATTAATGTACTGTAAGTTTCAATGCAGCTGTCTAAGTTACTCAATTGTGTTTCTAACTGCTTTAGTACCGCTTTAAATGCGCCTGATAATCCGGTATTTTCATCTTCTAAAATTAGGGGGATACTTTTGCGTATTGTGTTTACACCCTGATTTAAAATAATTCCGTATTCAGCAGTTAAGCCTCGGATTTGATTGCATAGTGCCGTTCTTTGTCTGACCGCTAATTCTCTCGCTTTGTGCTGTGCTTGGTTATCTTGTTGCTCAACTGATTTTATACAGACACTCTTAATATGATGTTGCTTTGAAGCAATGCTAATTGCTAAAGCATCGTTATAATCATTTTTATTGCCAACTAAGAAGGCTTTTACATGCTGAAGTGGAATAAGCTTTATCTCATGACCACATTTTCTGATTTCTCGAGCCCAAAAATGAGAAGTTGCACAGGCCTCTAAAGCAACTAAACACGTAGTGTGTTGTTGGAAAAAAGATAACACTTGCGCACGCTTTAACATTTTCTTTTTAACTAAGCGCCCTTGTTCATTGCAGCACACCACATGGAAAAATCTTTTTGCTATATCTAAACCAATTGTTGTAATCTTCATTTTGGTCTTCTCCCTTTGATTATTGTAACCACTTTAATCATGGCACATAGATGCCGTATAGGGAGGAGACCATTACATCAGGTTAGTTAGAGGAAAAATTCAGAAGCTCGCTATTAAAATGGCTGCCGTAATAGGAATAAGCAGCTGTATTACTTTCAGGGAGAGATGTAAATAAATGAAACTTTTAACAAGCCAAATAACCCGAATGGTAGCCCTACTTCATAATAAAGGTTTTTTTCACATATACCTATATGCTGGATTATCGCCCAGCGGTTGTGATTGGCGCTATATAATTGGTCACACTAAAGATGGGAAGTGGCCAACTAACGATCTAATTACTTATGGTAGCATCAACTCTAGCAGCAAACTGACATGGTCTGAGAAGAATACAACTGAAGATTTATGCAATGACTTTATTAACTACTTCAAACTTGAAAAATATTCTCCTACAAAAGAGCAACTTCAATACATAGATTGGTACTCAACTGTTGTTAACTCACTAGCTGAGGATGAAGCAGTCATTTTTTATGCAGACTACCAAGCTAGTCATCAACATTTACTAAATAATGCGCCAAGCTTTGTAAAAAGATAATATTTTTGACAGTAAGGATCACTGATATGAAAAAATTATATGAATACCTACCAATCATAGCGCTACTAAGCCCTCTTATTTTATTCATGGCTATTCCAATTGTAATAGACTTTACAGACCCTCCATTTATTGCAAATAAAAAATATGACATTACTATTTTTTGGATTATCCCTATTATTTCAGGTGCACTATTTATCTATTTGAATATGCTTGTATTCAAAAAATATAAGCAATGCAGTAAATATAGAGAATCATTTAAGCATAATATTTCAGGAATAAAGAACCTAGCTTCATTTAATTTAGGCTATTTGGCAGCTCCATTTTTAATATACGCAATATTTTATATCTATTTAGCCCTTCCAATAAAGCTGTTTGCTTATTTCACTGAAAGTGATTATTGGTATAAAGAATATATCCTGACAGACGTTGAAGAGTGCGGCAGTGATTATGAAAATAGTTGTACACGTTTATCTTTTTTAGATCCTAAAACAAAGCAAATACACGAGCTTCGGTGGTATGAAGAGAAATCATCCATTATCAATAGTAAAGGGCACTATGTTTATGTAATCGGTGAAGCTAGCTATTTTGGTTATATTGTCAGAGGGCTAGAATGATAGCCTTCATTGGCTTACAAAGTTAAAGCTTATAAAAAAGCCCTGTCATTTTCGTGGCAGGGCTAATATAAGCTCTTAATATTTATACTTTATTAAGGCGCTAGCGCCGGGTAAACATAGCTGGCATCAAGCCCTAGTGGAATACCAAGTGCCCAGTAACCTAATAAAAAGATACTCCAGCCAATCATAAAGGCGATTGAGTACGGTAGCATAATAGCAATTAAAGTACCTATACCTGTGCCTTTCACATACTTTTGACAGTACACCACCACTAATGGGAAATAAGGCATTAACGGTGTAATAATATTAGAACTTGAGTCACCTACACGATAAGCGGCTTGAGTTAAGTCTGGCGAAATGCCAAGTTGCATTAACATCGGTACAAAAATAGGGCCAAGTAACGCCCATTTTGCTGAACTTGAACCTACAAACAAGTTAACAAAGCCAGTTAAAAAGATAATGCCCACAACCGTTACTGCACTTGGCAATTCCATTGCCTTTAATAACTGCGCACCTTCGATTGCGAGTAATGCACCTAAATTTGATTTACTAAATGCAGCAATAAATAGCGAACAAAAAAACGCCATAACGATATAATATGCCATGCCGCTCATCGCTTTACTCATTGCATCAATCATATCTTTTGAAGTTTTAAAGGTACCTACCGTAAAACCATATACTGTGCCAGGTAGCCAAAAAAGTAAAAATATTAGTGGTACAATTGATTGCATTAAAGGAGAGCTAAAATTAGTAAGGGATCCGTCACTACTGCGCATTGCAGAATCGTCTGGAGCAGAGACAAATGCTAATAACGCAAGTCCTGCAATCATCACGGTACTGGCTATATAAAAGGCACGTTTTTCATCACTACGTGCATCTTCAAATACAGGTAAATCCTCTTTAGCACCATCAACTGCTGTTTTTTGTAAACGTGGTTCAATAATTTTATCGGTAATGTACCAGCCTAATGCCACAATAAATAAGCTAGATGCTGAAGCAAATGCCCAGTTATTTAACGGGTTAATTGTTATTGCAGGATTAATTATTTGCGCCGCACTTTGGGTAAAGCTTTGTAGTAATGGATCAATCCCTGATGGAATAAAGTTAGCCCCAAAACCACCACTGACTCCTGCAAATGCAGCTGCAATACCCGCAAGCGGATGGCGTCCTGCAGCATAAAATATAACACCGGCAAGTGGAATAACTAATACATAACCTGCGTCAGTAGCGGTATGGCTCACAATAGCCACTAAAATGATTGAAGGCGTTAATAGCTTTTTAGGAGTAACTTTAAGCATTAACTTAAGACCGGTATTAATAAAGCCCGAATGCTCTGCAACACCGACACCTAACATAGCTACTAAAACGACACCTAAGGGAGCAAAGCCAGTAAAGGTTTTTACCATAGAGGATAAAAAAGTAGCGAGCGAATCACTTGCCAGCATATTATTAATAATAATCGCTTCACCGGTACGTGGGTCTATTGCATCAAAGCTTACACCTGAAAACCACCACGACAAAAACCAAATTAATAACATTGCAAACAGAAATATTACGGCTGGATCTGGAAGCTTATTGCCAACCCGCTCAACAAAATTTAAAAAACGCGCAACAACCCCTGAAGGTAAAGCGTCTTGATTATTATTCATTTTTATTGTTCCTAAAATTTATTTTTAGTAACAATATCGCATAAAAACAAAACAGTAAATTAACATAAAAATCTGCTTTAAAAGTTTTGGACACAAAAAAACACGATAGTGATAAACAAATCGTGTTTTTTGTATCACTTACTTTTAAGCGAGGGCTTTAACTTCTTCCCACAAGCGTGCAACTAATGTCTTGTCTTCTTCGTTAAGCTCGCCGTTGCGATATGCTTTAACTAAGCTTTGCTCTACAGTTTCGTTTAGTTCATCTATACTGATTGTCAGCTTTTCTACTTCGGCATAACCAACTGCAAGATCAAAATGACCTCGTAAATAGCCGCCTGCAAATAACTCATCGTCAGTTGCTTTTATTACTAAATCATCGAAGTACTGCTGGGCTGCATCGATATAGTTCACTAAACTCATTTATTAATCTCCTGGTTTTGCAAAGCACCTGTATTTTCAAGGTTTTGGTGCCCTACTGCATACATAATATGGTCATTAAATCCGGTGGTTACTTTAATATAACCCGTTAATTCATCATCTAATTCGCCATCGCCGGTGTCACAAATAAGGGGGCGGCTATTAAGCGCTTGTAGTTTTGTTTTTGTTGCTACTACAATAATGTTTTCTTTGCCAATTGCACGTATAAGCGCAGGGCTCAATTGCTGATTACCACGGCCAAATATATGCCCTTGCCCGCCAATGAGCGTAATGACTAACTTAGTACTTTGATCATGAGTAAGCTCAAGTAATTGCTTAGCCGTTAAATCTTGAGCAACTAAGGTTTGATCTTTTATTAAATCAACGCCAAGCAACGTATTCTCAAGTCCCATTTCTTCCATTATGGCCTCAACCGTTGAGCCGCTACCCATTATATAAAATGTGTCTTCATCCATTTGCGATACAACATGCGCAGCAATGTCGGCAAGTACGAGTTCGTCGGTTTCTTTGCCGCCATTTTTAACCGCTTGCATATAGCGTACTTCGCTAGGTGTTTGCATTTCGCCGTAGCGCTTTGCTTTTACTGTGCCTTGTCTAAAGGCATCTTCATCTATATCCATTACATCTGCATCAGCTAAGGTAACTAACTCCCCCTTAACCAGCATTTCGACTACGCGCCCTGCAGCTTTTGGTGTAATAGCGTATACACCAGAATGAATTTTACAGCCTGCAGGAATACCAAGTACCGGAACGGTATCCTCTATTGCATGGCAAATATTACGCGCTGTACCATCGCCTCCAGCAAATAAAACTAAATCAACACCTGAGTCTTTAAGTACTTTTGCTGCTTGTTCTGTGTCATCTGGGGTTGTTATTACTGCAGAGTTGTATACAACCTCTACATTAAAGCCCAAGGCTTTTGCTGTTTGCTCACCCATGTCACCGTTAACGGTGTAAATGATTAAGCGTTCTTTATAAGGCAATAGCACTTCAAGCGCTGCTTTTGTGCGGCTATTTGCTTTGGGTTCTGCACCTAATTCGATTGCTTTAGCGGCTGTGTGCGCGCCATCACTACCTTTTAAAGCAACTGTGCCGCCTAAACCCGCTACTGGGTTTACAATTAAACCTAATTTAAACGCCATTACAAAGCTCCTTCGGATGTTGCCAATTAAATTGCTGCGCTGTTAATGGCCACTGTGTATTATAAAAATCAGAGAGTGCTTTTAAAAGTGACTCTGTACGAGAGTTAAAGCCATTTTCGATTAACGATAATACGCGTGCATGTACTCGCTGCTGAAAATCAAACCGACATGTTTGCTCGCCGTTTAAGTTATCCACCGACACATTAAAATTAAACCCTGCTGCGGTGCTTAATAACCACTCTATAGCCTGAGGCTTTACTTCTACGTTTTCAAACTCAGCTTGTTTTTGTTTGTCGCGCCCATCAGGACAATACCAATAGCCGTAATCTTCTAATAAACGACGTTCATCGCCTGCAACCAACCAGTGTGCAACCTCATGTAATGCACTAGCATAAAAACCATGCGCAAATACAACTTGGTGATATGGCACGTGCTCTGTTGCTGGTAAATACACAGGTTCAAAATCGCCTTTTATCAGACATGTATTATGACTTTGATAAAAAGTGCGTTCAAAAATTGAAATTAGATCAGCTATTTGATGCATAAAATTAGGCTAATTTTTCTCGGTTGCAGCGCTATTTTGCGCAGTAAAAACGAGACGAATTGTACGGGCTTTTACAACTAAAGTAAAAATAAGGCGTGATAGTAAAATATAAGCGGACTAATCTTTCACTTTATTGATATTTTTAATAATACCTAAACAGTAAAGAGTATTACCAAGTTCTTTACGCTGTGTTTTTTCACCTGAGGTTTTATTGGCTAAGCTAGTTAACATATCGTACCGTTTACGTAGAGTTAGTATATATCTGGCATGTCTACGGCATTCAAAGCAATGAGTACAGTGTGAATCGACCCAAAATCTTAATGTTTCAAACCAATATTGCTGCTCTTGAGCAAAAAAAATAAATGCCTTAGAGCAAGTCCCGCACTTCTCTTCAATATCAACATAAAGTGCCCGAGGATAAATGGCATAGTTTTGCTTTTTTATATCAGCCAATATTACCGTATTAGGGAAGTATTTAAGGCTCGAGTAACGCCAGTGCGCATTCTCTATCGCCTCTATTGTCACTGGGGTATTGGTAGTTATTGGTGTATTGCCATACCTTGGGTGATTTAGATACATGAGCTGCCTAGTTTAAACTTATGATTTTAAGGCATAAAACATGCCATATAAAAAACAATAATTATACAGGCGTTCCTGCTTCATCACACTCTACTATGTCGGTTTCGGTTAATGCCTGAGTGATCCATACTTGCAATACTGGGCAACGCATAACAAAGTCACAATATTGCTGCGCCTCTGGCGATAACGTAATTTGATAGGTTTTTAAGCGCAGTACAACAGGCGCATACATGGCATCAGCAATACTAAAGTCACCAAAAAACCACTCATTTGGAAACACATCTTGTTGCTGTGCAAATATCTCGTCTATACGGGCTATGTCTTTTAGTGCTTCGCTCGATAGGTCTACTTTACGGGTTGCTCTTATATTCATTGGCATTTCGCTGCGCAGTGCCATAAAGCCTGAATGCATTTCAGCGCTTAGTGCACGCGCTTTAGCTCTTTGGGTAATATATTTTGGCCATGCAGCGCCTGATAAGTAAGCATCGTTAATATATTCACAAATTGCTAGCGAATCCCATACCTGTAAATCGCCATCAATTAACGCTGGGACTTTTTGCAAAGCAAAGGTCTTTTTTAGTTCATTGTAAAAGTCGGGGGTGTCGAGTACCAGCTGGGTTTCACTAAACTCAACATCAAATTTACTCATTAAATACCATGCGCGTAATGACCAGCTAGAGTAGTTTTTATTACCGATAAATAATTGCATATTGTAGATACCAAAGTGAATAGACGTTCCTACCTTACTAGGTGATTTAACAACCAACAACATTTTGTTTAAAGTCTCTTTGCTAACGGTTACTTAAAGCTATTAATTACTCACTCAACTGCTTGTTTAAATGCTTTTTTAATAGTTGTGTATTACGCGTGTTAGCTTTAAAAAAGGCATCAAAAATATCACCAAAAAATGGCACTAAACCGCCCACAAAGTCTATGAGCATATTGATAATCATCTTAGTTTTTATACGTTTACTCACACCTAAACGCTGGGCTTCTATCAGCACATAACTTGATAAAATTAGCCCTGCGGCATCACCTATAACGGGAATTAAACCAATCACAGCCTCCAACCCTATATTAAATTTAGTAAAAGGAATGCCAATGCTGCTATCAGTTAACTTACTGAATCGCTCTAAGCGGGCTATTGCAGCTTGGGCTTTTATTTGTGAGTGTTCATTAATATTATCGTTCATGATTACTACCCTCCTTCTTGCAGTATATAGGGCCTACTTGAACAACTCCTGAAAGGCTTTAAACTAAATTACAGACATAAAAAAACGCGGTAATCCGCGTTTTTTTATAATTATAAATACTTACACAGAGCCATTAATTGGCCCGTGTTCGTGATTTACATGCGGATTTTGTCCGCGTTGACGCAGTAAGTGGTCCATTAAGGTAATAGCCATCATTGCCTCCGCAATCGGGATTGCACGAATACCCACACACGGATCGTGACGACCTTTGGTGATCATCTCTACCGCTTCGTTGCTTGTATTAATGCTGTTACCCGGAATAGTAATGCTCGACGTTGGTTTTAGCGCAATAGAAGCAATAATATCTTGCCCTGTCGAAATACCCGCAAGTACGCCACCTGCATGGTTTGATGTAAAACCTTCAGGGGTTAGCTCGTCGCGATGCTCAGAGCCTTTTTGCTCAACTACATCAAAGCCATCACCAATTTCAACGCCTTTAACAGCGTTAATACTCATTAATGAATGTGCAAGTTCGGCGTCAAGACGGTCAAATACTGGCTCTCCAAGACCAACAGGTACATTGCTTGCCACTACTTTTACTTTAGCGCCAACTGAGTCACCTTGCTTTTTAAGGTCACGCATATATTCGTCAAGCGCTTCAAGCTTACTTGCATCAGGGAAGAAGAATAAGTTATTTTCCACTTCATCCCAGTCAAACGTTTCCGCCTTAATAGGGCCAAGCTGACTTAAACATGCTTTAACTTCAATACCATGAAATTGCTTTAAGTATTTTTTAGCAATAGCACCTGCCGCTACGCGTATCGCGGTTTCGCGTGCAGATGAACGACCGCCACCGCGATAATCGCGCAAGCCGTACTTATGCCAATACGTGTAATCGCCATGACCTGGGCGAAATACATCTTTAATTTTGCCGTAATCTTGCGAGCGTTGATCGGTGTTTTCAATCAATAAACCAATGCTGGTACCTGTGGTTTTACCTTCAAAAACGCCTGCTAATATTTTTATTTGATCGCTTTCACGGCGCTGCGTTGTATAACGGCTTTGGCCTGGTTTTCGGCGATCTAAATCAATTTGTAAGTCGGCCTCTGTGATTTCAAGACCTGCGGGAGTACCATCAACAACGCCGCCTAATGCAACGCCGTGGCTCTCACCAAAGGTGGACACTTTAAATAACTGCCCAATGCTATTACCTGCCATTAACTTTCCTCATTCCTAATGACTACCAATAGCCAAGCACAGGGCTTGGCTATTCATTTTTTTACTTATTTTGCAAAATACTCGTCTAGCTGCTTTTTGCTAATTACAAATACACCTAAGCCGCCTTGTTCAAATTCAATCCACTCAAACGGCGCGCCCGGATACAGTGCATCCATATGTACCATAGAGTTACCAACTTCTACAAATAACAAACCGTTATCAGTTAGATGTTCACTCGCTTCGCTCAATATAGTACGGGTTACATCTAAACCATCGTGGCCTGATGCAAGCCCAAGCTCTGGCTCATGATGAAATTCGCGTGGTAAGTCAGCCATATCTTCTGCATCAACATACGGTGGGTTTGCTACTATTAGGTCGTATTTTTGACCTGGTACACCGCTAAATACATCAGACTGAATCGGTAACACGCGATCACTCAACATGTAATCGTTAATGTTAATGTCTGTCACTTCAAGCGCTTCATACGATATATCTACCGCATCAACTTGTGCCTGCTCAAAAGCTTGCGCAAGTGCAATTGCGATACAACCCGAACCCGTACATAAATCTAATATACGGTTTACCGATTGTGGCTCTTCAAGCCAGGGTGTAAAGCGGTTGCTGATAAGCTCAGCAAACGGTGAGCGAGGTATAAGTACACGTTCATCCACATAAAATGGCATACCCGCAAACCATGCAATGTTTGTTAAGTAAGGTACTGGTGTGCAGTCGTTAATACGTTCTGCAATAAGACCCGCAAGTCGGTTTTTTTCTGTGCTTGTTAAACGCGCGTGCATTAATTCTTTTGGCGCATCAACAGGCAAGCTAAGCGCAGGCAGTAATAAGCTTACAGCTTCATCCCATGCGTTATCTGTACCGTGTCCAAAAAATATACTACTACTTGCAAATTGGCTTGTAGTCCAACGTAACCAGTCATGTAAAGTTGACAGTTCTGCAACGGCTTCTTCGAGTGTTGCTTCTTCTATTTGTAAATCGCTCATATATTTTTACCTGTATTAGCTTACTGACTGTTTTGAGTCTTTAAGACGATTGCATTGCCTATCTGCGCTGGGCAAATTACAATTGCCCCTCATTTAAGTATTGTACCGCCTTTTGCGCTGCGTTTTTACGTTTTTTTGTTTAGGTAATAGTTATGAAAAAAGACACTCCATCACATTCGTCCCTAAGCAATGACGACATAAGCTTATTTCGTCAAACGATCACAGGCGCCAAAGTATTTAAACAAGATACTCATCGTTTTGATACAAAGCCTAAGGTGTCACAAGCTAAGCAATTTGCCCAGCAAAAAAAGCAGGCTCAATCTGAATTTTTCTTCTCAGACGTTTATATTCCCGATATAGACACCCACGGCACGGTTAAATATGTAAAACCAGGCCAAGATACTTTCCTAGCTAAACAGCTTCGCCGTGGTGACTTTGCACCCGATTTGACGCTAGATTTACATGGCTTAAATAAAGAACTTGCTAAAGACGAACTCGCTGGACTCATTCACGAATGTAAAAAGCAGCATTACTATTGTGCGTGTGTAGTGCACGGTATTGGCGGCGGCGTACTAAAGCACAAAGTGCCCCAGTACTTAGTACAGCACCCTGACGTAATAGCGATGCACCAAGCCCCTCTCGAATATGGTGGTAGAGGCGCTGTACTCATACTAATTAATTTACCGCAAAGTGATGAATTTAGACGCTAACTTTAGCTATTACTAGGATGTAACTTCGTGCATATTTTTTCAATTATTTTTCCGCTCATTTTTATTGTGGCACTGGGTTATGGCTGTTGTAAGTTAAAATTTTTTAACGAACAACACATTGCGGGTCTAAGTAAATTTACTTTTTATGTGAGTTTACCAGCCTTTTTAGTACTAAATATGTCGCAAATAAACCTGCAGCAAAGCATCAGCCTTTTTGCATTTATGAGCTTTTACATACCGGTTTTGTGTGTGTTTGGATTAGGCATTTTAATTGACCGCTTTTACTTAAATAAGCCATGTCTCAATAATAAAGCAATAAATTATCAACAACACAGCGTATTTGGTTTGGCAGGTAGTTATTCAAATATGGTGTTGGTAGGTATCCCAATTGTTATAGCGTCACTGGGTAAAGAGATGATTGCTATTGCATTTATGATCATCACCTTTCATAGCACATTGCTATTTGCCCTGACCTTTTTAATTGGGGCAAAAGGAAATGCTGAAAACTTCTCATGGTATAACTTTAGCAAGAGCATGGTGCTAAACCCTATCGTACTGAGTATTGGTTGCGGGTTGATCATTAATGTATCTGGGCTTAGCTTATATGACAATTTAGTAAGCAGTATAGATTTACTCGCCAAACCCGCTATTCCGTGTGCTTTATTTGTACTAGGCGCAAACTTAGTATTTTATAAAATAGCCTCAAACTGGCAGCCCGCGCTTATATCTTCATTATTAAAAATTATTATATTACCGGCTGGGGTATTTGTTGCAGCAACTTATGTGTTTGAGTTAGATGAGCAAATAAGAAATGTGCTAGTTCTATTGAGTGCATCACCTGTAGGGGTAAATGCTTACTTAATTGCGTGTCAGTTAAAACAGCATCAAGCAACGCTTGCCGGGACGGTAGTACTTTCTACTATATTGTGTATGTTGAGTTTTAGCTTTTGGTTGGCTATTTTACTTTAAACAACTATATAACTAACAAAACTGCCATGAGCTATATAATTGTTTAATCAAACTACTTTAAGGCTGCAACAACAGATATTTCTACGAGTAGTGCATCACGTGCCATTTTAGCTTCCACACAGGCACGTGCTGGTGCATAACCCTCGGTTACCCACGCATCCCATACTGCATTCATATCAGCAAAGTATTCCATGCTCTTTACATAAATAGTCGCGCTAAGCATATGTTCTTTTGAACTTCCCGCTTCATCAAGCAATGCCTCTACTTTATCAAGCATAGTTTGAGTTTGTTCTTTGATATCTTTTTGTGCGTCGGCGCATACCTGCCCACATAAATACACAGTGCCGTTATGTTTTACAATGCGGCTCATGCGCGCACCTGTTTGTAAACGTTCTATTGTCATTTTACTTTACTCAATTATTTATATTTAAACGTTTTCTGGGGCATTTATACTTAAATAACTACTACGCTGGGTTTGCTCATCGTAACTAATAACAGCAACAGCACCCGTATTAAAAATGGGCATATTGCCAGGGCTTAACTGGTCCACTAAATAACTTACAATAGGCATATGTGATACAACAAGCCATGTATTGCATTGGGGGTGAGTAGCAATAAGTGTTTCGATGTAGTCAGCAGCAATTTGAGGTTTGCCTTCGGGAATTATATCAGACGTGGTTTCGCTAAATTTAAATACGTTATTTTTAGCCACACCTGCAGCTGTTTGCTGTGCTCGAATGTAAGGACTAACTAACAGTGCATCAGGGTAATGTGCTTTACTGAGCCAAAGGCCCATTTTTTCAGCTTCATCGTGCCCTGCTTGGGTTAAATTTCTACCTGCATCATCAGCCTGCATGGGTGTTGCTTCGCCGTGGCGCATTATTAGGATTGTTTTCATAAAAAATCAACCGATTAAAGAATATAAAACAGTAGCCAGTTTGCCCGTTTGTCAGCTATATTAACAATATAAATCTATTTATTTCTAAAATAGTTCTTTCATGAGATTCAGGTAAATCTTTAAGCTGTACTTCGCTTTCCTGAAGCCATCATCTGTTGTTAACAAGTAAACGTTTAGTTTCAGGAGCATCATTTGAATATCAGCCGCAATGATAACAGAGCATACCGCGCCTTTACACTGGACAATGGTCTAAAAGTACTATTAGTGCAAGATAAAGATTCTACAAAAGCGGCAGCATCAATGGCAGTTAACGCCGGACATTTTGACGACCCTCTTGATAGGCAAGGCCTAGCACACTTTTTAGAGCACATGCTTTTTTTAGGCACTGACCAATACCCAGATTCAGGCAGTTTTAATAATTTTGTTTCGCAAGCTGGCGGCAACACCAATGCGTGGACCGGCACTGAGCATACCTGTTACTTTTTTGATATTAACAATCAAGAATTTGAACAAGCGCTTACCCAATTTAGCCGTTTTTTTATTGCGCCACTTTTAAATTCAGCCGAAACAGAAAAAGAACGCAACGCAATTGAAGCCGAGTTTAAACTAAAAATAAAAGACGACGGTCGCCGTATTTATCAAGCCCATAAAGAAACGGTAAATCCAGCTCATCCATTTGCTAAATTTTCTGTAGGAAACCTACAAACCTTAGCTGACAGAGAGCGCTGTATTAGTGATGAGCTTCGTGACTTTTTTAATAGCCAGTACCAAGCTCAGTGGATGACTTTAGTTATTTGCGCAAACGAAACACTAGACACACTACAAAGCTGGACTCAAACTTACTTTGGCGCAATTAACGGCAACAAAAACCTTAAAAAGCCAGAGATCAGTGAGCCACTTTATCGCAAACAAGACATAGGAAAAATACTCCATATTGAGCCACATAAGCATATGCAAAAACTTATTATAAGTTTTGCTATGCCTAATATTGACGACTTTTATCGCCATAAAACAGTAAGTTTTATTGCCCACTTACTTGGCTATGAAGGCGCGGGTTCTCTTTATTCTATTTTAAAAGAGCAAGGCTGGATCAATGCACTTTCTGCTGGCGGTGGTATTAATGGCAGCAACTTTAAAGATTTTAATATTAGCTTAGCGCTTACCGATGAAGGTATTGAATACTTCGAAGACATTATTGAAATGGTGTTTGAATACATTTGCTTAATTAACGATAACACCGAAAAATTGCCACGCTTATACCAAGATAAAAAAAATCTATTACAAATAGCATTCGATAACCAAGAAAAGTCACGCCTGATTGATTGGGTCAGTAATTTAAGCATTAATATGCAGCATTACGATGAAGCAAACTACGTGCAAGGCGACTATTTAATGGAAGGCTTTAAAAAAGCGACCCACGAAATGGCCATGCAGTGGTTAACGCCACATAATATGCGCATCGTACTTATACATCCAGATGTAGAGCCTGAACATAAAACGGCATGGTACAACACACCATATAAAGTAGAACATATTTCACCTAGTTGGCTTGATGCCCTTAGCGAGATAAATAAGCCGTTGAGCGAAATGCTGCTACCTACAGCTAATCCTTATTTAACAAAAGAAGTGGTGTTATTTGATGTCGTAAAACCACAAACAAAACCCGAGTTATTAGTAAAAGAACCCGGTTTTGACTTTTGGTTTAAACAAGACAACACATTTCGTGTTGCTAAAGGCCATTTTTATTTGGCCATGGATTCTGATTTTGCCGTAAAAGATGTAAAACATATGGCACTCACCCGCTTATTTACAGATTTATTTATGGATAGTGTGGGCGAGCAATTTTATCCAGCAGAACTTGCGGGACTTAGCTACCACTTAACCTCGCATCAAGGTGGATTAACTCTACATACCGCGGGGCTTTCATCTAGCCAGTTAGAGCTTGTTGATCAATTAATAGATGCTTTATTTAATGTAGAGATCTGTGCAAAACGCTTTGCTGAATATAAAAAACAGCTTGTAAGGCATTGGCGCAATAGCAACCAAAACAAACCAGTCAGTGAGTTATTTAGCATTTTAGGCGCAAAAATAATGCCTTGGAACCCACAACCTGGGGAGCTTGCATCGGCATTAAAAAACACCTGTTTTCAGCAATTTAATGAGTTCAGAACAGACTTTTTTAAAGCACTACATGTTGAATCATTTTTACATGGTAACTGGCAGCAAAGTGATGCAATAGCCTTTCAAAAAAAGGTCGCAAATCACTTAAAAAACGCAACCATAATTGAAGATTTAAGACGCCCTCTTTTTGAAATTAAAAAAGTAACTCGCTACGAGCTAGAGCTTCCTTGTAACGACCATGCAATGGTTATTTACTATCAAGCGCAAACGGATTGCGTGGCCGAAAAAGTAAAAATGATGGCGTTAAATCATTTAATTAATCAAGATTACTTTAATGAATTACGAACTACACAGCAACTTGGCTACTT
Organism: Pseudoalteromonas sp. NZS11; assembly: GCF_015864765.1. Taxonomy (NCBI): domain Bacteria; kingdom Pseudomonadati; phylum Pseudomonadota; class Gammaproteobacteria; order Alteromonadales; family Pseudoalteromonadaceae; genus Pseudoalteromonas; species Pseudoalteromonas sp. NZS11. The sequence continues at coordinate 377,539 of NZ_JADYWP010000004.1, read as the reverse complement.
AGTAGGCGCAGGTTATGCACCATTTAATACGCGTGCTGGTATAGCATTTTATGTGCAGTCACCTAAGTTTGATGCAAAAACTTTATTGCATCGACATAACCGTTTTATTAAAAACTACCTTGATAACATTGATGCACTTGATGAAAACGATTGGCAACAGCAAAAACACGGCCTTAGTACTCATATTGCAGAAAAAGATAAAAACCTGCGCCTACGCTCACAACGGTTATGGCTTGCTATAGGTAATAGAGATCATGAATTTCATATGCAACAACGACTTTTAGATGCCTTAAATGCGCTAACCCTAAAAGAACTAAAAGTTTATGCACTAAGCCTATTTGATGATAATAGACCAAGATATGAGCTTTTAAGCTCGGCAAAAGTCAATAAATCTCAAAATATGCCCGTTTACTCTCAATCTCTTTGACACTAGGTTTAGCTTGTTTTAAATTATCATTTGTAAATTAGAAGTAATAAAAAAATGATAAAAATAATAATAAAACTAAGCATGCTTGTAGTACTTGCTTACTCATTTGAGCTTTTTGCCTTTGAGTCATCATTTAATTACAACTCCGACAATATACTTATACTAGCAAGCGCCATTATAGCGCTTGCTTTGCCCTACCTGTTATTTGTAATCCACAAACTTAGACGCTCACGCCGTCAACTCCGTCTTTCGGAAAAACGCCTTAAAAGTACTGTAGAAGGTAGCGGCGATACACTTTGGGACTGGAACATAAAAACAGGCGAAGTTATTCGTATTAACGATAAGTACTTAATGGATTCGACTACCTTAATGGGGTTTCCGCCAAACAAAGGCCTTATTCACCCTCACGATATTAATAACGTTGAGCACTTGTTAAAAGTACACTTTGCAGAGCAGTCTGCTTTTTTTGAAGCCACCTACCGAATCAAAGATACATTTGGTCGTTGGCATTGGGTACTCGATCGCGGAAAAATAATTGAAAAAGACGCCAACTTATCACCCCTTAGAATGACAGGTACCGTTCGCGATATATCACAGTTAAAATCAACGGAAGAGCGCTTAAACCTTTTTGCTAAATGTGTTGAATCACTCACTGACGCCTTAGCAATTTACGATAAAAACTTTAAACTGGTTGATATAAACCCGAGTTTTTTAACCTTGTTTGGTGGCGTACGCGAGCAATACTTAGGAAAAGATTTCAACCTATCTGGGTATGAGCCAAGCTACACAAACAGAATTATTGAAATAGTAAAAGAGCGCGAACATATCCAACAAGAAGTGAAGCTTCGTAATAGTGAGCGTGTTTTATTGCCTATAGAAATATCGATAGATGAAATTAAAAACGATCAAAATCAAATAACTAATTATGTCGTTGTTTATTCAGATTTAACAGAGCGTAAAAAAGCCGAATCGCAGTTACATAACTTATCGAATCGAGATCGCACAACTAGTCTGCCTAACCGAAATTTATTTTTTACTGATTTGCAAAAGCTAGTAAAGCTCAACTCGCATCACGCCTTGCTTGTATTCGATTTAGATAACTTTAAAAAAATAAATGACTCGTTAGGGCATCAACTAGGTGACAGCTTATTAGCTAAATTAGCAATGCGCTTAAATAAACTAACCCGCGAAAATGATGTATTTTATCGTTTAGGCGGCGATGAGTTTGCTCTTGTAATGTCTGACACTAACGACATACATGTAATTACACGTATGGCAAAACAGTTTTTAGCAGCCATTGCTACACCATTTAAAATGGCTGGCCACGAACTGGCAATCACCTCAAGTGTAGGCATTGTATTATTTCCAGAAGACGGTAATACGCCTGAACTGCTCCTAAAAAATGCAGATACCGCGATGTATCATGCTAAAAAGAAAGGTAACAGCTACCTATTTTTTAACGACACGATGAATCGCCAAGCCGTTAAACGACTGCAAATAGAAAACCTTATGCGCTTTGGTTTAAAAGAAGATCATTTTGAAGTGTACTACCAACCAAAAATGAATATTCGCACAGGCAAGCTAACCGGAATGGAAGCATTAGTACGCTTTATTACACCCAAAAAAGGTATTATTAGCCCAGGCGTGTTTATACCCATAGCCGAGGAAACGGGCCAAATAATTGAAATTGGTGAAGTGGTATTAAACAAAGCCTGCAGAGACGTAAAAGAATGGCTAGATAGCGGTTTATTTAGCGGCCGAGTAGCTGTCAACTTATCAGCAAAGCAATTTAGCCTCCCCGATTTAACTTCTCGTATTGACGTTATTTTGCAAAAAAACGAATTACCTTCTTACTTTTTAGAGCTTGAAATAACAGAAGGTACTGTAATGGACGACCCTAAAGAAGCCATTGCAATTATGCGTTCGTTAAGTGCCCGAGGTATTCATTTAGCAATGGATGATTTTGGTACTGGTTATTCATCATTAGCGTATTTAAAGCAATTTCCGCTTAATACACTTAAAGTAGATAAAGCATTTATAGATGACATGACCAACGAACGTGGGCGTAATATGGTCGACTCAATAGTCACTATTGCGCATAACCTTGATTTGCATGTAGTTGCTGAAGGTGTAGAACAAGCTCATCAAATTGATATACTTAAAAAGCTTAATTGCGAAACAGTACAAGGTTATTACTATTCTAAGCCACTATCAAAAAGTGAATTTACTGAATTTTTAAAGCAGCAACAAACTAAAGCAGCCCCAAGCTTAATTAGAAAAAATAAAAATGTGGCGTCAATAAATTAAGGGCGCCATATACATGCATTTATACCTACATTTCTTACTAAAGCACGACGATAATGTAGATTAAACAAGCACCAGGCCACAGGGCCAAGTAAACCGCCTAAAATAAGCCATCGCTTAATTGGCATACCTTTTTTAATGGCTTCTAAATACATTAAAGCTATAAATGCACTGCTTAGTAAAACTATAAACAAAATTACCCTTTAAAGTTGCTCAAAAATACGGCGCTTATTCTAACGCTAACGTGATTAAATTTAAAGCAACAAATCCCCCGCGCGCACAAAAAAGCCGAAGCTGTTAAATACAGGTTCGGCTTTTAAAATTATAATTTAAGGGTTACTTTTCAGCACGACCCATAAATTTGTGTTCAACAGTATTAATACGGATACGGTCACCTGTTGAAATATGCTCTGGCACAGAAATATTTAAGCCAGTAGACATACGTGCAGGTTTTGAACGAGCACTCGCAGATGCACCTTTAATAGATGGGTCTGTTTCTTCAACAACAAGTTCAACACTTGACGGTAAATCAAGCCCTACTGGCGCGCCATCAATAACAATTACGTGTACGCCTTGTGTTTCTTCATTAACAAATAAAATTTCTTCGCTAATAGCATCTTTGCTTAAGTTATAAGGCGTGTAATCTTCATTATCCATGAACACATACTCGTCACCATCAATGTACGATAGCATTACTTCACGGCGTGTTAAATCAGCCAGCGTTAGCATGTCACTGTCTTTGAATGTTTCGTCAACTTTACCACCGGTTACCACATCGTATAAACGCATACGGTATAAACTACCACCAGCACGACCTTGCGGCACAGAGCGCACAATATCTTTTACAACTAAAACGCGGCCATTGAAGTCAATAGCAGTACCTTTTTTAACATCACTCGCCTTTGGCATGTGTGAATTCCTATTATTTTTTTGATTGCCAGAAACATACCACGAACTGGATTTTGTTCAACTAAAATTACGTTGGTTTTACGCTACATGTTGTATTAGCTTGTAAAATTTTAATTTATACTAAAATACATATAATCAAATGTGAAAAAAACTGCTATGGTAGCTTTACCGAGTATGACTTCAAGGAATGGATCATGGACCAGAAAAAAGTACATGAGTATTTAGTTAAAAAACCACTTGTTCAGGTTACAAAACCATTTGCGCAAGAGGTTGATGTATATAAAGTGAATCATAAAATGTTTGCGACTCTTGCTATTGGCAATGACGGTCAAACTAATGATGATGGTGAGGTTATTTGGTGGCTTAACTTAAAGTGCGATCCTGATGAAGCAATATCATTGCGTGATATTTTCCCGGCAGTGATCCCTGGTTACCATATGAATAAACGCTTATGGAACACAGTAATTTTAGACGGCACAATTCCACAAGGTGAAATTGAGAGAATGATTGATAACTCATTTAATTTAGTCGTAGAAAACATGCCAGAAAAAGACCGAAAAGCTATTTCACTTCACTTGTAAACACTTTTTGGGCTAGGCTACTAGCCCATTAAAACCCTACACCTTAAGCGTATAAATTAAATCGTCATATAACTTTTCGCCTATTGTATGCACTTTAAAAAGTGTATCGGTATGGGTTAAACCGCACTTACCAAGCACCTTTTCAGAACCAATATTGCCACGCGTTACGACTGCTTTAAACTGCCTAATACCACATTCTTTCCAAGCCCAGTCAATCACAGCTCTTAGGGATTCTGTCGCGTAGCCTTTATTAAAATACTCTGGCAACAATAAATAACCAAGCTCTGCGGTTTCTCCGTCATAGGCAAAACCTGTAACACCCACAGGTTGTTTTGTTTGATTATTAATAATGAGTAAACACAGGGGATGACGTGATTTAGCATTCCAATTAGGCAAGCGTATCTCAAAGCGGTTTCTTACCAGTGACTCCATTGGCATATCAAAACAATACTTAAGGACTTGAGGATCGCGATGAAGCGCTAGAAAAAGAGGCCAATCAGATTCTTCCATTTGGTACATGCTCAATCTTTGTGTAAATAATGTCATTAAGCTCCTCATTTATTTATAAAAACTATAAAAAAACCGCATTTAAATGCGGTTTTTTTAGATAGCAGAAACTTTATTCTTTCGTTTCAATCTCTTTAATAACTTCAGGCTCAGCTACACTTTGCTCTTGTGACTCAGTGCTTTGTACTTCAGGAGCTACAACCTCAACATGTGTTGCGTTATAAAAAGTAGCACCAGAGCTTGCCATTGTTACCAGTGATTCACATGGTGCAAAGTTAGCATCGCTGTTAGCTAATGTAGACATATCAGAGCTTATTTTACTTGCGCCTAATTTATCCATATAGCTAAACGGGCCACCTAAAAATGGTGGAAAACCAATACCAAATATTGCACCGATATCGCCATCACGTGGGCTGGCAATAATGCCATCATCTAAACAGCGTACTGCTTCGTTAAGCATTTGCGATACACAACGCTTAGCAATTTCGCTCTTGTTTAAACGTGGAGCCGGGGTAACACCCAATAGTTCGTAAACTGACTCATCAACCTTTTTGCCTTTTTTATCGTATTCATAAAAACCACGACCAGACTTACGGCCAAGGCGTTTTGAATCAATCATACGCATAAATGCATCAGGGCCTTTAAAACGCTCGCCTAATTCTTTTTCAAGGATTGGGGCAATTTTAGAGCCAATATCAATACCTACTTCATCAAGTAGAGCCAGCGGGCCTACCGGAAAACCAAACTCAACAAGCGCCGCATCAATCTTTTCAATTGGCTCGCCTGCTAACATTAAGTTAGCAGCTTCGTTTAAGTAAGGCGCTAAAATACGGTTGACGTAAAAACCGGCCATGTCTTTTACAACAATTGGCGTTTTACCTTGCTTACGTGCAAAGTTAACAACGCGGGCAATGGTCTCTTGAGACGTACCTTCGTGTGGAATAATTTCCACTAATGGCATTTTTTCCACTGGTGAAAAGTAATGCAAGCCAATTACATTTTCAGGACGTGCTGCCTGCGCTGCAATTTGCGATATTGGTAATGATGACGTGTTACTTGCAAAAATTGTATTTGCTTGGCATTGCTGCTCTACGTCTGCAACCATACCTTGCTTAAGTGCAAGATCTTCAAACACCGCTTCTATTACTAAATCAATGTGTTTAAAGCCACTGTAGTCAGTTGTACCTGTAATACGGTTCATCGTTAACTGCACATCAGCTTTAGACATAATACGACGCTTAAGGCGCTTGTCTAAAATTTTATAGGTGTAGCTCATTGCATTACTAATGCCCTGCTCTGCTACATCTTTAATACGTACCGGTACTTTAGCTTTAACAGCACTTACGTGCGCAATGCCTGCGCCCATTAGTCCACCACCTAAAACAGCAGTTTTGCTTATTGCGGGTGCGTCATCATTGCGCCACTCTTTTTTCATTTCAGTGGTTGCAAAGAAAATACCGCGAAGCGCTTTAGATTCGTCACTCATTACAAGTGTAGCAAAGCTTTCAGCTTCTGTTTTATACGCTTTTAGCTCATCAAGCTCTACACTAGCTCGCACTGCTTTAATAATAGCTAGTGGTGCTGGGTAGTGCCCGCCCGTTTTTTTAAGTACGTTTTCTTTTGCTTTTTTAAAGATAAAGTTACGACCAAACGGGTTTGACTCTAATAATTTACTAATATTGTCGAGCCTTGGCTCTTTTGCTTGTGGCTTTTTCTTAGTCGCAAATTCTTTTGCAACTTTTAACAGCACACTGTGCGGTACACAATCATCAAGCACGCCTGCTTTTTTAGCTTGCGTAGGACGAATTTGTTTACCTGTTAGCATCCACTCTAGTGCTTTTTGAATACCAACAATTTTAGTTAAGCGTTGGGTGCCGCCGCCACCAGGAAGTAAACCAAGTTGTACTTCTGGTAAGCCAATTTTTGTTAAATCACTGTCGGTACCAACACGGTAATCACATGCTAAAGCAAACTCTAAACCACCACCTAATGCAGCGCCATGAATCGCACTTACTGTTGTGTATGGCAGTTTTGTCATATCAAAAAACGCTTGATGACATAGCTCACTAATAGCTAATGCATCTTCACGCTTTTGAACACTATCGAGCATTTTTACATCGGCGCCAGCAATAAAGTTATCGCTTTTTCCGCTTATAAATACCATGCCTTTTACATTTTGCGACTTAGCGTCTTCTAGTAATGCTTTTAAATCATCGGCAAAACTGCTGCGCAGGGTATTCATTTTCTCACCCGGCACATCAATCGTTACTACGGCAATTTTGTTTTCATCTACCGCTAAATTAAATACTGAATCAGTCATTACGCGCTCTCCAATACAAAGGCTGCACCTAAACCACCAGCAGCACACGCTGTTGTTAATGCTAAACCGCCACCACGACGTTTAAGCTCGTGTAAGCTTTGCGTAATTAAGCGTGCACCTGTTGCTGCAAATGGGTGACCATATGCTAAAGAGCCGCCGTTAACGTTAAACTTATCCATGTTAATTTCGCCAATTGCTTTGCTGCGACCTAAATGCTCTTGTGCAAATTTGTCTGAAGCAAACATTTTCATATTGGCAAGTGTTTGCGATGCAAACGCTTCGTGCATTTCAATTAAATCTAAATCAGCAAGCGTAATACCCGCTCTATCTAGTGCAATAGGCGTTGAATGAGCTGGGCCCATTAACATGTCTTTTTCTACACCAATTGCCGAAAATGCAAAGCTACGTACGTAACCTAGTATTTCATAGCCTAGTGCTTTTGCTTTGCTTTCGCTCATCATAAGTACGGCCGCTGCACCATCAGTTAATGGTGTTGCATTTGCGGCGGTAACAGTACCGTGCTGACGGTCAAAAACAGGTTTAAGCTTGGCGTAGCCTTCAACCGTTGAGTTTTTACGAATGTTGTTATCTTCTGAAATAAAGCTTTTATATGGCGGTAAATGCGCCGTCATTACTTCATCTTTTAACTTTCCATCAGCCCATGCTTGCGTTGCAAGTGAGTGAGAACGATGCGCTAACGCATCTTGATCTTCACGGCTAATATTATGTGTTTTAGCCATTTGCTCAGCAGTTTGCCCCATTGAAAGGCCTGTTGAGTACTCTGCAACAGCAGGAGGCACTGGTAATAAATCTTTTAAACGCAGTTTTGAAAATATTTTTAAGCGTTGACCAAGCGTACGCGCTTTATTTAAATCAACTAAGCTGCCTGCTAGCTTTTTACTAACACCAATTGGCAGTACTGATGACGAATCTGCGCCACCTGCAATACCTACACTTACAGATCCCGCCATAATAGACTCAGCTACATTAGCAATAGCCTGAAAGCTGGTAGCACATGCGCGCGATACAGAATATGCATCAACCGATACCGGCATACCTGTGCCCAATACAATTTCACGTGCAATATTTGGCGCTTCTGGCATTTGTACTACTTGACCAAATACAAGTTGATCAATTTCTGACTTGTTGAAATTTAATCGTTCAAGCATTTCGTTAACCACCAATTTACCCATATCAAGTGCAGGTACATGGTGAAACGCTGTTGCTTGCTTTGCAAAAGGTGTACGTAAGCCGCTAACTATGGCAATACGGTCGCCCTTTGGTGTTTTTAGTATGTTTTGCTCAGACATTTATGCTCTCCCGCTGACAGGTCTGACCTGTTTGTTTTCCTCGATTCTAAACAACCCGTGTACTAAAGCCAATAGATAAACACAAATTTATATAAATAGTGTTTAATTACGACTATCACAATAGGCTTTTTTAGACGCATTTACAAAGTTTTGTGGTACGCTAAAAATCGTTAATAAATAACGAACTATTTTAAAAAATACAGTCTAACTCTTGAGTTACCCAATTATAAACCTTATAAATAGGTCAGTATTTATCACCTAACACTATTAGGTACAAACCCAGCTGACGAGGACAGTCCACTTATTATGGCAGCTAACGCATTTTCACAATTAAAAACGTACTTAGATACACAAATCATTGGCCAGCCAGAGCTTACACAAGCGCTACTTATTGCTATTTTAGCTGATGGTCACTTATTAGTAGAAGGCCCTCCTGGGCTTGCAAAAACACGTGCAGTTAATGCACTTGCTAAAGGTATTGAAGGATCGTTTCAGCGCGTACAGTTTACGCCAGACTTATTACCGGCTGATGTAACAGGTACCGATATTTATCGCCAACAAACTAGCGAGTTTGTATTTGAAAAAGGCCCTCTTTTTCACAACCTAATTTTAGCTGACGAAATTAACCGTGCACCAGCCAAAGTACAATCAGCACTATTAGAAGCCATGGCAGAGCGACAAGTGACCGTGGGTAAAAACACTTATCCGCTTAGCGAACTATTTTTAGTTATGGCAACACAAAACCCGCTAGAGCAAGAAGGGACTTACCCGTTACCAGAAGCCCAGCTGGATCGCTTTTTACTGCACCTAAGTATTGGCTACCCTGGCGCTGAGCATGAGCTTGATATACTACGTTTAACACGTGGCGAAGCGCTTAACGAGCAACAACCAGTAATGCAAAAAATTAGTCAAAGCGATTTATTTGCAGCTCGTAAAGAAATATTAGGCCTTTATTTAGCAGAGCCGCTTGAGCAATATTTAGTACAACTTATTATTGCCACCCGTGAAGGCGCTAAATTAGATGCGCAACTAGGTAGCTGGATTGAGTTTGGTGCAAGTCCGCGTGCAACAATAGCACTTGATAAATGTGCTCGTGCTCATGCATGGCTTCAAGGCCGTGACTTTGTAGCACCTGATGACATTCAAGCTGTTGTGCATAACGTACTGCGTCACCGCATTATTTTAAGTTACGAAGCCCAAGCCGATGGCATTACTAAAGATCAAGTAATAAGCCGTATAGTTGAACTTGTAGCCGTACCATAAGTTATGCAAAAACAATTAGAATCCCAAGCATGGCTCAAACAGAGCCATAGCCACGGTGTTAATTTAGCACTCAAAGAGCTGATGTATTACAAAGCCAAAGCGCAATTGCTCGAACTTGCCCCTAAGGTGAAAATAAAAAACACCTTAACAGGGCAATACCTTGCACCGCACAAAGGCCGAGGAATGGAATTTGCCGAAGTGCGACATTATCAGCAAGGTGACGATATTCGCTCTATTGATTGGCGAGTTACTGCGCGTACCGGCGAGACTCACACAAAGCTCTTTCAAGAAGAAAAAGAGCGCCCTGTGTTTGTATTTACTGATTTTTCTAACTCAATGCTGTTTGGTTCAAAGTTACTATTAAAGTCGGTGCAAGCTGCGCATATAAGCGCTCTTGTTGCATGGTCGGCGTGTCAGCGCGGCGATAGAATTGGCGGTATTGTGTTTAATCAGCACTCGCATTTGGAGCTAAAGCCCAGCGCCCGTGAAAAAGCCGTGCTTAAGCTTTGTCATAATTTATGCGACAACCACCAGCAAGCACTCAACAACATTGATAAAACAGCCCCTAACAACTTTAGCGATAACCTAAAGCGCCTTAACCATTTAGCAAAACCAGGCAGCTTAGTGTATTTAGTGTCTGATTTTAATGCTCTGGATGATGCCAGCTTTAAGCAACTCGAAATATTAAGCCGCCACTGCGAGCTGATTGGTTGCCACATAAGCGATCCGTTTGAGCATCAGTTACCTGCGTTTAAGCAAGCAGTCACCGTTAATGCAAATGGTCAAGACTTTGCCCTACCATTAATGGATAACAGCTTTAGAGAACGCTTTGCTAAAAATGCTGAGCAAGCATTTAGTACGCGCTTTAATCGCTTAACTAAATCGGGTCTTAATTTAATATCATTCAATGCAGCAACACCGCTTGAGCTGCAATTAGTGAGAAAATAACCATGCAAACCAATCCACTCGATGGCCTGCACGATATAATAGCGCCAAGCCAAGTTAATTGGTGGCCACTCGCCCCTGCTTGGTGGGTTATTATTGCACTGCTGTTTTTAGCACTGTGCGCAGCTATTTATATATTTTACAAAAAACATAAATTTAAAAAGCCTAAACGCTACGCAATACAATTGAGCCAAAGTGAGCAAAATCCTCAGCAACTGCATATTATTTTAAAACGTTTAGTGATTGAATATTACGACAAGCGCCTTGCTGCGCAATCTACCTCTAAATGGTGCACAACACTTAATACGCTTACCGGTTTGAGCTTTACAGAACAAGAAATACTAAGCTTGTATAACCCCAGCCAAAAAGATACAACACTGTGCGAAAAATTTCGCCAAGGTATTAAGCAATTTAAAATAAAGGAGTCAGTAAATGTTTGAATTTAGCTGGCCATGGTTATTTTTATTACTGCCCTTGCCTTTATTACTTTTACTATTAAAACCCGCGGCAAGTAATGCCAGTACGCGTTTACGTATACCCAGTTTTGCAAAGCACAATTTAACCAGCCAAAGCATTGAGCCACACGCACGACGTTTAAATCCTTTCGAATGGATAATTTGGTTATTACTTGTTACTGCCGCTGCCAATCCAACATGGTTAGATGAGCCAATCTCATTACCAAATGAAGGGCGCGATATAATGTTAGCAGTTGACTTATCAGGCTCGATGACCGAACAAGACATGGCTTACAATGGCCAATATGTTGACCGCCTTACCATGGTAAAAGCCGTACTCAGTGATTTTATAGAGCAGCGTCAAGGCGACAGGCTTGGGCTGATATTATTTGGCGACACCGCATTTTTACAAACCCCCCTCACGCGCGACGTTAAAACAGTAAGTAAAATGCTCAGTGAAGCGCAAATTGGTTTAGTGGGACGCGCAACAGCCATTGGTGATGCATTGGGTCTTTCGGTAAAACGCTTTGCCAATAAAGATGAAAGTAACCGTATTGTGGTGCTATTAACTGACGGACAAAATACAGCGGGCAATTTAAACCCAGAAGATGCACTACTGCTAGCTCGCGAAGAAGGTATTAAAGTGTACACTATTGGCGTTGGCTCAGATAATCCGCGCGGCTTTAGCCTCTTTAACATGGGTGGCTCTAGTGGCAGTAGTTTAGATGAAAGCTTACTTAAAAAGATTGCCGAGCAAACTGGCGGATTATACTTTAGGGCCAAAGATGTAGCAGGCCTTCAACAAATTTACGCAGAGCTTGATAAACTTGAACCTATTAGCGCTGATGAACAAACATTTCGCCCACAAAGCTCATTATTTTACTACCCGTTACTTATCGCTATTTTACTTATTAGCTTAAAAGTAATGCTTAGTACACTGCGTGCATTAAAGGAGCCAAACTAATGGATTTTGAATTTATTCGCCCCGCTCTTTTATGGTTACTCATACCTGCTGTGGCATTATTTTTTGTCGCCTTAATTAAGCATAAAAAAACGACTAGTGAGCAGCTAATTGCACCGCATTTAGCACAATTTATTATGAGCGAAGCAAACACTAAAGCCAGCCAGCCACTTTGGTTAGTTGCTTTGTTTTGCAGCCTTGGCATTTTATTTAGTGCTGGGCCTAGCTTTGAGAAAAAACAAGTTCCTGTATTTCAAAGTAAAAGTGCCCGTGTAATTGTTATGGATATGTCGTACTCAATGTACAGCACCGATATTTTACCAAATCGTTTAATGCAATCACGCTTTAAAGCGCTTGATATGATTGAGCTATTTAGAGAAGGTGATACCGCGCTTGTAGCTTACGCAGGCACAGCCTATATAATATCGCCACTAACAAACGACGCCACAACACTTAGTAATTTAATTCCAAGCTTAAGCCCTGAAATAATGCCAGACAAAGGCTCAAACGTTTTAGCGGGTCTTGATATGGCCAAAGAGCTATTAACGCAAGCGGGTTATATTGATGGCGACATTATTTTAGTGACCGACGGTATTGACCAGCAAGAACAAAGCGACGTGAGTAGCTTTACCAGTAACACCCAATATAGATTAAATATATATGGCGTGGGTACCGCTCAAGGCGCTCCAATTAAGTTACCTGAAGGTGGTTTTTTGAAAGACAGATACGGCCAAATTGTAGTACCTACTCTCAATGCCAGTCAGCTTAAAAATTTAGCATCGAGCAGTGGTGGTAAATTTGCTAGTTACCAGCCTAGTAATAACGACATAAATACGTTTGCCCCAAATGCACAGAGTGAATTATTGAAAGACGAAAAACAAAGCCACGCACTTTGGCGAATAGATGCAGGTATATACGGACTCTTGTTATTACTGCCATTTGGTTTGTATTTATTTAGACGCGCTGCCTTGCTGGGGGCTTTTTTAGCCTTTAGCTTTTTACCGCAGCAAAATGCGTATGCCGTAGAGCTTCCTACTCTTTTGCAAAATGCAGATCAACGTGCATTAGAGGCTTACAAAAATAAAGAATACGATGCAGCAACACAGGCTCAATCGAGTGAGTTAAAAGGCGCGGCGCTTTACCAGCAAGGTGATTTTGATGCTGCACTTAATGAGTTTAGTAGTGATAAGTCGGCTACCGGTTTATACAACTACGGTAATGCCCTCGCCAAAGCTGGCAAGCTTGAGGACGCCATTGAAGCCTACAAACAAGCCCAAACCTTACAAGACGACTTTACACAAGCAACTGACAACCAAGCTTTAGTTGAACAATTACTCAATCAACAAGATCAGCAAAGCGACGGCGACGACTCTCAAGACCAAGATGATAGCCAGAAAAAAGATGAGCAAAACCAAGGGCAAAATTCTGATGAGTCAAAACAGGATAAGCAACAAAATGGTGATAAAAGCGATTCTGAAAAAGGCGAAAACGAAAGTCAAAGCTCAAGCGATGAAAAATCTGATAAAGAATCAGATAAAGAGTCTGAACAATCAAAAGATCAACAAGGTGAGCCTGGCGAGCAATCAGACAAGCAAAATGAACCTGATATGCAAGCCCAGCCACAAAGTGAGCAAGGGCAAAATAAAGACGCTGACCAACCTAAAGACGAGCAGCAACAAAGTAAGCCACAAACAATGAGTGAGCAACCTGCTACTGATGAGCAAAAACAGAATGCTCAGCAACAAGCTATGCAAGCCCAAGCAAGTGAGCTCACTAATGAAGAAAAAGAAAAAGCACAACAGCTTAATCAACTACTTAGAAAAGTCCCGGACGATCCGGCTATTTTATTACGGAATAAAATGCAATTAGAAGCCCAAAAAAGACAATATAAACGTCGCCCTACAGGAGTCGAAAAATCATGGTAATGCGATTATTTTGCTGTTTATTGCTATTAAGTGCGATGCCTTCGTGGGCTGCCACCAAATTAGAAGCCAGCGTAGATAAAAACCCTGTTTTAGCGGGTGAATTTTTTATGCTTAATATATCCGTAGACGATACAGTTAAAGGCGAGCAACCAGACACCTCATCGCTGTTAAAAGACTTTGTGGTAGGCCCAACAAGCTTAAGTTCTCGTACCAACATTATTAATGGCAGCATTAATAAACAAACCACGTGGTCAGTTAAATTAATGACCCGTGCAGAGGGCGATTACACTATTCCGGCATTTAGCGTTGCAGGGTTAACCTCACAGCCTATTAAATTAAAAGTGGCAAAACGCTCAGTTGATGCAGATAAAAATAACGAAATATTTTTAAAAACGTCGCTCTCAAGTAATTCATTATTTGTGCAAGAAGCCGGTGTTTACACTATTAAGCTTTACCTTGCGAAAGAACTACTTGATGGCAGCTTAAGCACACCAAGTATGGAAGATGCTCAGCTAACCCAATTGGGTAAACAAACTGAAAGCTATGAGCTTGTTGATGGTAAACGCTACCTTGTTATTACTCGCGAGTATTTGATTCAGCCACAAAAAAGTGGTGCGTACACTATTGCAGGCCCCGCTTTTCAAGGACGAGTACAACAAAATTATCGTCAATTAGAAGTATCAGCTCTTGGCGACGATCAGCAAGTAGAAATCAAACCAATTCCGAGTGATTATAAAGGTGCATGGTTACCAAGCGAGCTGGTTAGTCTTGATGAAGAATGGCAACCTAACGACAACACCGTAGAAGTCGGTACGCCTATAACACGTACTATTACACTTACTGCGCTTGGGGTTACAAAAGAGCAATTACCTGAAATCTCTATGCCTACCATTGATGGCATACGCAGCTACCCTGATAAAAAAGAAAATAACAATGCAGTACGTGACGGACGCGTTGTATCGCAGCAAACTGCATCGTATGCATTACTGCCGCAAAAACCAGGTACTTACACTTTACCTGAAATACAGCTGCCTTGGTTTAATACTAAAATGAACCGTATTAGCGTAGCTACATTACCAAAGCGCACTATAACGGTAACGCCAAGTAGTACCGCACCTAATACCGCCGTGGCCAACCCACAATCAAACCCAAACAATTTACCTGCTATTGAAAATATTTCGAATGAAGCGACAAGCACACAACGTATTGAAACTAAAAGTGATACTCCTCTTTGGTTAATAGTTGTTGCCGCTTTAGGGTATATTTTATGGATTGGTACTGTAATTTTTTACTTAATGACCCGTTCTACTAAAAATACGACTGAGAAATTACAACCAAACAACCGTGATATTTCTCAGCCGAGCTTAAATGAGCTTAAAACGCTCGCTAAAACACACGATGTGAAAGCTTTTTACACCGCATTAAATAGTTTTTCTGTAAAGGTGACTCACAAAAATGTTGGCGCTATTGATGAGCTTTGCATCCGCGTAAACAGCAGCGAGCTTAATGGCCTCATTAGCCAATTGCAGGCACAACTTTATAGTAATAAAGGCGCAAACACGGATCTTAATGCTATTATTAAAATTCTTGAGAACTATCAAACTCAAGCATCAAAGTCGCAACAAGCTGTATTAAAAGACCTTTATGATTAATAACTACGATACTCAGGTCTTTTTTTGCAATAAATAATAATTTTTAATTAAAAAAGTGCTTATGCTTGGAAAGAAAAAATCAAACAATCAGGTCTTAATCGATATGGCAGAGAAACAAAAGCGTTATGAAGCCTTGGTCCACGTTTACA
This sequence comes from Pseudoalteromonas sp. NZS11, assembly GCF_015864765.1. Classification (NCBI taxonomy): domain Bacteria; kingdom Pseudomonadati; phylum Pseudomonadota; class Gammaproteobacteria; order Alteromonadales; family Pseudoalteromonadaceae; genus Pseudoalteromonas; species Pseudoalteromonas sp. NZS11. The sequence goes on along the minus strand of NZ_JADYWP010000004.1, from coordinate 361,831 downwards.
ATAAAGAGCTTTATCGCTTTGCTTATTGGTTATGCCGTGATCCGCACATAGCAGATGATTTAGTACAAGAAACGTTTTTACGCGCGTGGCGTTCTCTCGACTCTTTACTTGATCAAAAGGCAGCTAAACCTTGGCTGCTTACTATATTACGAAGAGAAAATGCGCGCCGATTTGAACGTAAACAGTTTGATTACAGCGACGTAGAAAACGATACGCTTGTTGATGAAACCAGCCACTCATTAGATGATGAAATGGAGCAAACGGTTATCCAACGCCAGATTGCCCTGCTATCTGATGAATACCGAGAGCCATTATTACTACAAGTTGTAATGGGCTGCTCTGGCGAAGAGATCGCAGGCATACTTAATTTAAATAAAAACACGGTAATGACTCGTTTATACCGTGCCCGAAATCAACTTAAAGAGGCTTTAAGCCGTGATGATGAACAACTTAAAGGGGCATCAAAATAATGGATGAACTTGAGTTTCGTCGCCGCACTATTGCGCAGCCAAACGACATTGACAAGGAGCTCATGGAGTTTGCTAACAATAACCCAGAGCGACAAAGTTTTATTAACGATATGAAAGATTTTGATAAATTTATTCAAGACTCTTTAGATATACCTGTGCCTGAAAACCTTGCAGACCGCATTCTTTTAAACACATCGTTAAAAGAAAAAGCACTACAAGAAGAGCAAGCAACAGGAAAAAATGTAGTTGATGCCCGCTCGCGTTTTAAGCTTGACCGCGTGCATCTTGCATTAGCTGCATCTTTTGTAGTGGCTATTAGTGCTTTCTTTTTTAGTACAGAGCAAAATATTGCACACGAAGCGGGTGAGCATGCGCTTGCCCATGTGTACTACGAAATTAGTGCGCTTGATAAAAAAGAGCCCATTAGCCTACAAAGCGTTAACGACAAGCTTGCAGTATTAGGTGGTCATCTTGATGAGCTTCCTGGTGATGTAACTTACGCTATGTTTTGTGATTTTAAAGGCGAAAAAGGGCTACATTTGATATTTGAGTCTGACTTTGGTCCTATGACGGTATTTATAGTGCCTTCTGAAAATAAATCATTTGGTTTTGGCGATGATAATTTCAAAGACGAGCGCTTTGAAGGTCATATTAACCGAGGCTCACAAGCAGATACTATTTTAGTGGCAAGTGTTGGAGCACCTCTAAATACTTATAACGAACGCGTTACTGGCGCTATTCGTTGGCTTTAAAATAAACAAATTTACCGCTTAGTTTCTACTGAGCGGTTTTTTGATTGTATACTCACCAACAAACCTTTTCTTTTATACCCAAAACCTCTGATTTTTAAAGTAATTAATTAAATTCCTAAAGAAAGTAAATTATAATCGCGGCTCGATTTTAATTAGGGAATTTCATGAAGAACATCATCGTTATTTTTTCATTATTGGCATTATTATGTACTGCCAGTTTTGATGCACACGCACGTAAAAAGTTTGGCAGTAGTAAACGTGGACAAACTCCTGCAACACAACAAACAGCACAAAAACAAAAAGCAGATACAACAACCCCAACAGCAGCACCTAAAGCCACATCAAATAAAAAAGGCATTATGGCTGGCGTTTTGGGTGGTCTTTTAGCGGGTGGCTTAATTGCAGCAATGTTAGGCGACGATTTTGAAGGTTTTAAGCTATTAGAAATGATTTTATTAGCTGGCGGACTATTTATTTTATTTAAGCTAGTAACAGGCTTTTTACGTACTAATCGTGCCCCACAACTTGCAAATGCCAGTGCAGGTACAAGTGCTCAGCAAAATGCTTTTAAACAAGCACCTATCGAGCAACCAACAAGTACAGGCTTTGCTAACAGCGCCCCACAAGATGAAAGTGTCCCTTTTAATTTACCACCTAACTTTGACGTTAATGGCTTTTTGCAAGGTGCCCGTAGTCATTACCATACGCTACAAACTGCATGGAATAATGCCGATTACACCACAATGGCTGAATACTTAAGCCCTGCGCTTGTTGCCGAGTTTAAAGCTGAACGTGAAGCTATACAGAGTGTAGAAACAGAAGTAATGTTTATTGATGCCGAACTTGTGCGTGCAGATACAAATGCGCAATCGTGGCAGGTTAGTGTTCGCTTTAAAGGTAAGTACCGTGATTTAGGCGATAGAAAAGAACAGCCTATTTTAGAAATTTGGCACTTAGAGCGTCTAATTTCAGACGATGCTCCATGGCTAATAGTGGGTGTTGAAGATTTAATTGATACTCAATAAGCTTTTATTATTTTAAACACCGCGCTTTTTAGCGCGGTGTTTTTTTATTTAAAAAACAATTGATTTACCGCGCCCTGATGCTTCAGAAGCAGCATCTAATTGACCCTCTTTATTAATAATAACGTGTAAGTCACCAAAGTGTCTCTCGTCTATGGTGTAACCCATTTTTGTAAGCTCTGCTTTCACGCTATCGGTTAAACCTATGTGCGTTCTAATTATATTTTTAGGCCACAATTGATGATGAAAACGAGGGCTATTTACAACCTGCTCTGCACTCATATCAAACTCTATCGCATTTAAGATAGATTCGTACACAGAGCTAATAATGGTTGTGCCACCAGGCGAACCTGTCACCATTTTAACGGTGTTGTCTTTAAGTAATATTGTAGGTGTCATAGAACTCAACATACGCTTGTGTGGCTGTATTTCATTAGCTTTACCGCCTATTGCACCAAACACATTCATAACGCCTGGTTTGGCGCTAAAGTCGTCCATTTCATCATTTAAAATAAATCCTGCACCTTCAACAACTACACCGCTACCAAACCCTAAGTTTATTGTGGTGGTATTTGCTACAGCGTTACCCATTTTATCAACGATTGAAAAGTGCGTAGTTTGCTCACTTTCTTTAAGGCCCGGTTTAATATTTTCGGTAGTCGAGATAGCGGTTAACGAAATGCCATTACTGCGCTCTTTGAGGTAGTTAATATTAGTTAACGCGTTTACTGGAACATCAAAAAAATCAGGGTCGCCTAAATACTCCGCTCTATCTGCAAATACACGTTTACCTATTTCAGAAAATAAGTGCACATACTGAGTCGAGTTATGCGCTAAGCCTGCATTTGGTTTTTGTAACTCATACATTTTGAGCCACTGTAAAATAGCAATACCACCTGAACTCGGCGGTGGCGAAGTAAGTACTTCATAACCATTCCAACTAGCTTTAATAGGCGTACGTGATTTAGCGGTATAATTTTTTAAATCATCTTGATTAATAATACCACCATGCTGGTGCATAAATTTAGCAATAATATTTGCAGTTTCGCCTTTATAAAATCCATCTTGGCCGTTATCACGAATACGCTTTAGCGTTGCCGCTAGCTCTGGTTGCTTAAAGACTTTATTGGCTTTTACATCAGCAAAATATTTTTCAAAGTTTACATTTATTTTTTGCTCTTTTAGATGGGCTATATAATTGCTCACACCTTTTGCTAACTTAGGCGGAACAACAAACCCTTGCTCAGCTAACGTTACAGCAGGCTGTACTAGTGCTTCCCACTTTAAAGTGCCATGCTTTTGATGAGCAAGCCACATACCCGCTACACTGCCAGGTACACCGCTTGCGTGAATGCCATATATTGATTTGTTTGCAATAACATTACCTTGCTTATCTAAATACATATCACGATGAGCCGCTGTTGGCGCTGTTTCGCGATAATCTATAAAATCGCCTTTGCCATCTTTTTGAATAAGCATAAATCCCCCGCCGCCAATATTTCCGGCTTCAGGAAGCGTCACTGCAAGTACAAATTGTGCCGTAATAGCCGCATCAACAGCATTACCGCCTTGCTCTAATATACTTTTAGCAGCATCGGCACTGAACGAGTCAGGCATTGCGACCGCGCTTTGCGCTAAAGGCTGCGCCAAAACACTAAAAGTAGTGAACTGTAAAACCAGTACACTTTTGACGATTAATTTACGTGGTGAAAAAAACAATCCCATACAACATCCTTAATTTATTATTTTTGTTGCCCATATTAATGCACGTCATTTAAGGGCAGGTCAATCTTTATACTGTTGATATTTAATCATCTTAAAACGTTTTTTGAATAAAGTACTGCGGGTAAGTCGCCTTGCTCATCTGTATGTGTATAATTTTTTATAAATTGCAGGCCTAACTTTTTCATTATTGTTATAGAGGCCGTATTATCTTTTAGTGCAGTTGCGCTTATCGCCTTAACGTCATCTTGCTTAATGAGTTCATCACATAATGCTAAAGCCGCCTCGGTTGCATAACCATGCCCCCAACTCGCTTGTTTAAAGCGCCAACCTATTTCAATATCGCTGTAATTTGGTGCATCACTAAAGAAATTCATAGGTCTTATTAATACCCAGCCAATAAATGTATTGGTTTGCTTTAGAGTGATACTCCACAGCCCCCAGCCTTTTAGCTCATTTCTATATGCGAGCATACGAGGCACTCCCTCATTTTTTATTTGCTCTAAAGAGGTAGGTACACCTCGCGTTAAATACTGCATTACGGCGGGGTCTTGGTCGAGTTCAAATAATTGAGGCCAATCGTGCTCATTCATTAATTTAAAATTTAATCGTTTTGTTACGGGGGCGTTCATTTTCATTGTTGTATAGTCTGCCTCGAATTAATTATCAGTCTCTAAAGGAGATAGCACATGAATAAATTAGCAGGTTTAGCTTTATTAGGCACTTTAATTACATTAACTGGTTGTGAAGATGCCAACGAAGTAAAAGAAGATGCAAAAGATAAAAGCGCACAAATGCAAGAAAAGCTTGGTGATGCATGGAACGACGTTAAAGAGACAACTAACGATCTTAAAAATGATGAGTCTTTAAACGAGCTATTAGAGCAAAGTAAAACAATGGGCTTAGACATGTACGACGACGGCAAAGAGATTGCGGTTGATGCATGGATTAAAAGCAAAGAAGCTGCTGGCGAGTTAACTGAAAAAACTAAGCAGAAAGCGCAAGAAATTGCTGACGAAATTGAGCAAGCGCGTAAAGAACATAACGAAGGTTAATTTAACTTTCGATAATAAAAAAGGAAAGCCTCGGCTTTCCTTTTTTGTTTTAAGCAGTTTAGCCCTGACATGTGTTTACATATTTAGGGCTTATAAGCTCAAATTAACCTTTGTACTTACTCATAACTAAAGTAGCGTTTGTGCCACCAAAGCCAAAGCTATTAGACATTACAGTATTTAACTCAACGTCACGACGTTCAGTAATAATATCTAAACCTGCCGCTTGCTCATCTAGCTCATCAATATTAATTGAAGGCGCTACAAAGCTGTGCTCTAGCATCAATAATGAGAAGATAGCTTCGTGAACACCTGCAGCACCGAGGGCATGACCCGTCATTGCTTTAGTTGCGCTGATCATTGGTGACTTACCACCAAACACTTCTTGAATCGCACCAAGCTCTTTAACGTCGCCTACAGGTGTAGATGTACCATGCGTGTTTAAGTAATCAATACTGTCTACATCTTGCATAGCTTGGCGCATACAACGTGCTGCACCTTCGCCAGATGGAGCAACCATGTCGTAGCCATCTGATGTTGCACCGTAACCAACTATTTCAGCGTAAATGTGCGCGCCACGTGCAAGTGCATGTTCAAGTTCTTCAACTACAACAATACCGCCGCCGCCAGATATAACAAAACCATCGCGGTTTGCATCGTATGTACGAGACGCTTTTTCTGGTGTTTCGTTGTACTTAGTAGAAAGTGCGCCCATAGCGTCAAATTCCATTGCCAATGTCCAGTGTAGTTCTTCACCGCCACCAGCAAAAACAACATCTTGCTTACCTAATTGAATTTGTTCTACTGCATTACCAATACAATGCGCAGATGTTGCACATGCAGAGCTAATTGAATAGTTAACACCTTTAATTTTAAAGGGTGTTGCTAAACAAGCAGATGTAGTGCTCGCCATAGTACGTGGAACCATATAAGGCCCTACACGTTTTACGCCTTTTTCACGTAAAATATCAGCAGCTTCTACCTGCCATTTAGACGAACCACCGCCAGAGCCAACAATAATACCCGTGCGCTCATTTGATACTTGGTCGTCAGACAAACCTGAGTCTTCAATTGCTTGAGTCATCGAAATATAAGAATATGCAGCAGCATCACCCATAAAGCGCATTGCTTTGCGGTCAACATGTGCTTTAACGTCAATATCAATTTTACCCGATACGTTACTACGTAACTTATAATCGGCAAATTCTTGGTTAAAAGCGATACCGCTTTTGCCCGTTTTTAACGATTCTAATACTTCTTCTTTGTTGTTACCAATGCTTGATACAACACCGATACCTGTAATTACAGCTCTTCTCATGGGTAATTCCCTTAGCTTAATACTTAATTGCATTCTATTTTACGCGAATTTAATCACCTAAGTGGTCAGCTTTCTAGCGTACACTTGTACTCTGAACTGCTAGCTTATAAATAACGCCAGACTATTACAAAGAAAACCCGTAAAATAATTAAAAATATATCTATAAATTTAAAAAATTATGATTAAGAACGCACATAGTCACATTAATAATTTAGGTACACCTTTGACTAATGACTCCGGTGATATTTATTTTTCTAATGACGATGGCTTAGCTCAATCGCATTATGTGTACTATGAGCAAAATAATATAGATGTACGATTACAAAATCATGACCAATCACATTTTGTTATTGCCGAAACCGGTTTTGGCACCGGTTTAAACTTTTTAAATACGTGGCAACGCTTTAAAGACCACCTTGAGCGGATGCAAGTTCAAAATGAATGTGAAAAAAGCGTAAAACGCCTACACTATATTTCGTTTGAAAAGTATCCCTTAACATTAACAGACTTAAAACAAGCATTAACCGCTTGGCCTACCTTAAGTTATTTTAGTGAGCAATTAACAGTAAACTACCCAATTAATTTAGAAGGATGCCACCGGCTCGAATTTAATAATGGTAGTGTTGTTCTCGATTTATACTTTGGTGATGCGCTTGAATCAATACAAGCAATGAGCTATCCGCAAACAGGAATTGTTGATGCTTGGTATTTAAATGGGCTTGAGCCAAGTAAAAATCCTGATATGTGGCAGCAAAGTTTATTTAACTCCATGGCTGATATAACAAGAGCTAATGCAACCTTATCGACTTTTACTGCCGCTGACTTTGTTCAACGAGGATTAATAGAGGCTGGCTTTAGTACTAAAAAAGCCAAAAATTTTAATCAAAAAGAAGATATGCTTACTGGCCAACTTAAACATGTTAATAACGCTCAATCAACCCCCGCTTATTTTAATCAAGATAGCAGTACTTTAAAAAATGTAGCGGTCATTGGCGGTGGTATTGCCAGTAGCTGTATTTTATACAGCTTGGCTAAACGAGGCATAACCAGCCAATTATTCTGCCAAGATGAAAAGCCTGCAATGGGGGCATCGCACAATGTGCAAGGCGCTATTTACCCTCACCTACAAGCTAAAAACTCGCCACACAGTGAATTGTTTGCACATAGCTTTTTATACGCAAAACGTTTGTATAACCAGTTACTCGAAAACGGCTTTAGCTTTGATTACGATTGGTGCGGCGTATTACAACACGCAGTGAAAAAACCTCTCGCTGATAAGCACGAAAACTTAGCACAAAAGCAACTGTGGCCAATCCAGCTAATGCACAACGTAACCGCAGAGCAAGGCGATGAAATAGCCGGCGTAACGACAGGTTATTCAGGCGTGTTTTTTGAACAAGGCGGCTGGGTTAACCCGCCACAATTAGTAAACGCTATGCTAAGCGCTGCAAATAGCATAAGCCCATTTAAAAGCCTATTTAACTGCAATATAAAGCAGCTTAAAAAAACTGATAGCGGTTGGTTTTTATTAACGAATGATGAGCAGCTAGGCCCTTTTAGCGATGTAATTATTTGTGCAGGTGAGCACAGCGATGCATTTGAGCAAACAAAAGCGCTACCTATAGTAGGCGTGCGCGGTCAGGTTTCACATATTGAGGCAAGTGAGCAATCACGCAAACTTAAAACAGTGCTATGCCATAAAGGGTATTTTACCCCGGCTTATTTAGATCATCACTGCATGGGTGCCACATTTGAAAAAAACACTAAAAGCCGCCAAGTTACAGCGCTCGACAACCAATTAAACCAAGAGCAACTACTTAGCTTTTATCAGCAAAGTGAATTTGCCTCCACCCTTGGCAATATAACCTCGGCAAAAGCGGCTGTTCGCTGCACATTTATAGATCACCTACCAATGGCAGGGCAATGGTGCGAGCAAAGTGATTATATAATGGCTTTTGCTAATCTACGTTTAGGTAAACGCTACCAATATGAGCAACTTAATAAACCACAACAAGGCCTACATATTTTCACCGGTTTTGGCGCACGCGCTTTATGCAGCGCACCGCTAAGTGCAGACCACCTCGTAAGTTGTTTAAATAACGAACCCCGCCCATTAAGCGAACGTGTAAGCCAAGCTATTCACCCTGCCCGGTTTATAGTGCGAGATTTAATTCGTAATAAAATTTAAATGACAAAGGTGCTTATTGAGGTAAAATAAGTACCAATAAAAGGAATTTATTACTCAAAGGACTCTAATGAAAACTTTAGCATTTTTAATAATGTTGCTATGCACTCTATCGTTTAACGCACTTAGCCAAAACGTCACTGAAATCCCACTTCCTGAAGAGTTTGTTACAACGATGGACGTAGCCAGCGAATACCCAATGGTACGTACTGGTTATTTAACCGATTCAATTTCTGATATCACTCGCTTTTATCAGCAAAAATTAGGTGAACCTTCAAAAACAAATGGCAATAGTACATATCGCACTTTGTTTTATAATTACCAAGAACATAAAGTCCGTATTAGTCTATACCGCCGTAGTTATGTGACCGAAGTGAGTATAATGGTTGAATAAAAAGTTCTAAAAAACACGCCAAAAGCAGCTAATTTTAATGCTCAGTTAAGTATTGAATTTTAATTAAAGTATTTTTTGAAATTAGCTCATTTAAACTCTTTTTTACCCTTTAAAAATAATCCCCTACCCCAAGGTCTGTTTGTAAGCACATTACTTTTACTATTTATTGGAAGGAGTTAATTATGAGTAAGACCCTAATTATTGGCGCAAGCGGACAAATAGGTAAAATGACAACTGAGCTACTTTTAGAAAATGAGCAAAATGTTGTGGCATTAGTGCGTGACAAAAATAAGTTAAGCGATTTAAACAGCTCTTTTTTAACTATTGTTGAGCAAGATCTTGAAGGCGATTTTGGTGATGCAATGAAAGGCTGTGACCAAGTGATTTTTGCTGCTGGTTCTGGTGGAAGTACAGGCGATGATAAAACTGTACTCATTGATTTATGGGCTGCAACAAAAGCAGCTACATTCGCTAAAGAGCACGGCGTTAATCACTTTATTATGGTCAGTTCAATTGGTGCTGACGATCCAGATTCGATTCAAGGTGATTTAAAACCTTACTTAGTTGCTAAGCATATGGCTGACGAGCACCTAATAAACAGTGGTTTAAATTATACCATTGTTCGCCCTGGTACATTGACTGACGATAGTGCTTCAATGCAAGTAACTACGCAGCAACCAAGTGATCGTTCAGAAGCTAAAATTAGCCGCGAAAACGTAGCCAATGCATTATTACATATTGCGACCAACTCATTTATTAGTAACCGCATTTTTAAGTTGTTTGATGGCGATAAGCCAATTAAAGCCGCTGTTAAATAGGCTTTAATACCAATTTAATTAAACGTATGAACAATTATTACAAAGAATATGTAATTCATCGATAAGGCAAAAAATTACAGTATAGTCGCTCTATATCAGTAACTTTTTGGCGCAATGAATTATTTAATCCTCTTAAATAATTTATGTTTAATAAAATTAAATTTACTCCACTAAGCAAATTAGTGGAGTAATATTTTTATACCTTGCCAACCAAGTTGTAGCGTTAATAACGTTAAAACTATCCTAAAAATATGCTTAAATTTATCCCCAGACATCCTTTTAAGTAATTTAATTCCGAACCAAGTTCCTACAGCGCCACTTATTACCATGGCAATTACAAGCGGTATCCATTGCCAAAAACTAAAGCCAACAGCGCCATAAATTATCGCTTTTAATAAATGCTGCACACTCATAATGCTCGAAAACGTTGCCGTAAATTTTAACTTTTCGTAATTATTTATATATAAACAGCTACCAACTAATGGACCACTTGCCCCCACAAACATAGAAATAAAAGTAGTTATTCCACCGGCGACCATACGCCACACCTTAGAGGTTAATTTTATAGGTGGCGTTTTACCCCACAGTAAATAAATAACAAAAATAGCGACCACTAACTTCATAGCATCAAGCGGTATATCATCAATAACAAAACTTGATAACCCCGCCCCTACTAAGCCGCCTAACGCAAAATATACAAACATGCTTTTATCAATATGCTTAAAACTGAGTAAAAACCTATTTGCATTAGAGCCAAGCTGTACTAAACCATGCACAGGCACAACAACTGCCATTGGCATAAACGACGCCATAACAACAAGCAGCATTAATCCGCCACCAGCACCAAATGCAGCAGATATAAAAGAAGTAAAGCCAGCGGTGATCATTAACAATAAAAACAAAAATAAAGACATGCTGTCAGGAAATAAAAAATCCATAAAACTCCACTGCCTATTTAAGTACTTTTAAGTCGCAGTATTTAAATAGTAAAAAAGGTACTAAACACATTTATAGCAACTTTATCAGCTTCTATCTCGTGCTATGTACTATGTTGCGTTGTTTTTGCACTTTGTTTGCACATTTAACAAATATTATACATTCAACTTCATTACCGGATATTTTTGATGAGAAGATTTAACACACCAATTTTGACACCGCTTGCAGTGTGTATACTTGCACTGGGTTTAACTGCCTGTAACGGTAGCGATGCTGAAAGTACAGTTGTAACTGAAACAACCACCGATGAGGGAACTACAACAGATACTTCAACCGATTTTGTTGTAGAAGTTGACCCTTTTAACTTTGAAAGCGATGCGCTCATTTCATCAATTACCACTCAAACATGTACGCTAAGTAATGGCGATGAAGCCTCATGCTACAAAATTGATATTGCCGGTGCGCCTTCAAATTACGAGATTGGTGTATTTTGCCCTCAAAATATCACCTCAACAGCAGACGAAGCCGGTATTTGGTTTGATGGCACCGGTGAGGTTTACGATATAACCGGAGACTTTATTTTAAATCTACCTACATTATATAACGATAGTCATTGGCAGCTATACGACGAAGGTACAGGCCTTGTAAATGTAACCGACACACAAGAATCGTGTGATGGCGCTGCACGTCCAAACGTAGAAGAACAATACCAAAACCACTGCGTAGAATGCTCTATTGATTATGTTGATGGCGGTATATCAGAATCATTTTTAATTCCAATAACACCTGTTGCAACCACTCAAAATAGCAGTATTGGTAACGCCAATGTAGGTGTTGCTCTCAATGGTGTTGTACTTGCTGCACCCGCGCCTGTTGAGGCTATTTTAGGCGCATACACTATTGCAGCCTTTGATGATTGCGCTGGCCATATTAACTTAGTAGCAGGCTATCACTACCACGGTGAAGCAGGTTGTAGCCAAACACAAATTCAATCAGACGGTCATGCCGCCATGATGGGTTATGCACTCGATGGATTTGGTATATTTGGCATGCTTAACGAAGATGGATTAGAACCCACTGATTTAGACGAATGTAGAGGCCACACCGACGATACACGCGGATACCACTACCATGCAGCCGATGTATCTGAAAACATGTTTATTGGTTGTTTTAAAGGTGCTACCGCAAGATAACTCGCATTCTGGCCAAATAATTAACTGAGATACTAATGAAAATATTTAACGTGATAAAAGCACTAACCACTGGCTTTTTACTTGCTGCCTCATGCTCAGCGCTAAGCCATTCAGGTCATGGTTCAAACGCGCCTTGGGAAGCATGTGAAGCAAAAGCCATTAATGAAGATTGCAGCTACACAAGCCATGATAAAAAAGCGACAGGCACATGCCAAGCAATGAACAATGTGCTTATGTGCGTTCGAAATAAACCACTTGAAACATTAATAGACAAAGCAACCCAACCAGCAAGTGATCAAAAGCAATCTGTAAAATCACTCGCTAAACGATAAAGTAACAGCTACACGCCAAAGCCTTAACGCTGTTTGTTAAGGCTTTTTTAATCGCAAATCATTAGAAAGCATACCCTTTATCTGTTAAGTTAGTTTTGTGTATCAAATAATAAAAATAAAATTCCAAAAATGGAATTACACAAGCAAGGTACTAACGTGAGCGCTACATTTAAAATTGTTTTTAATGGTCAGTTATATCAAAATACTGACCTTACCTCTGCCCAAGAACAACTCAGCCAACTTCTTAATATTCCTCATAATATTGTTATTCAGTTGTTTGATGGAAAAGCTTACGCTTTAAAAAAAGACTTATCGAGTATTGATGCTGTTAAAACAGAATCCTCACTTAAAAAGCTAGGTTTGATTACTAAAGTAGAACCTCAACTCATTACTGTAATCTCTCAATCTCAAAATAATCAAATAGCACTCACTGAGCACAACAAAAATACAGATAAACACATTAGTGAAAGTACTAACGACAAAAGTACCTCAATACAAAATGAACGCCTAGATACAGACGAAGCCCCAAATACAGCTGCAGCTATTAAGCAAAGTTATAATAAATATAAACTACTGCGTAACACTTTAAAAAGCGCATTGTACTTTTGCTATTGCGCACTTTGTATTATTACCTTAGTAGGTGTAGTGATCAGTGTTAATGCACTTAAAAACAACTTTGGCACTCTAAATAACACAACTACAAATAACACAACTACAAACAACTTAAGTTACCAAAACTATAAACAATATTTGATTGATCAAAATAGCCTAAATCAACCAACACAAAAAGTAACAAACGAGCGAACAGCTAACCCTACACAGCAAAAAAGTAATGAGTACTTTAGTCGCTTTTCATCGCTAATAAATAGCTACGCGCAAAGTACAGGACAAGCTGATATAAAAACGATGGGGGGTGATAAATTACAACAGCACCTACAAGAAATAGACGACCTAGGCCCTAAAAATGAATTTTGGCAGCAACTGATACAACTTTCAAAAAGCTTAGATAACGATAAGCACGCAATAGGGATGCTAAACAACACTGACCCCGCCAAAGTACAATGGATAAACGCAGTAGATTGGATCAGCCAAAGCTATATTAGGCAACAGCAAAACTCGCAAACTGTAAACAACTCTCCTGTCACTACCGATGAGCCAAGTAACCCTATACTTAACCTAACGTTGTTAATAAGTATGCTGTCATTGTTTAGCCTGCTTGTGATTGCAATAAGAATGAAGCTACGCACTATAAGACATTCTTAAACTTTATTTTTACTTTATAAATTCCATAAAAAAACCCGCAAATTTGGATTAACAAATTTGCGGGTTTCTTATGGTTTTCGAATAACGAGTTCAAAAACCTTTATTGGTGGGCTGGGGGGATTTGAACCCCCGCCTAGTTCTTTAAAAACAACAACTTAAAATCATTTGTGCATAAATGGTGTATTTTTTAATTTCTATTCCCCATATTTATAGTCATCGCGCATAACTTTGATAAAACCAACTGTGTAGCATTTGAAAATTAAACATCACAGCATCGGCTTTTATTCGAACTAATTTGCAAGTAAAAAGTACTAGTTTCAATCAACCTAGGTATTACCGCACTTAGATTAATTCACCCCAAGCGCCTTATAAACAGCATCCACAGGGTCACTGTAAAAGCTTACCTGAAACTTAGTAAACGTCTCTGCTGGGACTGATGGGATGTCACTGGCTGATGCCATTGGAAGAAGTACCTTGGTTGCTCCACCTTCTAGCGCTATTTGCATACTAGACGCCAGGTCTTGCACTGGATTTACCACACCACCTAATGTAATGCTGCCAAGCACAACCATAGACTCTTGTATTGGTTTATTCATTAGAACTGAACAACTAGCAATTAAAGAAGCTAAACTTGCTGTATGACTATTGCCAGAGTTTTGTAAATCAACAAAGTGCAAGTGAAATTCGTGTTCAGAAAATCGTGAAGTCGCTGCTATACGATTTAAATTACCTTTGAAATATTCAAAACCCACCCTAACCTGTTCTTTTGCTGACGTATCAGAGCCAAAACCTGAAGTAGAGTGCTTACCATTACCAGGTGTCATTTGAGTTTCAACTCTGTATAGTCCTAACTTGCCAGCTGCGCCTTCACTGACAAAATGCAGTACCCCAGGGTTTGCTATTCCAGCAGGTATTAGGTTTGAACCACCTTGTTCTGGAACGTTGACAAAAAATTCCTCGAGTGTTTCATTATCAATATAGCTAAAGTTAACATCAAAAAATTCCATGCCGCCTATTTTTTTCAACTGTTCTTTAATTCGCCGGCGAACTTCTAAAGCATAGGTTAAACAAGTTCTTACATCTTCTTTAGTATACTCACCATGCGGTACTAATAACTTTAATAAACCAGACGTAGTTCGACGTACACCAATTACATCTCGCTGATTTAAGTTATTTCCTAGCTTAAAGAACTTATCAATAGAGTCTGAGAACGTCGTCTTGCGCATTTCACGCATGTATTCAGCTAAGTAATCAGTTATTAAACCAAAGCGATCTGTGAAGAACTCAGGGCGCATCTTAGGTATTTCCCAACCAGGGATATAACCATGAAAGCGGTCAAAAAATGCAGAATCAATCATGTCATCTGGGAACGGCGCTAAAAGGTGGCTAGTTTTTACTAAAGTTTCAACGCTGTGATCTATATTACCTACGAAAACCATTGAAGCTTTAGCTTCAATCGAATCACGACCACGAGAGAATGAACCTGAAGCCATATAATCTTTCATAATCTGAATACCGTCTTTATCTTTAAAACGGATTCCGGCCACTTCATCAAAGGCAACAACATCCCACATACCCACTAAACCTATTTGGCGAGAAGACATATTATAGAAAAGGTTAGCAACTGTAGTTTGTCCACCCGATACTAAGAGCGAGTTAGGAGAGCACTCTTTATATACATGCGATTTACCCGTACCACGAGGCCCAAGTTCACATACATTATAGTTATTTTCAACAAATGGGATCATACGAGCAATTAAGTGCCATTTAGTTCGGTGATCTAAATTAGCAGGTTCCATTCCAATGGAGCGCAGTAACATATCGATCCACTGATCCATTGTAAATTTACGTCGAGCTTGGTATATCTCTTCCATATTCATAGAAGGCATTTGAATTGGCTTTAAACTAAATACACTAAAAGGTGATACCTTCTGACCTTCTTCATAGTAATAGCTAACCGTAATAATGCACCAAATGCCACCCGTTAAGAGTTTCTCGTTTTCTTTAACTATTTTATTTGGAACAACCGCATCTTTTATACCGATATTAGATAGGCTTGCTTCGTAAATATCTTTTTTCTGATTTAGCTTAACCGTCACCTTATCAATAACTTTATGTGTGCCTTTTTCACGAATAAGCGACTTGGCTTTTTCGGCCTCATCTGGTCTAACATAGTTTTCCGTTAAGATTTTCTTAACGTTTTTCATGCCCTCTTCAATTAAATCATCTTCAGCAGCAGAGCAATACATGCCCAACAAATATTCCAATACATAAACAGGAACGTTAGCACCTTCTTTCAACTGTTTTGTTAAATCTTTACGTACAACACGACCTTTAAATTCGTTTATCATTAGCTCGTCTAGATCAATACTTCTTAGCTCCCCACGCTCATCAAGTTCAGTTGCTATATCGGTTATTGGATCTATAGTCGCGTCATTTTCATGCATATGAACATGCACATTAATTTCACGTTCTTGGCTAGCATTCTTATTTTCAGTGCTTCTGTTTTCTTCATTATCATTTCCAACTGTCATCTCAGCCATTCCCTAAAAAAAATCATCTTCAAAAGCTAAATCAATAATCACAGAGTGTGTTGTTTTTACTTTGCTCTCTGTATCTTCCATCATTAACTTATAGCTAACGGTGCGATCAAAGCCGCTACCTTCTAATTTTACTTGTACGTTGCGTTTGCGATCGTCCATTTTCTGTGAAGTCGATTCAAATAAGACTTTCTCACATGAACTTACTTTTTTACCATCAGGGTCTTCAATCCATATTTCTAACTCACGCGCTTTAAATTTCTCGCCTACCGGATCGGTTTGAAGGAATTTAATCCTATCGATATTAGATACTATTTTCACAGGGTTATTGAGCGGAACAGCATTTACTTTCTGCTTTGCGTGTTTCGTTTGAGCCTTTGTATCTAACTCTCTAATTTGAAGAACAGGAACACAAATTTCCTGTGGCATAATGCCACCATGAATAAACTTGGCCCCACCAACAAAGTTAAAGCGGTTACTTCCCCTAGGGATCATAAACTCAGCATCATCACCACCTTCAACATTTACGCCAGCAGTGTTAGCCAATTTGCCAGTCCAGTAATAGCTGTCTGTAGGTAAGTTTGAGCCTATTACATAACGCTTTTTCGCTTCGGTTGTGCCTGCTGGTTTTGATTTAAGCGAAGTTTTATCTGAATCTGTCACGTCCGTCATTTTAAACAGGAAACCATGATCAGCGGTAACAAGCACTCTACTACCGTTTAAGCGATTAATGATACGACCAATCAATTGTTTAATTTCATCAACTGCATCACGTGCGGCTTCAAACGTTTGGTTCTCTGTCGCTTGCTTATCACCTATTGCATCAATCTCATCGTGATAAATATAAACCACCTGAGTATCACGTACTTTCTCTCGGCCTTCTTGATTTGTCCAGTTAAGAACCTCATCAGCTTTAAATGCTACCCCCCCGTGCTTTTCAAGGATTTTATGGCGGTTGTCATGCCCATGCACAGACATGCCATCCGCTTTATATTCCGGCTTGGTGCCAAGGTGAGCTGTAAGTTTCTGATGAGGCAGCAAACTACCCATACCCAGTTGAGTATAAGAAGGCACAACGCCTAGCTGAGACTTAATCTCAGACTTAAAGCGTTTTTCATCATTAATCTGCTGGTGAATATCATGCGCTACCTCGTATCGAAGTGCATCGGAAATAATCACAAAAACCCGTTTAGTTTGAGTTTTGCTTAGTACACCTTTTACTTCTTCACGGTAGAAGTCTTGCTGATTGTTTATTCCAGCTAAGCTCCAATTATCAAGTAAGTTTTCATCATCAACTAACTTACCCCAAACAATCGCTAAATCATGCAAGTACCAATCAACATATAAGTGCTCAATATCTTCAACAAGACCCGTTGCTTTTAAAATATCAGAGCCGTTTTTACTTATTTCAATCGAGTTTTCACTAAAAATACGATACGCATGGTCAAACTTATAAAGCTCCGTTTCATATGCCTTGTAAAGACTCCTAGCACTTTCAAAGGCCAAACCATCAATATGCTTTTCTTTTAAGTCATAAAACTCTTTGGCAGCTCTTAGTGCCGTATAAATAGCAGCATAATTAGCACTATCTTTATGTGACCCTAAAGAGCACCAATGGCTGCGTAACTTTTTCGAAACCCAGTCATTAATTTCTAAGGCGTTATAGGCAGGTAAGTTCGTTGCTAACGATTTAATTAACTGCTGATCCGCTTCAACAAAGGTTTCAACATGCATTAGTTCCGACGGATGTTTAAACTCGGCAAGTTTATTTTTAATTTCTAGCTCTTGAGCAACCTCAAATGCCACAACATTATATGAATCCGATAACGTTCTGCTTTCTCGCCAAGACGAGACAAAGTTAACAACAGATGCACGTTTAGAAGCCGCGTTCAGTAGCAATTCTTTTACGCTCTTTGGCAGTGTCGTTGTCTCTTCGTCGCTTAAGCTCATAGGTAATGTATGTGCTGAAAGGCTTGAAGCA
This sequence comes from Pseudoalteromonas sp. NZS11, assembly GCF_015864765.1. Taxonomy (NCBI): domain Bacteria; kingdom Pseudomonadati; phylum Pseudomonadota; class Gammaproteobacteria; order Alteromonadales; family Pseudoalteromonadaceae; genus Pseudoalteromonas; species Pseudoalteromonas sp. NZS11. The sequence continues at coordinate 343,853 of NZ_JADYWP010000004.1, read as the reverse complement.
AAACTAGTCGTATGAACAGTAACGCCAGACGACTGCAACGCTTGGTAGCAATCAGTCACTAATAACTTAGTTAATAAGTCTTTAAGTAAAACGAGTTGAGCACTAGTACCTTTATCATCAATCCACAAACAATTAGCAACAAAGCCAAACTCTTCAACTGCTAACAGCCAAAACACTTTATTAAGCTCAAATTTATTTAATTCCGATAGCAACTCATCTGCTTTTTCTGGCTGCTCGGCATACAACTTAATTAATTGATAAAAAGCCGCAGTAAAAGAAACCGTTTCCACCTTAGTAATAACAGCAATTATCGAAAGCTCTAATGTTTGTTTATCTGCGCTCTCTGGTAGTAACCGCTTTAGCTTGTTATATCGCTGCTGGTTCCCAAAAAACTTCTTATAGCGGCCTATATCTTGGCGAAACTCCATTCTCATACCTAGCTCATTCAAGATCATCGAGCTTGAATCAGCATAAAACTGCTCTGCGTATAAGCGAATATCATACAGCCAATCACGTGCTGGCTCGTTTTGCGGTTTATTGCTATACAACAAGAACTTTGAGCTTGTTTCTTTTAACTCAATACGCTGCTTTATTTCAAAATGTGAACACTCATCAAGCTCAATAAGCTCTACATCACTGCCATTCAGCTCATCTCTAACTGATGCCAGCTGTTCTTTAAATTCGACATCTTCATCTTGCCAGAATACCAATCGGCACTTATCAAATTTGGCTAAAATGCCTTGTTTTATTTGTTCTAGGTTCATAGTGATATTTAATAAAGCCTTAGTGATTTAATGTAGGTCAATGCTAAGTTGAACAACAACCGATCTTATATCTTTGATGACAACGACTACACAATTGGTAAAAACTATTCTCATCTTTTTGAAGTTGAGTTAGTTGTTTTTTTAAATAAGCATTCTCATCTTTTCTATTATATTCTTGTAATAGTTCTCCAGGAACAAGCTCCCAAGCATTAGCGTCATTAGATATATTTGCTCTTACCGTTAAGCCTAGTTGCTCTCCTTTAAAGTTAACTAGGCGTAAAGGCTTTTTTATCGGTGGGATACTCGATATTTGTAAAGCAAATTCAAGGTCAAAAATTTGTAGTTCTTGAGGAACTCTCTCGTCTAATGATTGAGCATTAATTTTAATGATTAAATTTTCATCTATCTCATAGCTAACATCTATTCTTTCTTTCATTGGTGGAAAATCTTTGTTTACCGGAACGACCATATTTTCGTATGTCGTTCTTCTATCACTAGACGCGGTTTTACCAACCATTTGAGGTCTTTTAAATGTAAATACAGCCTTTCCATCTCTTGGGTCAGCACAATACATAGACTGATTAAAAGGGTCTGGAGTATATCCCCTCGAAGGTAGCTTTGTCCCCTCGGGAATAACGGTAAGTAATGAGTTTCTAGCTTCTACCAATTCGAAAGGTTTGGCTAAAGTTAAACACAAATCATCGTGAGCAACCCAAGCTGCTCCCTCTGAAATAATACGATCGCCTATATCTGAAACTTCTAATGTAGCTACACCAAATAATTCACGCAGATGCTGTCGAATAATTGGCATATTAACCATACCGCCAGTAGCTAGGCATAAAGCTATCGTCTGTATATCTACATGTGCTTGCTCTTGGGATAATAAAAACTCAATTTCGCCAATTCCAGCCTCCACAATAGACTTAGAAATAGCATCAAGTTCGTTTCTAGTTAATGAGTGCTCTATTTCTGCTTCCTCTCCTTCCGCATTAAAGTAGTCATCAATCCAGATATCAATTTTTGCACGTCTAGACAAATCAATTTTTGCCTTCTCACACTCTTCAAGTAATTTTGCTCTCATGCCAGGGTTTCTAGGCTTATTTGTATCAACATCCCAGCCATACTTCTGTGCATGTTTTTCTTCTATGTAATTTAAAATAGCCTCATCTAAATAATCACCACCAACTTTGTTATTACCTCTATTCATGATCTGAACAATAGAACCGTTACGAACTTGGCAGAGAGTCAAATCTAATGTTCCTCCACCCCAATCAAAAACTAAAATCATTCGACCTTCATTTTTGGACAATTCATTTTGGCTATCAGGTAAACTTTTAAAGTAACCATACAACGCAGCTAAAGGTTCATGAATAAACATTTCGATATATATACCAGCATCCAATAACGCTTCTCGAAGCGCTTGCCGCCCCCTACCATCCATTGCCACAGGGATAGTAACTACAGCATGCTTAAGGTCCGCTACACCATCATCATCTTGATCTCTTGCATCTTCTATTAGAAAATTCATTAAATCAGTAACGACTTCTTTTGGGTTTTTCATTACACCACCAACAGATAAGTCACTACCACCTATAAATTTCTTAGGTCCTCTAACTGTACTTCCCTGAACTCCGATAGTCTTTTGTTGAAGCTTATTCTTTGCTTTAGTGCCACAAACAACGTCAGCTCCTTCATAATGTACAACTGATGGGTGTGGGCGGTCTCTTACCGTAAATGACTTTACTTTTCCTTTTAACGTGACTACTGAAATTAAGCTATTTGTAGTACCAAAATCGATTCCTATTTTTTGAACCATTGTAAAGCTCCCTCTATATCTTCAATTACTAAATCTATTTTATCAACAGCGAAACTAACTTTGGGCTCATCCTTTCTAAGCCCTTTAAGTGAAGTCTTTAATGTGGGTAAAACGTCTTCTTCGAGTAGATTAATAGCCTTAGATTTCACTTTCCCTGTATCATCTTTTAAATGCACGCGTTCAGCTTTAACATGCAAAACGTCAGTTTCAGATTGTTTTTTTAGAAACTCAATTTTTTTAGTTAACTCAATTATTTGAGTCTCTTTAAGCGCAATACTTTCTTTTAATGATGAAAATTTTGACGTCAATTCTATATTTTTTTCAGATAGTTGATGCGCTTTCTGCTGTTCATTCCAGTATAACTTTTCCGCTGATAATTCTTTTTCCCGAAAATGGGAAATACTTTCCACTAGTGAATGTCTGTTAGAAGCCGATAACTGTTTTGCTAAAAAATATGGAACGCTTTGGTATTCTTTTGTATTATTATCTTCAGATAAAATTTTATAAAGCCAGTCTAATATTAAATCCGGCTTAGATTTTCCAAACTCAAGACACCATAAGCAACTCAATACCTGTATGTTCTTCCTTAATGATTCTAATTGGACTAGCGTCATTCCTTTTGGTTTATCACTATTTCCATCTTCACCTGTTACAACATTACGAGATTCTTTCGCCTTATTACCCTGAATCCTCTTTTTAATACCTTCAGCTCTAGACTCAAATTTTTTCTTAAGCTGAGCATTCAAAATACCAACCGAGTCTTTATGATCTATGTATTCAGACAACATTCCTTCAAAAATGTTATCTACAGCGTTTAAAGGATTCAAAAACTCCAAACTACTAACGATACTCACACAAATAATAATGAGCTTTCGCTTTATTTCTGAGTAATTACACATTTCAGCTGAGATAGCTAATTGAAGTAATACCTTAAATTCAACATCATTTTCTCTTACTAAATTAGTAAGTGTTTTTAATTCAACTTCTGTTAACTGATCATTTAACTTAATGTTTTTAATTGCTGTTTCATGACTTGCTAATAACTTTAAAGGTTTAGCTTTATTAGTTTTTTTATCAATATCGAGGCTAAAAATATCAAATAATATTTCTTTCATTGAATTGAAAACTTTAATAGGCTTAATTGTTTTTTCTACCAAACTCGGTTTAGCCTGTTGTAGGCTTAGTTTATCTTTCATTAGCAATTCTCATCAAATTCACTTAAATCAAACACTTCGTTATATTTTAGCTTCTTTCTACACTTTTCAGCCTCAGTGGTATCACCTTCTAACGTGGCCTTCCTGAACAAAATATAATCAAGCTTACTTCTATCTTGCACTGTTAAGGTTTGGCTTCTCAACCTTAACACTTGTTGCTGAATAAACTCTAAACTTGAGCCTGTAAATTCATTGCAAACGCATTCTAATATCAGAGATGTTATTCTATCAGTTGGAATGCTCTTTACTGAATCTGGAATTTTATTCAAACTATTATTGCAATCGTTCCCCGTAAAAAAAATCAAAGCTCTATCTAAATAGGGCAATGTCCTTTTTGAGGTATTATCACTAAAATAGTTTTGGTTAAAATCAATTAATGCAACAACGGCATGGGCCAATGATGAAGCGTATGTTGATAAAATATTTCGAGCTTGATTAAAGCGTATTTCATGGTCTTCGAAAGTAATAAACTTAGTCTTTCCATCTTTCGCCATTATACCCTGGAGGTATTTAACTAAACCGTCGACATACCAAGTAACAGATTTAAGTTCGGATGTACTTTTAATAAACTGATCTATTAACTCTTCTGTAAAGTCATCTCTACTTAAAAACAACCAAAAATATTCATCTACTTTCTCTATCTCATCAAGCTTTGGAATCGATACTTCAAGTTCAAATGTCTTCTGAACTTGTCGGTTAACAAGCTCTACTTTTAAGAATTTACTTGGTTTTTCAAAAATACACGAATGGAGGTCTTCAATGTCAGTCTCAACATCATTGATAAACACCTTTTGCACATTACTCAGTTCAATCTCATCAATTGATACTTGGTCTCTGATATAAAACCTACTAGAAGTAATTTCACTTCCTTTAATCCTAAAGGTTGGGTTTTTAGTTGGGTGCTCTTCCCACTCATGCCTAACTCTTAAGTCATCGCTAGAGAAACTAGAGTCACAATACCTACAAGAAAAAACAACAGGTTCTAACTCAGTTTTAATTCGACTATCAAATATAACAGCAGATCCGCCCGTGTTTCCTTTATATACAAAGGTTGTTGAATAAAGCATTTAACTTTCTTCCTGAAGGTTGGCTTGCTCTATTACAGAATCCATATGCAATAACTGAGTCTTAAACTCATCATCGCCAATGACTATTTGCCACCTTTCTTCCATAAATGCCAATAATTGAAGGCCACGACTCAAAATAGTTTCTGGCAACCACTCAGATTCTTGAGATATTTCATTTTCAGAAGCTGAACCATTATAAAAACCTACTCCATTGCCATTGTTCTTTTTCAAATCAAAACTATCATTTTGAAGGCTTGAATTTTTCGCTCTACTCAGAGGGACTAAATTACCAATAGAGTGCGCTACAAATTGAGTCTGCTCTCTATCCAGACAACCAAATCGTGATAGCCAATACTCATCTTTTGGCGTTTGCGGGAATACATGCTCAACAGTGACGTTATCTTTTTTACTCGCGGTTAGTTTTTCCCATGACAGTTTATTTGAAGACTGTTTTCCTCGTGAACGTAACCATTGTTCATGCTCATACAAAAAGTACCTTAAACCTTCCCATTTAAAAAAACCGCCTAACCCTAATTCATACTTCTCAGCTATATGTGAATAGAATCTTTGTGGGTCGTAATATTGTTCAATCCAGTCTTTTGTTTTATCAACAATAGAGTCAATATTAGTTGCACCAACTAGTAACTCTCTTGCCATAAAGAAAAACTCTGTATCTTTTGTGTTTGAACGACGCTGACTTAATGTGAAAATTGAAAAGTTATATCGCTCAGCAGAAGTAATAAGTGTATTAATTTGCTCTGTAGTTTGTTTAGATACGTATGCTGCAAGTAATAACGGTTTAAACGCTCTAAAACTCAGCCGATGTAGTCTATCAAGTAATTTTTTATTAGTTTCGTCAGTATATTCTGGTAAAGGGAAATAAGGGTTGTGCATGTAGAACCAAGGGCGAATAGACTGCTGAAGGCTTGTAACATACCTATCAACTTCTTCAACTGTGATCATGTCATCTGACTTTTTAGGATGCGTAACATTTCTTGCAGTGAACTTTTCATCCAATAAAAACTTAATGTAATCGTCACCTTTACGACGTGTATATTTAAAATACATCGTCCAATGATTACGCAAGAATAGGTGTTCACTTAGCGGAGCATTTGGGTTTTTTCCAAGATACTCATAAATGGTTTTCCACGCGTTATTAATCTTCGTTCTGAGTACCGCATGACCTTCATGTTCTTTGAATAAAGTTGATAAATATATTAGGCGGTTCTTCAGTAGCTCTAAACTTGTTAAAGGCTTACCACGGTTGTTCATGGTCTCAAAGGTTACAAATACATCAATTTCGTCATCAATTTCATATAAATTGAATTTGAATTTTTGTGTTAGTTTTTTATAAATTAACGCAATCTCATCTGTACTGAGTTCTTTAAGCTTATCTTTAAAAAATGCTTTAGCTTTCGATAAGTTTTGCGTGTATAGCGTTTCTTGATATTGGTTACTATGAGAATGAACACCAAAAACTTTAGTTTTTAAATACTCATCGCTCGGGTTATCTTTCTCGTAGCCAAAAATAAAGCTTTCTCTTTGTCCATCATCCGCTCTGTTTAAAATATATTGCTTTCTGATAGTACCCAAAGATTGATAGTTAAGCTGAGTGTCGTCTTTTACCGTCTCTAAAATAGCCTGCATTAATAACATTGATGTTGTTAGTCTTTGTTGGCCATCGACAACATAAAACGGTTTAAAGCCTACACCTTCAATAATCCACTCATCATTATCCCATCTTTGCCACAGCTCTTTAGGTACAGGCTCTAAAGTAATAACTCCTGTATAGTGAACACGCTCAACATTAAGGTGAAGAATATCCTCCCAAAAGTCACTGTATTGATGCTCTAACCAAGCATAGCCCCGCTGATAATCTGGTATACGCAGTATTCGTTTTTCAAAAATATCGCTTAAACTTTGTAATTTCATATTATTTAACTGCCTTTCCGTGGATAGTTTTTACATCGCCGAAAGCAATAGCTATACGCTTTCCACACAATGATTTAATTGCTCGTCGCAAAACTTTACTAGCTTTGCATATAAATTATTGCAAGTACTGATAAATGCTATTGTTTTTTTAGAGGGATTACCAAACAATAACTCATCTTGATATAAAACTTCTTGAAACTTGTAACCATTTATCATCAAAAATGCTCCGAACAGGCAGGACATTGAACATTTATAGGTTCTAAAGCTTCAATTGAATGATAATTCCAATAATCGCCGTTTTTAACTAATCTAGTTCTACATTCGCTATTAGAGCAATAACTATAAATGGTGAAATGCTTACAATCATTACAAGTCGCCCACCATACTTTATCATTGTTACCTTGCGAATAATTTAAATCGGTGCCACCACATTGAATACAAAACTCGGTTGAATCCGTAAGTGTAATAGGATGCTGTTTATTAAGTTTGTTATTCTCAACCCCATATTGTAAACACATACCTACAAGCCTTTGTAATTCATCCAGGTAACTGGCCGTATCGATAGGAGAAAGCTTAATTGCACCATATTTATGATACTGTTGCTCACGCATAGCATTGTCCCAATCAAACATGGTTATCTCACCTAAAAAGCTATGCTGTGCCCAAGATTGCGGGTTAATTGCGACAGGTACAGCGTCATTTGAAGGGTGTAATACAAAAACGCCATTTTGACCCTTCTCTGAATAATCTTTATCAAAATAAAGATGCTTTATAACTTGGCTAATACCACCATGTTTGGGGTCATTAATGTCTTGATAAAACTTTGCGTCAAATACAAAAGACCGAGTATAAACTTGCCCGTTATCGCCTTGTGCATTAACTTCAAGTAAAAAGTCTGGCGTACGTCTATTACTTAATATTTTCTCGTACCATAAGGTAATATCTCGACCTGCGGCTTTATTTGTAAAAGATATAGAAATGTCTTTTTCATTATTTAATACTGATGCAATAAGTTTTTCTTTCCAGCCTTTTTCTGGCTGATATCTAAATTTAAATATCAACACTTTAAAAAACTGCAATAAGCACCATCTTTCGTAAAGAGACGATATATTTATTAACTTTAGATTGTCAGACTTTTGAATTGCCTCAAATACATTATCTTCATTAAAACCAGAAAAATTAATTATGCTCTTATATGCTTTATTAGCGTTGCTGTAAATTCGGTTTTGAATGTAAGTCATAGATGAAGGGAAATTACCCGTCACGCCTATTCCTAATCGTTCAAATTTTACTTGTAACGATTTTAAAGCTTGAATAAATGGCACAAAATATTGGGTTAAACGATCAGCCATACCTACTTTTGCTCTGAGTCTAGTATGCATTTCCTGTAGTGAGGCAAGTTCACGCTGCTGAGCTGTTTTTTCATTTTGTCGCAGTGGCCTCTTCCAACCGTTTTTCGCTAACGTTTCTGCCTCTGCTTCCATGCTATTAATTTTATTGGTGAGCTTTTCAAGTTTATCGCTTCCAAGTAAATCTATGCGGTTTAGCCCTCTTATGTTTATTTCGATAACAGACTTCCCTCTTCGGGTTCTCTTATCATATTGCCAATTACCCACAATCCGATATACACAGCCAATCTCAACAGGAACCTTGACACTAAATAAAACCAGATTATAACCATCTAAGCCGTTTAACTTCCCATCATGCCAAGGCTTATTCGCAGAACTTTTAATCTTTGCAAAAAAAAGATTTTTACTATCACCAAACTGACCTGTTAAATGAACAAACAACTCCTTATTAGCAGTTAAATTATTCTTTGAAAGGCTTTTATTAAAATTACCTAACCTTGACTCCATCTGATTGCGTTGCTCTTTTAATCGACTTATAGCATTTACTACCGCTTCAGCATTAACCAAAACATACGGACTAACCCCATCAATACGAGATTGATAACTTGTTACTTTTCGAGAGTCAGTATCATATTGTTGTTGAGCAATATTCTTAATAACCCCTAGCATAAATACGGTTTGCTTTAACATAAAGTGTGCATACCGATTCTCTGCATTATCAGTAGTTGGTGTTGCCACTCGGCCACTATAACTTTTAGCGTAGGGGTTTTTTATGTATTCAATAAAGGTTTTATTAGTTGGCCTAACTCTTCCCCTTGGCTGCGGGGATAGTGTTTCAATTAAATCGACTTTAGGATTCGCCACAATCGCGGTGATAGACTCAACAAAGGTATCTAACGTTTTAAAAATATCTTCATTTAAAACTAAATTATCAAGTTTACCTCTGCTGGTAAGATAGCTTTCATCATCGAGTAATAACTCTGAAAAATCGAGCTTAAAATCAGATAAATATCGGTCAAGCTGTTCATAAGTAAAAGTAGAGGCTGCAACTCTTAGCTCTAACTCTTCAGAGCCTAAACTTAAAATAACCGAACCAACACCCGTCAGCATTCTCGACTGCCATTGGTTTCGGTCTTTATCCCATTTGTCTTTTTCAACCCACCACGTTAACCCTGTTTTAAAATCAACAACAGGCTGTAGCGGTAGCTTATCGGTTCCATTAATAATAAAAGGGGTAAACTCAACATTATTGAGCGGCCTAACAGCAAACTGCCCAAATTCACTTTTGTCATCGTTTAAAGTTGAGTAGCTAATAATATCAGCACAATATTCACCTTTACCAACAGACTCTACATCTATCGGTTGAGCCGATAGTTTTACAGATCCAACATGGGTTTTGTCACGCCAACGAATATTAATAAAACGGGCTTCAAAGTTCATATTTACAGCCAAAAATTAACATTCCAACCGTTTTCCTCTGCTTTTTTCAACAATGCACCCAGTAATTTAACTGAAGAAAAAGACTCATTAATCTTTATGTCATCACCAATATCTTGCCTAAGCTCCCCATGCATTTGTAATAGCAATTCATGTTTATGGTATTCGCCAACTTTTACTGTGCCATCAAAGTTAAGCTTTGGTAACACCTTAAAAAGAAAAAAGTTATTTAATGACTCTTGCTCACTAGTGTTTACATCCTTAAAATAATGCTGGTAATTCAAGCCTTGTCTAACCGGTCGCATACCAAAGTCTAAACCGAGTGGATGAAAAAATTCTTTAACGTATTTTGTCATTAATTCACAAAAGGGAGACGAAGCATCAAATGCAGGATACTCATGCCTTCTACCCATTTCTGCACTAGAAAACATGACTGGTAAATCAAAGCGAGAAACACCTAATTCAAATAATCCTTTCTCTTTATTCAACTCAATCTCTGCTTTAATCCCCGCTAAATCCATTAACAAAGGGCTTTGAAACTGCATCACATGAACACGATCAAGTATTTTTGGCGACAAAAAATGCGTTGTATCATCAATATTAACAGAGCCAACAATACGAACATTCTCAGGCAACGTTAATACAGAAGGCTTGTTGGTGCGTTCAGCAATTAATCGACGAATATCACCGTGGTATTTAACTAACGACTCCTGATCGCTCATGCCAAACGCTAAACGAAGCTTTTTATTAATAGCTTCATCTTGTATCAATTCAACAAAACTCATTGATTCGCCGTTTTGACTGTTAGTGCGAGCATCCTGCAATATAGTCAGTACTGTTTTAATTTCTGAAAGGGTATGCCCAACAGAATCATCACTGTAGAGGTTTATTTTAGGCGCGCCGTTGCGCTCTTCCATTTTTGACAAAAAGTCAGCAAAATAATATTCCACCTTGGCTAAATTCATTTCGTCTAAACAGATTAAATAAGGTTTTGTAGGGTTATCTCTCGCTTCAATTAACGCATCTAAAAATGGGGTCGAAATATACTTTTTTTCAATCGGATTATAATAACCCACTAAATCTTCTGAGCCCGTCCAATTAGGTTTAACAGGAATAATCTTAGCAACGCCTCCTATGGCTTTAGCAAATGCCTTAACCAAACTTGTTTTACCTGCGCCAGAATCACCTGCTAACACAATTAAATCATTACATCGCAATAAGGTAATAAAGTTATCAACAATTTCCTTAGGGTACAAAAAACCATTCTCTGCCAAATTAGCTTGAATATATTGCGAAACCAACGAGTAATCACTGTTAAAATCAGATGAGAAATTCAAATGCTCACCTTCATCCTCTTCTTCAACTTTAGATGACTCATCTACCTTATCAATCAAGTCTAATTGCTCTAAAACTCTCGTTTTTTGTTCTATATAGCGTGTAAGTTCAGATAAGGACTGTTTCATTTCAATTTCTTTTCCCTTAACGCTTTCTAGCGCTTTTTGTGCTTTAATCAGTTGTTCCGTAGCCGAGTCTTTTTGTTGCTGAACTGATGCAATACCACTTTCAATCGCTTTTATTTGCTGTTCTTTAATATTAACGTCCTCAATTAATGAGGCGTTTTTTTGATCTAACAAATCTTTATTTATATTAGAAACATGTTCGATGATCCCCTCAGTAATATAGCCCCACTGATGTTGCTCATCTTTTAATTCTGACAGCTCAATTAAAGGTTTAATGCTCGAAGGCTGAACCTTTAATATAAAAGGATTATTATGCTTTTCTCTTTCTTTAGCTTCTGATAACTCAACAGCACAGGCTATCCATCTAACGCCTTTTTCCGTGTAAAATTCCCTTGCAACTTTACTACTCAGAAATACCCCTCGCCTTGGAATATCATGTTGAGTGGGTATATCGACTGGATAGGTTAATAACTGCGTTTGATTAACCGCTTTTACATTCGTCAATTTAATAAAAGTGTCTTCAGCAGTATTAATCTCAATTAACTCGCCCCAAACGAGCAATTCATCGCTTTCAATTTGCCAATGTGCTTTTAACACTTGCAGCAAATCATCGTCAGAAAGCGCTTGAGCTTCAGCAATTGTCAACAATGGTTGTGTATTGTCTGTTTCCATCTTATTTAAATAGCCCCATCATATTACTTCACCGCTTTTCCGTGGATGGCTTTTACATCGGCTAATAAGTTACCAAATTTTCCATAGTTAGCTTTTACACCGTCGTCTAAATCGAGCGTAATGCGTTTTTCAGCGTAATGTTTAAGTTGTTCATCGAAGGTGCGAAGTTCGGCTTGTTTCTTCTCGAGTGACTTTAAGTCTTTTTCGATACCACGAGATTCGGTGCCTGTGGCTTGCAGTTGTTGCTCTGACAGCAGTGTATGCTGAGCCTCGTATTTCCCCATTAGAGGCGTAACATACTCGGTACGCATACGTGATAACGTACCTTCGTTATAGCGGTGCAAGTAAACTAAGCATTCAAAGGCTTTTTCTTTACCAGAGCTAAATAACCAATAGATAGGACGTTTTTTGTATGTCTTGCAATGATCTTTAAAGAATTGCGTAGAGAAGTAACGACGAACGGTCTCCATTACACTTTCTCCCTTCTTAGGCTTCAATGCATGTAAACATAAGCTTTCAGCAACAAACTCTAGGTTTTCAGATAAGTTCTCGTCACCCCAAACAGTCTTAACAAACTCTTTAAAGCGGGTGGAGGCATCATCATCAAATAACCATTCTTCAGAGGCTAGAGGTATAATTCCATCGTCATCGGCTGGGAATGTTCTGTAAGCTTCTTCAGAAACTAACTCTTTAAAGCCTTCGTTGGCTGAATGAGCATAAACAAGGCCATCGCGGTCTAATGAATATCGTCCCATCATGCAACCAACATGGTAACTTAATAAGTCGGGAATATCAGAAGCATAACTAGTATTAAATATCAGGTTATTTCTAAGTTCAGCAATATTGCTACTTAAAGTTATACCTAACGAATTCTCAATTAAATTATCAATTTTGATTTGACAATTATTAACCTCCTTTTCATGCTGTTGTCTCGAAGTACATAGCTTTTCAAAGCTTGCCTTTATTGAGGTTTGTTTTTTAGATACTAGTAAATTACGCTTATAGTCTATCGATACCTCTTGAGAATCCCAATCACTTCTAAATGCTGTAACTAATTTTTTACCTAAGTCCTCCACTTCATCATCTAGGCTGTCTATATAAGGAATTTTTAAAACTTCACCAACGTTTACAGCAAAGGTTGGAGAAAGCGCTCCAACGAACTCATTTACAATATTTGAGTTTAAAAAGACTAATGTTTTGTAAAATTCTTTTTCATCTTCTTTTAGAAATATAGTTGGCGCTACAGAATTGTATTGGACACCAGAGTCTTTATACCTAAACGCAGCTCCCCCCTTTGCCGATACAATTGACCACGTTATTCCAGGCTTTTCCCAAAATCTAGAGTTGGTTATACCTCCAACAGATCTATAAAAATCTTTAGCTGGTTTATCCCATTTTATTACTGTATCAACATTTCCAAAATAGCGCCTAAAGGCTCCACCTTTAGCCGTTAAAACCCATGCTCCTTCAACACCAATCGAATGGTTTGAAACTTCCCATAAACGTCTCATATAAACTTCATCGTTAGTAGTTTTACACCTACCCCCTGATTCAAAAGTTTCTGCTAATGAAGATCTTGAAAATAGTTGTATGACTTCAGGCAATGCCCAATATGAAAGTGGAAATCCTGATATTTTCGATAGTTGAGCTAATGTTACTGAATATGGCTCTGACCCTCGAAATGTTTCTATAAGCTCTTGATTTGAATTAACGTCTCCTTGTTCTTCAAACAATTTAAAGTATTTAGCTTTATAGTTATCACAACTCATATTTTGAATTACAAACGAAACGCTTCCAAAATCTGACCCCCATACCCCGCGTCCATTATGAATTAAGCTAGAAATAATTTTATCTTCAACCAATGATCTCCGAAATGATTCAAATGATGATAAAAACATCCAATTGGGAATTGTTATTAACCCAGAGAAATGTCCATGTTTTGTTAATTGAACAGACTGTTCAATAAAACAAGCATATAAATCATATTTCGCTTCTTTATAATTTTTTTCTACAAACGACTTAAGTTCAGGATTCATCCCCTTGTTTCCCATGTAAGGAGGATTCGCTACAACCGAGTCATATTGCTGAGCTATTAATATTGACTGATTTACAACAGGCAAAACCTCCAACGCAGCTTGTTTGGCAGTAGGATCTGAACCTCTCTCTTTTGCTCGCAATAATTCTTTCAAAGCTATTAATTTTTGTAAATGCTGGTTATCGATATGTATTAACGAGCCAAATGTTTTAGCTTGTAAGAATGCTGTTTTCAATAATTGTAATAACTGGTAATAATCGGCATAAATACCAGCTTGCGCAGGTATCGTTTTTTTGCTCAGTTCGTTGTAAGCAAAGTCGCTTGGCTGTACTACCTCATCAAATAACCCTGCGGTTGTGCCGCTTAGATGTTTTTCCTCTAAATCAAGTGCATTCCAAAGTTTGTGTATATCAAGGTGCTCTGATGATTGTAATGAATAAACATTAAGGGTTACGTCACCCTCTTCAACTCGTTGAAAGATGCGTCTGTCATCTTCACGCGCCTTCATCATTAAGGCAAAACCAGCAAGCTGTGCTGCACGGTCGTCAATATCTAATCCATAAATATTTTTTGTAAGGATTAGTTCGGGTATTTCACGAAGGCGGTAACCACGCTCTAAATAGATTTCACGCAATACTTCATATACTTCAACCAATATATGCCCTGAACCACATGCAGGGTCTAGCACTTTGATTTCTTCTGGGTCGATACTTGTTGGCGTGATAGCTTTTAGCTGTTCTATCACTTCCTCTGATTGCTCAGCAGGCTCAATGTAGTATTCCATTTTGTCTTTAAGGTCTGAGTCGGGGTATGTGGCAAGCCATTGCCTGCCCACCGAATTTTGTACTAGGTATTTAACAATCCAATTTGGGGTAAATAACTGAGTTGCTGCTGGGATATCTTCTGACTTTACTACCTTACCCATGACTGAGTCTTTGTGCTCTGAAATGTAAAATTGATAAAGCCAACCGATAACTTCGATATCTTGCCAGTCTTCCTCAGGAATATCGTTGATTAGCCCTTTAAGAATAGAGTCTGTTTTAGTCAGATTATTAGGTAATAATAATTCTGTTGCGTCATCAATAGTCTCAAACGCTAAGCCTTTAAAGATCTGAGGCATAATTTTAGCTAGTTGGTGACATTGGCCTAGTAGCAATTCACGATACAGCTCTTCTTCTTTATCACCCGCAAGCTGTAGCTCAATAATATGGTCTTTATCTAAATTTAAACCGTCCGCCACTTCAGATGCATGATTTAAGATTTCAGGTAGGCTACCTTGATTAGTGGGATGAGAGAGCACACGAAAGCCATGATCAAAGTAATCGTGTATTTCCATATAACGCAGCGCAGCGAGACGGTTAAACCACGTGTAGGCAATTTCACGCGTGAACATGTCGTACTTTTCTTGGTAGGTTGCAGACGCTCGCTCAGCCAACTTACTTTCTAAACGCTTACGTTGCTCACCTTCTTTACGAGTAAAAGCACGGCCTTCGATTATGGCAGCACCGCCTTCAATACGAACTTCTGCTATTCGGTCGTCATATATACCATAGTGAGCCGCACGTTTTTTAACGGCTTCAATAAACTGTTTACGCGCTTTAGGTGCGTATGATTTTAAGTTTTTAGTGTTCATAATTTTCTCTGTACTGGGCCGCTATATTTGGCCTCTGTATCTAATCCCTGACGTTAATTTGTTTCGCAGTCTTGCTTGTTACTTTATGTTGGCAATGTTGCCGGTAATGTAAATTGCTTTTTCTTAGCTGACGGGCGTATTAGTTTGCCTTGCTCAACTAAGTGCTTTAACCACTTATCTAATGCCTGCTTGCCCATAATTTCAAACTCGGGAAAATGACTGTCGAGAGTTGTTTTATCAATGAGATGCTGTGGTTGCTGCTCAATTAATTTGCACAATTGAAGATAAAAGCTATCCAGCAAAGGTGTTGTTGAATGCTCAGGTGATTGCTCTGGTGCTTGTTCTGTTTTTTGCACATCACCTGTGGGTTGCTCTGGCTTAACATTTAGCAATTCAGTGTTATCACACTTCTTGCTTTGTGTTTGATTACTTAAATTAACCTGTTCATTTTTGGTCTGCTCTTGCAGTTCTGATGGCGAGGTTGTGTTGAGCTCTATATTTTCGCCTGCTTCAAGCTGATTACTTTTAGCCTCAACACTTTTACCCTCAACACTTTCTATCTCCAAGTCTTTATTGGGTGTAGCAGATGGTTCTGGTTTACTTTCAGGTACATTTTCTGCCATAGAAAATAGATCGTCTTGGGTCTGAATATTATTTATAGAGTTTTCTGTATAGCTAGCGCTAGTGGTTGAAGTATCTAACCCGCTTAGCAATGAACCCTGATCATTTGTAGTGCTTACATGCTCTTTTTCAAGGTTTTTAATTGATTCGTTGGCTAGCTTATTTGATTGTTGAGAGGTTGCATTTTCTGAAGTTGAGAATAACCCTAACAGTTGTTCTGCAGTGTTATCAGGCGAAATTGAACATGCATTAGCCAGAACTTTACCTAAGCCTACGCCATTAATTACTGCTTGATTACCCGCTTGTAAAGGCTGTTTATGCGCTGAAACTAAAAGTGGTACCCACCCTTTTTTAAGGTTCTCTTTAGCGCCTTCCCACGTACCGCCTTTCTCACTTGAAGTAACAACTACCGTTGCACTGGATAAGAGGTAAATAAACTTATTACGCGCCATAGCATTGGCAGGTGTAAAGCGCCCTTCAGGGTAAAATGGACTTATAAGCACTAAGTTATTGGCTTTTAAATGCTGACGCCATTGTCTTGATGCGCTTGCTTTGAACAGGCTATCAGCCAATATGCCTATTGCTGTATTGCCACTGTTGAGGGATGCAAGCATTGCATGAGAGTCTACGC
The DNA here is from genome assembly GCF_015864765.1 of Pseudoalteromonas sp. NZS11. Classification (NCBI taxonomy): domain Bacteria; kingdom Pseudomonadati; phylum Pseudomonadota; class Gammaproteobacteria; order Alteromonadales; family Pseudoalteromonadaceae; genus Pseudoalteromonas; species Pseudoalteromonas sp. NZS11. The sequence goes on along the minus strand of NZ_JADYWP010000004.1, from coordinate 327,222 downwards.
CTTTTGCTGCACCCGAAACGACTTGGTAATTTAATTGGTTAATTTGTGAAACGTATTGATTGGTTGCTTGTTCATCTTGCCCATCACAATCTCTGGAGCCAACAAAGCCAATTGCTTGCTTTGAGAGTAATTCAGGGTTGCCAACACCAAATAATAAAGCTGGGCTTTGATGCTTAAGCTGCTTTTTAATCGCCTTAGGGTAGTGCTCGTGTTGTCGGTCCATGATCCATACCCCCGCACTCTGCCATTTATCGAGCGCTAAGCTTAAACTTGCACCTCGATTAAGTAGGGTTTTAATACGCTCATACGTTAATTTTTCAATTGTATTATCTAAACGAGCAAAATCGATAATTTGTTTCGCTTTAATATGACTTAATGGTTCATCCCAAGATACCCAAATACTGTCAAACGTTTCTTCATTTAATAAGTCTACTGGCTTAAAACCATTTTGATGTAACCAGCATGCGAAGTAACCGTACTCATTGACTGTCAGCGTTTTATATTCTTTGACTTCATTCGCGTTAAAAAAGCTCGTGAGTAAAAGTATTGCTTTTGTATTTTCAGTTATCATTTAAGTATCTACTATTATCGATTTTATAATTAGGTTGCTTTACTTGTTTCTTAATTTTACCTTGCCATTTTTTGTCTTAATTTACTTAGTTATTTTTACTGGTACTTGTTAGTGCTATAGGCACTACGCTGGTTACACCATTTTGCCTTAATAAGGCTCCTGCAATGGTAAACGTCCACCTTGAATCTACCGCGTCATCTAATAACCAAACAGGTGAAGAATACCCTTGTGAAGTATCTAAACTAAAAGCGCCATCTAAGTTTTTACTTTGGTGAAAGCTATTCTCCATCGTTTTTTGGGGTGGTCTTAATTCAGCAATATTAATAGTGTCTTTACATTCAACATTTAATGCAGCCGCTAACGCATGTGCAAAGTTTTTAACTAAGTTAGGGTGCCTAGGAGATGGAATGTAAGTAAGCCAACTGGGCCTTTGTTCGTAAGGGATGCTGTTGATCATTTTGACCATTGGCGGAATTAAGTCATGACTAAACACGCCTGAAGCTTTACCCTCTGCAACGAGGTCACCCCAGCCGCCATCTTTCCATGATGAAAGCGCCATCCCTTTTTCAATATTTAAATTAGCTTTATTAGCGCTATATGGAAGGCCATATTTAGCAAATGCTAAGCGGGCATTATTGCCTGAACTAGCAAATGTTGCTCTTGGTTTAATAGTAATGTATCTGTGCCTTAAGTAATCATTCGCTTTTAATACCAGCTCACTATCGACTTTATCTGGTAGTTTATTTGCTGGATTGCAATTTTCACATTTACCGCAAGGCTGTGAATCAGGATCGTCTAATTCTTTTGACAAAAACTGCATTAGGCAAGTATTAGATTTATGATAATTATTTAAGACTTCCCACTCACCTTGCTTAATAATATTCAAACGCTCAATTTTTTCTTCTGGTATTTGGTAATCAAACTGTGTTCTAAAATATTGAGAGCCGTCTTTCAAAATAGGTGATGGCTGCTCAATGCTTAAAAACTTTAAAATGTCTTCTATTGTACCTTTTGAGAAGTTAACGAGCGGCTCTAGCTCTGTTACTTTGAGGCCATCTGCATTTTCAATGACTTCTAATAATTGATTAATTTGTTGCTCTTTAGGGAAAGCACTTTCGATAAAGTATTGCTGTATTGTGCCATCTTCTTTGCCTAGCATCATTATACCGATTGCTTTGTCTATTCCACGCCCTGCACGACCTACTTGTTGGTAATATTCAACAACGTTTCCTGGTGATTGGTAATGAATGACAAATCCTAAATCGGGCTTATCGAACCCCATGCCTAATGCAGAAGTAGAAACAAGTGCTTTAATTGTATTATTTATTAGCGCTTGCTCAAGCTGTTCTTTCATCTCGTTAGTTTCTAATTGACTATGATAAGCATGAGCGTTAATACCTTGTGTTTGCAAAAAGCCGGCGACTATTTCACAGTCTTTAGTTGTTTTCGTATAAATGATCCCAGTGCCTGAAATGTAATTTAAATATTGAGCTAACCAAGCTAGGCGCTCTGATTTATTTGAAATATCGATATTTTGCAATTGTAAGCTTTTACGCGTAAGTGAACCTCTGATTATTGATAAACGCTCACCTAACTGATTTTTAATGTCATCAACAACGCGGTTATTCGCTGTAGCGGTTGTGGCTAATACAGGCATATTCTTCGGCATATTTTGTAGTACTCGAACAATACGGCCATAGTCTGGCCTGAAGTCGTGCCCCCAGTCTGATATACAGTGCGCTTCATCGACTACAAACAAACCTATATTACCACTAATGCGGCTCAATATTTTCTCGGCAAAATAAGTTTGCCCTAATTGTTCAGGAGCAACTATGATTGCGTCAACTTGGCTAGCGAGTATTTGATTTTCGGCAGTTTGGCGCTCATTTTTGTCCATTGATGAATTATATGAAACCACTTTTAACCCTAACTTTGCTGCTGAGTCTATTTGATTGCGAATCAGTGACAACAAAGGCGATATGATTAATGTTGGACCAAAATTTTGAGAACGACGAATTTTTGTGGCGATAAAATATACGGCACTTTTACCCCAACCAGTACGCTGAACGACTAGTAACTGATTTTGTTTATTCACCAGTCCATCGATGGATTCCCACTGGTCTTCATGAAAAGATGCTATTGGGTTTCCCGTCATTTGATTTAGATATGCTTGTGCTATTTCTTTCATCGTTTCTCTTCCTTAGATGGCTCTTCGAACAATTTGTCGTCGAGCTTTTTTAATCCTTTAACTAATGTGCGACCAATAAACCTGCTTGGTTTTGACATTGCTGCTTTATAAACCATTTCACTGGCATCAACCAGACCTTTGGCAGTTCCTTCAATAGCAACACCTGCACCTTCAAAAATTGCCTCTACTCCATCAACGCCCTTATTATAGCGTTCAGAAGCGTGGTTAATTCCGCTAATGGTAGCGAATATACCTAGTGTACCAACACCTGAGAGAATGGCATCAATAGCAGTGTCTTTGGCGTCAATCACTCCACCGCCGAGTGCTTGCTCTACGGTATTGTTAAGCTCTTCATTGGTATAACCTCCATCAATTGCACCAGTTTTTACTGCAACCTCACTCGTTGCTATTACAGGAATTTCATCATCAACTGAGGCAATATAAGGAACACTATCTGTTGCTTTGATTTGCATCTCTATGCCATCAATTGTGATATCTGTACCAGGGTTATTAAAGTGCTCAAATAATTCGCCCCCTGTATCGCCTGCTACAAGTTGCTCAAAATATGCACCTTTTGTTAAACTAACTAAGCCTGCATAACTTTCTGGTGACAACCAAAGTGTTTCAAACCAAATCTCGGTATTAGACATATTTGCAAAGTTGCCATTAACTGCTCTAAGTGAGTCATAAACTTGGTTGGCATTATATAGGTCGTCAGTAATAGATACAGGTATAGATAATCCAGCAAACCAAGTAGCAGCAACCGAAGTGTTACTAATATTCTTCACTAGTCTTTTATCAACAGCATCTTTTAGTGTTTTGTGTGCCCTATCAATTCTTTTCTCACTTAAAAACGCTAATAACAGAAAGTGCTCATCTATTGCTTTGCAATCGCTGCCATATTTTTTGTCAAACTCCTTTAATGCTGCTTTAAATTTTTTTATTTCTTTGTCTAATGAACTGAGATCTAAATTTTCATCATATTTAAATTTATTCCACAATGAAAAATCAGCATAGGCTTGCTGCCACTGCAGGTTTAGCTGAGTTCGCTGAAACTCAAATGTTGACAAGGTGGTAACTAATTTATTTCTAGCCGTTATAATTGGAATCGCATTTTTCTTCTTCGCTAATTGTTTAGTATTACTTTGCTTTATCACGTTTTTCTGGCGAGTTAACTCTCTTTGTTTTTCGCCAAGAATTTGTTTTTTACTCTTAAATAAATTATTAAAAAAGCTCATTTATTTTAATCCCTTAGCCTTGCTACTATCCTTAGAAGAGATGTCATTATCAAAATCTATTTATACTTTTGAAAGAGTTTATGACTAAATTACCAACTGAGGTGGCTTTATTGGCATCTCAATTGGTAATTATCTTTATCTAATCCGTACTTTATTGTTGCTGTTTACTAATGTTGTGAGTTTCCCTTTAAGCGCTGCAAGGTAATTATTGATATCATCTTCAGTTTCAATTATTCCTGCGCTATTTACCTCTCGCATTACACTAGATGTATCAACAGAAACTATTTTTTTCGGTATTGGCTCTGCTACTTTTTTTGGCTCAGTTTTTGTTGGTTTGTAGTCACCACTTTCTGAGTCTATACCTGAGTCTGAAACCGATTCGGGGGCTTGTTTAGCCTTTTGCACTGCTTCTTTGGCTTTTTGCTCTGCAAGTGCTTCTTGTTGTTCAATGAACTTATTGATTAGTTCGTAGGCATCTTCTTCAAGTGTGGCAGCCTCAGTAATCTCTTGATGTATTTCAGCAATACCTTGCAGCGTATCAACACGTTTTTTAGCGTTTTGAAGTGGGTAAAGCGCTTTATTGCTAATATCGCTATTTACTGCGCCTGCGGCTTTAATTTGCTCAGTTACATGCTCGATACGAATATCGATTCTTGCCTTAGCATGAGTGCGCTTGTCAGTTAACAAAGCCTCGTTAACTTTGTTTACACTTTCAATAAGCGGTTCTACGTCGCGTATGTCGCGGTATGGGCGCTCTTTATTAAAAATAGATTCCAACTTTTGCAGTGCCGCTATTGCGTTTGTCTCTTTTTCGAGTGCTATGCGATTACGGTCAAAGTCGATAGTGAGTGCTTTGTACAACTTTTGCCAAGTTGAAAACTGAGTTTCGTAGAAGTTTTCAAGATCTTGGTAGTCTTCTTCAAAATCAAGTAGATCATCACCATTAGCCAGGAATGATTCAATAAACTGATAGCTTGATTGCGCTTCAATTAAACCAGCTAACAACACTCGTCCATTATCAATATCTTTCACACCAGGGTAATGCCCCGTTGATGCTTTGTTAGCAAAGCCATCAAGTTTCTTTTTCATGGTGTTTATATTAGTTTGAGCAATGTTGAACAGCTCTTTTTCACTGTCTGGGGCATTTTTACCAAACACGTTTTTAAACAATTTAGCCGCACGATTTAAGTTTGCTTCAGACTGCTGTTTAATGCGCCGAACGCGAAGCTCTGCACGTTTTCTAACTTGTGTAAGATTGTCGTAGGCACTTTTTAAAGGTACTTCTTGCTGTCGCATTTGAAAGCAAATTTTGTTAGCGAGTGCTAAACGCGAAATAATTAAAATTATTTCTTCATCGTTCCAGCCAAACGGTCGTTTTGAAAAGCGTTTTACAATGTCTTCTGCGGTAATTGCTCTGCCAGTGTCATCGCCAAGGGTTATAAACTTTTCTACCTCTAAAGAGGCTAACGGGTTTATTTCGTCAGCATTTAAATCGAGACCAATTTGACTAACGTCGTCTGCAACTAAGGTATTTTGTATTTCGCGACGAATATCACCTGGAAATGGTTTTACTAATTTTAACTTGCTGAATGTGTTTTCAATTACGTAACGATAAAGCTCTTGAAGTATTGAGCTTACCGCTCCACCTTTTGGATTTTGTTTAGAGCCTAATGCGTAAAATTCAGCATCTTTTAGTAACTCTTCTACCTCTGAAATTAATCGGCGATTTCGATCTTGGTTTTCTGTCGCTTTTTGATGGAGTAACTGTTGTTGTTCTGGGCGTTTACCAGAGTTACCACGTAAAAACTTACTTGTTCGAATAAACGTTTCAATGTCTCTGAATACTCTGTTGCTTTCAGCCAGTTTGATGATTATCGAGCCACTATCGCCATCCATTGAACGATTAGCACACACGGTTGGGGTATATTCATCGTAGTTTGGATCTCTTGGTGTGATCACTTTTACTACTAAGTCGTTTTCTTGAGAGCCATCTCTTGGGCTACCATTACAAAAACGGCTAATAGGGAAATCTTGTTTGTTTTCTGGGTAGCGATAGTTCGCTTCACGACGCAGTACATCATCGAAAATTAGATCGCTTATCTTTTTAGTCTGATCAGATAATTCAATTTCAGTTTTTTGAATTTCTTGCTCGATTTCTTTCTCTTCGTTAGTAAGGAAGATGTACTCGTCACCTTGACGAGCGATAAGCATGTTTAGCTCTAGGGCATTCAAAGCCTGCTCAATTTCGCGCCTTAACGCTAGGCGGTCTTCATCGACTTTGCTTACACACAGGGTTACTAAGTTATCTAACGTTGACTTAATTACATCGACATAACGAATTAAAAACAGGGTTTTTAATATATTCAGCGCAAACGGTGATATAGATTCTTTAACAGATGCCTGATCTATATCTTTTTTAACAGATGTATCGAGGAAGCTTTCGATAGCTGGATAGAAAAAATATAACGGGATTAGAACTCCGACATTTTCATTTCGGACTTGTTTGGCAGCGCTTTGGAATGCATCTAACAAAGAACGTTCACCACGACTTAAATGTAAGCCTGTTGCACCCGCTTTACGAATAGCTTCAAATATTTTCTGAACTAGCGTGTAGTGGTATGGCACAAATGGATAGCTGTTAATAAAGCTACTTGCATCTTTATAGTTCGCTAACTCAGCGGTTGTTGTGCTGTCAAAAGCTAACTGATTTCTTAGAATATCACCTTTTTGATCATACAAGTCTTGGAGCTCAATACGGGCTGCATCTTCTTTTGATAGCAGTCGTTTCTCTATCACCTCACTAGTATTTGAACTTGAAAGAGATAGGCGTTCAAAGCGACCTTGGATTTTTGAGAAGTCGTGACCTTTTGAGCCTGTCATTTGCCCTATAACTGCATCGATGTCTTCTTGAGAAGTAACTACCACCCAAGCACGGCCTTCACAAATAGTACCGAGGTTTTCAGTGATTGTTTGTAATTTGAGCATCATCTGGGTGTTGTTACCAATGAACTGACCTACTTCATCCACAAAAAACAACACTCGGCGGTCTGAGCTTACATCTAGGTATTCTTTTACCCATTTACAAAAGTTGCTAACGTCTAAGGTGAAGTTGTTTTCAAGTTGCTCAACCCACTGCCTTGCTGATTCAGTTGATTGATTAGTTACCTTACCAAGCGCATCAGCCATGTCATCGCGGTAAAAATCGTAAGCATCTCTTTCTTCAATCCAGTTAGCAGACGCTAATGCATTGAACTCTTGTTTGAACTGTTCAAATACACCTCGTTGGTCTAACTCGCGTTCAAGGTGCGCAATATGAGGGTGATCACCACTGAAGCCCATTTGCTCGTTAAAAACTTTTAGGAACACTTTTAAAATTGCATCATCACCGTCATCGGTGTTGGCACGGCTGTCGATATTAAAAAGGATAACGGTATTATCTTTGGTAACCGCAGTATCTATTTCACCGAGTAAAAAGCCATCTAGGTTTTTATCTTTGAAAAAATCGATAGCTGATTTATCAAACTGACCGTTTGTCGCTTGAATGTTTTGTAAAAGGTAAGACAATATTTTGATGAAGTGAGATTTACCTGAGCCAAAAAATCCACTCACCCAAATCCCTAATTTGCCTGATGCAGCTTTTGCTTTTGGGTCGCGTACTGAAGGCATATACGCATCGAAGAACTCTTCGAAGTGTTTTGCTAATTCGGTGGTGATTACATATTCATCTAGTTCGGTAAAAACAGTGCTGTTTTCTAATTGGTCAGCTTTTACAACGCCATTAATTGGTCGGTTTATATCTTTAGTAAATAAGTCTTTAATTTGCATGTTATTTTATCCTTGTTGTTTGATTGCAAGTCCGTTTACGGTACTAATTTAAATGCACGGTAATAGTTATTTGATTCGATTCTGCCAAAGGGTTTTAACGCTGTACCGTCGTACTCACCAGGATAGAAGAGCACCGTTGGTACGTTGCCTACCTTAGCATGTAGAGCGTTTAACAAGCCGTGACCACGAATAATAGGCCACGCGCTCCCAAGCCCATGAAGTAAAATGAATTCAGTCTTATTATTTTCACAAGAGCCGAAGTCGATTCTAGAGGCGATAAAGTCGGCTACTCTGTTTTGCTCTAAAGGCCCTTTCAACGCATTGAACAGCGCATCATCACCGCGCTCTTTTTGTACTTTAAATGCTCTTTCAGTAAGTTTGCGGGAATCGAGCAATTCAATAATGGCTTCAAATAAGTTGATGCTTTTAAAATTACGCCCACGTTTATCAAGGCGTTCTGTCATGTATTCTAAATGCTCTCTTACTGTCAATTCTGCCTCTGGTGGGTAGTCGAACACGTAAAAGCCAATCTCGTTTCCTAAACCTTGGTTTTTTAAAAAATCTTCGCTTTCAATCCTGGGCTGAATCTCATCAAGCCGCTCGTGAAGTCGTTTTTGTTGTTTGGTTTTAAGCTCAACCATTAATGCAACTCCATCGCTGAAATAATATCGTCTCTGTTGATCTCTAGAAGTAAGTCTCTAACTTCAGGTAACAAATATACATTTTGTATTTTTTTATTCCGTGTTGTTTCTATATAACCAGCGTCAGCTATAGCTTTAAAAGCTACTTGAGAAATTTTGTAAGTCGATGATTCTGACATTTGAGCTAATTCAGGGAATAACCTAATGCGTTCATCCCAAAAAGACTCCCAATCAGCTACATCTAAACTTTCACGGAACATACGTTTAGCATCTAACACTACATTGCGCATGAAATCAGCTAGTAATGTGCAATTAATTAACGTAGCTGCGAACATTAACTGAGTTGATAGCTCAGTGCTACCAAATGCGATAAGTTCTAGGTATTTGTATGACATACCTTCTAAACGCTTTTTGATAGTAGCCGCATTCCTCTTTGCTGAAGCGTCTGACCGTTTTTGTAAAACATTCTGATTTACAATGGCTTCTAGCCATTCTTCTTGTGACGGTTTTTTAAGCAACAGCTCAGCTACGGTCTGACTTTCTTTAATCATTAAGCTGCCGCCAATAAGATCGCCAAGGTAGTCTTTGTATGAATTCATTTCTTTAGGCATTAAATTTCCAATTCTGCAATGTAACGAGGAGCAAAAAACAAGTTTTTATAGCAAGCAGTGATACTGCATTAGAGTATCATCGATATTCTAATGTCTTAATAAATAAGCAGCTAAAGCAACACTTATTAGCATAATATACATGCCTTTTTCATTTGTACTATTTTTAAAGAGACATTGTTTGCTCATTGAAATATACACAAATCATCTTGAAATTATACTTGATTTAGTAAGATCCCTGAACTGATTACTTTGCTGTATTAGCTTTTGATATGACGCGAGAATTGCTTCTCTTAGTTATTCTGATAGCTGAGCTGAAATAATAACTCATTGCTATTAGCTAAGATTATAAAATGTTTTTCCCATTTATAAATCAATGGTATGAATCAAGAGTACTTTTGATACAAGCACTTTTATTAAGGCGATAGCATAACTCGTAGACTAACCTAAATATGGAGGAGGGTTTTGCTATGTCCCATCAAGTTATTTGTTTAGCTGTGCAATTACTTAATAAAGAACAATATAATGAGCATTACAGATTAACCTTGCCTACTTATTGCTTAGTTGAATTTTCCGAAATACTGATTAATGAAGTACGTAGGGCTCGTCAGCTTCTAGAAGAAAATAATCTTTATGAGGTGGTTGTAAAAACCGCAGAGGTCAATTGGTTTTATGAGCTAACCAATCGGTATCATCATTCGATGACTTCACACCTACATGTAACTAGCACAAAAATTGCGTTTTCAGGGCTTTTACCCCCAAATAAAGAACCTCACTTCATTACCGCATATGTAGATATTAACGATATAGCGCTACCTGAGCGAAATATTATAAACGTTATATTAGATAAAAAGTGTGTGCCATTAGTTTTATCATTAATTCGTGAACTGGAAGCTAAACAACAGGCGTTTGAAAAAACCTCTGACCTATACTGGCAGCTTGAAAATATAGTTTCGCCAATTCGAGATTTAGATGACAAGTGCACCAATGTGCTAACGACAGGTTGTGATGAACTATTATCTAAGTTAAATGAAGAGTCGAACACACTAAGTGTACAAACTGAACGGCTTGAACTTGAGATTGAGCAAATAGTATTAAGAGTCATTAAGCGTATTTTTGGTGTGGTTTATGGTGACTTAATTACTCATATTGACACTAAAAATAGAACCGCTAGCTTACGGTTTGAACATGCTTATTACTACGATAAAGAAATTACATTTAGTGGTACAGGCATTACAAAGCAGGGAAAGATTGGTAAGCGACATCAGTCTTTTAGCATAAAGATTATGGCTGAGCGTGAGTCTGTATGAATATTCAAACTTTGCTATCAGAAATCAAACAGGCTAAAAAGCGCAGGGTAATTTTTGATTATCACCCATCACCAGTTAGCGGTGCAGATGTAATGGTAAAAGATTGGAAACCAAGCTTGGTGCTATTACAAAGCTTGTTTAAGTCATTTAAAGCAAATAACTGTTCTATTACAATTACCTGGTGGGGCCAAATATTCGTTACCCCTGAAAATAGCAACACTGCATTTGAGTTAGCACTTGGCTACAAATTAGTAAATGTTGAAATGCACGATGTACACACTTTAATGAGAGAGCAAGATTTCATTACTTTAAGGCTGGCAACGGCAACCCCTTATTACACAGTAAGTTTAAGAGCTCACCGAAATAGTACTAAGTGGAAGGACATACCTTTTAATACAGACTGTGACTCTGCTGAAAAACTTGCTACTGCCCTACACTTAGACATGCTTATTAAGATTAAAAGTTATAGTAGCTCAGGCTTACAAGTTGAAAAATTTAGCTTATCTGACGATGATTTACTGGCGGCGTTACATTATGGTGCTGCAAAATTTGGTATTAATTCGCAGTTTTACAGCATCTCTTCAGTAATACTCAATTCTATGAGGAGGTGGAAAGTTGAGTTAATGGAAAATCAAATAACAGCACAAACCCAATACCCAATAAAAAGCAGAACTTTTCAGTTGAATGATAAAGAAGTTGTGTTTTTAAGATCCCTTTTACCACCCATAGTTTGTGAACCTGAATAATTTAAAAACACTTAAATACTTATAAAACTAAAAAAGCGCCCTGATTAACTCAGAGCACTTTGCGTTTAGGACAAATAAACAAGGGTTATACAAATTTAAATAGCAAATATCTGAGCATGATTTTTATCGCACGTTTATCACTCTGGCAATATTTTTCATAATTAATAATGCCGATAATCATTTTAGTGCAAAACAAACTCAAAGCTATAAACCAGGCAAAATTTTGAGTTAGTTGGTACTGTAAAAACAGTATAGCTGAGCCACTAAATGCGATAATCGAATAGACAGCTTCTATTCGATACCGACTAATTGCTTTCAATATTTTGGGCATTAAAAACCATCATCAAACGAGTCAAAAGCATCAAAACAATCGTGCTCTATAGAGTCTCCTATCGACTCTTCAATTTCATGAACGGTCATTACTCGATTAGATTGGCCCACTACATTGCCGCCAACATCTACAATATTAGCGCTCGCATTTGTGATAGGTAATCCTGTTGTTGGATTAATAGCAATATCATTAGCGTCATTATTTTTCATTTTTTAAACCTTCTTAATTATTAATTTATGCTTTCAAATTTAATGATTTCGTGATAAAAAACAAACTTGTTTGACTGCGCAGCTCAGCGCAAAAAGTTTGAATAAGGCATTCACTTTTCTTCTATTTTCACTTAATTTTTTTAGTAAAAACCCTTTCCTCTTTATCTAAAAAGTTCATTAATAAGTTTATTTTGAAGGCGCTTTTGTCTAAAAGACGCTCTTATAAAACGCATTTTTCGGCACGAAAAACTGCAAAAAAAAAGCGTCTCAGAATGAGGCCAACAAGCGCGTAATGTGTTGTAGGCGAAGCCGTAGACACATGGAGACAGCGCGAATGTACAGCTGGTCTGTACTAACCGCGATAGTGTTTCGCATCAGCGAAATTCGATATCATTTTGGCACAAATTGATATCGAACCATCTATTTTCGCAGAAAATTACAGCAGATGAAAAATGCAAATTATGGGGCACCCATTGCATTGTCAGGCGCGGCAGTATGGCGGTTAGTACAGAGCGTAGCTCGGTGCATTCGCGCAGGGTCTAAAACGCTAGCGCGATAGCGCGTCGAGTCAGCTCGTTGCGGAGCAACACCAGAGCTGGCGGGCGTTTTAGACCCTATGGTTGAGTAGCACAGCGACGAGGCCATCCGCTGACAGCGGCTTTTGTTGCGATTATTATCGCAGCAATCATTACGTGCATGCTGTTAAAGCTTCTCGGAATGAAAAACGGCAATTTAATTTTAAAATGATGATAATTTTTGTGTTGCGGTACTAGTTAATTTTACTAATTAACTAGCCAGAAAGATTTTAGAAAATGACACAACAACCATCAATAAATTTGGAAACGAACAACACTCTTCATACTCACTACCCTCGCTATTTTGATATTGATATGCGGTATTTTGCAGGCGCAAATAACCATCAAAAAGGGGTTAACAGAACCAAGCTTTCGGTGCTTATTGCGATACGATTTTCTATCGTTACACCAAGCATTGTTCGTTGGTTATATGGCATCAATCATCGCCTCGCATTAGAGCATTTAAACCGGCTAGAAAAAGATGGGCTATTGCGTGTGGTAAAAACACACCGCAGTCCAGACGGACGCGTCTATGTGCCTACCTATACTGCTGCCAAATTTGCCGAGGAGTTAATGGGCATTGACGTGCATTTTAGGAGTAATAAAAACCCTGCTCTGCAGTTCAATCAAAATAATGTAATGCATAACCTGATTAACGCATTTGTCATGCTGCGCGGTATACATAATTATCACAGTGATGAAACGTACGCACCTATGTGGACGGGGTTTATTACCGAGCCTGAATTTCAACGAATTAACAGCCTATCCGCAGCAAGAACTGTGGATGGCGCTGTGTTACTTCCTGATGGCTTAATAGCCGCTATTGAGGTGGAGCACTCTTTTAAAAACAAAACTGCACGACAGGCCATTTTGCTAAAATATTTGGCCTCGTTAAAAAATCGTGATTACAGTAAGATTTTTTTGTTCTCCCAATCAGTCAAAATTTTTGATGACATTAAGCGACTCCACGAACAGCTATTTGAGGAAATGCCGCAACGTTTTGACAAAAAAACACGAGCACCACTTCTCAGTGAAAGTGATGCTGAGCTGCTGCGTGCCTCAATAATATACCGAACTAAACTATGCTCTGAAATTGAAAAAATGTTTTACTCGTAATGCAGTAGTATAAACATTAAGGCGTTATGGTTGTTTTTTATTCAATTGTTTAGAGTAAAAAATCTTAGATTCATCGTCACCAAGGATTTTTGCATATTCCACGCAACGCCTTACATCTGCTTTTTTCAGCTTAAAAGTAGGATTTTGATTCTGTTTTAACAACTCATAAGTTCTTAATAACGTGAGGTTTGCACAAGCCCACTCGCCCTCTTTAGCTGACCCTTTTTTAACTCTAGGGCGGCGAAATAGATTTGGCCTAGCTATATGTTCACTTTTACTAGGGCATTGAGTGCTGTACGCAAACTCAATCGCAGTAATACAATTGCCCATTTTTTTTGGCTTAAACTTTACGCATATATCTGTGTGGGCATTGATTTTTTCAATAGCAGGTAGCAGTACGCGATTTTTAAAATCCCGCCATGCTCCATATGATTCGGATAAAAATAATTTCTGTTTCATCTCTGGCAACTGAAAATTCACAACTACCTCGCCCTTCCGTTTGTAATTTTTATAATTTCGCACCCTATTTAGAAGTGCGTAGAGCCGAAATGATGCTAGGTTGTTTAATTTTACTGTGTTATGAAAAAATAACTCTGTGAAATCACCCTTTATATTAAAAATATACGGCTCGATGGCTTCTGAAAACTCCAGTGTAATAAACGACCCTTGGTTTTTCAGCTTTTCGTATGTGGTATTGCTCACCCAAGGGATTGAAAACGCTTCATCTTTATCATCTAAAATAGTGACAAATTTATCTCTTAGTGACTCTGCAGCTGCGCTCAGCTGCTCATAGACACTGCTTTTATTGAGGCCGAAACACTTGGCATATTCCGTTGGATAAATCACAATTTTTCCTGGGTTAGGCTTTTTTGAATTAACCTTAGACAGCGCGAGATTTATTAATCGCTGCTCATTAATCTCTAGCGAATATCCCGCATGTAATAGCTTATTGGCGAAAACAATTTTTGGAGAATTTTTACTGCTCATGTCACTACCTTATTTCTAGTTGATGCAGTTATGCTAACCGCGGCTCAACCAATAAAAGAAATTTCGGTAAGTTTTTTGGTAAATAAAATTTTTATTTATTCACGGTAAAGTGTCCTCCTAAACCGTATAAATTGCCCACTCATTTCGTATAAAGCGCCACAACAAACATATAAATTGCCCACAAACACAGTAAATATTTCATTTAATTTCAATAAGATAACACCCTCTAAAAGTATTAAAATAGAAAAAATAAAAATAAAGGCACATTTGCCACTTTCTATTTTTTATTAATTTATTTCTGACGGTTAAAAAATAAATTAATTATTTTTTTATTTTTTATTTTTTATTTTTTATTTTTTATTTTTTATTTTTTTACCCCGCCACTATCATTTGTAATAAAACTACTGAGTGAACTGACTTACTGAAATACGCAAAAGGGAGATAGACATAAATCTACCTCCCTTGTGCATTTGACCTCTACGCCTTGCCAAACATGATTACAATGACCTCGCTTTTGAGGCATCGTAACGAAACCCTGTATTTGCGCAGGACCCCCTCCCAGGTTTGATACTCAGTAACTGAGTAAAATGCCCTATTAAACGCTATTGCAGTTAGGGCAACGAATCAGCAAATAATGATTCAGGCATATTTTGGGAGATATGATTAGGCTGTTATTTTGATTTTGAAAATAACCATTATGACCTCAGTTTCAATCGTTAATTTTTTCAATTAGACCCTAGGGATAAACATCATCCTCGAAGTCACATGGCAGCTCCACACGCTCTACTGGGTCGCTGATCAGAGCATGCATAAGCTCGTAGGTGAGTTTTCGCATAGCGTACTGATTTAGCTCTTTATTCGCTGTAATTTCAGAGCCAACAACCTCCCAAAGCTCATCTAAATTCGCATTATCACTGCGTAATTCTAATAAGTTAATCTGGTGGTCATTAGCGGTGATTACTCGGCTAAATGTGTGTAATAAATTTAAAAAATCTAATGTTGATACGTATGCATGTTTCATGTTTTCACTATCCTTGTGTGGTTTGTTATCAAAATCGATAACTCATTATTAAGTAAAATCAGACATGGGTATTTAAATCGGTTTACGAAAAATTCTTATAAAAAAAGCAGACCGAAGTCTGCTTAGGAGGGTTATGCATTGTCGATAATATCGACCCAATCACTCTCTGCTGCTGCAAAAAATGTCGTTGGCGTTTGCATAAATATTTGCTCGAACTCCTCAGAGAACAGCGCACAAAACTGTGTTATTTGCTCTATGTAGATAAGTAAAAACAACGTCATATCGTGCCCTTCTAAATACCTATTCTCAAAACTCGGATTTTTTTCTAACATACTATTTGAAATACTAATACCAAGTATTTTTCCAACGCTATCTCTATGTAGATATATGTATTTATTGAAATTTAGCTCCATCGCTTGTTCGTTAACTACATCTGCTAGCAATAAAATTGTAGAACAGTCATCCCACGGAGATTTACTGGCTCGAACGTATTGGCGAATAAATTGAGATTTAGTGTTTTTCATGATTTGTCCTCGTTAATTGTCCTGAACTTAACTAGGGCCATGCGGTGGGTAAAATGAAGAGTTGCGTTTATGTTGGCTAAATTTGCAAAAATAATAAAAATCATTAATGTTGGAATATGACTGTACAACCTTGAGGATGAATATATGGCGGAATATATTTGGATAATACCAGCGATAGTACTGACACTAATTTTAATAAGACTTGTTCTGTCACACAATAAAGAAAGTTAGTAGGTTACATAAAACCCCCCTATTCATTTGTAAGAAAGCAATATTGCTTTCTTAGTGGGTGGCTAAATTAACTATGTCACTGCATAGACACTCAACTCAATAATAAGCTTTTACCCGTACCCTCCCGCATCTTCTCAGAGTTATATTTTAAACTATACACACCTAATCAAGGTCAAATCACACACAATAGATCTTAGAAACGCCGAAAACTTTAATAGCATCGATAAAAAATCAAAATATTTTTAAAACATACAATGCATTGATTTTAAAGTGATTGTTATTTTATTTTTATTGTTTTTTTACTTTCCCTCGTTTTTTACTGCTTCAACTACTTAAAAAAAATTTTCAAATGTCGATATGTAGATAGAAAGGTTGAGAATTTTTTAAAAAATCAAATACATTTCTAAGAGGTTTAAATGATAGACGTAGTACTAATCAGCAAATATTGCGAAGAGTCAGGTGAAAGTAAAAAAGCCGTAGAATCTCGAATCCAGAGAGGTGCGTGGATAGAAGGCAAACATTTTTATAAAGTTGAAGGCGTTAGAGAACGTTGGGTTGATCTAAATAGTGTAACTGAATGGGTTAAGAATCAAGGGGGGTTGATTTAGTTACTAAAGGATTTTGGGCTGAACTTCGCAGCAAAGAATCCTTAAAATACAGTATTTTATGGATAAAATATATAAGATTAAAATATTAAAGTGATAACTCTAAAATGCTATTAAAAACTCAAAAAATTAAGCCCCCTTCGGGCGTGGTAATTCGTTACAACTCAAAAGGTGAAGCAACATCATTCCAACTCACCTTCACCTACAAAGGTGTTTTATGTAGAGAAAAAGTACCATTCATACCTAATAAGCAAGGCCTAAAATCTGCAGGATTTTTTTTGGGCCAAATCAAAAATGAAATAGCGCATGACACTTTTGATTATTCCACACATTTTCCAAAATCTAACAAAGTAAAGCTTTTTACAACTACCCCAAACGACGCAAAAGTTGTTGAGTACATGGACCTATATATTGAAAGGGGAATAGTCAGGGGATTAGAAAAATCAACAATTACTGGGTATAAGAAAGCTAAAAACGGATTAAAAGCATTATGGGATTGTAATGTCTCCGAATTGGAGAGCATTGATGTTGTAAATTTAATCGAAACATCAACTGTATCGAGAAAAACATTATCAAACCGGATTTCACTTTTACGTTGTTGCCTAGATCGAGCTGTGATCGATAAATTAATAAAATCAAACCCTGTTAAAAATATCCGCATAGGGGAATATTTACCTAAAATAAACAACATAGATTTAAGAGGTGCACATAAAAATGTAATTCCATTCACACCTCAAGAAAAGGCTAGGATAATAAACGGTTCATCTGGGACAATACGAGCAATTGTAAGCCTTGTATTCAACACAGGCATTCGCTCTAGTGAGTGGGTTGCATTAAAAAAAGCTGACGTATGTTTAAAAACAAAACAGGTGTCAATTTACGAAGCTATTGTTGACGGTATAGTTAAGGCAACCAAAACAAAAGCCGGCCGAAGAAAAATTCCTATTTCAGAAGATGTTTGTGATCTATTAGCGATAGAAATGAAAAAACATAACTCTGAATACCTATTTTTAAATTCTCGGCAAAGGGTTTGGAACCAAGATTCGTTTAGAAAAAATAGATGGATAAAATTACTAGACTCTTGTGGTGTACAGTACCGTTACCCCTACCAGATGAGGCACACGTTTGCATCTCAGTTGATTTCTGAAGGTGCAAACCACTGGAAGGTATCGAAACTTATGGGGCACTCTTCACCCAATACACTCTATCAGCATTATGGTAATTTTATCGATGAGTATGAAAGAGAGCACAATGCATAGTTAAATACAGCTGAAGGGGTGGATATGGGCTTGATACGTTTTCTACTCAGCTAACCTACCCCTGCTACTTAATAAGGGCTATTTAGCCCAAGTCAAACTTCAGGAAAGTGCCATCAGCGAACATTAGTAACGTGTATTTTTTCCGTTTGAAGTTCTGTTAGTTTTCGAGATTATAGATTCTATTAAAGTTAGAAGAAACCATCTTACACCATTCTAAAAGTGGTTTCTCAAATATACTTAAAGCTCTATGATTAAATTCAAGTTTATTCTCAACTGGGCTATAATAAGCAACTTTACTTCCTTTTAATAATTCCCACCCTTTAATATTTAAGTTCAACCTTATTTTTATGGAAGGTTCTCTAATAATTGTACTTACATTGAAGTCATCGTGGTGATTTTCACTGACTCCTAAAAACTTTATTCCACTTTTATTTACTTTAATGCTGGTAAGAACGTCAGTGTTTTTTAGTACAATTCTTTTCAATTGAGAATAATATTTAGTTTGAATGTTCTCAAAAATATACAATTCAACTTTAGTTTTGTCAGTTTCGGAAATTGGGTTGTCAATCATATCCGCATTGATACACCACTTCATTTCTGGCAAAAAAACAGTATAAACAAAGTCATTTATACATACACGTAAAAATTCATGCGCCCTACTATCCAAATCATAACAGCTTTCAAATAAAGTAATAGGAACTTCATCAATAAAACTATAAAGGTGTTTGATATTAGGTAAGTCATAATCTGTATTAGATTGCGCATGTTGATTAATAATAGGGATATAAGCGTTAAACTTAGGGTGAAGACTTTGAAGTGTAGATGTATTTTTTTTAATTGCTAATGCTATGTGCGGACACATCCACGATAAATTTGATACTTTTTCATTCAAATAACTAGAACCACATGAACAAATTAATTCATTCAAATTTATTTTGTAGTGGTCTATTCCTTTAGTAACCTCGACTATCATGCTATCCCTTAATAAACTGACAACTTATCAAAGGACACTTTCCCCATTTTAGCGCAAAAGCGTCCTTATTTTATGAAATAATATTAATAAAAAACAGTTTAAGTTATTGCCAACTATAAATATTAAGCTTCCTGTAGCTTATATAAAAATGTAAAAAAGAGGAAAATTTCCTCTTATTCTTACTAAGTTAATGACGACTCACCTGAATGACTATATATCGCTCCAAGCAGAAGTTCGCTTTAGTGGCATCAAGAGCTACTAAGCTGCAGCTTAAAATCTCACTCTAAGCATAGTAAAGGTTTTTCAAACAGCTCTCTTCTTAATAATTGTGAGCAAAGATGGCTTTCCAGTACAAATCTTAATAATGTTTGATTATAAGAGGCTTTATAAGCGATAAATTTTGAGCTTTAAAATTAACTACTTTATTAATTAGGGTTTTAAATTCTTAGCCTAATTACTTTAAGTATTTTCAAAAACTCGCCCTAATCAAAATTAATGATGAGGTGGCAATCAATAAACCTTCATTTATTAGCTCGTACGAAATTCTATCTAAAATGGTGCTACCTAGACCTAATAAAAGGCTGTTATATAAAATTATTTAATGGTTTATCACACAAAAACCGTGTGTATATTTTGTGTATTTTTGTGAAAAAGCAGTGAAAACATAAGATGTACAATTGAGCCAAATAGCCCGTATTTACTGGTGTGTAGAGTTTGTGTATTTTGTAGAGTGTTATAGAGGGTTGTAGATGTGAAAAAACCGCTGAAAGCTACGTATTTACTAGCTTTCAGCGGTTTTAAAGTGGTGGAGCTGGGGGGATTTGAACCCCCGTCCGAAAAGCCTCGATTGTTACATGCAACCAATAAAAACAACAACTTAATTGATAATCAAGATGTTAATTACTTATAGTACCTTATATAGTCTTGTCTAATCTATTGTATTTGGGCATCATATGGACATTGTTTTTAGTATTTACTTTATTAAATTCAACAACTATTTTTTAAAAGGAATTTGTAATGCGTCAAGAGTATGAAGAAGTTACTGTCCAAGAGTTAGAGCAAGACATACTAGCTGTTACAGGCGACCCCGTCCAAGCAAAAGCTAAATCACAAGCTTTTGCAATTTATTATCGTAATGTAGTCACTGACTCTACCCGCTATCAAAAAGGTATAATTACAGAAGATGAATTGAAGTATTCTCGTCATATTCAATGGGAGCACATGAGAAGCCACTCCAAAAAGCTAGCTGAGAATATGGCTAAAGCTGGTAGAGGAAAGCTTCCCAAAAATACAGCAGCACACCATATTGTCTCTTGGAATGCTATGCGTGCAGCTCGTTCACGTATGAGGTTAGCAGCATTTGGCATTGACATTGATCATGAAGCTAATGGCGTATACTTACCCTTACATAAAGCTCACGTACCTATGGAATCAATGCCTGACGCATATGCACACACTACCGTCCATACGACAAAATATTATTTGAATGTAGAGTTTCTTCTTGACCAGTCAATAAACAAAGGAATGGGCCATAGAGGGATAATTGAAGCATTACGTCAAATTTCAGATGGCCTTGAAGATAGTGAATTCCCAATCCATACAAAACTAAGTGGAACTCAGGTTTAATAATATGAAAAGTTTTAATAAAGCATATGGTTTTAATATAAATCCTGATTTATATCTTTACCTCAATGAAACAGGTTTCGAGCAAACGATGCAATTAACCGAAGGTCAAATATTACTTTTTGATGGTCATTCCATGAAAAATAATTGGCGCACTCTGGGAGTTAATTGGCTTATTGATGAACATAATAAAAATGCAGCACTTCAAATACCAGATATTGCTGGATTAGGCTCTACTTCTTATGTTTTATCAAAAGAAGTTAAAGCAATAATGGAACCTAGTTTAGGAGACAATATTGAGTATCTTAATTGCGATTTAAATGGTGAAACTTGGTACGCGCTAAACCTCATTGGCTTTGAAGATGCTATAAACCATGAGCTTACTGAGCATAATTATAATAAACGGGGTGAAATCAAAATGATAAAGCCGTTTAAGCGGTTAGTTATAGACAAGTCGAAAGTAGAAAATTCGGCTTTGTTTCGCACAAAAGAAACTGGTTTGAGTTATATAACTACAGATGCAAAAAATAGTTTTTACTCTCTAGTTAAAAAACATAATTTTACTGGAATTGAATTTCATGAGATAGAAGTTGTTTGATATCACAACTAATGGTCAATTATTCTAATTCATGGGGCATATATTTAATCTTGTCGATTTAATAATGCTAACTGCTAAATCTAACTCCTCATATACCTAGGCGTTAAAATGGAAAAAAATCAATTTACTTTCATGCAGATGAACACACCTTCTCATCTACTATATGCATATGATGAGCTTGCACTCACAATTAAGAAAAAAGCACGAATGCCTGATGTGGACGATATTTTCTCTGTTTCTTATGACAAACATGAGCTTAATGGGGCATTTATAGGGCTAAATTTGGCTTTAATGAATATGAATGCAGCAATTTTAGAAGGGAGCCTTCGCTCTCTACTTTGTGAAATGATCCAACGTAACTCCGAATCCTTAGGAGAGCATTCCAGAGCTAATGCTACTAAGTCTGAATATTTAGTATTAACTCGTTCATATGACTTACTTAAGCGTTTTCAAGAAGAGGTCGAATTTCAAGGTGGGTGGGAAAAGCTAAAACGTCAGTATAAAGAATATTTAGGGATCAACCTCGATGGCATCCTAGATAAAGAAAAAACGTCGGGAATAAACTCTATTTTTATACTTAGGAATGTCGCAGCTCATGGAACCAGTTACATTATCCCCAAAGATACTTTAACTGACGATGATAAAGGAACTTACCCCTTTAAATGGCAATCGAAGACTCAATCATTAACCGTTTACACACAAAAAATATTTCGGTCAGACGTACTCACAGCTTTCACACACCCATGTTTCGCATATCATTATATGGATTTGATAAAGGAACTTATAGAATGTATTTTTAGAGAAGACCTTCCACCTAATGCTAAATTGCTTCTCGATAATATTCGTTCGTATTCATTTGGCTATAGAAATTTTGGTCCTGTAGTACTTGAAAAATAGCTACAAACATTATGCATAGAAGCTCTTATATAACTTCTATGCAGTGGCCTGTCTTTTAAAAATGATCACAATTTTATTTAGCTTTCAATACAAAGTACTGTCAAGTTATTGTTATATCTATTTTAAAAGCCAACTTTAGGCCCTAACCTAATTGCATCTTCTAAATGACTTGGTGCAAAGTGCGCGTAAACCATGGTTTGCTCAATCTTTGCATGACCCAGTATTTGCTGTAGTACCAAAATATTACCTCCGTTCATCATAAAATGACTTGCGAAAGTATGCCTTAGAACATGGCTACACTGCCCTTTTGGCAAGTTAATATCTGTTTTATTTACTGCACTGTAAAACGCTGAAATAACAGCTAAAGCTTAGTTGCCACAAACGTTAAACGATCATTAATAATTAAATTATAAGCATAAAAAAACCCGCAAATTTGGGTTAACAAATTTGCGGGTTTCTTATGGTTTTCGAATAACGATTTCAAAAACCTTTATTGGTGGAGCTGGGGGGATTTGAACCCCCGTCCGAAAAGCCTCGACCGTCGGTACTACATGTTTAGTATTGTCATTTAATTAACCTTTAAGTCCCGGACAAACACGGTAAATAAAGGCGAGGCCGCTTAGTTTTAGCGCTTCAACCCCGGCCAGGGTTTCCGTCGCGATCAGGTGTTAGGGTGACACTCCAAAATCCAGTCCACAAGAATACATGGAAGGAGCGCTAGCCAGCCTAAGCTGCTAGAGAGTAGTTATCGTCGTTTGCGATTACTTTAGGTTGCGGCTGTTTAACGAGGCAAACCGCACCTCGACATGCACCTTGGGCTTCTTGAATTCCGTCGAATCCTAATCAGCCCCTGAATTAGTAACTCAATTCAGAGCGTGCAAACAGTATAACTGAGTAAAGTACTGATACTCAAGGCCTAGTAACGCTTTATTTTAATTGTATGTGCCAATCGCGTGTTAAGTAACCAAAATTTAGTTTATGCAAGCCTATATAAACATTTACTTAACAATGTGTTTAACCTGTGTTAAAATGAGGAGTTAAGGTTTTTGCTATTTCTAAACCTTTAGTTGTAAAAAATAAAAATAATAACAGGCATAGAGTAGGGAATTAATAAATGTCGGTTTTTTCATTTGATAAAAGTACAGGGTTTGTCTCTTTAGAAAGTCACCCTATTGATAGTGGTTTTCCTGTTACAAGTACTCAGTTAACGCAAATGCTAGAGCAATCTGAGTTTAGTGAGTACGAAGCTGTCATTGCCAATATTGGAAAGCTTTTTGCGCCAACTAAAAATTATCAGGAAGTATCGCTTGTCGTTGCTAGAGCTGTAGATGCGTCGCTTATCATTAATATTGATGAAAAAAACATGGTCGCAGAAGCAACATTAACTACCGCTAAAGGTGGCGCACTTATGTCTATGGAAGGCGCGCAAAAAGCACTTGCTGATGCAGGTGTTAAAAAAGGAATAAGCCCTCGTGCGCTTGATACCTTTTTAGGCCAGCAGTTTGAGCAAACAGCAGGAAGCTCTTACAGTGCCATAATTGCACATGGGCGCAATCCAAAAGAAGGCAGCGATGCCAAATTTGTACGTTTATGCTCAACAGCTCAAGACCGAGTACTTAGCCCACAAGCTAAAGAAGGCGGTAAGGTTGATATGAAAAACCTTGGCGCTATTATCACCGTAAAACCTGGCACTCCCTTAATGCAGCGTATTGCAGCTACACCTGGAGAAGAAGGCTATACGGTATTTGGCGATTCAATTAGTGCAAAACCAGGTAAAGATCACCAACTCCAGCCTTTCGAAGGTACAAAAGTAGATCCTAATAATCCTAATATGCTTATTGCCGACTGCAAAGGTGTGCCCGTTGCCCTACCCCGTGGTATGCGTGTAGATGACGTTTTATGCTTTGATAACGTAGATGTAAGTACAGGCCATGTTGATTTTGATGGTAGCGTAATTATTACTGGCGATATTAAAGACGGCATGCGTGTAAAAGCCAACGGTGATATTACGGTACTTGGTTTTGTAGAATCAGGAACTGTTGAAAGTAAAAGTGCGGTAACCATTATGCTTGGCGCAATTGGCCGAAAACGTGAAGGCGAGGAAGCATTTACGTGCTGTATAACCGCTCAACGAACTATTTCGATTGGTTATGCCCAGTACTGCAATATTAAATCCGAACAAGATTTATTTATTGAACGCCAAGCTCTACATTGTGATTTAAGTGCTAGGCGATTAATACGTGTAGGCAAAGCAAATGACCCGCGAGGTAAAATTATTGGCGGTAATATTTTAGATGCTATGCGCATTGAAACGGGTGAACTAGGCGCGCCAGCCGGTACTAAAACACGCGTATTTTTAGCGCAGCTCTGGTTTGAGCTTCGCCAAAAGCAAACACAAATAACCGATTTTGAAAAAGTACTTGCGACTAAAGTAACCGCTTTACAACAGGCTCGTGAAAAAGCAAGTAAAATTGCGGGGGCTGCTCAGCGTCAGCAATTCATGAATAAGATAACTGAAAATGAAAAGCATATAAAAATACGCTCTACGCATATTCATCGTCAAAAACTACTTATTAAGCAAAAAATAGTGCAATTACTTGCCAGCAGTCGTTTAAAAGTAAATGAATTAATGCACCCTGGTGTGGAGCTTAAAATAGCGAAAGATTCTAAACAATTTTCGCGTATTTACCCGCCCCACCTAGTTAAGCTAACTGAGGGTAAAATTACTCAGACGTTTTAGTTTCTTCGTCATTTTCAGTTTCAACATCAGCGTCATCTAGTGGCGCTAATGGCCAACCACCTAATTGCTGCCAGCGGTTTACTATTAAACAATAAAGCTCAGCTGTACGTTCTGTGTCGTAAAGCGCTGAGTGCGCTTGGCTGTTATCAAACTCGATACCAGCCGCTCTACATGCTTTTGCTAATACAGTTTGCCCTAACGCTAAACCCGCTAAAGATGTTGTATCAAAGCTTACGAAGGGATGAAATGGCGTACGCTTAATGTTATTACGCTCTATTGCTGCATTTAAAAAGCCATGATCGAATGCGGCATTATGCGCCACAATAACTGAGCGTTGGCACCCAGCAGCCTTTTGCGCTTTGCGTACTACTTTACATATTTCTTTAATTACTTCATCTTCAGGTACTGCGCCACGTAATGGTGAAAACGGGTCTATACCGTTAAAGTCGATGGCTGCTTGTTCTATATTAGCGCCTTCGAATGGCTGAACATGAAAATGAACAGTATGATCTATGCTGAGCAGTCCTTCGTCATCCATTTTTAAAACAGAGGCTGCTATTTCTAACAAGGCATCTGTTTCTTTGTTAAAACCTGCAGTTTCAACATCAATAACAACAGGAAAAAATCCACGAAAGCGTTTTGCGAAAGGTGTTTGCTCAGTATTTGCCATAGTCTTCTTTGTTTATACGTGTAAGCTGACTATTATGTCAAAATTGATGCCCCCTAGGCTAGGGGATTTAAGTATTTATTGCTTTAAAATTGTAGGCACATAACTTGCTTTAACTTATAAGTTAGTTATACAGAGAACAAACTAATCATTGCAGTCGTTAATTTGCCAAATTATTGGCATTCCCGGATAGCTGGAGAGCACCATGAAGTATAAGTTGTTATTTATTAGCCTTAGTATAAGTGCGGTGTTTTGCAGTACTCACTCGCAAGCTGCTATGCGCCAATACACAGCAACCCAAGACAACTCCAACTGGGAAGTCGTTAAAACAACGCGCTTACAATGCCAATTAAATCATGAAGTTCCTTATTACGGTGAAGCTATATTTAAAGCTTCTGCAAGTAAAAATAAAAACTTAACATTTAATTTAGATATGGTTGTACGCCCAGATAACTATGCAATTGCAGGTTTAAAAGCAGTGCCACCTACATGGCGTGCAGGATTGCCCGCTCGCGATATTGCAAATATGAAATTACTTAAAAAGTTTGATGGCGAGCTAGGCAATAAAACCGCATGGGAAATGCTTACCGAGCTTGAAAAAGGCTACTACCCTACTTTTTATTATCAAGACTGGCAAAACAGTGCCGATAAAATTGCCGTTGGTATATCGAGCGTAAACTTTAAACAAGCTTACTGGGCTTTTTTACAATGCCGTGATGAGCTACTCCCTTACAGCTTTGAAGATATTTCGTTTACTGTAATGAACTATCAATCTAACAGCAGTAAATTAACTAAATCCTCGCAACAGCGTCTTGATAAGATTGCTGAGTATTTAAAAAATGATGCAAGCATAGAGTCCATTAGTATTGACTCATACACCGATAGTTATGGCGGACGCTGGAATAACTTAGATTTATCGCGCAAGCGCGCCAAAACTATAAAAGATTATATGGTGAGCTTGGGTGTTGATGAAACAAAAGTACAAACCACCGGTTTAGGCGAAAAACGCTTTGTTGATAATAACGATAACATTTTAAGCCGAGACAAAAACCGTCGTTTAATTATTCAAATTGAAAAAATGTAGTAAAGCTAATTTGCGCTTACTTTCTTTCGCTTTAAAACTTATCACTAAATTGAAAAAATGTAGTAAAGCTAATTTGTGTTTACTTTCTTTCGCTTTAAAAACTTATCACCAAATTGGAAAAAACCTAGACTAATTAAAATAATAACCGCACCAATTATTAGTTCTTGGCTTAATGACTCATTATTTAGCCAAGCTCCCAAGCCTAACGCAAAGCTAGGAGTTATAAGTGTAGTAAGTGATACCGTGCTTGCATTTAGGTTTTGCAGCACATGAAAATACGCCAAAGCCCCTACTAAAGATCCAAATATTCCTAGATAACCAATAGCCCACAATGATTTTGCACTCCAGTTTTGTATATGCAACTCACCATCTAATAACCACCAAGCAATAAAAAAGAGTGGGGTTACAAAAACTAAGGCACCAAATGTTGTTGCCATAGGATGAATCGCAATCTGTACACGTTTGATCATCACACCACTTAAACTAAAAAAGCAGACAGCCATAAACACATAAAGCAACCCGAGCCCTTGAGTTTGCGAGTTTTGTACTTGGTTATAACTAACAAAATATAAGCCAATTAAGGCGCACGCTAACGCAACTAATTTAATCGGGCTAAATTTAGGTTCATTTAATAATTGCTGAGCAAGCAACCCCGACAAAATAGGTGCAAGGCCAAACATAAGCGAAATAATACCAGAAGGGACTGTTTTAGCTGCCATATAGCTCAACAACATACCGCCAAAAATACCTATACTCGAATAAAAATAAAGTAAGCATGCATTTTTGCTCCAAGGCACTCTAATATTTGTAATGGCAACAATTAAGCCACCTAACAATAGTCCCACCAGCATCCGCATTAACACAGCAAGTGTTGGCGATACAGTTTCACTACTCCACACGATACCCAGTGGTGTAGTGGACCATATAAGAACCATTAAAAAATACGATACTTTAACTGGCACGTGCCATCCCTACGCTTTATATGAATCAATAAAACAAAGAATAAATTATACGCTCACTACTGTGTTTTAGTACTTTTTAAACACTAAAGTCCTTAATAAATACAGTTGTAAATTGTAAGTTACATTTTAATACCGCTCTTTTATTACAAAACTATTTGAGATTTGAGCAACTAGTTATATGGTGCATCAATATTAATAATAATTAAGGTAATTAAGTGCTTAAAAATAAAACAACTGGAAGCATGTTAATTGTTGCAGGCACCACTATTGGTGCGGGTATGTTGGCATTGCCAATTGCATCTGCCGGGCTTGGGTTTAGTACTGCACTTGCATTAATAATTGCTAGCTGGTTACTAATGACCTACACCGCACTACTCATGTTAGAGCTACACCAATATGCACCACGCGATGCTACATTAAATACATTGGCTAAATTATGGCTTGGAAAACGCGGACAATATATTGCGAATTTTTCGATGGTTTTTTTATTTTACGCTTTATGCGCTGCTTATATTGCAGGTGGTGGTGCACAACTCCAAGCGCGTATAAATATAGGCTTTGATGTAGATATAGCCCCACAGTTTGGCTCTGTAATCCTTGCTGTTATTATTGCAAGTGTAGTAACGCTAGGCACTAGCAAGGTAGATAAACTAAATAGAGTGTTATTTACAATAAAAATTATTGTGTTAGCTAGTTTGTTTTACATGCTTACCCCTTATGTACAAGGTAAGCACTTATTAGAAATGCCCGTAGAGCAAGGATTAATCCTTTCAGCTATACCGGTTATATTTACTTCGTTTGGCTTTCATGGATCTATCCCCTCTATTGTTAAGTATGTTGGTGTTGAAATAAAAGTACTGCGCAAAGTAATGATTGCTGGAGCCGCCCTACCTTTAGTCATTTATATTTTTTGGCAACTACTTAGCCAAGGTATTATGAGCCAAGCTGATTTACTCAACAGCCAAGGTCTTAATGGGTTTGTATCTAGCGTGGCAAGTATTGCGCATAACCCAAGTGTGGCAACGGCCGTTAAGTTATTTGCTGATTTAGCACTTGCGACATCATTTTTAGGAGTAAGTTTAGGGTTATTTGATTTTTTTGCTGATGCATTTAAAAAGGGTGACAATAAAACAGACCGAATTAAAACGGCCTTAATTACGTTTATTCCGCCACTTGGCTTTGCATTGTTTTATCCTCAAGGCTTTATTATGGCCTTAGGGTACGCTGCAATAGCACTTGTTGTACTGGCAATATTTTTGCCTGTAGCAATGGTTTATAAACAGCGTACAACATCAAATAAAACAGGCTACCAAGTTAAAAGTGTAAATGTTGGGCTTGGTATAGCAGCTATATGTGGCATAACTATTATTGCTGCGCAGTTTATGCAAATGGCGGGGCTTATTCCTGCTATCGGTTAAAGGTTGCTGCTTTTTGTTTTAATTTAGATAATAAAAAACCGCACATCATTATGATGTGCGGTTTTTTATATTAACTGCGTTTATTTACAAACGTCAGCTACAGCATTTGAAAAGTATTCAATATTTGAATGACTAACACCTGCAACATTTACGCGGCTAGAGCCAACAATGTAAATGCCGTATTCTTTTTGTAGGCGAGCAATTTGCTCTTTATTAATACCTAAGAAAGAAAACATACCGTTTTGACGTTCAATAAATGAGAAGTCTTGAGCAATATCTTTAGTTGCTAAGCTTTCTTTAATTAAGCTACGTAAGCCATTTATACGACTACGCATTTCATCAAGCTCAGAGTGCCACAATTGTGTAAGCTCTGTACTGCTTAAAATAGTATTAACAATGTCAGCACCATGCGCTGGCGGCATTGAGTAAATACTACGTACAACGCTTAGCATTACAGAATTTGAAATATCTGCTGTTGCGCTGTCTTTTGCAATTAGTGAACATGCACCAATACGCTCGCGGTATAAGCCAAAGTTTTTAGAACATGAAGAACAAATAATTAGCTCTTCTACTGCATCAGCTAAAATACGTAAGCCACGTGCATCTTCTTCAAGTGAGGCACCAAAGCCTTGGTATGCAATATCAACAAGTGGTGTAAAGCCAACTTCTTTTGCCAGTTCGGCAACCGTGTTCCACTGTGTTTCGTTTAAATCCATACCGCTTGGGTTATGACAACATGCATGCAGTAAAACCACATCACCTTTAGGCACTTGTTTAAGTGTGTTGATCATTTCATCAAACAATAAATCTTTATTTTCGTAATCGTAATATGGGTATTCTTTTACTGTTAAGCCTGCAGCTTCAAACAAGCTAATATGGTTAGCCCATGTTGGGTTAGTTACCCAAACAGTCGCGTCTGTATTACAACGCTTAATAAATTCAGCTGCAACACGAAGTGCACCCGTACCACCAGGAGCTTGCGCAGTACGTACGCGGTTAGCTAGTAATACTTGATGCTCACCTAATAGTAACTGCTCCATTTTTTGGCAGTAATCTAAATTACCCGCTAAACCAATGTAAGATTTGCTCATTTCGTTTTCAAGACGAAACGCTTCAGCTTTTTTAACCGCTTTAAGAACCGGTGTATTGCCTTGCTCATCTTTGTAGACACCTACACCTAAATCAATTTTATTAGGGTTTGTATCTTGTTTATAGGCCGCCATAAGGCCAAGAATAGGATCTGTTGGTAATGGTTTTAATACTGAGAACATTGGCTATCTCTTATCGTTATTTAGGGGTTAGCTGTTAAGCTAAGCTTAACATAAAAGCACATCATATTGACTAGCGTTATTTACACTAGAAAGTGAGGAATTTTAATACAACATGCAATTAAAACGGCAAGTGTCTTTTCATCAAAAAAATCATTTTTAAAGGCTTCTGCATCTACAATACCAACGCATTCATTTTGTGCATTAAATAAAGGTAGGCAGGTTTCTGATTTAACTTTAGGATCGCATGTGTAGTATTCACCACCTTGTGATAAATACGCCTCAACGTTATTAATAATGCGGCCCTTGTGAGATAGCGCAACCTGTACGTTGTTACTGCCAGCTGCAAATGCTTGCGTTAAAGGAAACAACGGACGACTAGGCGCTCCATGATAAGCCAATTTTAATAGTTGATTACCTTCAGGGGTATTAGTTGATTGATAAATACCATACCAATCAACGCCCGTTTGCTGCTCAATGTAGCTTACAATACTTTGTAAATTAGCCAGCTTAAACTGTGTTTGCTCATCATTTTTAATATAGTCAGTTAATTTGAATGGCTCATCTTGTAAGTAACCAAATAAACTACATGCACCGCCCTCGCCAAGCTCTGGTATTTGATACTCCCAACACACATCAGGCAAAGCAGTGTTTGCTAAATGTAGATCAAGCTTTTCAAGCTCTGTTGAAATCAAAGCTGGATTAGCACTAAGTTGTGCTTGTTTTAAGTAAGAAGAAATCATTTGGCCATCCATACATCTAAAGTTTCGAGAATAATAGCATGGATATTTTTACAGAGCTAGCTCAACTTGTAGCACATTTCAACTTGGTTACCACTGGCGTTATAAGTGACTTTTTCGGCTATTTCTTCTAATAAAGACACCCCTCTGCCAAATTCGTTATTAGCCTTTGCCAACTCATCGTGCTTACTACTAAACCCTCGGCCTGAATCACAAATAATAAAATATAAACTGAGCGTGTCGGGGCAATAGCGCATATCAATAATAATCATGGCATCTGTAAGTTTAGCAAGGGCTGCCTCTCTCAACTCGTAATATCGAAAAAAGCCGTCTTCTTGTTTTTTAATTTCTGAGTTAAGTCCTAATACACCATGATCAAGCGCATTGTTATAAGCCTCAGACAACAGTAAAAATATATTAGAACGATGAGTATTTAGCCCCTCAACACTGCTTAAAATATTAACGACGTCGTAAACGGGGTCTGTTTTTTTTATTTGCTCTGAGTTTAAGCTCAAAGACAAATTAAAAGCTAAAGTAGAAAATGCTTCTCGCTCTTGTTCCTCAGGAATTAAAGGCAGGCAGTTTAGTAAAACAATGCTTAAATCGTCTTGCTGCTTAGTACCATCTGCAAACTTAGTAACATTAGCAACTATGTCTTCACTACTAATCATCGATTTACTTTTTAAGGTTTGTAAAAAACGCTCTTCCCCAAAAAATATATCCTCTTTGTTTGCCGTTTCTATAATACCGTCGGTTGCTAATACTAGGCGTGTATTACTATTTGTTTCAAAATGAATAACTTCATATTCAAATTCTTGTTCATCTAAAATCCCCAGCGCCATATGCTGCGATTCTAATGTTTGTTTTACATTACCGTCTTTATCTATTAGGTAGGCATCGGGTAAGCCGCCCATCCATGCAGAAACACTTTTACCTGATGCACTAAGCTCTATAATGGTTGCAGCACAAAACATATGCCCAGGTAGTAGGTTGTACAGTAGTGTATTTAGCTCACAGGCAATATCGTTAACCGCCATGCCTTTTTGTACCATAGTATAAAACACACGAGAAGTTGGTAATGCACCAATAGCTGCTGCAAGGCCATGGCCCGTAAAATCTCCCAACATGCAATACAAATTACCGATTGGGCTTTGCGCTACTAAAAACATATCGCCGTTAAACATAGAGGCCGGTGATAAATTAAAATCTAAATACTCTCTAAACTTACCTTGGTTTTCTAATGAGTTATTAAAAATATGCTCAATTATTTCGTGTTCACGTTCAATTTGATTATGATGATATTCAAGCAATTTCTTTTGTTGGTTTGCTTTTTTACTCAGCTCTCTGGTGCGAATATGTGCTTTAATTTTTGCATGCAGAATAACTTTTTCAAATGGTTTATGAATAAAGTCATCGCCACCCACTTCGAGGCAGCGCTCAAAACTTGCTTGATCTTCTAAGGAGGTTATAAAAATAATCGGTAAGTAAACTTCACTATACTGCTGCTTTATTTTTTCAGCAGCTTCAAAACCATCCATTACAGGCATTAAAACATCAAGTAAAACAACGTCTATTTGCTCTCTTTTAAGTACATTAAGTGCATCTAGCCCGTTATAAGCCACTGATATTTTATAACCCTCTTGCTCAAGCATTTTACTTAGTAAAATGCGATTGAGCGCCTGATCATCTACAATTAACACATGTATCATTAGCTAATATCAAACTTTTTATCAAAACGTGAAATTTGTAGAATTTTTCTAAGCTGAGGTTGGCAATTGCTTATTTCAATAGTTTTCACTTGGCTATCAATTGTTTTTTTCATGTTAAGTAACATGCCAAGTGCTGAGCTATCCATGTAGTCAGTCTCTCTTAAATCGATAATAACCTTTACTGTTTTTTCGCTCATTTGAGCATAAGCTTGGCGAAAAGATTGCACTAAATTAAAGTCAAATTTACCTTTGATTTGTATTGTTAATGTAGTGCCATCGACTGATTCATTCTTAGTTAAACTCATATTAAACTCCAATAATATTTCCTTTGAACTAAATATAACCTGTTAAAAGTATTTAGCAAAAAGAAAAACACACAACTTCAAATTTGCTATCATTTACGCCAATATTTAATTAATTTTTATCCATAAAGGTAAGGTATGAGTGATAGTCACTTAGTATATTCAACAAGTACGGGGCGCATTGACCAGCCAAAACCAGAAAAAGAGTTAGAAGCTAAGCTTTTTAAAGATGGTTTTATTCGCATTGAGCGTCAAACAAAAGGACGCAAAGGCAAAGGCGTAATGTTAGTTGTAGGCATTGATCCAAAAGATCATGATTTAAAAAAGTTAGCTAAAACTATAAAAAGCAAAATGGGCCAAGGCGGCGCAGTAAAAGAAGGCATTATTGAAGTGCAAGGTGATGACCGCGATAAACTAAAAGCCATTTTAGAAGCGTTAAAATTTAAAGTTAAAATTGCGGGTGGTTAACCCGCTATTTTATTAACTACTTACTTCGCTATTTGAGAGTTCATTTAACCTTTCATACAATTTTGGCAGTTCGTGCTCAGCAATTGGTTTACTAAAATAATAGCCTTGTACAATGAAGCAGTTATTATTTTGTAAAAACTGCATCTGCTCTATTGTCTCAACCCCTTCTGCGACCACGTCTAGCTTTAACTTTTGCGCCATGGCAATAATAGCGGCAGTGATTTCCATATCATTTGTATCCTCAGGGATATCTTTTACAAATGAACGGTCAATTTTCAATATATCAACCGGGAATCGTTTTAAGTAACTGAGTGACGAATAGCCAGTACCAAAATCATCAATAGAAATAGATATACCTAAGGCTTTAAGCTCGTGGAGTTGTGTAATTGCAGCTTCTACATTTCCCATTAGCATACTTTCAGTCAGCTCTAAATGAAGGCGCTTAGCCGAAACACCCGTCCTAATTATCATTTTACTCAGTGTTGAGACTAAGCTTGAGTCTTTGAACTGGCGAGCCGATAAGTTTATCGATATATTATTTTCTAAGCCTTGCTTTGTTAATCTTACGGCAAAATCACAAGACTCTTGAAGCACCCATTCGCCTAATTCAACTATAAGGCCTGTCGCTTCTGCAATAGGGATAAATTTATCTGGAGGGATTGCGCCTTCAGTTGGGTGGAACCATCTTAATAACGCTTCATAGCCAATGACCTGATGAGTACGACTATCAACTTGAGGTTGGTAGTAAACTACAAACTGTTTTTCTTTTAGTCCTATACGTAGCTCATTTTCAATAAATAAACGCTCATTAGCAGCTGCGTTCAATTCTTGGCTATAAAAATGGAATGTATTACGCCCTTTTGCTTTTGCCTCATACATTGCTAAGTCAGCATGTTTTAATAACTGATCCTCTTCTAGGCTATCGTACGGAGCCATTGTAATACCAATACTCGCGCTCACAATAACTTCATTACTACCTAGTTTTATAGGCACATTCAGTGTTTTTTGAATTGTATTGGCAACATCAGTCGCGTGAGCTTGGCTTTCTATACCACTGAGTAATACGGCAAATTCATCACCACCTAAGCGCGCTATGGTGTCCTCGGCTCGTAAACGTTTTTTAAGTCTGTTTGCCACTTCAATTAATAATTGATCGCCTGCATCGTGACCTAATGTATCGTTAATACGTTTAAATTCGTCTAAATCAAAGTAAAACAATGCAAATGCATAATGCCCGCGTTCTGCTAATGCCATTGATTTACGCAATTGCATTCTAAAAAACGTTCTGTTGGCAAGGCCCGTAAGGGTGTCAAAGTAAGCAAGC
This sequence comes from Pseudoalteromonas sp. NZS11, assembly GCF_015864765.1. NCBI lineage: Bacteria > Pseudomonadati > Pseudomonadota > Gammaproteobacteria > Alteromonadales > Pseudoalteromonadaceae > Pseudoalteromonas > Pseudoalteromonas sp. NZS11. Next base: position 292,464 of record NZ_JADYWP010000004.1, on the reverse strand, counting down.
TGCTCCATTTTACGCTGGCTTTCTTTTACAAACGAAATGTCTTGTGCAGATGCTACATAGCTGGTTATTTCACCGCCCTCTTCACGAATTGGCGAAACACTTAAAGACACCCAAATTGGCTCTTTATTCAAGCCTTGAATTAATGTATCACCGCGCCAGTAATTACGGCTGCGTAGATCTATGTCTATATCTTCAACTAAAATAGACATTTCTGAGGCAATAATATTAAGTAATGGTGCTCTATTAAAATGACTTTCTGGGTAGCCTGTCATTTCGAGCATTTTTGGATTTACGTATTCAATTACAAATTTCTCATCGGTGATCACAACCCCAGTGCCCGAGAATGCTACCGCTTTAGATAAACGGTTAGCTGCTTTTTCAGCAATTTCTTTTTCTGTAATTCTCTGGTTTAAGCCATCGATAAGTTTGCGAATTTCTACCGTCATGTCTCTAAATGAGCCATTAAGCGTGCCAATTTCATCTTTGTTTTCTGGTGGGAATTCTGTAGTTAATTGACCTTTGCCAAAACTTGTAACTGCATAAACCAAAGTATGTAAACGGCGAAGGACTAGTTGATAAAGCGCTTGATGCAGCAATAAGGCAACTAATATTGCGTATAAAATAAAGAGACCAAAAAACTTCAGTTTTAAATCTTGTAATGCAGATAACGTCGATGAACGCTTTTTATATACCCCTATGTACCAATCTAAGTCATCAATCTTACGAATATTGATAATATGAGCTTCGTCATTTTTTTCAAACGAATTTGCGTATTCAGGTAACTTCACCGCAATTACATCGTCAATAATCGACTGCAGCGCTGGGTTTACAAATTCGTTAGTAGCAAGTGCTTTATTATCGCTACCATAGTCAGCTAGTAAGGTCGGATTTAAATCTGGGTGTGCTAACAATTGCCCTTTACTATCAAACACAAGTAGGTGTTTTTCTTTATCACCAACAGGTAAAAACGAAATAAGTTTGTTGAGGGAAATATCGCTCCCCGTCACACCTAAAAACTCATTATCGACATAAACAGGCACTAGTAAGCTAATAACCCATTTGCGCCATACTGTATCGTAATAGACTTTTGACCATGCAGGCTCTCTTACTGTTTCAAGCGTGCTTTTAATCGATTTATAAGTTGAGCCATTCGTTGCTCTAAAGTCGGCAGGTGCGTTTAATGCCCAATTAGGGGGAGAAACACGAATAAAATCATCATCTGTTATTAAATAAAAGTTAAAAAAGTCGTGTACCAGTGTAGGAGAAATTATGCGCCACAGCATCTCAGAATCATTAAATAGGCGTTTATAAAAAGGAGAGTAATTTTGCTGTGGTAAAAATGCTGCTGATAAACCATCAGCAGAGGCACTTCGAATCGTACCGTCACTATTAAATTGTAACTGTGATTTATTGCTTAAATTAATTGGTGAATTGGGTTGAAAAAGTTGTTGTGTTACTACGTTATTAGCTTGCTGAGCAATATTTACTTTTGTTTTAATGCGCTCATTAAATTGCTTCACTAATAAATCTGTCGAGCTTTTTAAAACTTCGTGTTCTTCAAAAACGAGTTGTTTCTCTTCAGATTTAAGCATTAAGGCAGCCGCACATACCCCAGCTATTAAGCAAATAGCAGATATGAGTAGCGATAGTTTTACACTTAAAGAATTCAATCCAAAACGCGATGGAGGGCGTCTGTAAACCACGGGTCAACCTTAATTATTAATAATTGTTATTATTTGAACCAGTTAACGAAATATACCAGATCCGCATTCATATTTATAAATTATTTGTAAACTTTCTATAAAAACTAATATAGGGAAATAAATAGTACTCTAAGCTTATTTAGATCTTTATTGACATTGGTAGCAACTCTCCATACATTAACTGCATGAACATATTTATCTCTCGCACTTTTTTTTCGTTTTTTAGCTTCTTTATATAGAAGAGGCTTCCCTGTTTGTGAGATAAAATCAATCGAATAGTAAAGCCTCCCAACCGGGAGGCTTTTTTGTTTTTGCTGTGTAATAACAGCCTACTTTTGGAATGAGGATACCAAAATGACAAATGATGTATTAAATGCACTAAGACACGATATAAATGAAATAGACTCCGATTTACTCGTGTTATTAGCTAAACGTCGTCGTATTAGCCACGGTGTGGTTGAGTATAAAATTGCTAACAACAAGCCAATTCGCGATGAAGCACGTGAACTCGCACTTTTAGAGAAACTGATTGGTTATGGTAAATCACTAGGTTTGGATGCTTACTACGTGAATAATGTTTTTCAAACTATTTTGGAAGACTCAGTTTTACACCAACAAGCAATGCTACAAAAAAACCTGAATCCAGATGCCCTTAGTGAAACACACCGTGTAACTTACTTAGGTGGTCAGGGTTCTTATAGCCAACTAGCATGCCATAAATATTTTAGCCGCCGCCCGGGGAAATTAGTTGAAATTGGCTGTACATCGTTTGACGAAATAACAGGTAAAGTAGAAAACGGACAAGCTGATTTTGGTTTATTACCCATTGAAAACACAAGCTCTGGCAGTATTAACGAGGTGTTTGACTTATTACAGCACGCGCAAGTGTCTATTGTTGGAGAAGTAACTCACAGTGTAGAGCATTGCTTACTCGCCAACCCTGATACTGAACTTAGTCAACTAACAAAAATATTTGCACACCCACAACCATTTGCGCAGTGCAGCCGTTTTTTACAGGGCTTAGGTGATTTACAACACGAAACATGTGACTCAACATCAAGCGCGCTACAATCAGCTCTGAACACTCCATACAGTGCTGCAATTGGCTCTGCACAAGCGGGGAAAAACGTAGGGCTTGAGGTTATTAAATCAAACCTAGCTAATCAAAGCGAAAACCATAGCCGCTTTATTGTTGTTGCACGTAAGCCTCTACAAGTGTCTAACCAAATTCCAACTAAAACTAGTTTGATCATGTCGACAAAACAACAAGCGGGCTCACTAGCCGATGCGTTAATGATTTTTAAGCAGCATAAGATTAATTTAGTAAAACTTGAATCTCGCCCTACTCCGGGCAATCCGTGGGAAGAAGTTTTTTATGTTGACCTAGAAGCAAACTTAGCTGAAAGCCAAGTAAAAGAAGCGCTAGAAGAACTTAAAGAGCACACCCAATATGTACGTATTTTAGGATGCTACCAAAGCGAGTCACTACAGGCAGTAAGCGTTAATACTTAATAAGCAATTTTACAAATCAAAAAGGGCCGATATCGGCCCTTTTTCGTTAACTAGTACCCGTCTGCATAAATATTTTAGCAATTTAACGAATTAAATCCCCATACTTAAGCAAACGGTATAACAAATATTAATCTAAAACTTTTGAATCATTCGCTTTATTTAATAAGCTTCTGCTTTGCGTTAAAAAGTGTTCTGTCGAGTCAGAAAAGTAAACTTTAGCCTCAGCAAAAGAATCAATAAGCGCTGCTTTATCTCCCGCTTTTAATTTTGCTAACGTACTTGCGAAGGTATCTTGGTACTGTGCAAGTAAGGTTTCTACATCATCGAATTGTGCTAGCATAATATCTGAGTAAAGCTCAGGCGACTGCGCAAATAAACGCCCTACCATCATCAGTTCTAATTGATATATAGGTGACGAGCAGCTACGTAATTCTTCTAGTGTATGACTTTGTTTTGCTAGAAATTGTCCGTACACAAATGTCGTTAAATGGCGCATTACCTGAATAATTTGCATTGCTTCATCATGCTTTTTAGCATCAAGCTCAACAAGCTGACAACCCCATACTTGTAACTGCTGTAACAAACCTTTTGCCGCTTGGTGTTCTCGCCCTTCACATACAACAACTGTTTGTTTTACCCAGTGTGATATATCAGGCCCAAACATAGGATGTAAACCAACCACAGGGCCACTGTGCGCAGTTTTTAGTGCTTTAATAGGCGATTGCTTTACCGATGTAATATCAACTAGTAAACAGTCTTCATCTAGTTTAGGTAACTTAGCAACGACAGCGTCCAATGCATTAATAGGTACGCTAATCATTACCAGCTTGGCACCTTTTAAAATACTTTTAGCATCGTTTTGCTGATCTTTATCTAAAATTTTAACTTCGTAACCTGAGCGAATAAACTGCTGTGCAAATAACTGGCCCATGGCGCCTTGACCACCCACAATTACAATTGGCGAAAGCTCTGGCGCTGCGCATGCAAGTTTTGCTTGTTGGTTTTGATAGGCTTCTCGCATCATACGTCTTAGTATATCTTCAACGAGATCTGGGCTTACATTTTGATTTATTGCTTCTTGTCGTCTTGCCGCTAATAGCTCTGCTTCACGGGCAGGTGCATGTAAAGGTGCGCCTGTTTGTTGTTTTATCTCACCAATTTTTTGCGTAATACTATTACGTTTAGCGAGTAAGGCAACAAGTTGTGCATCGCATTCATCTATACCTTCTCTTAGCTGTGCTAAATCACTTATGTCAGCCACGTTCGTCCCACCTTAAAAAACCAAATAACGTAAATATAAATTTACATAAAAGTAAACTAATCAATACGATAAATACTAACAGGATCAGCTAACTGAGAAAAGGCTAAAGCGGAAATTTTACTAATGAGGAATTGAGAATTAAGAATTAAGAATTGAGAATTGAGAATTGAGAATTGAGAATTGAGAATTGAGAAAATAATATTCTAAAACCAAAACGGGTTGCAACCCGAAGGATGCAACCCGTTTTTTTGCGTTGATAAACAGCGCGTATTAGTTAAGTTTTTCTCTAATACGTGCAGATTTACCAGAACGCTCACGTAGATAGTAAAGCTTAGCACGGCGAACTGCACCGCGACGCTTAACTGTTACGCTATCAATAAGAGGGCTGTGCGTTTGGAATACACGCTCAACGCCTTCACCGTTCGAGATTTTACGAACTGTGAATGCTGAGTGAAGACCACGATTACGCTTAGCGATTACAACACCTTCAAAGGCCTGTAGACGCTCTTTAGCACCTTCTTTTACTTTTACCTGTACAACCACTGTATCACCAGGGCCAAATGCAGGTACGTCTGTTTTAAGCTGCTCATCTTCAAGCGCTTTAATAATATTTTGGTTTACTTTTGCCATTATGTTTCTCACTTTCCTAGGTGTAACTGTCTTCTAGCCACAAGCTTTTTGGTACTCTTGCTGAAATTTCGCGAGTAATACCGCTTGCTCCTCAGTCAGAGCTAGGTTATGCAACAAGTCAGGACGTCGTAACCAAGTTCTGCCTAATGACTGCATAAGCCGCCATTTTGCTATCTCTTGGTGGTTACCACTGAGTAATACAGCAGGAACCTGTTTGTCGTCCAATGTTTCTGGTCGTGTATAGTGTGGACAATCTAACAAGCCATCCGAAAACGAATCTTGTTCTGCTGACTGATTATGACCTAACACACCTGGCACTAATCGCGCTACTGCGTCAATTAATGTCATGGCAGGTAGTTCACCACCACTCAAAATAAAATCACCAATTGACCATTCTTCGTCAACATATGATTCTATTATTCTCTCATCTATACCTTCATAGCGACCGGCAATCAAAATCAGTTTTTTAGAGTTAGCGAGTTCGCTAGCACCTTGCTGATCAAGTTTGCGCCCTTGCGGGGACATATAAATTACTTTAGCACCATCACCAGCTGCTTTTTTAGCTTCGGCAATCGCTTTTTTTAATGGCTCAACCATCATTAACATACCAGGTCCGCCCCCGTAAGGACGGTCATCTACGGTTCTATGCTTATCTAAAGCGTAGTCTCGCGGATTCCAGCAGTTAAAATCAATTAAGCCATTTTTTACTGCGCGACCGGTAACACCTTGGTCTGTAATAGCGTCAAACATGTCTGGAAAAAGGCTTATCACCCCTACCCATAATGAACTAGTTTGCGTCATTAAAAACCAGGATCCCAGTCTACGGTAATTTCTCTTGCGTCGTATTTAACTTCTTTAATAACTGAATCAGTTAAAAAAGGAATCAAACGCTCAGCTTGACCAAATGCGTCTTTACTGTTTGCTTTAACAACCAGTACGTCATTTGACCCTGTCTCCATCAGGTCATCAACAATGCCTAAGCTATAACCTTTATCGGTTACAACAGACATGCCAATGAGATCTCGCCAATAGAACTCACCTTGCGGGAGTTCTGGTAAATGCGCTGCATCCATTGAGATTTCAGCATGGGTATAAGCCATTGCTTCGTCTCGGTCGTTTACCTGCGCAAATTTAGCGATAAAGCCTTTGTTGTGGCGACGCCAGTCGACCACTTCTAAGGACTGCCATTTACCTTGCTGCCCTATCAACCACGGGCTGAAATCGAAGATCCCTACGGGATCATCAGTAAATGAATGTACCTTAAGCCAGCCCTTTATACCATATGGGGCACCGAGCTTTCCTACGACAATTATTGATGAGGTGTTCTCTTGACTCATGGTTACACTTACGCCTATTAAGCCGCTTTACGAGCGTCTTTTACTAACTTAGCTACGCGATCTGAAAGAGATGCGCCCTGACCTACCCAGTGTTCAACACGTGGTAAATCTAAACGAATTTTTTCTTCTTGACCTGAAGCAATTGGGTTAAAAAAGCCTACTTTCTCGATGAAGCGACCGTCACGCGAGAAACGGCTATCCGCAACCACAATTTGATAGAAAGGGCGTTTTTTAGCGCCACCACGTTGCAAACGAATAGTTACCATACCGTCCTCTATAAAGATTGACTGTTTTCATTAATAAGATTTACTCCCCAGAATGGGGAGCTGGGGAATTGTACGAGTTTTTGGCAATAACGCAAGTAAGAAGTGAACCAAAAAGGCAGTTTAGTAGGTTAAACCGTGATCTCAACGACAAATAAGAGTTAAAGGTGTATTACATGCATAATTTATTCAACAAAAAAGGAGCTATTTGCTCCTTTCAATATGATTCGCTATTATTTTAAAAAGTAACTTAATGGTACTTTTTAAAATTTAGGACCGCCGCCGCCCATCATTCCAGGTGGTAACATGCCTTTCATACCGCGCATCATTTTAGTCATGCCGCCTTTACCTTTCATTTTTTTCATCATTTTTTGCATTTGCGTAAACTGCTTAAGCAACTTATTAATCTCTTGTACTTGTGTACCAGAGCCAGCTGCTATGCGTTTTTTACGCGAACCTTTAATGATTTCTGGGCGTGCACGCTCTTTTTTAGTCATAGAGCTAATAATAGCTTCCATTTGGATAAATGTTTTATCACCCATTTGACCTTTAACAGCATCTGGTAAGTTAGACATACCAGGGAGCTTATCAAGCATTGACATCATGCCACCCATGCTTTTCATTTGCTTTAATTGGTCAGCAAAATCATCAAGAGTAAAACCTGCGCCTTTAAATACTTTTTCAGCAACTCTAGCAGCTTGCTCTTTATCTACTTTCATCTCGACTTCTTCGATTAATGAAAGTACGTCACCCATACCTAAAATACGCGACGCTATACGGTCTGGGTGGAAAGGTTCAAGTGCGTCAGTGCGCTCACCCACACCCATAAACTTAATAGGCTTGCCAGTGATGTGACGAATAGATAAAGCAGCACCACCACGCGCATCACCATCGGTTTTTGTTAATATAACACCGGTAAGTGGTAATGCTTCGTCGAATGCTTTAGCTGTATTCGCCGCATCTTGACCTGTCATTGCATCAACAACGAACAAGGTTTCAATTGGATTGATTGCTTTATGAAGATCTTTAATTTCATCCATCATGTTGCTATCAACATGTAGACGACCTGCAGTATCAACAAGTACTACATCTATAAATTTCTTTTTAGCATGAGAAATTGCAGCGGTTGCAATATCAACAGGCTTTTGCGAAATATCACTTGGGAAGAAATCAACATCAACTTCTGCTGCAAGCGTTTCTAGCTGTTTAATAGCCGCAGGGCGATAAACATCGGCACTTACTACAAGTACTGATTTCTTTTTTCGCTCTTTTAAAAACTTAGCAAGCTTAGCTACACTGGTGGTTTTACCCGCACCTTGTAGACCCGCTACCATTACAACGGCTGGCGGTTGCGCATTTAGACTTAGCTCTTCATTAGCCTCGCCCATTGCTTTTTCTAGTTCTTCACGCACTATTTTTATAAATACTTGGCCTGGGCTTAAGCTTTTTGTAACTTCAACCCCAACTGCACGTTCTTTAACTTGTTTTACAAAGTCGCGAACAACAGGCAATGCCACATCGGCTTCTAAAAATGCCATACGCACTTCGCGAAGTGTGTCTTTTATGTTGTCTTCCGTCAGACGGCCACGGCCACTGATATTTTTTAAGGTTTTACCTAATCGTTCTTGGAGGTTCTCAAACATGTAACGGTTCCGATAAGACGTTTATATCAATCCATTTAAATTTTACGATTAATTTGATTTTTCAATTAACCTAGATTGACTTATTAAGTTTCAATTAAAAGTAGTATACCGTATATGGCGTCTTACAATATAGTGTTCAAGTGTACCTTGATGAGTTTCTTTTTTTAAGGTCTATGCATTTGCTTTGCTATAAAATACAATGGCTATATAACAACAAGGATTATTTTGTCTCAAATTAAGTGGCCCAAGCACAATGCTGATTATTAGTTTAACTATTATTGCCAGTTTATTTTATGTGTTAGCAACGTCTCACGTGCTTTCACGCCTGTTTCATCAACAAGGCCCAAGCCAAAAAGTAACCGTTATTTTAAGCACGGTTGCTATAGTGGCGCACATGCTGCTGTTAGTTAACTCTGTTTTTAGAGCCGACGGTCAAGATTTAAGTATCGTAAACGTCGCTCTTTTGACGTGCTGGGTGATTGTGGTCTCGGTGACGACTGTCTCGCTAAAATTCCCTGCTACTTTATTGTTGCCCGTTGTTTATGGTTTTGGTGCCTTACTAACCATTGCCAGTTTATTTATACCTCATCATATTTTATTGCAAAGTATTAATATTGAGGTGGGTTTAGTAACGCACATCTCTTTATCTTTGTTAGCCTACTGTATTTTAATTATCGCTACTTTATATGGTGTACAGTTTTACTTTATTGATAAACGTTTAAAACGTAAAGATTTAGCAATTGTGCATAGCCATCTTCCGCCTTTAATGGTTGTGGAGCGCCAGCTTTACCAACTTCTTAATTTAGGCACTATATTACTCACATTTGCATTACTTTCAGGGTTTGTATTTCTTGATGGAATGTTCGCTAAAGAGTTCATTCATAAAACAATATTGTCGTTAGTTGCGTGGGCTATTTTTGCCGTTGTTGCTATTGGTCATATGAAAAAGGGTTGGCGCGGTAAACCGGTGGTTATTACAATCATGGTCGCTGCATTTGTCCTCACACTCGCTTATTTTGGCAGCCGTTTCATACAAGAAGTGATACTAAATAAGTTTTAACTTGACTCTGCTTGCTCACTCTAGCTTAATACGCATTGATTTATAAGAAAAGGATCCATCGTTGGACGACATATCGACAAGTACCCTATTTATCATTTTAGGTTTTTTGGTGCTTTTTTCTGCTTATTTTTCTGGTTCAGAAACCGGAATTATGTCAATCAATCGTATACGCCTGCGACACCTTGCTAAAGAGGATCATCGTGCAGCTAAACGAGTCAGTAAATTACTTAGCCGTCCAGATAGGCTCATCGGTTTAATCTTAATCGGTAATAACCTTGTTAATATTGCAGCAGCCCAAGTTGCAACCATTATAGGTATTCGCCTTTACGGTGACCTCGGTATTGCAATAGCTACAGGTGTGTTAACTTTAGTCGTGCTTATATTTGCTGAAGTAACCCCTAAAACCCTTGCTGCTCTTTATCCTGAAAAAGTTGCCTTTCCAAGCTCTATTATTTTAAAAGGGCTACTTAAAATAATGTTCCCTTTTGTGGTTGTTATTAACTGGATGACCAACGGAATATTGCGATTATTTGGTATTAGTGCCGCACAAATCGACGAACACAGCATGAGTAAAGAAGAATTAAAAACAGTACTCAATGAGTCAGGCGCACTTATTCCTGCTCGTCATCAAAGTATGCTGACTTCAATTTTAGATTTAGAACAAGTAACCGTTGAAGATATTATGATCCCACGAAACGAAATTGTGGCCATTGATATTAATGACGATTGGAAGCTAATTAGTCGCCAACTTACCCATGCACAACATACTCGTGTGTTGTTGTATCGCGATAATATAGATGATGCAGTAGGTTTTATTCACTCACGTGATGCGCTTCGTCTACTTACAAAAGAGCAATTTGATAAACCATCTTTGCTACGAGCTGTACGTGAAATTTACTTTATCCCTGAAGGAACCTCACTAAATACTCAGCTATTAAAGTTTCAGCAATCTAAAGAACGCATAGGCTTAGTGGTAGATGAGTATGGCGACATCCAAGGCCTAGTGACCCTAGAAGATATTTTAGAAGAAGTTGTTGGCGATTTCACAACTACGCAAACTCGTACGCCGAGCGAAGAAGTAGAAACACAAACTGATGGCTCATGTATTGTGGATGGCGGCGCTAACGTACGCGATTTAAATAAAGAAATGGGTTGGGATTTCCCGCTCGATGGACCTAAAACTTTGAGTGGTTTAATTGTTGAATACTTGGAGAATATTCCTGATGCAAATATTAGTTTGCGTATCGCGGGATATCCTATTGAAGTACTCGAAGTTAAAGAAAATATGATAAAACAAGTGAAGATACTGCCGAATAAGCGTTCTCGCTAAATAAAAAAGGAGCCAATTGGCTCCTTTTTTATATCCATTAATAACTATCTAGCCAAATATAAGACGTTCAAACCAACCTTTATCAAGCTCTTCTTCGCAGTGTTTTAATTGCGCACCATAACGGCTCGCTCTGTGCTTAACTTTGTTCGCAACACCCATTAGCCACTTTTTCTTTTTGTACGTGCCACGCTTATACCCACCCCAACCTTCATGATAATTAAGGTATTGTGCGTAAGCATCCCATTTAGATATTTTATTTACTTTATGCGTTTTATAAACAAACCACGCCATAAAGTCGATTGCATCGTCAAAGTCGTCTCTATCAGCACCGTTGTTGCCTGTTTCACGAATATAATCAGACCATGTTGGTGTTTTAGCTTGCGAGTAACCATAGGCATCACTTGCGCGACCGGTAGGAATTATCCATAAGAAGTACTCCATAGGCGGAGCGGCATCATGCTTAAATGAGCTTTCTTGGTACATCATACTCATGAGTACATGCTTGGGAGAACCCCATTTTTCTTGTGCATCTTTTGCGTCGAAATACCAATCTGGCTTTTCTTCAAAGATTTTACATAAATCGTTAGGTTGCTTTGGAGGTGCTGTAGCACAACCGGCTAAAGTAATGGCGAGAGATAGGATAATTGCATTTTTTTTCATTTTTCTAAGATCTCACAGAACTTTTTTATAGAGTGTGGGTCTGACTCAATGAATGCAGCAGTACAGCATTAATTCATCCCTGAATATATTTACGCAGCCAACTTAGGCTGCGTTTTTTTGCTTAAATTTTGCTAAGTACCAAGGTTATTTACCGTCAAAATACGCATCTAAAAACGCGGTAAATGACTGGGTATCTGCTTGCTCAATTGCAGCTTGTGCTTCGTTAGACTCTACAACTTGTTGTTCCAGCCAAGGCTTTAAAAACTCGCTGTAGTCAGTATCTGCGTGGCTTTGCTTATATTTACTAGCCAATGCTAGTGCAAAGTGACCGTTGTCTAAACCAGACTCTTTTAATTGTGACACGTAACGTCCAGAGTAAGTAAGCTCTGGATTATGTATCCACGTTGCCATGCGCTTTATAGTATCTGAGTAATAGTTAACACCATAAGCATTATCCATCCATTTAGCGACATCTGTAAGCTGGGTAAATATTTCATCGCCCCACGACTGAAGGCTACGCTGTGTGTTATTAAAGTTAAGCATTAGCCCTTCTTCTCGACCTTGGTTTACTACTGTGTCGAGATTTTCAGTACTACGTGCTTGTTCTTTCCAATCCATTGGAGCTGAATCTTTTAATAAACAATACGTTAAAAACACATCTAAAAAGTGAATTTGCTCAATATCAATACCAACTTCGCTAAACGGGTTAACGTCTAATGCGCGAATTTCTACGTATTCAATGCCTGCTCGAAGCAATGCATCCGTTGGCGTTTCGCCACTTTTCGCATTGCGCTTAGGACGAATTGGCGAGTAAAATTCGTTTTCAATCTGCAGAATATTTTTATTTAACTGCTTAGGGTTTTCACTCTTGTAGTCATCAAGATCACCATAAATTTCTGATGGTGTATTGATTGCTTTTTTAAGGCCCGCTACATATTCATCTAACGAGTTATACATTACGCGTAGTGACGACTGAGCGCTATTTGTATAACCTAAATTACCTAAACGCAGTGCTGTACCAACTTCTAAGTAAAGCGTGCCTTTACCTAGTTTTTTAAATGGTAAGTCAGTTTTTCGACCTTGCAAAAATGAGTTACACAATGCTGGCGATGCGCCAAACATGTAACTTATTAGCCATAGTTCGCGTTTAAAGTTACGAATAAGCGATAAGTAGCCTTCTGAAATAAAATCTTGAAGGCTTGCATTGCTTTTTTGTAAAGAATGAAGTGACTGCCAAAGCGTATCTGGGAATGAAATATTAAAGTGAACACCTGCAATTGCTTGCATCATACTACCGTAGCGATTTTTTAATCCTTCACGGTATAGTGTTTTCATTTGACCAGTATTTGAACTACCAAACTGAGCTAGCACTATATCGTCTTGGTGCTCAATAAAACACGGCATGCTAATGGGCCAAAGTAGTTCATCGCCCATTTTTTCTAGAGTGAACTTTTGAAGGTCTTTTAATTGCTTAAGCGTTTGCGTTGACGATTCACTAACTGGAGTAATAAATTCAAGTAAAGACTCAGAAAAATCAGTTGTGATATGGCCGTTAGTTAACGCACTGCCCACACCTTTTGGGTGACCTTGAGGTGATATTGCACCATTATCTTGTATTCTTAGCGACTCTCGCTCTATGCCACGTTTAATGCCTTTAACTGCATGTTGGTGCTCATTTACTGATAACGCTTCAAGTGCGTTAGCTAAATCATGTGTTGTCAAAAAATCTTTCCTCGGGCCACGTGGCTTAATCATAAGGTTATGGGGGCTAATTACTTAGACTCAAGATTAATACCAATTTTATTGAAAATATGATCATTCTATCGCATTAAATAGCGCACTCACTGCGTTAAAAATTATTCATATAGAACAACTATATGTCATAATTTTCGCCTTGTTATTGTGCTATTTTCTTAGCGCTATAATTGATCACTTATTTAATGCAACTGGTATAAATTGCTAGAACAATATAATTTTTCTAAGTTAATAATTATTTACCCACTCTATACATGCGCTCAATATGACCAACATCATTATATTAAGTCGTAATATTGCCATTGCTCTGGGCATTATACAAATGCTTTAAATGCGTATTTAAGTATAAATTAAATACGCAAAATATAAGCCTAAAATAATAGACCGGAACTTATTTAAAATGAGTTCAATTTAGCTACTCGATATTTAAATTTGATCTAGATCAATAAAAACAATTATTTGCCTTATGAGCATAAAAGGAAAGACGCTATTTTTTGCTTTGTAGTGTGTAACCAATATAATGACAGCAACAATAAAGGATGATAATAAACATAATGCACAATGATAAAAGCTTAAAAAATGAAGAAGTATACTTTGATGAGTCACAAGAGCTTGTTTCTACTACCGACCTCAAGGGTGTAATAACATACGTCAATCAAGAGTTTTGCTCTGTAGCAGGTTATAGCGCACAAGAGCTTATCGGTCAGCATCATAATATTGTTCGTCACCCTGATATGCCAAAAGCGGCCTTTAAAGAAATGTGGGCAACATTAAAACAAGAACACTCGTGGCGCGGTATGGTTAAAAACCGTTGTAAAGATGGCCGTTATTATTGGGTAGATGCCTTTGTAACCCCTATTTTTGAACATAGCCGACTTGTTGGTTATCAATCAGTAAGAACTAAAGCAAGCTCTCAACTTAAGCAACGTGCACACGCTCTTTACAACAAAATAAATGCCAATAAGTCATCATTTAAACTACGAGAACACACCACAATAAGACAAGGCGTTACTTTTATATGCCTATTACTTTGGCTGATTTTTATTGCTGTTACGGGATCAATCTCTTTAGCTGTAATTAGCCTATTGATGTGCGCCTTAGTTATTGCGCTAAATTATGACGAACTGATTGTTACCCCTAAAATATTACGCGAACAAAAAGCAAAAGCCGATTCAATCTCTCGCTATATTTACAGCGGCCATACACCGCATAGCGTAAGTGATTATAGAGAGCAAATGCTAAGCGCAAAATTGCGCACGGTTCTTGGCCGTATGAAAGACTCTACATTAAGCTTTAATGGGATCGCGACTGATCTAGATAAACAATCAGCACTTACTGAAAAAGGCATTTCTTCGCAAGGTGAGCGTTTAGAACAAATTGCATCAGCGATGACTCAAATGAGCTCTACCATTGGTGAAATATCAGTAAACACGGCTCAAACAGCTGATAAAGTGAATAACACTCATCAAAGTTGCTCTGAGATAAAAGACCATATTGCAGATAATAGTAAAATGGTATCTGATTTAGCTTTTCAAGTAGAAAAGGCTGCAACCACAGCCACCAGCTTAGCCTCTGAAGCAGATAAGATTGGTAAGGTAATGAGTGAAATAGAGGGAATTGCCGATCAAACTAACTTACTTGCTCTTAATGCAGCGATTGAAGCAGCTAGAGCGGGAGAACATGGTCGAGGCTTTGCTGTAGTCGCCGACGAGGTAAGGACTCTTTCGTCACGCACTCAAAATGCTACGACACAAATCCATAGTTCTATTAAAGAAATACAAGACACTTTATTTAGCTGGTCCAAAGTAATGCAAAGCACTAAAGCACAAGCCGATAATTGTGTGCTGACAACCGATAAAACTCAAGTTGAATTAGAGGGGATTTTTATCCAAATCAGTGAAATATCTCATTTAGCAATACAAATATCATCTGCTGCAGAAGAGCAACAAATGGTTAGTAATGATATTAGTAATAATGTTTCGCAAATTAAAGACTTTGGAGATAACAACTTAAGCTTAAGCTTTAATGTGGCAAAAGGAGCAGCTGAACTTGTTGAAGGTTCACGTAGGGTGAACGATTTATTACTAACTTTTAAAGTTTAACAAACATAAAAAAGCCGCTATTTTAGCGGCTTTTGAGTTTAATTATTTACAATTAGCGTTTGGAAAATACCAGAGAGTCGTCATTTGCATCAATAACGATCACGCAACCTGGTAAGTAGTCTCCATTAAGTAACTTTTGTGCCAGCGGGTTTTCAATCGTTTGTTGAATAGCACGCTTAAGCGGACGTGCACCGTACACAGGATCAAACCCACTTTCTGCAATTCGCTCAAGAGCAGCATCGCTTATTTCAAGCAGATACCCCATCTCTGTTAAACGCTCACGTAATTTCATTAACTGAATATCAGCTATTTCTTTTATATGCTCGTTTGCTAACGGGTGGAACACGACAGTCTCGTCTATACGGTTAATAAATTCAGGCCTAAACTCATTAATTAATACTTCCATTACTTTAGCTTTAAGGGTCGTGTAATCATTATTACCCGCTTGCTCTTGGATAATATCTGAGCCTAGATTTGAGGTCATGATAATAACGGTATTTTTAAAATCAACGGTTCTACCCTGCCCGTCAGTTAATCGGCCATCATCTAATACTTGCAGTAAAATATTAAACACATCAGGATGCGCCTTTTCTATTTCATCAAGCAATATCACTGAGTAAGGTTTACGACGAACAGCTTCTGTTAAATAACCGCCCTCTTCGTAACCCACGTAACCTGGAGGAGCCCCTACTAGACGTGCGACTGAATGTTTTTCCATAAACTCAGACATGTCGATACGCACCATGGCATCTTCGGTATCAAACATAAAACCAGCCAGTGCTTTTGTCAGCTCGGTTTTACCCACACCAGTTGGACCTAAAAATAAGAAAGAACCAATAGGACGATTAGGATCTGCAAGCCCGGCACGTGAGCGTCGTATTGCGTTAGAAACAGCAACAACCGCTTCATCTTGCCCTATTACTTTACTGTGTAACTTATCTTCCATTTGCAGCAGCTTTTCACGCTCACCTTGTAGCATTCTTGCAACAGGAATTCCTGTCCAGCGAGACAGTATTTCAGCAATTTCATCCTCACCTACTTGGTTTTTAAGCAGAGTCATTTCTTGCATTTCGGCTTGTGAGGCTAAATCAAGTTTTCGTTCAAGTTCTGGAATTCGCCCATATTGCAGCTCTGACATACGCTGTAAATCACTTGCTCTTCGCGCTACATCTAAATCTAATCTTGCTTGTTCAAGCTCGGCTTTAATTACTTGCGTGCCTTGAAGTGATGCTTTTTCAGCATTCCATATCTCGTCTAGCTCACGATATTGCCCATCAAGGTCGGTGATCAACTCTTGCATTTCAGCTCGGCGTTTTTGACTTGCTTCGTCTTTTTCTTTCGCTAGCGCATTATCTTCTAACTTTAGCTGGATGATACGGCGTTCAAGCTTGTCTAACGATTCTGGTTTGGAGTCAATTTGTAATCGAATCGAAGAACCCGCTTCATCTATTAAATCAATCGCTTTATCGGGTAACTGACGGTCACTAATGTAACGATGAGATAACTGCGCCGCAGCAACAATCGCGGGATCAGTAATTTCTACTGAATGATGTAACTCATATCGCTCTTTTAAGCCACGTAATATTGCAATGGTATCTTCAACAGATGGCTCTTCAATAAGTACCTTTTGGAATCGACGCTCAAGAGCTGCGTCTTTTTCTATATATTTACGGTATTCATCAAGCGTGGTTGCGCCAACACAGTGTAATTCACCGCGTGCTAATGCTGGCTTTAACATATTGCCTGCATCCATGGCACCGTCACTTTTTCCTGCACCTACAATAGTATGTATTTCATCAATAAATAAAATGACTTGGCCTTCTTCTTTAGCCAATTCGTTTAATACTGATTTTAAACGTTCTTCAAATTCGCCACGGTATTTAGCACCCGCAACTAACGCCCCTAAATCAAGTGATAGTACGCGTTTATTTTTTAATCCTTCAGGTACTTCACCATTAATAATACGCTGTGCTAACCCCTCGGCAATTGCTGTTTTACCAACACCTGGTTCACCGATTAATACAGGGTTATTTTTAGTGCGGCGTTGTAGTACCTGAATCGTGCGGCGAATTTCGTCATCGCGACCAATAACGGGGTCAAGCTTACCTTGCTCTGCTCGCTCAGTTAGATCAATCGTGAATTTTTCAAGCGCTTGACGTGTTTCTTCGGCATTTGGGTCATCAACTTTTTGACCGCCGCGAATCGCTTTAATTGCAGTTTCAATTTTAGTTGCGGTAATATTTAACGACCTAAATATATCGCCAAGTGGACCTTTATCATCGCATGCCGCCAGTACAAATAATTCACTTGAAATATATTTGTCTTTGCGTTTTTGCGCGTACTTATCACATAGATTAATAAGTGATGCCATATTGTTTGATAGCTGGACGTCGCCACCTACACCTTCTACTTTAAATAATTTTTCTATTTCTTGTGAAAGCTTGGTGTTGAGTTCGTCAGCGCTGACACCCGTTTGTGCAAATAATGCACGTACACTAGAGCCACTTTGCTTTAGCAATGAATACATTAAATGTACGGGTTCAATAAATTGATGATCGCGACCAAGGGCTAGCGATTGCGCATCAGAAAGCGCAGATTGAAATTTACTTGTAAATCTATCTAAACGCATGGTGTTACCTATTAAATAATCTAATTGCTTAATTAATGGGTATGTTTAGGTGTTTGTTCAAGGTGTAGGGGGAAATATAATGATTAAAGATGTGAATTACTTGCGCCAGATCAAACTAGCCATGCGTCCAGTTTGTCCATCTCGTCGATAAGAAAAAAATAAGTCACTTTGAGAGACTGTGCAGTAGTCGCCACCCGTAATATTTTTAACGCCTTGCTGGGTAAGTAAAGTACGCGCAATACCATAAATATCAGCAAGATATTTACCATTAGTTTGTGGTGTAAATGCGTGAATAAATAAAGGGGACCTTTTTTGAAATAACTCAAACACTTCAGCCCCAACCTCAAATCGAGTTGGCCCAATTGCAGGCCCTAGCCACGCATTTATATTTTCACACTTTGTACTAAAGCACTCTAATGTATTTTTAATAATTCCCTGCTCAAGCCCTCGCCAGCCGCCATGTATAGCTGCAACTTCTTTTTCATCATCACTGACTAATAAAATAGGTAAACAATCGGCGGTCATTATAGCCAAAGGCTGATTTAATAACTGAGTATAAAGCGCATCAGCATCGTGTAACTCATCAAAATCAAAATGTTCATCAACAATAACAACATTAGAGCTATGAATTTGATTTAGCCACACGGCAGGTTTAGGTAGGAGATTTGTTAATAATGAGCGGTTTTTTGATACATGACTTTGATTATCACCAACATGGAATCCCAAATTAAAACTTTTAAATGGGATTTTTGAAACACCACCTCCACAAGTAGTACTTAACGTTCCTACTTTATGAAGGTTTTGCCATGTCGCTGACAATAAGTGCATTATCTATCGATATCAGGATTAGCTTTGGTATCTTCACGTAATGCGAGTGTCATAGCAACCATATCGTCTGGGATAGGTGCTTGCCATGTCATCATTTCACCCGTGATTGGATGCGCAATACTCAATTTTACAGCATGTAGTGCTTGGCGTCTAAAGCTACGAAGTAACTCAAATAACTCAGGTGTTGCACCTTTAGGTGGACGCGGACGGCCGCCATAAGATTGATCGCCAATTAGCGGATGATTTAAATGTGCCATGTGCACGCGAATTTGATGCGTACGACCTGTTTCTAAGCGCAGGCGTAAACGAGTATGAGCACGGAATTTTTCAGCAACACGGTAATGTGTAATTGCCGGTTTACCCAGTTCATGTACTGCCATATGCGTACGCTGAGTCGGATGGCGGCCAATTGCTTTTTCAACCATACCACCTGCGGTCATAGTACCATTACACAGTGCTTCATATTCACGCGTAAAGTTTTCACGCTTTTGCAGCGCTGTCACTAAATGCGTTTGTGCTGGAATCGTTTTAGCTACAACCATTAAACCGGTCGTGTCTTTATCTAAACGATGCACAATACCCGCGCGTGGTACGTTAATTATTTCAGGGTAGTAATGTAGTAATGCGTTTAGCACTGTTCCATTAGGATTACCCGCACCAGGGTGAACCACTAGGCCCATTGGTTTATTAATTACCAAAATATCATCGTCTTCATAAACAATGTTTAATTTGATATCTTGTGCTTCGTATTCGCGTGGTGCTTCAATTGTTGTTTCAACACTTACAACTTCACCACCTAGTAGCTTTTCGCGTGGAGTGTTGAAAATTTCACCGTCTACGGTGATTTTATCATCCAATATCCACGTTTTTATACGAGAACGTGAATAATCAGGGAACAATTGTGCTAATACTTGGTCTAGACGTTTACCACCTAATTCGGTTGGAACGTCGGCTTGAAGAGAAATTTGCTCTGACATTAGTAACTTTACCCAATTTACCAGTGCAAGCTTTGCTCGACTGGGTTAGAATCGCTTTTAATAAAAGCATAATATAATACGCATAGTTTACTCGGTTTTACCGACTTGGCCTAGCCGAAGACATCGAAGGTAACAAATAAAATGATAAATAAAATAGGGAAACGTGCATTTGCCATTGTTTTTTCAGTTTCTGTACTTAGTTTAGGCGCTTGTTCGTCTGCTCCAGACCAAGAAGACATTCAACGTGTACCGAATAAGTCTGCACACGCTTTATATGAAGACGCAAAAGAAACACTAGATTCTGGTTTATATGCTCGCGCAATTGAACTTTTGAGTGCAATAGATTCTCGCTACCCGTTTGGCCCATTCTCTAAACAAGTACAAATGGACTTAGTGTATGCACATTACCAATCAGGTAATACTGAACAAGCACTTGCAACCATTGACCGCTTTATCCGCTTAAATCCAAACCATAAAGACCTAGATTACATGTATTACATGCGTGGTTTAGTAAACATTAAAGCAGATAAAAATGCGTTCCAAGAGTACTTTGGTGTAGATAGAGCTGATAGAGATGCTAACCGTACACGTGTTGCATTTACCGATTTATCGACACTAGTAAAACGCTTTCCGAAAAGTGATTACGCGCCTGAAGCTAAGCGTCGTTTAGTATGGCTTTTAAATCGTATGGCACGTTATGAATTAAAAGTAGCCACTTACTATTATGAGCGTGAAGCTTATTTAGCTGCTGCTAATAGAGGTAAGTTTGTTGTTGAACACTACTCACAAAGCAGTTACTTGGATCCCGCGCTTGAAATGATGGAAAAAAGTTACGACCAATTAGGTTTAACTGAGCTTAGTGAGCACGCAAAGCAAACACGAAGACTAAATAAAAGAACTAAATAAACAAAAAGGCGCTTAGTAAGCGCCTTTTTACTGCGTAGAAGAAAATCTTAAATCGCCTCTTCATCTTCCTCAGCAGTACGAATACGTATTACACGCTCAACATCAGTGACAAATATTTTACCGTCACCGATTTTTCCTGTTTGTGCCGTTTTTACAATAACTTCAATTGCACGGTCTACATCTTCATCAGTCAATACAATATCAAGTTTTACTTTAGGTAAAAAATCAACCATATACTCTGCGCCACGATATAACTCAGTGTGACCTTTTTGACGTCCAAAGCCTTTAACTTCGCTTACCGTCATACCTGTAATACCTACATCCGACAACGCTTCACGCACATCGTCTAACTTAAAAGGTTTGATAATTGCTTCTATTTTTTTCATATTAATTACTTTTGAAAGCTCCAGTTGCCTCGATTTTAGACAATCATGATGCTCATAGCAAACAAAGCGATTGAATTACGGTGATAAAACAACCGATCATGGTATAATTTATTGTATAAAAATAGCGATACTTAAATGACTAGCAGTAAATGAGATTAATATGAAAAATAAACAAAACGGATTCACTCTTTTAGAACTCATGGTAACCGTTGCTATCGTTGGGATCATTGCATCCATTGCGATCTGGAATAGCAGCGATATGCTAGAAGAAAATAGAGCTGAGAATTTTTTGTTGGAATTAAAAAGAAGCATTACTTATGCACGCTCTCAAGCGGCAAGTACGGATGAAATAGTTATTTTATGTCCCGCACAAGAAGGCGCTATTAAACAAGCTAAAGATGAGTTTGAATGTGAACCAGAATGGGACACGAATAAAATCATTGTTGTTTTTGTTGATGCTGATAACAATGGAAGTTATAACGTAGCTAACGATGCCTTGTTGAGAGTTATAGAGGATATTCCTGCAACTGATAGCCTTAGTTATAGTGGTAACGAGACAAGTCTTCGTTTTAATACCAGTGGTCGTATTACAACAAATCCGGGAGACTTTATCTATTGCCCTAATAGTGATAATGAAAATAACAAAGCTTTAACAGTATCTCAATCTGGTACTTCTTTTTATACTGGTGATACAGCTCAGACTTGCGGTTAAAAAACATACAAATTAATCTTGTCATATTTGTATCATTTACTAGACTGAGTTAATCATTTATTAACTCAGGTCTTCAAGGATGAGATTATCAATATCAAAAAACAAGGGAGTGACACTTCTTGAATTAATGGTTTCAATTGCTGTTGTCAGTGTAATCAGTCAATTATCGATGTGGTTTTATCCAGACTTCTTGGCTAAAAACCGATTAGATAACCATGTGAATCTACTACACCGAAATATAAATTATGGCCGTCTTTACGCAATTGAAAATGGTACTTACGTCACGCTTTGCGCACTAAAAGGCAGTCAATGCACAAAGGACGAGTGGGATGGTCAAATGTCACTATTTATCGACAAAGATAAATCAACGACTCTAGATGATGATGAGTTACTCTTAAGCACTTTCGAGGATGTTCATGATGCTGATACTTTAGAGTATCCGCGCAACGCCATTACATTTCGTCCAGATGGTTCTTTAAATGGTTTTCAAAATGGGACTTTTATATATTGCCCCAATAGCGATAAAGCCAATCTCGAAGGATTGGCTTTATCTGTAAGTCAAACGGGTAGAATTCGCATCAAATCAACTGATAAGTGTCAGAAGAAGTAATCTAGGCTATCGACCCCAGCAATAGTCAACATCTGAGTCTCCTTTAGACCCTTTTGCACCTTTGAGGCCTGTGTCAGTAATTGTAAGCTCTTTACAATCATTATCGCCTTTTACAGCACCGTCTATAGGTTTAGCTGTAATAGTGAAGGTATTGCTATCGACTACCTTTATGGATAGCTCAAAATGGCCATTTTCGGTTTTACTTTGCAATCCTAAATCAGTAAATGTCTCTGTATATTCCCTATTATCGACAAAATATTGCTCTTCCTTGTTTGCAGCATCTAACAATGCTGCAGCAGCTTCAGCGCGCGAAGCACGCTTTACATATTCAGTATAGTTAGGCAGCGCAATTGAAGCGAGTATGCCGACGATAGCAACGGCTATCATCAGCTCAATTAAGGTAAACCCGTGTTGTTTTTTCATCTAATTTCCTTAATTATTAACTTCGTCATTTTCTTCACGTTTATAGATATATGTTTGTTGGGTTTTAAAGCCAAACCCTACTGTATTGTCATTAACCAACACAACTTTACCATCGACAACAGTTAAACCAGGACCTTTTATTTCTACAGGTTTCATTGGATTTTCCGCATTTTCACCTTTAATACCAGGCCCAATTAAATAAAACTGACTTTCTTGTATTACGTCAACTGTTGGGTCGTCATCACATTTACCATCGCCATTACCATCTACACATGAAGGGCTTTCACCAAAGTATAACTGAGGTGTGTCTGGTACATCATAGCTGGTTGTAAATTTAAGGTCGTCATACACCTTAGTACCGTAATGTAAGTGAAAAGCGTATAAAGAACCACCACCACCACTTAGCGAACATTGATTTTCAGTCGATGTATCTGATGCAGGTGTGAAGCTTGTAAAATAGGCAACACCTCCAACAACTGTGGCAGCAGCTAGCGACTTTTCACCCGTTCCTAACTCATATCTCCAGCCATTAAATTTAGCCAAGTCTACTTCTAAGTCAACAAAATCATCAACGTCATCTAGAGCATTGCCAAATGGGTCTGAATTCATTTGCATCAAATCAGCAGGCACAATAGTATCTGGTGCATTCGTTTTATACGATTTAGTAACCGTATTTTCATCTCTGATCATAAACAATTGATCTTTTTCATTGGTGCCGGTTGGTTTTGAGCGATTACCACTGCCGATAACTATCGCATCATACGGTGTATCTAAGCGTGTTATAACGGTGCTACCATTAACTGTTGACTCGCTTACTTTACTATAAATTGTACGTGCTACGAGTGGTTTATAGAAAAAGCGTCGGTCCTCAGTTGCTTTATTACTACCAAGCTCAGCTAATTTAAAGTGGCTAAACTCGCTAGTATTACTACCAGGCATATCTATACGCCAAATATCTCCACCTGTATCTGCCGCATAAATTCGGTCTATATATCCATCATAATCTGAGTCAAGCGTGGTTATATCTGCAGCAATACTATGCTTACCTTTAAAGCCATTAATATCGGGTGTTAATGCCCATACTCTTTTACCTGTTTCGGCTTCAACAATATAGATACCTCGCCCTGTACTATCTTCACTACGGATAGCTGCGTCTTTATTAGTATCATAACCAGCACCAAAAACTAATAAGGGTTTATCCCCAAATGCTTTAATGTAGGCTATTTGTGGCTTTGACCAGGTTTGTGCAAGCTCTTTAAAATCACCTTTACCACCTTCGATTGGAGCGTCCCATAATTTTTTCGGTATGTTCGGATTTGTTATATCAAGTCCGTAGTAATTTTTACCACCGCGACGCATCCCCGCAAAAGCCCACACTTTATCGTCGCCACTCGCATCAATAATACCGTCATTTAAACCATCACTATTTAAGTTTTTATTATCAAAATAAATACTAATAGGACCGTCCACACCATATACTTTCGTATCGGCTTGATTTTCACGTAGAGGTTCAATAATGTTGTATAAAGCAGACGGTATAAATGCCCAACTTTCACTTACACTATCATCTGAATCCTTAAACATATGTAAAAAGCCAGCATTAGTTCCTATCAAAACTCGAATATCATCATTACCATAATCGATTGCAACAGGTTTAGAATGCAGAGGGTCACCAAAAATATCTTTGCGCTGGTCAACGCTAGACCCATCGCCATCTTCATCATCAACGTCTATACCCATTGCCCATTTGATATCATTACTCGATAAGCTTAGCGGATTGTTATCGACTAAATTGAGAATATCACTCACAACTGAGGTATTAAAATTTACTATAGCTCCCTGATTGTCAGTGTATAAATTACGGCTATCTGAATCTAATGTCGTTAAATGAAGGTTCACACCACCTTGTGCAACTAAGTTACCATCTGCTGGCTCCCCACTTGGCAACCAAAATGTTTCTGCATTTTCGTCAATTAAGCCATTCTCATCAAGTGCCGACAATCCTTTTGAATCAACAATTTGATTCCCTGATACTTTCAGTTTTTTTAAGTTTCCACGCCAACGAGCACCGGTTTCAGGGTAAAACATGGCAAAATAAACAGCATCCCGGCTACGAGTTTGATCTACATTATTACTCGCAACTGAAGGCGATGAAAAACTATCATTTACTTCTCTAATTCTTGAAATAGTATTTTTTAATGCTTCAGATAAAGCTTCTGAAGTTCGCGCCTCTAAGTACTGGCCTCCACCAACTGATGCAGCTTTCTCTAGTAAGTCGATACCGCCCTCGCTCATTCCTGTGCCAAAGCCAATGGTAAAAACTCTACCAGTATCTAGCACATCACTTGTATCAGAGTATAAATCTACTTTTGTATTATTTGTTCCATGTATTATTTTTGATAGAGCAACTAAATAGCTATTAGAATAATCACCGCTCACAAAAGGGATTGAATCATTAAATAAATTATTATGTACACTTTTAATCTGATCATCACGACCATCATCGTTAGTAGGGTCTCCATCAGTCATCAAAATAATATTAATTGAGTTATCGCACCTGAGAGGATCTCCTGATTCCTTTTTAAATGGTGACTTATAAGTTCCATTAGCATCGGCTGCTTTATCTCTGCTGTTAATACCATACCCATAATAAAGGCTTTGCCCAGTAATATACCTATACGCCTCCCATAATGTTTCAGTTAAAGGAGTTGCACCACTTGCAGGCAAATCGTCAACTTCATTAAGTAAAGTGTTTTTGTTAGCACCAAGCCTTGCTAGTACATAGCCACCTGAACTTTCTCTAAATCTCATTAAACCAAAATCAATATCATCATTATCGGTAATAAGTTGGCTAACAGCGTTTTTTGCTACTAATAAGCGGCTATCTTCACAAACAGCTTGTGCATATCCGTTTACAGACTTGTAACATTGCTGTGTGTAACTAAAGTAAGTCTGACTTTTAAAACAATCTGATGTATAAAACTGTCCATTTTGATATCGACGATAACACTGGCCTCCATCTACAACATCCCAGGCCATACTCCCAGAGGTATCAAATATCATTAACACTCTTGGATTTTCGTCTGTCTCTACATCATGATTTACATAAAGCTCAATATCCTCAGCGAATACCGACATACTTATTGTTAAGCCAAGCAAAGAGGCTAACACTTTGTTTAATTTAAATTTCATCTTAAATCCCCTTGCTTACGCTGGCCATTTCTTGTGCTATACCTGTAACAATAGTTAGTTCATGCTTACTTTTAGATCCATATTCTATTGTGGTGGCAACCTGTAACATATTGCACGATATACCTGCAGTAAAATTAAAGCGTCGAGGACATTCTAAATCTAACGCCCCCTTGTTCAGGTTAGTCATTTTGCTTTGCATATCTGCATGATTTGCAATCACCATACCTTTGTCATCACCATCCGCGATTGCAGTTACTTCATCGGGAGTCAGGAAGAACTGATTATTAGCGCCTTGATTTGCCTCATCAGAGATCATGCGCTGCACTTCACCAATGAGTTCATTTTCGGCCACTTCGCGCTCTTGTGCTGCATTGGTAATTTTAATATCAATACTACTACTGCTCATAAGCGTTACAGCAATACCGGTCACTGCAATAACCATTATTAAAGCTGTAATTAGAACTACACCTTGCTGTTTTTTTCGTGATTGTTTTAAATACGCCATAAATTTGATCCAACATTATTTAATCGAATAGTAGTAGTAAACACAGTACGTCTGAAATTATCGGTAAATGTTAATACACGCTTATCTTCATCCTCACCTAACGTATAAGTTTGGTTTTTAATTTTAACTCCTGGGTCTGGCTGTAATGCGCGTATTAATAAAAAAACCTGAACAGTTAAAATACCTTTACGATTTTCCCAATCTGTATACTTCATATCTTGAATACTTCGGTAGGTATCTACACGATTATCACTGTTAGTATCAAGACCAAAAACAAACCGCATGTTCTCAACACCTTCCATAATAGTTTCTGTGTTGATGCTTCCACCAACCAGGCGCTTTCTCATTAATGCAGGTACAGTTAAATTTTTATTATTAACTTTATAAGTTTGTTCTGATAGATAATAAACATGATGGCTGTAAGGCCAAACGGTTGCATTAACATTAAGAGTCGCAGCGTTAACCGTTCCACGGAAAAATTGAGCTTTTTCTTGCTCAGCTACAAAGTAGTTTTCATCAGCCTGAGTCTCATTAGTTACTGTATTAACTGTTAAGCTCTTACCTTGTAAAAATTTTAATTGAATAATGTCAGTGCTTTTAATCGGATTATTTAGGCAGTTAAGCTCTTTTGATTCTCCAGCAACCTTTGCGTAAATAGTTCTAAAATTACTAGCTGTAGCAAAATCAGGAAAACTCCCATTATTTAATCCTTCAAAGCAGTCTGTTCCAGGGTTTGCTAGTGTATCTGTATTTACTGCAGTGAACGAATCGTCATAATAAGTTCCCCAAAAGCCAATTTGTTCAATATCACGTTGCATTATGTTAATTGCAAGGCGCCCTGATTCTTGAAGTTCACCAATAGTCATCGTATCTTTAGTGGTTACTTTCATACCTATATAGGTGAACATAACGCCACCTAGTATTAATCCACCAATAAATAATGAAATCATCATTTCTACAAGTGTAAAACCTTTTTGCTTCATGTTAGCTCCTAAGGTAAATGTAACTAGTTAATACAACTAAGCGGCGCTTTTTGTCAGCCGTTCCACACTTTATTGCGCCAGTAGCATCATTTGCATTAAACTCTTGTCGACCTTGCCACGAAACAATTACTTCTAAATTAAATGCCTTACCACCCGAGCCAGCAACTACTGTAGGTGCAATACATACGGTAGCACCATCTAAAGACCCCGTATTTTCTCGAGCTCTTATAGCTCTTTTCCACTGCTCAAGATCTAAGGCCGCAACTTGCGCTGCGCTACAAGTATTTGTAAAGCACGTTTGCGAGGTTGTCGTTGCAGTTTCACTATCAAATGTTTGTGTGTACAGTCCGGCTATTTGAGGGGTATCGTTAGCACGGATACGCTGCACAATATCATTACCAAGTGCAACTGCAGCAGCACGTTGCATAGAATCAAAGCTTGCTTGCTTTGCTTTTGCTTGCAGGGCAACTGCGCCTAAAAGGCCAAAACTAAGAATAATAAATGCAATTAACACTTCAATTAGAGTGAAGCCTCTTTGCACTTTTGTTTGAGATGACTGCATAGTAGAACCAAATAAAAATTATCTGATTATAAGTTTATGCTATTTATTTGAGGAATCAATGAGGACTAAGACAAGCGGTTATATTTGTTGATAAACGGTTAATTAAATCGGCTCATTCAACAAAACAGTAGTAATTAAGTGTAAATGCATTTAAGTCAGAGGCAACTTAATTGCGAAATAAGTCTAAAGCGTATTTTTAACTAATTTAAGCTCGCGGCGGCTCACTGGCAATAACTCACTGCACCCTTGTAGCTCAATCATATGATTGCCATTCCCTTTTGAATGCAAGGCTATTACTTTTTGTTTATTCACCAATGTATTGCGGTGAATTCGTAAAACATATGTGGGATATTGCAGCTCTAATTGCTTTAGGCTTTGCTCAAGTAAAGCCTCTCCACCCGAGAATATCATTTTGGTATACTTTTCTTCGGCACTAAAATACAAAACATCATTTATATCAACACTACGTAGGGTACCTGCTAGCTGATAAGAGATTTTTACATTTTGTTGTTTTTGAATATGTACTTTATTTAAACGCCCGACTTGCTTAAGCACCTTTTGCAATGATTGCTCTGAAATAGGTTTAACTAAATAACCTGCAGCGCTTAATTGTAAAGCATCGAAGGCATGCTCAGGGTGGGCAGTTATAAAAACAATAGCAGGAGGTAGAGTTAAACTATTGAGCTCATTAGCAACTTGTAAACCATTCATACCAGGCATATCAACATCTAAAAAAATCAAATCTGGCGTTTGCTTTTTAGCAAGTACTAGGGCTTCATTACCATTACTTGCCTCACCTTGTACAACTATACTTTTATCGTGTGCTAACAAACGGATTAAGCGAGATCTCGCAAGAGGTTCATCATCAACAATGAGCACATTCATACGCGGCCCTCAATTAGCTTAGGGATAACGACCTTGACCCTAAACACATCATTTTTATTAGTAATTGTTAGCTGCGCTTTATTTTTATAATAAATATTTAATCGCTGGCGAATATTTTCAAGCGCCATTCCGTTATTAGGCCTAGTTTGAGCATTAGAAATTGTTATAGGGTTAGAAACAATCATGGTTATATAGCCGGTAGTGATATGTAGCTCTACTTTTATTTCTGCACCATGCTCACTTGTTTCAACGCCGTGGCATACCGCATTTTCAATTAATGGCTGCAGGGTTAAGCAAGGAATGCTCAATGCGGGTAGTTCATTAGGTATTTGCCAATCAACTCTTAAGCGATTACCAAAACGCCACGTTTCAAGTGCGATATATTGCTTACTCAACGTTATTTCATCTTCAAGAGATACATTCTTCCCCGAGTGCATTGCAGCCTGCGATAAGGCGGCTAATGCTAAAATAGCCTGTTCTGCAGCATCGGCATCATGATGAGTAAGCTCTGCAGCAGTGTTTAAACTATTATATAAAAAATGAGGACGTATTCTAGCTTGTAGGGCATCAAGCTCAGCACGAGAAAGCGCTTTAGTTTGCTGCTCTTTTTCAAAATGAATTAATAAAAACTGGACGAATAAAGCCGCCAGTAAAGCCACTATAATGCAATTGCGAAGTGTGAAATAAATTAGGTTATTTGTATCATCTATATCAAAAGCAAAATGAGAAAATAAAATACTAAAAATACAGGTAGATAATAAAAAAAAGGCAAAAAATAGACTTAATTGAAAAGTTTGAGTACGTTTTTGTAAGAAAAATCTACAGAAGTATAAAGAAGAGGTACCGACTAAAACAATTAAATGCATAAACAAACTAATGATCCCAAGTCGTAGCCAAATATCTCCTTCTACATTAGGTGCAAAAGCTAAAACAATAGCAATAACTTGAGAAACAATAAGCGTGGCTAATACGCCTCGCTCATTAAAAAGAGCCGAAAAAAGCAAACCATCATTTTGAAGTGACTTGCTCATAACGACTCTCCTTTAATCTAAATGTTTAATATATTTAAATTAACGTAGCTCTACAGGAACAGCAAATACTATATTTTCTACTTCACCTGGGTTCTCAACAACCTGTGTGCCACCTAGCTCTTTTAATCGGCTTATTACTTGTTGTACAAGTACTTCTGGCGCAGATGCTCCCGCAGTTACGCCAACTGATTTAGAGCCTGAAACCCACTGTTCTTGTACATCAGTTGCGTCATCAATTAAATAAGCAACTGTGCCCATTTTATCTGCAAGTTCACGTAAGCGATTAGAGTTAGAGCTATTTTTAGCGCCAACAACTAATAGCACATCAACTTTATCAGCTAAGTCACGAACAGCGTCTTGACGATTTTGCGTTGCATAACAAATGTCATCTTTACGAGGTCCGTCAATTGATGGGAATTTATTGCGTAGTGCATCAATAACATCTGCTGTGTCATCAACTGAGAGTGTTGTTTGGCTGCAATAAAAAAGATTTTCAGCATTTTTTACATTAAGCGCAACAACATCATCAACGGTTTCAACAAGATAAATGCCACCGGCTGAGTTATCATATTGTCCCATTGTTCCCTCTACTTCAGGGTGGCCATGGTGTCCAATTAAAATACACTCAATACCTTTACGACTCGCACGTGTAACTTCCATATGTACTTTAGTTACAAGCGGACACGTTGCATCAAATACTTTTAAATCACGACGTTTAGCCTCTGAGCGAACAGCTTGCGAAACACCATGTGCACTAAAAATAACAATGCTGTCGTCAGGTACTTGATCAAGCTCTTCAACAAATACCGCACCACGACTTTTTAATCCATCAACCACATAGCGGTTATGTACTACTTCGTGGCGCACATAAATTGGCTTTTCAAAAATATCTAGGGCGCGCTCAACAATACTAATAGCACGGTCAACACCAGCGCAAAAGCCGCGTGGATTAGCTAGTAATATTTCCATTAACCTTCCACCTCAATAATATCAACTTCAAACGTTAAACGTTGGCCAGATAAAGGGTGATTAAAATCAATCGTTACCGACTCACCTTGCACTTCGCGAACTAATCCAGGAAGCTCAGTACCGTCAGGTTGAGTAAACGCAATAATTGCACCTACTTTGGCTGGTGTTTCTGGGCCAAATTTACTACGGTCAACGTAGTAAATATTATCTGGATTTGGCTGACCAAACGCATCTTCAGGTTCTAATTCAAACGTTTTACTTTCGCCTGCAGTTAAACCTAATAAACACTTTTCGAAGTTTGCCGTTAAACTGCCATCGCCCATTGTTAATTTAGCAGGTTTGTTGTGCACCTTGGTAGAATCGGCGGCAGAGCCATCTTCTAATTTAATAGAAAAATGGAAAATAACTTGCGAGTTTTCACCAATTACAGCTTGGCTCATGCTTTATGCTCCTTCGGACTCTCGCCGGTAAAGGCATCAAATAACAATAATGCTGCGCCAATACAAATAGCGCAATCAGCAATATTAAATACAGGAAAATGTGAGTCTTTATAAAATACGTGAATAAAGTCGATTACATAACCATACGCAATACGATCGTATAAATTACCAATAGCGCCTGCAAGTACCAGTGCATAAGCACCGCATAGTACTTTGTTTGTTGCAGGTAAGCGTTTTAGCCACCACACAAGCAAAGCACTAATAGCAATAGCAATCGCACTTAAAAACCAACGCTGCCAACCACCCGCTTCACTTAAAAAGCTATAAGCAGCACCATAGTTATGCACATAAGTAATACTAAAAACAGGGAGTAAGTTTATCGACTCTTGATAAGCCATAGTCCCTACAACAAGTGTTTTACTGGCAAAGTCTATTACTAATAGTAATAGACTCAACCAAAGCCACACTAAACCACTTTTTTGGGCTAGTTTGTTCACTAAGAATAACTCCTAAGCGAATTGACGCTTTTCGCCTTCGCCGTCAACATTACTTACACAACGACCACAAATTTCAGGATGAGCAGGGTTAACACCTACATCTTCGCTGTAATGCCAACAACGCTCACATTTAGCAGCATCTGTTGCAGCAACACTAATGAATAAACCTTCAATTTCGGTAGCTTGTGTATCAGCTGGCTGACTATCAACTTCAGAAACATTTACGGCCGATGTTAATAATACAAAACGCAGTTCATCACCAAGCGCATTTAATTTAGCGGCAAGCTCTTTACCAGTAAATAAATTAACCGTTGCTTGAAGCGTTGCACCAATGACTTCTTCTTTACGTGCAGCTTCTAATAAGCGGTTTACTTCGTCGCGTACTGTTAGAATTTCTAACCAGTCATCGTTACTAAATTGGCTATTTGTTGGCGCTTGTAAGCCATCATACCAAACAGATGTAAATACGTAGTCACTACGCTCACCCGGTAAAGCTTCCCAAATTTCTTGTGCGGTAAAGCTCATAATAGGTGCCATCCAACGCGTCATTGCTTCTGCAATATGATAAAGCGCTGTTTGACAAGAACGACGTGCATGGCTGTCACTCTTAGCTGTGTACTGACGATCTTTAATGACGTCTAAATAGAACGAACCAAGCTCACCCGTACAGAAGTTCATTAGCTTTTGCGTTACTAATAGCATTTGGTAGCTATCGTATGCGGCTAAAATTTCGTCTTGCAACTGAGCAGCACGACCAACAATCCACTTATCAAGCTCAACCATATCATCAACAGCAACTTGATCTGTTTTTGGATCAAAACCATTTAGGTTAGCTAGTAAGTAACGGCTAGTGTTACGAATACGGCGGTAGCGATCGGCAGAGCGTTTAAATATTTCATCCGACACAGTCATTTCTGCCGTGTAATCGGTAGAGGCAACCCATAAACGTAGAATGTCGGCACCTAGTTTATTCATCACATTTTGTGGTGAAATAACATTACCTAGTGACTTAGACATCTTGCGGCCGTTTTCATCAACAGTAAAACCATGAGTCAATACTTGGCGGTATGGTGCATGACCATTAATAGCCACTGATGTCATCATTGATGACATAAACCAACCACGGTGCTGATCAGAACCTTCAAGGTATAAATCAGCTGGACCAACCAAGTCTTCACGTGCGTCTACAACACATGCGTGTGAAACACCTGAGTCAAACCATACATCTAGCGTATCTTGCACTTTCATATATTGCTTGGCATCTTCTTCACCAAGTAATGTGGCTGGTTCTAAATCGTACCATGCCTGAATACCAGATTTTTCAACTAGCTGTGCAGCTTGCTCAATGAGTTCTTGAGTGTTTGGATGAAGTGCACCGGTATCTTTATCTGCAAACAATGCAATTGGCACACCCCAAGTACGTTGGCGAGATATACACCAATCTGGGCGGCTTTCAACCATGTTCGAAATACGGCTTTCGCCCCACTCTGGCAACCACTGCGTGTTTTTAATTTCTTTTAAAGAATCTTCACGCAAGTTAGCCTGATCCATACTTACGAACCATTGCGGTGTAGCACGGAAAATAATCGGTGTTTTATGGCGCCAACAATGTGGGTAACTATGAGTTATAGCATGATGATGCATTAATGCACCGTGCTCTTTTAATACTTCAATTACGCTCGCATTTGCTTTAAATACATGCTGACCTGCAAAAAGTTCAGTATCTGGTAAATAAACGCCATTAGCGCCAACAGGGTTAGCTACTTCAAGGTTGTAATTTAAACCAGCCACGAAATCTTCTTGACCATGCCCTGGTGCTGTATGTACAACACCGGTACCTGAGTCAGTCGTTACGTGTTCTGCAACAATCACTGGTACATTAAAATCATAAAAAGGATGGGCTACTTGTAAGTTTTCAAGTGCAGCACCTTTTACATAACCTAATACGTGGAAGTGATTAAAACCAAAGCGGTCCATTGCATCTTTAACAAGCTCAGAGCCTAAAATTAGACGTTGTTGTACGCCTTCATCTTCAACCTGCACCAATGCATATTCTAAATCGGCATGCACAGCTACCGCGCGGTTTGCTGGAAGCGTCCACGGTGTTGTTGTCCAAATAACAGTACCAACACTGCCTTCACCTTTATGACCATCAGCCAAATCAAATGCACTAACAACAGCATCTTGATCAACAAATGTAAAACGTACATCAATCGCTGGTGATTGCTTATCTTGGTACTCAACTTCAGCTTCTGCTAATGCAGAACCACAATCTGTACACCAATGCACAGGCTTAGCACCTTTATGCAAATGGCCTTTTTCAATAATACGACCAAGTACACGAATTGCATTCGCTTCAAAGTCAAAGTTCATTGTTAAGTAAGGCTTATCCCAATCTGCAAATACGCCTAAACGTTTAAAATCAACTTTTTGACCTTCAACTTGTTTTTTAGCGTATGCACGGCATTTTTCACGAAACTCGCTCGCGGTTACTTTTACGCCCGGCTTGCCTACTTTTTTCTCAACCATTAACTCGATTGGTAAACCATGACAATCCCAACCTGGGACTAATGGTGAATCAAAGTCAGATAATGTTTTAGACTTAACAATAATGTCTTTTAATATTTTATTAACTGAGTGGCCTAAATGGATGTCGCCATTTGCATACGGAGGGCCGTCATGCAAAATAAAGGTCTTTTTACCTTTCTTAGCGCTGCGAATTTGACCGTACAGGTCGTCTTCATACCATGCTTTAAGCATTTTTGGTTCACGTTGTGCCAAATTGCCACGCATTGGAAACGGTGTTTCCGGTAAGTTCAAAGTATGTTTATAGTCGCTCATTTATCCTACATTCCGTCTCTATCGGCTACCTGATTTAAACCAAAACACTGCTTAGCGGCAGCAACATCAGTTGCTATTTGCGCCGTTAATTGTGTTAATGTCTCGAATTTTTTTTCATTGCGAAGTTTTTTTATTAACTCCACATGCATAAATTGTCCGTAAATATCCTGTGCAAAATCAAAAAGATGAACTTCTAATAATGCACGAGTTCCATTAAATGTCGGCTTATTGCCTACATTTGCAACTCCAAAAATCTGTTTTCCTGCAATCGTTGCTTGCACTGCAAACACCCCGTTGACAGGACACACTTGGCGTTTTAGGGCAATATTTGCCGTTCTAAAACCGAGTTCACGTCCTCTTTTCCAGCCGTGTATAACACGCCCAGAAATAGCATAATCGTGACCAAGCATTGTTTTAGCACTTGCTAAGTCACCAGATGCCAAAGCATCTCGTATTAAAGTGCTGCTTACTCTAGCATTTAATTGACGAAAACTCGCGGTGCTTTTTACGTCCATGCCCGCTTGCCTGCCCATGCTAGCAAGTAAGTCAAAGTTACCTTGGCGCTGCTTTCCAAACTTAAAATCATCGCCAACAGTGAGAGCTTTAACACCTAACTTTTTAATCAAAATATCATTAACAAATTGCTCAGCATGCATGTTTGCAAATTGCTGATTAAAGCTAATGCAAATAACTCGCTCAATACCCAAATCACTAAGCAAACGTAGCTTATCTCGTAAGCGCGTTAGCCGTGCTGGGGCATTGTTTTTAGCAAAAAATTCTTGTGGCTGGGGTTCAAATAGCATTACAGTGCTAGACAAACTATGCGCTTTAGCATCAGTAAGTAAGCCTTTTAGTACTTCTGCGTGGCCTAAATGAACACCGTCAAAATTACCAATAGTTAACACACAACCAAAGTGGTGTGGGCGAATATTGTGTATACCTCTAATTAACTCCATGCCACCTAATGCCTTGTTTAGCGAGCTATTAATTACGACTGAAAATTAATTAAAGCCGCAGAGTTGCCGATTATAATCTTTTTTTTAGTTTGATTCAGTAATTGCTACACTTTTTATCGTATTTAATCTAACGCCCATCAAAAATAGCATTGCAAAGTAACTAATACCTGCCAAAGCCACGAGTGCTATTAATAAGACTACCTGCTGTGTAAAAGCCCATGTAGCCCAGTAATAGTAACTGCTCACAAACCATGTAACAGCTCCCATAACCATACTTGCAACAACACATTTTAGTGTAAAGCGCATACTCATTGATGAAAATTGATACACATTTTCTTTTTTAAGCTGCCTATACAGCAAAAATGCATTACAACTAGCCGATAGCGAAGTAGCGAGTGCTAATCCTAAATAACCAATGAAAGGAGCCAGCATAATATTAAATACCATATTCAACACTAAGGTAATAATACCAATACGCACCGGCGTTTTTGTGTCTTGACGAGCATAAAAGCCAGGAGCAAGTACTTTAATCAGCATAAAGCTTACAAGCCCTACTGAATATGCGACTACGCCTAAACTAACTGCTTTAACATGATCAACACTGTCTTCTTTAAACGCACCGTGGTCGAACAATACGGTGATAATAAGCGGGCTGATGATCATTAGACCTATCATTGCTGGTAGGCCTAAAAATATAACAAAACGCACCCCCCAGTCGAGGGTATGCTGAAAGTCACTACTTTTTTTACTGCTATGTAACCTAGAGAGCGCCGGTAAAATAACTGTCGCAATACCAATACCAAATAAGCCCAACGGAAATTCAATTAAACGGTCTGAATAATAAAGCCATGCAATCGAGCCTGTCATCAGTAATGAAGCAATCATGGTATCAAGCAACAAATTAATTTGGCTAATAGATACACCAAACAAAGCAGGAAGCATAAGTTTACGTACTTTTTTTACGTTTTCGTCTTGCCATGCCCAGCGTGGACGCGCCAACATTTTTGCACGGTATAAAAATGGAAGTTGAAACAATAACTGCACAACGCCACCAATAAATACGCCAATTGCGAGTGAATAAGCCCCGACACTAAATTTATCATGTAAAAAAATTGCACACGTAATAATAGAAACATTGAGTAGAACAGGTGTAAATGCAGCAACAGCAAAACGGTTATACACGTTCATTACCGCACCACTAAGCGCAACTAAGCTTACAAAAAACAAATAAGGGAATGTAAATTTAAGTAATGAACTTGCAAGTTCAAACTTTTCGGCATTGGGTCCGCCTTGCCACCAATCTATAAACCAACCGGTGCCAAACAATGCTGCAATAACGGGTGAAGCAACAACACCTATAATAGTGACAATCAGTAAAATGGTTCCTAATGTGCCAGCTGCTTGTGCAACAAAAAGTCTGACCTTGTCGTCGCCTTGCTGTTCTTTAATTTCACTCAGCACGGGTACAAATGCTTGTGCGAAGGCACCTTCTGCAAATAAACGACGTAAAAAATTAGGAATACGGTTAGCAAATAAAAAAACATCAGCCGCCGCACTTGCGCCTAATAAATTGGCAACGACTGCATCTCGAACGAGCCCTAAAATACGCGATATCATAGTCATACAACTAACAATCATACCGGAGCGAAATAAACCTTTTGACACCTTAAACCTACTCAAAAATCCTCAAGATAGGCGATTATGCCACAGTCTTTTTTATAAATCGCTTTAAAGCACTAGGCTGGGGGTCTGTGCTTTGTTACAATGTCGGTATTAACTGCTAAAGCGGCAAATTGATGCTCGTTATATGGTGCAGTTTTTCTTGGATTGTTAAATTTAAATTGACATTCATGATAGAAACAGGCATATTCCACGGCCTTTAATTTAAGCTTTATTTTAAGATTGTTAGGAGCAAACCTTGGCTAACATCAAGTCTGCAAAAAAACGCGCTATCACAAGCGAAAAAAACCGTCAGCACAACGCAAGCCGTCGTTCAATGATGCGCACTTACTTCAAAAAAGTAATTGTTGCTATTGAAGCGGGCGATAAAGAAGCTGCACAGCAAGCTTTTTCTGTTGCTACACCTATCCTAGACCGTTACGCAACTAAGGGTCTAATTCACAAAAACAAAGCAGCTCGTCATAAGAGCCGTATAGCAGCTAAGATTAAAGCTCTATAATTTGTTTTTGATAGAATATAAAAAACCGGCTTTTGCCGGTTTTTTTTTGTTTAAATTTTAAATGTACTTACTTTATTAGACATTTTCTAAATCTGGATAAAACTTCTTAAGCATTGCCGCTATTTTTTTAGGTGTAAATGGCTTTACTACAAACCCTTTAGCGCCTTTATCAATTGCATCCTTAACATTCTCAATACCTGAATGTGCCGACACCATAACCACATTTGTCTCTGGGCTTAATTCATTGATTTGTGCAATCAAATCTTTACCATCACCGTCTGGCAATTCAATGTCTAAAAAAATGATATTATAATTTGCAGCTTGGCACTCACTAATACATTGTGAGGCAGTAGATGCTTCCTTTACGTTATCTATCCCTAAGTGCATGAGCGTTTGGCTCAAAAAACTACGCACTGTGCTAACGTCATCTACAATTAAAATTGATAGCTGCGTATTCATCTTTATTCCTCGTAGGCTATAAGCTAACTTTAAGTTATCATAATAATTAGCTTAGTATATAAATTTACTCATTTAATTATAGAGACCTACGGAAAAAAGGCCAGATTTGCTTTATGTCTAAAACCCCAAATAAACAATCGTTGCTAGGTAAAGCACCGGCAAGAAAAAAAACAGCGCAAAAAAGAAAACCTCAGCGTTCTACTCAGCGCCCTTCACCTAGCGAGTTAAATTCCAGTGCAAAGAATGATATAAGCCAAAAAACAACGCAAAAAAAAGGACTGTTTATATCACTCGCTGTCGTTGCTGTAATAATTTTAGCTTTTCCAAAACCTACCTTACTCACCTATAAAAAATTAGGGATGGTAAGTGAGAGTGTTTACTGGCCCGGATTCTTTGGCAAGGGGGCTACTTTAATTGATTCAAACCTACACCCCACCTATGATTCTAGCCGTGAGTCCCTTTATTTATGCAGTGACTTACAAAAACCGCAGAGCTGCCAAAAGTATCAAGTAATTGCTGATAATGGTTTATTTTCAGCAATCGGTAGCTACTTTTAGCATTAAAAAAACTAATCTGAAAATTTAAAATTACTTGGTTGAAAGGTGCGCAAAAGATCAACATAATGGCGCTCCTTTTTTCAACAACTGAACTATTGAAACGACCATGCTAAACGAGCTAGATTGGCTTTTAAATACTACACTACTTGCACTAGGTTTAGGTGCATTCTTTATTAACCAGATAACACTGCTGCGCGTTGCCGCCATTAGTGCGTGTGGTTTATTATTCTTATCATTTAGCTTAGATCTTATGTCGTCGAGTGTTATTTCAAATATGAGTTTAGTGTTGATCAATACTTTTTACTTGTTTAAAGTTTATACATTTGGGCAGTTTAATGTAACCCAAAGTTAACAACTTTTCCCTAGAATATTTAATAGCCCAGCATTGCTGGGCTTTTTTTTGTTAAGAATTTAAAAATATTAAAAAGCACTTTCAATCAAGATGAAAATTAGAGCTTCAGGGGCACACAAGCACTACTGTGAAAATAATGCTTGTGTACTGCTAAAAAGAGGAATACATAGTAAGTAGGCTAGTCCGCTATTATTAACTCGCTTTGGGTTTGTATTTTAGAAGGAGTATCCTCTGCATTAGCCTGATTAAACCAAGCTGAAACACCAAGTATAATAATTGAAACAATAACTAGGCTTAATTTAACGCCACTTTGACTCGATTTCATAACACCCTCTTTGTATTTTTTATTAGTGAGAATACCTTTTACACTAATGAAAATTACAAATGTTAACAAGCTGTTTTTTAAACTAATTAGCTATCAGCTAATAACCTTTAGTTCTATCTATTGGATTATTAAGTACTAACCCCTTATTCAAGCATTCAATATTATCGGCTATTTGCTCTAGAACACTATTTAAATCAGAAATCGCCGCGCAATGTGATGTAAGCGTTATTTTGGGGTTTCCCCAGTAAGGGTGATTCGACGCTAAAGGTTCTTGATCAAATACGTCGAGTGTAGCTGCGCGTAAGCTATCGTTATTTAATGCACTTAGTAAGTCTTGCTCAACAACATGAGCACCGCGAGCCACATTAATAACAACAGCATGTTTAGGTAGCTTTGCGAGCATTGAGTGATTAATAATGCCTGTCGTTGCTTGCGTAAGGGGTAATAGACATACAAGATAGTCAACATCAGAAAGCATACTATTGAGGCCTTCCTCGCCATAAAAAATTTCGACATTAGCCGCGCTTTTATTACTTTGCGCCCAGGCACTTACCTTAAAGCCATTATTTATAAGCTTTTGCGCGCATGCTTTACCTAATTCACCAAACCCAAGTATGCCGACATGTTTATTACTATGCGCCCGCTTTGGCTTCCATGTTTGCTGTGTTTGTTTAATGTAATACTCTTTTAAACGTAACTTTTGAGCTAACACATGTGTCAGTACATATTCCGCCATATCTTCAGCTAGTTGCATGTCAACAATACGTACTACTTCAACACTTTCGTCGAGTAATGTTAAATCGATACTGTCTACGCCAGCACCAAATGACGACACAGCCTTTAAGTTAGGTAGCTGTGGCCACATAGATTCTGGCGCTTTCCACGCAAGTACAAAATCCACATCATGTGCGTTTTTGCAATCAGGCCATTGCTCTATCAGCGTATTTGGTAATCGCTCTTGTAACTTCGTTATTAGTTTTGTGTTGTCACGCCCAGTTATAGCAACCAATACCGACATAAATTCTCCTAACAATACACAGTTTATAAGTTAGCACTTTAAAAAGTCACACTACTGCAAAGTAACTGTCACACCCTTTTTTTAATCTTACATGTATGGCGAATAGGCCAAACGGAATATGAGGTTAATATGATAAGTGTTGATAAAGTAATTGCTGCAAATTTACCACAACTAGAGAACTCTCCAAAAGTAAAAGGTTTAGTAAAAAAAGGCCTAGGCTACTTATTACATGAACAAGAGTTTGTTACTTTTGGTAATGCCTACCCTCACCTACAAGGATTAGAATTTGTTGAACAAGTGCTCGATGAGCTCAATTTTGATACGCGCTATAAACCTAAGCAGATAGAACATATTCCTAATGAGGGTAAACTTGTTATCGTTGCTAACCATCCTATTGGTTCATTAGATGCTTTAGCACTTATCAAAGTACTTTCAACTGTAAGACAGGATTTAAAAGTAGTGGCAAACCGCATGTTGATGTCGGTTACTCCAATGCACTCACTTTTACTCCCCGTAGATAACTTATCAGGCATGAGTAAGAAACAAGAGCTTAGTAATATACAAAACCATTTAAAGGATGAAGGCGCATTACTTATATTTCCGGCAGGAGAAGTATCGCGATTAGGGCCAACAGGTATTAAAGACTGCAAATGGAATAGTGGCTTTTTACGTATGGCAAAAAAAGCTAACTGCCCTATTTTACCTATTTATATTAAAGCCAAAAACAGTCCACTTTTTTATGGCACATCAATGATTTATAAACCTTTGGCAAGTTTACTATTAGTGGCCGAAATGTTTAAGCAGCGCCAAAAATCTTTAGAGTTTGAGATTGGCGCCTCTATCCCTCCTGAATCTTACTTAATAGAAAATCTTAAAGATAAAGAAGTTGTAAACCTCATCCGTAAACAGCTTTATAGGCTTACAACAAAAAAAGCACTGCCGCTAAAAACACAAACACCTATCGCTGTTCCCGAGTGCAGAAAAGAGCTAAAAAAAGCAATTGAGCAATGCCAACTACTTGGTAAAACGCAAGACGGTATGCATATTCATCTATACCAATATGCAGGTAGCTCACCTATTTTTAGAGAGTTAGGGCGTCTGAGAGAAATAGCATTTAGAGCAGTCGGTGAAGGTAGTGGTAAGCGTCGTGATATAGATAAATACGATATGGATTACCAACACCTTGTACTGTGGGACCCAATGCAGCTAGAGCTGGTAGGTGCTTATCGATTAGCCTGTGCACAACAGATAATACAAAAACATGGCCGCGAAGGTTTGTATACTGATAGCTTATTTTCTTATACCGACGCTATGACGCCCTATCTAAAACAAGGAATTGAGCTTGGTAGAAGCTTTGTACAGCCTAAATATTGGGGACGTAAGAGCCTCGACTATTTATGGTATGGCATTGGCGCTTTTATAAAAAGCTATCCACAGTACAGGTACTTGTTTGGTGCTGTAAGTGTATCAAATGCTCTACCCGAGCAAGCAAAAGCCATGCTCGTTTATTACTATCAGCATTACTATAAAAGTGGTATTGAATTAGCTACGCCTAATAATGAATTTAAATTAACTGAGCAACAGCTAACCCAGTGCAATACTCTTTTTTGCGGCAATGACGTAAAAGAAGATTTTGTAGAGTTAAAGCATGTGTTAGCTAATATGGGGGCTCAAGTCCCTACTTTATTTAAACAATACACTGAACTTTGTAAACCAGGTGGCGTGCAATTTTTAAGCTTTAGTATTGATCCCGATTTTAATAATTGTATTGATGGATTGGTATTGGTCGATCTTGAAAATGTAAAAGAAAACAAAGCCAAACGTTATTTAGAATAACCAATAATAAGAGAGTGCTTTATATTTATAAAGTACTCGATTTATATTTATAAAGTACTCGATTTATATTTAATTATTTATAAATATCTGCTCTAGTAAAGTTGTATAAATAGCTTCAATTTTAAGTAAATCACTAATAGATACGTGTTCATTAGCTTGATGAATCGTATTGTTTCGCACACCACATTCAATAACTTGAGTATGGGGGCTGGCAAAAAATCGTCCATCTGATGTCCCTCCATTTGTACTTAGTAATGGGTAACTTGAAGTGTTTTTGTAAATAGCCTGCTCAATATGAGTAAGTAAACTCCAACCCGTATTATGGCTTGTATAATAAGGCTCGCATGGGCGTTCCCACTCAATTGTAAAATGCTCAGCAAACTTGTTTAGGGTATTCATTAATTGCATTTTAACTGCTGCGCTACTGTAACCGTGGCTATAACGTACATTAAATGTAATCTCACAATGACTTGGCACTAAATTATCGACCACATTATTTATGTTAATTCCAGTCACTTGCAGTGTGGTTTTTGAGCTAGCCACATCGAGTAACCAGATCTGATCACTCAAGCTATTTACTATTTTTGCAGCAATATGAGCAGCATTGACTGTGTTTTGAGGATAAGCTACATGACCTGCCTTACCAGTAACTAAAATCCGAGCTGAAAGCGCACCACGACGGCCATTCTTAACCGTATCGCCAACTTGTGCCACACTTGATGGCTCCCCTACAATACAGCCATCTAATACAACACCTTGCTTGGCAAGCTTATTAACTATTTCTTGAGAACCAAATTCAGCTTCTCCCTCTTCATCTGACGTGATAAGCCAGTAAAGTGTCCCTGCTTTAGCGGATTCACTATTAATTAACTGTTTTGTGGCGCTAAGCATGGCGGCAACACCCCCTTTCATATCGGCCGCCCCTCTACCGTATATTGCATCATTGCGCACTCGCCCTTCAAAAGGAGGACTTAACCAACCGCTACTTGTTGCTGGTACTACATCAATGTGCCCTGAAAAAGCAACACATGGGCCATCTTTGAATTTTATGCAGGCAATTAAATTGGTTACACCATTTATAGTAAATTGCTCGCAACTTAACCCTAAATCCACCAATTTATCTGCAAGCCAATCAATTGCACCCGCTTGGTTAGGGGTTACTGATTCAAAGCGAATTAGTGTTTGTAAGTGCTCTACAACTTCTTTTTGAATATCCGTTGTTTTTGATTTTTTTTCGAATGCTTCTAAAAACATGTTAAACACACTTTATTATTTAATGTGCCTTTATTAAAACGTGAGTTTATGACTAAGCGATGTCAGCCTTAATACATTCATATGACTGTTGATGAAATAAATATGTCAAT
Source organism: Pseudoalteromonas sp. NZS11 (assembly GCF_015864765.1). Classification (NCBI taxonomy): domain Bacteria; kingdom Pseudomonadati; phylum Pseudomonadota; class Gammaproteobacteria; order Alteromonadales; family Pseudoalteromonadaceae; genus Pseudoalteromonas; species Pseudoalteromonas sp. NZS11. The sequence continues at coordinate 248,786 of NZ_JADYWP010000004.1, read as the reverse complement.
CTTTTCAAAAGCAGAACGACGCTAAATTTAATCTAAATCAATAAAGCATTCCACAAGGTTAAAATGTTTTTTAAACTTTGATCTAGAACAAGTTTTCTTTTTTATTGCTCGGTAATAATAGCGCCAATCAAACAGTAGTTCTTGGAGAACAACATGAAAACTCAAATTAGCATCGCATTATTAACCTCTTTATTAGCACTCTCTCCAGCTGCACACGCTAACTTTAGCGTAAATGTTGGCGCTATTAACGTAAACCCTGATAATAGTAGCTCAGCAATTAATGAAGCACCTACGCTGGGCCTTAAAGGTGATTCAGATACTCAACTAGGTATCACTGTAGATTATGCATTTAACGATCAATGGGTGTTAGAACTAATAGCAGCAACACCTTTTTCACACGATGTAAATGGCGCAGGCGGCTTAGCAGGCAACAAAATTGCAGATATAAAACAGCTTCCTCCTTCTTTAGTTGCGCAATACCACTTTTTAGATACAAGCTATGCGCTAAGACCTTTTATAGGCGTAGGCATAAACTACACTGCATTTTTTGATGAGCAACCCTCTCAAGCACTTAAAGCAACACTAGGAACAGACGATGTAGAAGTAAAATTAGATGATTCGTTTGGCTTTATGGCTCAGGTAGGCGCTAACTATAAAATTGATGCAAACTGGGGTTTACACGCTATGGTATCAATTATGGATATTGATACCGATGCCACTGTTTATGCTAATGGTGCAAAAGCACTTACATCAACTGTTGAGCTTGACCCCGTTGTTGCTATGTTCGGTGTTAGATACAGCTTTTAAAGCATATATAAAGTAGTACGTAGTTACCCAATTACAATGTGTGTTAAAAGGCCGAAAGGCCTTTTTTTCATTTGTAGAGATTAGGGCAGGTTACTTAACTTTTTCTGCTCTAACATTTCTTTCCAGTGCATTACTTCACTTGGCAATATAGGTGTTTGCCCATCAAAACCAGCCACTTCAAGCATTTCTTCAATACTTATAATACCCTTTTTACTCTTAAATACACCGCGTACATAAGCAATAGCATGTAAGCCTCGCTCTGAGTGAAATTTTTGCTCAATATAAAAGTATTTATGATCCCAGCCAACTAACTTAGTACTTATTGTATATCGCTGCATAGGTTTAATATCGCGGATATAAGTAATAGCAGTTGCGTTAACAATCGGAAACCAACGACGCTTCATTATTTGTTTTAGTAAGCCAACACGCTCCGTCATCCACGTGCGAGATAAATCCATCATCGCGAGGTAACGTGAGTTTGTTAAATGTAAATTAATGTCACAATCAGTAGGTAGAGCTTTGTAATCAATATCTACCGTATCAAGTAAATTTTGATATTGCTTGTTACGTTTAATTTTAAAAAACAATAATAAAAGTCGAATATATAAGTTCACAAAAAAGGTCTTACCAGTTAAATTTATTCGAGTGTAGCATAGCCCCTTGCGAAGACGAATATTCTACTTTAATCTTAAATCACTATTACAATAAAAAGATAACTCATGAAGTCAAAACTAAAAATTATTACTGCGCTAACTCTATTAGCGCCTAGTTATAATGCTTTTGCCGATTTTTCATTACCGGGTAAAGGCTCTGTTACTTACCCTACTGGTGTAGTTAAAGAATTTAAATTTGGTTTTGAATGGCAGCAAAAAGCTGAAAAATTCACTATTGGCTCTAAAAGTTACAATATGGAGCAGATCCCTAGCTCTTACTCGGTAGCTATAACGCTTTCAAAGGATGACAGCCAAATATGGGTGCAAGAATTTAATAATGGGTTTATTGAAGAGTTTGAATGGCTAATTGGCGAACATAAGATCACTTTAAAAAAGCAGCAGTTTAGCGATCCGGTAAAAGGTGACTATGTTATTGAGCTAAATGGCCGTAGCTATTTTTTCACTCGTAATAACGCCAGTATCGTAATGAACTTTAACGAAGAAGGTATTGAGACGATTGCAGTTGATGGGGTAACAAAAAATATGGGCACTAAAAATTAGTCCCCATATTTTAATTTCTTTATGTCAATTACACTTTTACTGTTTTTCGGTTAATCCCGTAATCACGTAATTTATTAGCTACCGCGGTGTGACTTAGACCCAATCGCTTAGCTAACTGACGTGAGCTTGGATAAGCTGGGTAGAGTTTGCGAAGTAAGGTCGCTTCAAAACGTTTAACAGCTTGATCTAGTGAGCCTTCAAAATCAGACTCTAAATACCCTAAATCATGGGTAAAAGTTGGTAACTGTAAATGCTCTACGCGAAGCTCGCTATCATCTAGTAACGACACTGCACGGTAAATTGCATTTTCCAGCTGACGAACATTTCCTGGCCACGGATACTCTTGTAAAAAGCTCAAACACTCTTGTGATAAAACAGGAATTGCATGACCATTTTGTTGCGCATATTTTTGAATAAAATGCTCTGCAAGTGGTCCTACATCTGCTTTTCTATCTCTTAGTGGTGCTATTTCTAAAGTAAGCACGTTTATACGGTAATATAAGTCTTCTCTAAAAACCCCTTCTTGTACCATTGCAGGTAAGTCTTTTTGAGTAGCGGCAACAATACGTACATTTACTTTAACTTCGTTCTCATCGCCTACTTTTCTAAACGTACCATCTTGTAAAAAACGCAGTAACTTAGTTTGTAGTTGAGTCGACATTTCGCCAACTTCATCTAAAAATACAGTTCCACCATCGGCTTGCTCTAATACACCGCGCTTGGGCGCTGCATTTTCTTCGTACCCGGCATAACCAAATAACTCAGACTCAGCAACATCATCAGGAAGTGAAGCACACGACAGTGCAATAAAAGGTTTAACAGAACGATTAGATGCATAATGGCAAGCTCTAGCTAATAACTCTTTACCTGTTCCTGTTTCACCAGTAATCAAAATAGGGGCTTCTAGTTGCGCCATTTTGCGTGCTTCGCGCACAACTCGGCGCATTGCCGTACTAAAGTTATGAATAGTAGCGAAGCTTTCTTGCCCGTAACGTCTAAATGCACTGACTTGCTGCCCTAACCTACTTTGCGATTTAATGTTAATAACCGCACCAGCAAGCACATCACCTTCACTACCTTGAGGCACTGCAATTGGCAAAATGTCTGCAATAAAATCCTCACCAGCAACTTCAACGCGAGTGGTTTGTCCGAGTACTTCTTTACCTTCTAACCAGCGTGTAAAGTTAAAGCCTTTAAGCAGGTTATTAATATTTGCACCAATCACGTCTTTTTCAATTAGCTGTAAGTCTTTACATGCTGCATCGTTACATAAACGCACCCAACCTTTGGCATCAATAGAGATAACCCCATCAGGCAATGCACGTAGTAAAGTATTTAATTCGTTGTGTTCGCGCTCAGATGGTAAAAATGCAGTGGTACGCACATCATGTACACCGTCGATTAAACGTATCGATGGCATAATTTTTTGGAATTGTTCAAATTCAATTTCGGGAAAACTAACGTACATACGACAATTTACAGAATCGACTTCAATTCCTTTCAAATCAACGCTGTAGTTAACTAATATATTAAGGATTTCTTGAGCAATACCAATTCGATCAGCACAGTGAATATCTAGACGCATACATCCTCAAAGAAGGAAAAACTATATTAGCCGAATAATACGCTAAGTCGCTTTGAGAAGGTAGTTTATTGTAAACATTTTTGGACAAAATAGCTTTTAGAGCCAAAGGGTGGGATGTAATTAAACGAAGAAAAACAGCACTGATATCTATATTTAACTATACCAGTGCTGTTTATTAAATCTTATTATGAGACTACTTACCTTGTGGGTAAGCTGACCAATCACCACCATCTAATTGTATGAATGGTCGTTGGTTAACATACATCATTATTGTGCCTTCATTTTCAGCAACTTTAGGTGCTTTAGGTAGGTTTTCAAGTAAATTAGCAACACTATTATTCCCACCAAACACATCAGTTTGCAGTGCCTTACTTACCAGCTCTGAAAGCGCAAAGTAACTTGTTGAATCATCAACCACAATTTGCGAGTAGTTTTGTACATCAGGACCTATAAATTTAATTGCTACAGGTACCGACACAATTGCTGGACTAGGGATTTCACGTAATCCTGCAAACTGTACTTTATCACCTTTTAAATTAGCGCCGTGTTCAGGCACTATCATTAACATAACGTTGCGACCACGCTTTTCTAATTTTTTTACAAATTGGTTAATATCAGCAAACAAGTTTTTATGTCTGATTGGGTATGTCTCTTTACTATTCACCCTTGGTTGATTCTCTAGCTGATTACCGTCATGTAAACTTGTGGTGTTGTAATACATTGCACACGGCTTACAATCATCAGCTTGCTCTAACCAACCATCCAGCACAGCTTCATCTGAGTAAATAGGGCTATTATCAAAACCTCGAAGCGCCACTGGCATTGAATCGATATTAAATGGCGTGCTATCTAGGCCACCGTACTTATTTATTAAACCTTTAAACTCATCAAAATGTCCGTCGTGATTCATCACAACATTATTTTGATAACCTAGTTTCTCAAGGTTTTTAAACAAGTGGCATTGTTCAGGTGCCTCTTTAAATAATGCTGTTTGACTAGTTTGCCCACAACTAGCGCGCAGCAGTCTTACCGCAGCTGGTCCACTGTATGATGTAGCCGAGTTAAAGTCTGAAAACACCACATCAAAGTCTTTATACATATCAGTAACACTTACACCAATGGCATTTAAATCAGCAACAGCCATTGAGCATATGTTCAAAATAATTACATCAAACAGTTCACCATTTACTTGGTTCGGAAAGTGACTCATTAATAAGCTTTGTTGTTGATAAAAATCAGCTAATTTTTGATCAGGAGATTGTGCTGCCTGAGTGATCACTTGTGTTTGAGGATTACTTTGACTCTGTGTAACCGGCTCAGGGTTAGCCACATTATTAACAAATTGTGATTGAGAGTTACCCCCTTGCCATCCTACAACTAACAGCCCAACGATAGTGACTGTTGTAAAGCGTATCCATTGCGATGTATACCAAAAACACACACTAATTACGAACAAAGCCAATAACATATCAATGTTAATAACACGGGTTAATAACTCAATAAAGTAACCAAAACTAAAATCTTGAACGTTACCCGCTTGTTTAGTCAACCTGTTTATTGGTGGCAACCATGAGTCTTGGTAAAGTAATACCACAGCAAACACAGCACCTACTATATGTTTTGCCTTCTCTATTAATGGCTGTTTAAATTTAATCGCAAGCAATGCAGCAAAAGCCGCATTAGTTAATACGTTAAAATCAATTGCACCATAATAAAACAGAGCAAACTTAACTAAAAAATAAAGGTTCCAAACCCCTAAACCTGATAATTTCACTTCTTATCCTTTTTTACTGTATTTGGTGTATAAGGCTCTAGTACTTCATGTTTAAAAGTAAGCTTATAATAATATTTTGTTATTTGAGATAAAATGTATTTGCCTAGCATACAAAGCACCGCGCCAAGCACCATTGCAAGAAACACGGTAATTAAAAGCTGATTCATACTCATAAGTTATCTCTTAATTTCATTATAAAAGGCTTAGCATCTGGGCGGCTTTTGCTAGAAAATTCAGGTGTGTTAATATTTTCAGTAACGCTGTTTGCTATATCAGGTGCAAATTTATAGCTATCATTCTCGGCAAGTTTTTGCGAGAAATCTACAACACTCTTACCTTTATAAAAACGCCTTAATTGTTTACATTCTTGTTGAATGTAAAAGTGATCAGAAATTACATTTTGCTGTACAAAAAAATCGCTTGTTTTTAATTTAAACAAATGCTTAATCGCATTATCAACGTCATTCTCTCTACAAGCATGCAAATATAAATAAACTGTATTATCTGCAATACTAAATACATCACCTTCGCGTTTAATATGAAATAAATGCAAAGGGTGTATTGGGTCGATTCGTGGCAGTAATTCAAGCTTTACTAGCACACCACTCACACCTAAATTAACGGCTGAGTCACTATGAATTTCTACTTGTTTTGTAAACTCAATGAAAGGTAAATATCCTTTCGAAAAAGTGTTTTCAGTGTATTTCAATACGTCCTCAACTGAGGGAGGTAAAGGCCTAGAAAACTGAAAACCTTGAATAGATTGAATTTGTGAGAGCAACCGAGAAGGCTCTGAAAAGCTATATAGAATAAGGTTTACACCCAATGTTAAAAATAAACATTCATCTTGATGGCGAATAACACCATCAACATTTTGAATAACAAGCTTTAACCAGCGCCCACAGTTTTTTCTAAGTTCAAAACACTGCTTACCTAATAACGCTAAATCAGTGTAGCGCGTTACTGCAAAAATTAAGGTGGCTGCTTCTACCTTTGGTCCTTTATTAAATAAGTCATTATTATCTTTTACACTTTTATAGTGCATTGGTAATTTAGTACCTTCGGGCACCGCACTTTGCACAAGCCAAACATCGTCTTCATCGGAAAAGTCTGAACTTTTAGGTGCTTTGCTCTCGCTTATTATTCCCTTTTGAACAACAAACTGATTATTACTTAATAATAACGGGTAATGTTCACCAGCAATAACACCCGTGCTATGGCGCCAATAATCATATTCAAGAACTCGCATTGCAGAATCATTATCAACAAAAACCAGCCCATCAAATACATTATTTAATCGTCTAACTAAAAAACGGTAGTTAGCAATATCAGGCCCAGATATTAAAAATAGTAATGTAGCTCCGGTACGACGAACAAAATCGTTGTACTCATTCATCATCAGTTTCAAGCTTTTTTCGCCAGCGCTGTTTAACTGTGTTGTATTAAAATGGACAAAAATGAGCGCTTCGTTTAGACGTTTATAAGCACTTATCTCTTTTATAATACCTGAATTGATTCGCTCAATTGAATAGTGTTGTGTTTCTGGGGCCAACGAAAAAGGATGTACTCGATTATGTTCATAAGCATAATTTAACGATGCAGAAAAAGAAGAATCAAAAAATGATTCAGCCTCTTGAGAAACTATATATATATCATTAGCCAAACTTTGGTTAATTGAATGTAACGCTAATTCGATTGCAAAATTGTCTAAAGGGGCTAAAACAGCATAACTTGAAGCCGATTTTAACTCTTTTGCAGCAGGCTCTAATCCCGTTATGTTAAAGTTATGCACTTAAAATGCCCTATAAAAAATACTTTTTTACTAGTTTTAACCGTTATTCTATATATAATAGCCAAATATTGTCCACTTTTAATCAAAATAATTAAAGTAACTGTAAAGGTAAAGATGAACAACTTAACATCTAAAAACTCACAAACGTTAACATCGAGTGATATAGAAAACCTTACACTGCGTTTTGGTGGAAAGAGTGATGACTACATAGAAATAGTAAACAAGCAGCAAAATAATAATACAATTAATAAATATGCATTGCTTAAAGAGATAAACAACGAACTAAACACATACACTAGTTAAACTAAGGATAGGTAACCCCGTTGCAAAGAGTTTTCATTAAAGGTATCAAAGGCGGTTTAGGCAGTACTTCTGTAGTTGCCAATCTTGCATGCGTGCTAAAAAAGTCTGACGTTGACGTTGTTGCTATCGATTTAGATGCAAAAAGTGACTTAGGTTTACATTTTGGTTTACCGTGGAAATACACCAAAGGCTGGAGTAATGAAGTGCGCTTTGAAGATGCACTTACGCATTTTCACCAAGATAACGATGGCATTATATTTTTACCATTTGGTGATAACGACGACACTAGCACCGATAACATCACTAAAATGGTCAATAAATGCAAAAACCTAAATTATAACAACGAAGCCTGGATACTTTTTGACTGCCCTTCACATATTAACCTTTCTCACTACCCATTAGAGAAAGACGATATTGTAATTGAACTTGTTAATTGCGACGCTATTTGTCACAGCTTAATTTATAGGCGCCTGCAAAGACTTAAAAATTCAGATACCAATTGGAAACATTACTTTTTAGTTAACCGCTATAACTCTGCATCAACGCTAGAATTTGACTTATTTTCCCTATGGCAATCGACACTTCCCCTTATGGCTCCCTTTTTTATTAATAGTGACGAAGTTATTAAAGAGTCAACCGCATACAGAAATGTAGCACTTAATTGCGCGCCATATAGTGTCGCAAACGATGACTTTGAAACACTAGCTGGTTGGCTAGTTAGTAAAGCGGCCTTATAAAATGAGCATTACACTATTTTATCAGCGCCCTATTCACAGCACTTTATACTTGCTGCTGAGCATTTTATTTACTGATAAGTTAGTTCGGTACATTTTATTCAAGTTTCATAGCTACTTTAATCAACATAAAGTAAATGTAATTGAAGCTTTCTCAATGCCTTTTATTACGCTTTTAAGCTCGCTATTTATAAACATTAAACAGCATAAAATCAGCTTTGAGTTTACCCTTTATGACTACTACCCTCATTTAAGGTTGCCTTACCGAACCTATATTTACTCAAATATATTACGCTTTATTATTCAAAGTGTATTTTTAGTGTTTTTCAAAAACCAGCTTAAATCTAGTTCAGTAAAAGAAGATGCAGTTAATTATTTCTATGATGGCGTTAGCTACCTTTTAAGGCAATTACGTTGGTTTGATTTAAAGTTAGGTAAATTATTAAAACGCCTACTATCAAAAAACAAAAAAGGCCCTAAAAAAAGTGCATTTAAAGCCATGGCTGATGCACGTGTATGGCAAAATAAATTAGTTAAATACGTCATCCTCGCGTTTATTTTATTTTTATTAGCAATATTCATTACAATTCCTTTTAGCTTGGAAGCTCAAGCCGTATTTATAAGCTTTATTTTATTAGTTGCGTATGCACTTAAACGAGTAAAAGGCCAAATGGCAACCATTGTCATGATCACCTTGTCAGTAACTACCTCTTCTCGTTACTTATGGTGGCGTTACACTGAGACTTTAAACTGGGATGATCCGCTTGCACTTGCACTAGGTGGCGGTTTACTACTTGCTGAAACATATGCATGGCTTGTACTGATTTTAGGTTTTTTTCAAACAGTTAATCCGCTTGAGCGAAAACCAGTGCCTTTACCTAAAGACACTGACCTATGGCCAACTGTTGATGTATATATTCCAACTTATAACGAGCCGTTAAGCGTTGTAAGACCTACTACTCTCGCTGCTTTAAGTATCGATTGGCCTGCAGACAAGCTAAATGTTTATATATTAGATGATGGTAAGCGCTCAGAGTTTAAGGATTTTGCAGCCGAGATTGGAGTGGGTTATTTAGCGCGTTCGGATAACAATCATGCTAAAGCCGGTAATATGAATAGCGCTATGCGTTATACCGATGGCGAATATATCGCAATTTTTGATTGTGACCACGTTCCTGCTCGCTCGTTCTTACAAATGACAATGGGACAGTTTTTAAAAGACAGTAAAGTGTGTTTGGTCCAAACACCGCATCACTTTTTTTCTGCCGATCCATTTGAGCGAAATCTTAATAATCACAGTCAAATCCCTAACGAAAACATGTTGTTTTATGGACTGATTCAAGATGGTAACGACATGTGGGATGCAACCTTCTTTTGTGGTTCTTGCGCCGTATTAAAACGAGAAGCGCTTGATAATATTGGTGGTTTTGCATTTGAAACAGTAACTGAGGATGCTCACACGGCCCTTCGTATGCAGCGCGCAGGTTATAAAACTGCATATATAAACATCCCACAAGCCGCAGGCCTTGCAACCGACAGCTTGTCAGCGCATATAGGCCAACGTATTCGCTGGGCGCGTGGTATGGCACAAATATTTAGGCTTGATAATCCATTGATGGGTAAAGGTTTAAGCATTCCTCAACGATTATGCTATATAAACGCAATGTTGCATTTCCTTTCGGGTATTCCTCGTATTGTATTTTTAACAGCTCCTTTAGCGCTAATATATTTTAATGCCTACATAATTTATGCTCCTTTTATTGCTATTTTTATCTATGTGGTACCGACACTAATTCAAATAAAAGCGACTAACTCACGTATTCAAGGTAAATACCGTTACTCTTTCTGGGGTGAAGTGTATGAGTCAGTACTTGCTTGGTACATACTAAAACCAACTACCGTTGCTTTATTTAATCCTAATAAAGGTAAATTTAACGTAACCGAAAAAGGCGGTTTAAATGATGAAGAGCATTATGACTGGGGGATTTCTAAACCGTATTTAATTCTCTTACTTATTAACTTACTTGGAATAATAGTGGGTGTATTACGTCTGTTTTTAGGTGATTCAAGCCAGATTGGCGTACTTATAATAAGTATGGGTTGGGCTTTTTATAATATTATTATTTTGGGTGCTGCGGTTGCGGTTGCTGCTGAGGCTCGCCAAGTGAGGCACTCGCATCGTATAAAGGCAAACTTTCCTGCCGGCGTTCGTTTAGCAAATGGTCATACTTTAAAAGTAAAAATAACGGATTATTCAGATAACGGTGTAGGTATAGAGACTGAACACGCACATTTATGCCGCGTTAACGATAAAATCGAATTATTAATGAGTCGCGGTAACAAGCAATTTTCGTTTACAACTTATGTATGTAATACCCGTAAAAAACAAATTGGCCTTACACTTAAAGATTTATCTCTCGAAAAGCAAAGAGCTTTTATACAATGTACTTTCTCCAGAGCAGATGCTTGGCTAGATTGGCAAAATAACTTTAGACATGACCGTCCATCGTATAGCTTCAAAGAAGTGCAAAAAACCAGTTTACGGGGCTTTAGTAATTTATTGTTTCATGCCCCAAGAGCGTTACAACCTATAATTAAGTTTATGACTAATACTGTCATTTACATAAATTCATTTACTCCAAAAAAACCGATAGTGCATAATAATTATGATTAAAAAGTTACTTAATACATTTCTAACATTGTTACTTATTAGTAGCGCATATCAAGTGCTCGCTATCGAGCCTATGCACGACAAAACTATGTTTGTAAATGGCTACCCTGAGAGCGCTCAGGTTTCTAGTTTACGTCTTAGCTTTGAAAAGTTAGGGTTCAACGACTATAAACTCGACGGCGTGAATAATAATTCTCGAGTCGATTTCACAAATAGAATTGATAAATTAAGCACTAATCTAAAGCTTAACTTTTCGTACACCAACTCACCTTCATTGCTGGCTAATGTATCGCATTTAAAAGTTTATTTTAACGATAACTTAGTTACTGTTTTACCTATTAATGAGCAATTAAGTATTGTAAAAAATACGGTAAGTCATAGCCTAGACCTAAATGCTAAATACATTCAAGACTACAACCAAATTCGCTTTGAACTAGTTGGCTACTACGACTTACGATGCCAAGATTACTTTAGCCGCTCAATTTGGACTGAAATAAACAAATCAAGCCACATCACGCTTGATCAAAAACAGTTAGCAATTGATAGCCGCCTTGAATATTTACCAGAACCATTTTTTGATGCTAAAGATTACAACAAATTAAACTTACCTTTTGTATTTGCAAGTACACCTAATACACAAGCAATAGAAGCTGCAGCCACTTTATCTAGTTGGTTTGGCGCACAAGCTGACTGGCGTGGCGCTAACTTTCCAGTCGTTTTAAATAAAGCACCAGAGCAGCATAGTGTGGTGTTTATTACTAATGACTCAAAACCTGATTTTTTAAAAGATTATCCAGATGTTGAAAAGCCAACCGTCGAGCTAATTTCAAGCCCTATTCACAGATACAATAAAATGCTGTTAATTTTGGGGCGTGATGAAAAAGACTTAAAAACAGCGGTCACTGGTCTTGTGTTTGGTCATAAAATTATGACTGGCCGAAGTGCAAGCATCGAAGCAATTAACAAACTCCCACTGCGTAAAGCTTATGATGCGCCGAGATGGCTAAGAAACGATCGTCCCGTGCACTTTGACGAGCTTATTGACTACCCAACTCAGTTACAAGCTGAGGGTCTTAACAACGGCCCTATAAAATTAAATGTTCGTTTTGCACCTGATTTATTTACTTGGCGTGAAAAAGGTATTCCTATTACTTTGCAATACCGTAATACGCCAGAGAGCGAAACATTAAATTCACGTTTAAACATGTTAATAAACCAAGAATTTATAAGTGGTTTTTTACTTGATAAAAAAGACACATCGTTAACTACCGCTAAAACGTTGCTGCCTTTAATTGCTAATACAGACACAACGCAAAGCGCTGAAGACTTTTCATTAGACGGTATTAATCTTGCCAGCCGAAATGAGTTAAATTTTGACTTTAGATTTGCAGTACTTAAAAAAGGCGAATGTGCCGTTGCTCCACCTGGTGGCGAGTACGGGGTAATTGATGGAAACTCTAACATTGATGTAAGTGGGTTTGATCATTACATGGCTTTACCTGATTTAAATGTATTTGCAAACAGCGGATTCCCATTTACAAAATACGCAGACTTACAACAAACTTTAGTATTGATAGATGAAGTTCCATCACCTAAAGCACTATCTGTATTGTTTAATTTAACAGGCCACTTTGGTGCTATTACAGGCTACCCCGCTCATAGAATAAGTGTTGCTCATTTAAACGAAGATGCCAACTTAGATGATAAAGACATCTTAGTAATCGCAAAACCTAATAGCATTGCTAATAACTTAGATGAAGATGCGCAAACCAATATCCTGCTTGATAATAATCAGCGCGCTATAAAACAAGCCATATACAATGGTGCTTACGATGAGCAGACAACAGATAAAGTCCAAGTAAGTATAAAAAGTAGTGGTGATATGGCCGTTATTACTGGCTTTCAATCACCGTTTGATTCAGAGCGTTCAATTGTATCGCTTAGTGCAACATCACAAAAAGCCTTTACTCTACTTGATGATGCGTTAATGAGTTCAGAAGCTCTTGCGCAAATTAAAGGCAGTGCTGCGGTCATAAATTCTCAAGGCATTAAAACAATTAAAACTGATGAGCAATATTTTGTTGGTCACATTCCTGTGCATACCCTAATTTGGTTCCATTTATCGGATCACCCATTTGTACTGGCACTATTGTCTATTTTAACACTACTGTTGATCTCATTTATAATATGGCGATTACTGCAAGCATTAACATACAAGCGATTAGCTGAAGGAGATAAGTAATGAAGTCACTCATTAATGTATTTTTTACCGTGATTGCATTATTTACCTTTAATGCCAATGCACAAATAGAGCAATGCCAACCATGGGATGCATGGCAAACGTTTAAAAGTAACTTTATAAGCCAAGATGGTCGCGTTATTGATTTGGGGAGTGAGCAAAAAGTCACAACCTCTGAAGGCCAATCTTATGCCTTATTTTTTGCTGTTGTAGCAAATGACAAAGCAATGTTTGACTTAGTGCTTGATTGGACGCAAGAACATTTATCAGAAGGTGATTTAAGCACTCGTTTACCGGCATGGCAATGGGGTGTTAACAATCAAAATGTTGGCGGAATTTTAGATTCAAATCCAGCGTCTGATTCTGACTTATGGATAGCATACAGTTTATCGCAAGCTGCTATTCTTTGGGATGACCGCCGCTACAGCATATTAGCAGCCGTACTTGCACAGCGGATAATGCGTGAAGAAACCGCCTATATTTCGGGCTTAGGTTTATCATTACTACCCGCCCCTACTGGTTTTGAATTTGATAATGAGCGTTTTAAGTTAAACCCAAGCTACTCACCGTTATTTATTTATCAGCAGTTTAAAAAGCTTTATCCACACTCGCCTTGGCATCAACTGCACGAAGGCTCAGCAAAGTTGATTTTAGATACAGCAAAGCAAGGTGTTAGCCCTGACTGGGTAATGTTTGATGCAAATAACGGCTTTTATTACGATAAAAAAACGAGCGACTTGGGCAGTTACAACGCTATTAGAGTGTATTTATGGGCAAGTATGATGGCAGACAACGCACCTTATAAAAAAGAGCTATTAGCGCAATTTAACCCTTTTATAGAAACAATTAATAAACGTGGTTACGTGCCTTTAAATACTTTTGCTAAATCAGGAAAATCTGAAAAAAGAGGCCCTCTAGGCTTTAACTCAGCTCTATTACCTTTACTAGCGACTAATAACGATAATTCTACAGTAATGGCGATCCAGCAAAAACTAATGATTGATAAATCATTTACCCAGACTCGTTATTACGACAGCGTACTTAACTTGTTTGGTACAAGTGCTTTAAATAAGCGTTTTTCAATTACAGCAGATGGGACGCTACAACCGGTATGGAGCACTGAATGCCGTTAAGGTTTGCCCTCGCTTGCACATTAGCGCTTAGCTCTGGATTAAGCGCTAACACAGTCAACGATATTGATACGCAATCTGTTGATTGGTTACTAAGCCAAATAGGTATTGGTGAAGCACAGCAAAATAAAAAACTAGTTGAAGATAGCTTACGAAAGCTAGTCGCTATTGCCCCTGCCCGCATAGAAACACAGTGCGCGGTAGCGCGTTATGATTTTGCCAATGGCGAATCAGCGAAAGCCAACCAATTACTAAGTAAAATAGATAATGGGCTTACCAAACAAGCTCCGTGCGTTGAAAAGCTAAAAGTCCTTTCTCGTACTGAAGGAAAAGACAAATCTTCAATTCAGCAAGCTAAATTATTGGCTCGCGCGGGTCGTTATGAACAAGCTCGCGAAATCTATAATAATATTTTTAAAAACGTCTACCCTACATTAGATTACGAGCTTGAGCATTTAAGCTGGTATGGACAAGATAGCTCCCAATGGGAAAGTGTTAAAAAAGGCTATAATAAATTAGCTCAAAGCTACCCAAGTATTGCGCAGATAGAAATTGCTTATGCCCGTCACCTACTTAGACGTAATCTGACAGATAAAAAAGCGATTGATATTTTAAGTAAATATGGCGCAGGCCCTACTTTTATTAATGAAGTAGAATATATTTGGCTTAGTGCTTTGCTAGAAATGCCCTTAACGGATGATACAGTTAAGCAGTATCAGCGCTATTTCACTCTTTATCCCTTTAGTAGTAAAGGTGAATTACAATACCAAGATTTTCTAAAAGATTATAAAAAACGTCAAACACTTCTTGCCGACCCCGCCTATCAGCTTTGGGTTAGGGGCGATAGATTACTTGAGAAAAATAAACTTGCTGCCGCAGAGCCTTTACTTTTAAAAGCTTTAAGAGGCCGACCGCAAGACGGCGCTATAATGCGAAGCCTTGGCACACTCTATTTACGCCTTGGTGAAAACCAAAAGTCGTATCAATATTTTACTCGTGCACAAAAGTACACAACTGAGTTCGCTGAACGTGAAACACTACAAGAATTAGCAAAAACAGCTAAGCTTTGGCTTTATATACGCGAAGCTAAAAATGCCATTAATAATAAAGAATTTAAAACGGCTAAGCTTAAGCTTGATTTAGCAGCCACCTTAGAACAAGAAACTAATACAGTAATATATAACAAAGGTTTATTACAATTTGCTCAAGGGCAATATTCACAGGCTGCACTTACATATCAAATTGTTCTAAGAAGTGATCCACTTAATAGCAGCGCTTTAATAGGTCTACTTGAAATAGCTGAATTAGAGCAGAATGAAAAAGCCCTAACCTCTTTTTACAACAGTTTATCGTTTAATCAAAAGAAACTAATTAAAGAATCTTATTCTGTATCTTTAAGTAGTCAGTACCGCGCAAAGGCAAATACGTTTGCACAGTCGGGAGATTTAGAGCAAGCCGAAAAAGTACTAAAAGACGCTATTGAAATAGCGCCAGAACAGCCTTGGTTATACTACGATTTAGCCTTTATATACCAACAAAAGGGGCTGACAGAAGAGGCCCGCGCTTTATTTAATAATGTGCTGTGGCAATTTCCGTTAAACCCTCAGATTCGTTACAGCCACGCGCTTTTTTTACGCTCTCTTGATGACTATCAAGGTGCTATTAAAACATTGCAGTACATTCCATTTAAATCCAGAGATAAAGACATTATTGCGCTTGAACAGCAGCTGCAACTTAATGAGTCTTTAACACAAAGTGAGCGCCACCTTGATGCTAAAGATAAAGCCACTGCAATCTATCATTTAAGCAACCTAGAGGCACAAAATTTAACACCCGCTATGCAGGCAGAGTTATCGCGAAGCTGGTATCGAATTAATGAAAAAAAACACGCTATAAAACTTATAAACAAAGCACTGGAAGCTGAGCCTTCTCTTTCTGCTTATTGGCATACACTTTATGGTGAGTGGCTTTTAGAGCAAGGTGATGAAAATAAAACGAAGCAATGGTTTGAAAAGTACGTATTACCAGAGAGCGCAACTGAAAACGAAACAACTCAATATGTACAGCTACAAAATAGCTATATTACTCAGTATTACAATGGTAGTGATTTAATCGCTAAGCTTAACCAGCTGGATCAAAAATATAAACATACTCCAGCAACAACTACTGCCCTTATTAATGCAAATTTAGCACTTGAACAACGCGAAGCGGCCGTTATTTTGTACCAGCAAAAAGTACAAAATAAACAAACCATTGAGCCTCAAGCACTACTCGCTATTGCTAATGCATACATAGAACTTGGGGACGACTTTCAAGCAAAAGAAGTTACGCAAAAAGCGATTACGCAAACCACATCGCAAGAAGGTTATTTGCAACGCCAAATCATGTCATCTCTCAATGAGTTTAATTACTCAGGGGATGCACTTTACTTAGCTAAGCAACTTGTTGAAAAGTCACCCAACGATCAAGAACTACGTTATTTAGGCGCTCAAGTAGCCAGCAAATTCAACGAAACCGAACAAGCACAATCTTGGTACACGCAAACCCTATTTCCTAATCGTACATTAAATGAAAAAGAGCTTTACGGAGCGCTTTCAAAAATAGATGAAAACGATGAATGGTATGTAAACGGTGCTAAAAGAGAGCTAATAAACGAGCAAAACAAAAACCAAGCATACATTGCTATTGGTGTTAACTTTAGTGGGCAAACAAGCACCGAAAGCGAAGCAACACTTGGTGCGGGCTTAGTCCCGATTGAAGCTTACTTTCCGCTTTGGCAAGGCCAAGGGTTTATTAAAGTAGACCCAACTACTATTAGCGCACAAACAACGCGCTTTGATGAGCAATTTGCTGGCAGCCGCTATGGACAAGGTGCACTGTGTATTTTTACCTGTTCAATCGATGAAGTAACACCTGAGGAAAGTGGTGTAGATATAGGTATTGGTTGGCAAAATGAAAACTGGCGTGTAGATGTAGGCACTACCCCACTTGGCTTTTTAATTGAAGACATTGTATGGGGTGTAAATTACGCAGACAGTTTTGGCGACTTTGGATACAGCCTAGAACTTGAAAAACGCCCAGTTACGAGCTCAGTACTTTCTTATGCAGGTCTTAAAGATGTAAAAACAGGTGAAGTTTGGGGTGGTGTTCGCTCTACAGGCCTAACTGCTAATGTATCACACGACTTAGGCGGAAAATGGGGTTTTTGGTCAAGCGCCGACTTTACCCTATATAAAGGCCAAAATGTAAAAGACAACCAACGCTATCGTATGATGGGCGGTACTTATTACCGTGTAATTAGCAATCAAGAGCGTGAATTCACCGCAGGCGCTAGCTTATTACATTGGGCATACAAGTATAATTTAAGTGAAGAAACATGGGGTCATGGTGGTTATTACAGCCCACAAAACTATGTAGGTTTATCTGTGCCACTCACTTATGACGCGCGTTGGGGAGATGATTTTGTTTATCGATTAAAAACCGGTGTTTCGTACTCGCAAACAAAAACTCAATCTATTGATTTCTTCCCTAATGATGGCGATTTGCAAATAGCTGCATATGATAGAGAGTCAATAACAGGTGTTGATCCTGTATTTGAAGGTGAAACAAGTTCTGGTGTTTCATATAATCTTGAAGGTAGTTTTGAGTATAGAATAACGCCGAATTGGTTCTTTGGTGGTTACTTAGCCATCGATCGTTCTGACTTTTACGAACCAAATTTTGGTCAGCTTTATATACGTTACTACTTTAATCCTGTGTACGGAACACTTGAGTTTCCAGGCACCCCTATTGTTCCTTATGCTGAGTTTTAACTTGGCATAAGGTGATACACCGCGAACACTTCCCCTAGCACTAAGGTATATGTATACTTGAGCGCAATTGTAACTAGGATAAGGGTGTGTCTCTTACCTTGTGGTGTTACTGCCATATAGCAAATCATTATCTTAGCTACAAATAATATACTGATGGTCGAGCATTTTAGTGGTTACAAATTCTAAAATAGCTAAAGCAAAAAATTATAAGGCCATTACAACAATTCTTAAAGTTAGGAAGTAAATATGAGTTCAGCTCCAGATAGTGGTTGGTGTGGCCACCCTAAAGGACTTTCGACATTGTTCTTCACTGAAATGTGGGAACGAATGAGTTATTACGGTATGCGAGCTATGCTCGTATTATTCATGACAGCAAGCTTACAAGAAGAAGGCCTTGCCTTTACTGTTGCCTCAGCTGCTGCAATTTATGGTTTGTATACGGGCGCAGTATACTTTTTAGGCTTACCTGGTGGTTGGCTAGCTGATAGATTGTTTGGCGGTCAAAAAGCAGTATGGTATGGCGGCATAATTATTATGATTGGCCATATTATTTTGGCTATTCCACATGATTATTCTTTCTTCATTGGCTTAATATTTGTAGCAACAGGTACTGGTTTGCTAAAACCAAATATCAGTGCAATGGTAGGCCAACTATACAGTGATACAGATGAGCGTCGTGATGGCGGTTACGCTCTTTATTACATGGGTATTAACATGGGTTCTTTAATCGGTTACTACGTATGTGGTTACTTTATGGAGAACGTAGGCTGGCACTGGGCATTTGGTGCGGCAGCTGTCGGTATGGCCATTGGTTTAGTTCAGTACAAACTCACACTTAATAACTTACCAGAGCACAGCGCTTTACCTGCTAATCCACTTGGTCCTAAAGGTACTTCACGTGCATGGATTGGTATTGCTGCATTTGTAATTGCAGCTGCTGCAGTTACTACGGCTGCAATGACCGGCGCAATTGTAATCAATCCAACAGTGGTTGCAGGTTACACAGCGATTGTATTTACTATTATCTTTTTTGTTTATTTTGGTGTTATTTACTTTACAGGTAAATTAACCGATGCCGAAAAACAAAGAATGTGGGCACTATTTTTAGTCTGTATTGCTTCTGCATGTTTTTGGTCTGGCTTTGAACAAGCCGGTTCTTCATTAAACCTATTTGCCCGTGATTACACCGACCGATTTATTGGTACGTTTGAAATCCCTACAACGTGGTTTCAATCATTAAACTCACTGTTTATTATTGCTTTATCGCCATTTTTTGCAGCACTTTGGATTAACTTATCTAAAAGCTTAGTGTCACCTAGCTACAGCGTTAAATGTGCAATTGGCTTAATTATCATGGCATCTGGCTTTTTAGTTATGTTTATGGCGGCTCATTACGCAGCTGAAGGTTTAAAAGTAGCGCCTTACTGGCTTGTTACTACGTACTTTTTACATACAGTGGGTGAGCTTTGTTTAAGCCCTGTAGCGTTAAGTGCTGTAAGTAAGTTATCGCCTAGACGTTACACAGGTCAAATGATGGGTGTATTTGTATTAACTTACTCGATTGGTAATATTATTGCGGGTTTACTTGCTGGTAATTTCGATCCGAATAATGTTTCTGAAATTCCTAACTTATACTTACAAATTGCATTATTTAGCATTGGTGTTGGTGCTGTCTTAGTACTAATGACCTTTAAAGCTAAAGTATGGGAAAAACAAGGGTTAGAAGAGAAAGTCTCTTAATTGTTGTTTATTTTAATATAACAACATAACCTAAACATTCCTCCATAGCCTCTATGGGGGAATTTTTTTATTCAACTTTGCCCTGCCCCCGTTAACTGATATTATGTCCTGATTGATTATTCAATAGACCCAGGGACAGCAGTATATGCATTCATTAACATTATTACGTGCCACTCTAATAGCATTTCTCCTTATTTTTTTATCTGCCTGTGGTGGAGCCGAAGATCAAGTTACAGTAAATCCAAATGATCCTGTAGAACCTGAGCCTAGTGGCTTAATTATTACCAATGCTAATGGCTTACAAACGTCATTAGATGAAGGTAACTTTACTATCAATGCCCCTGGGGAAATAGTGGCTAACGATACTGAAATAACCTACGAAAAATTAGTCCTTGATGAGAATAATCAAGCTAAAAATATCATTTCAGATATACATACGCTTACCCCGAATACACTCCAACTTTCTAGCTCAATGACAATCACTATAAAAATACCTGACGACTATGTATTAGGCGGCCAATTAACTATTGCGCGTTTGAGCGGCGATTCTTGGTCAAGTATTACTAATTCAACGGTATCGCAAGGCTTTGTTAGCGCACAAGTAGACCAACTAGGTAGCTATGCAATAGAAATGCAACGTACTGTCACGTTTTCTGATATTGGCCCAACCTGTGATGCAAATGCAACAGAGCAATCTGTAAGGTTTGTGCACGTTGCCGACATGCATTCTCGCTTTGGGTATCAGGAACAATATTTTAGCCGCATTAAAGCTTATTATAAAAAAGCGCTAAGCGAATCACCCCATACATTATTTACCGATGGTGGCGATGATTACGAAAAAGGGACCGTTGCAGAGCAAATATCACAAGGCTTAGCCTCTGATGAAACCGTAAAGCTAATGGCTTTTGATTTACGTGTTTTAGGGAATCATGACTATGCATGGGGTCCTGAAAAGCTGCTTGAGTTTTCACAAGACGATAATGCCATTGTACTCGCCAGTAATACCCGATTTGAGGGAGAACAAAATAAGAGTTTTGGCGGTGTGGACTTTACTAAAGTACAGGTTGGCTGCATAACATTGGGTGTGTTTGGGATGACGTCAGTACCATGGGATGAACTTGACGAGCCAATTGAAGATGACCCTATTCCTGACTTTATAAAACAATTTAAAATGAGTTGGAAATGGCAACAAATCGCACAAAGTATTGTAAGCCAATACAGCGGTGATGTTGATTACATGATAATGCTAAGCCACTTAGGTAAAGGAACTGACGTTGAGATAGCAACCAATGTGCCCGGTATAGACTTAGTGCTTGGTGGGCATACTCATGGTGGTGAAGACTTTATAGAGCTTGAAAATAATGCTTTAGTCATTCAACCAGAATTTTATGCTCGCGGAGTCACCGATTTAAATTTAGTATTTAATACTGCAGATAAAGCACTAAGTCGTTACGATTATCAACATGTAGATACGCGAACATCTATAGAACCTGACGAAGAAACCAAGCTAGCTATCGATGAAGTAATGGGCCGATATGCACCCGATGCTGATACAGAAATTGCCATTTCAGAAAACTACCCAAGTAGTTTTGAAGTTGCAGAAATAGCAGCACTTGCAACTAAACATTCAAGCTCAATCAACGCAGCGCTGCTTAACCCTGAACTTGTACAAAAAAGATGGACGCCAGGCACTGTTACACAAGAAGATTTTCACAAAGCATTTTATGTTGAAAGACAGCCTTCAAACACGCCTGGCTTTAATTCACTGTATCAAGTAACCGTTACAGGCACTGATTTAAACACAATGATTGCCAGCCAACCCGATTGGTTTGTGTTAAAGCCAGAAGATATTCAAGTAACGACAAATTATAATGTCGCTTTATTTAAAGGTCCGGCACTTAATCCAGATTTATTTTTTAGCAGTGTTACTTTTAATGATGTAAAGCCAATTGCCGAAGCATGGTGGCTACTTGATCAATACGCGCGCTTTAGAACAACTCAATGTCTTCACCTTGATACAGACACACAGCTTAATGCTTGCCAAGATGTTGCAAATATAACAACTTGGAACTTTGACGATCCAACAAACCCACTAACTCCAGACTCAGGCCCATCTGTTTTAAGCTACTTTGACCCAGAAAATGACGGTTGGGGCCCAGAAGACACCCGCTATGAGACAACCACTGATCTTAATATTGGGGATTTAACTGATGGTCCTTCTGGTGTAATGGCTTTTACTCGTCACTCCCCAACAGAAGGCCTATTAATTACGTTAAACACAGCTGCAAATGGTGATTTTAAAGATGACGGGTTAGTGTCTGACTACACAATAGTTATGGATATAAACTGGCCATTGGAAACAAACGACATTTACCGCGCAATAATCCAAGCAGATACCGAAAACTACGATACAGATGACGCAGATATATTTGCAAGCCCAGACGGTGGGTACGGTGAAGCAACCAGCAATAGTGGATACTTTGGCGATACTGAACCAGGTAACTGGCATCGTATTGCCTTTGTATTTTATGCCGCACCAACAAATGGCGTATTTGAAATATACGTAGATGGTGAACTCGAAGGTGTTAAAGAAGAAGGTGAGATAAACCGTCGATGGGCACTTGATAAAACAATCCTGTTATTTACAGATAACAACTACGAAACCCGACCTGGTTACTTGAATGCATTACTCTATGCTGGTCGTGCTATGACTCGCGGTGAAATTAAAAGTATGGGCGGCGCACAACAAAAGTTGTCCTTTGAGCAACCAACGCGAGTGTTAAATCAAACGATTGAACGTCACTATCAAGCTGCGCCAGCGATAAAAACAAACCAATGGATTGAGCAACGTAACAAGTTCTTTGGTGGCAACTCTAAAAGTGTAAACAATTAAATACAACTAAGCTTTTTCTTGTTCATTCTAAAAGGAGGTTTCACGCAGGTGAACCCTCCTTTTTATTATTTAAAAACAACAAATTAAGAATAAAAACCACTATTCAACCCTATGCCATATAACTTCATTTTACTTAACTGTATTACAAACACGTAACTTTATAATAACCGTCTTATAAAATTTACACATACACTACACACTAAATAGTGCCTCCCCCTTCCCCAAATCAAGAATCTGGTTGATTATCTACTGCAATATGACAACAACACATAATCGCAGTGCTTAATTGCGGGAGTAATAATAATGAGTGAAGTAAATAACTATTTAGGTTTAGTCGGTATTGAATTTACCGAGTACGCAACACCTGATGCTGATTATATGGATAAAGTATTTACTGATTTTGGCTTCTCTAAGCTTAAAAAATTCAAAGGTAAAGACATTGTTTATTACAACCAAAACGATATTCATTTTTTACTGAATAACGAGCGTGAAGGTTTTTCTGCAGAATTTGCTAAAAGCCATGGCCCTGCTATTTGTTCAATGGGTTGGCGTGTTGAGAATGCGCAAAAAGCATTTGAAACTGCAGTAGAGCGTGGTGCAAAACCAGCCACTGATTCAACACATAAAAACATGCCTTACCCTGCAATTTATGGCATTGGCGACAGCCTAATTTACTTTATTGAACAATTTGGCGACAAAGGCACTATTTACGAAAGTGATTTTGAAGATTTAGAAACGCAAAATGTTGTAGAAGATAAAGGCTTTATCCGAATCGATCACTTAACCAATAACGTTTATAAAGGCACCATGGAAAAATGGGCTAACTTTTATAAAGACGTATTTGGTTTTACAGAAGTACGCTACTTTGACATTAAAGGTCAAAAAACAGCGCTTATTTCGTATGCACTAAAATCACCTTGTGGCACCTTCTCTATTCCAATAAACGAAGGTAAAGGTAACGATAACAACCAAATTGATGAATACCTTGGTGAGTACAACGGCCCAGGCGTTCAACATTTAGCGTTTTTAACAGATGACCTAGTAAGTTCTCTTGATAAGCTTGATAAATCAACAATTGCAACGCTTGATATTATCCCAGAGTACTACGATACTATTTTTGACCGAGTACCTTGGGTTGCTGAAGACAAAGAAAAAATTCGTCAGCACCAGATACTCGTAGATAGCCAAAGTGAAAATTGTTATTTATTGCAAATTTTCTCTAAAAACTTATTTGGTCCAATCTTTATAGAAATGATCCAACGCGTTGATGATGGTGGCTTTGGTGAAGGTAACTTCCAAGCATTATTTGAATCAATCGAACGCGACCAAGAGCGTCGCGGCGTTTTATAAAATATTTGAGTAAATTAAAAGCAGCGAACTTCGCTGCTTTTTGTCGTTTTAATATTTAAAAAGTATGGCGCCAAGTACAAGTATGATTAAATAAACTATACCTTGTCGCCATACAGTAAAATCCAAAGGAAATGTAATGAGCCTAATTAACGAAACCCACGATATTAATTTAACCAGCTGGGTAGAGTCAGCTAATGTTGATAATTGCGACTTCCCTATTCAAAACTTACCGTTTGCAGAGTTTCGCCGTAAAGGGTCTGATGAGGCCTTTCGTGGTGGTGTTGCAATTGGTGACCAAGTAATTGATTTAGCAAAACTGAGTAAATTAAATGTTTTAACAGGTGACGCTAAAACAGCCGCTGATGCAGCAAGTGAAGCAACTCTAAATACATTTATGGGTTTAGGGGGGCAGTATTGGTCAGCACTTCGTTTAGCGCTTTCAAAAGCACTACGAGCAGGCTCTGAGCACCAACAAGCGCTCAGCGATACATTAGTTGCACAATCTGATATAGAGTTTTCTTTGCCTTGTCGTATCGGCGATTACACCGACTTTTACACTTCTATTTATCATGCTACAGCCGTAGGCAGTTTATTTCGCCCTGACAACCCATTATTACCTAACTATAAATGGGTACCCATTGGTTACCATGGTCGTTCTTCATCTATTGACGTATCAGGTCAAACATTTCATCGCCCTAAAGGCCAAACTAAGGCGCCTGATGCAGAAGTGCCGTCATTCGGTCCTTGTAAACGTCTTGATTACGAACTAGAGCTAGGTATTTACTTAGGTAAAGGCAATGCACTGGGCGATGCAATCGCTATCGAAAATGCTGAAAACCACGTATTTGGCTTTTGTGTATTTAACGATTGGTCAGCACGTGACTTGCAAGCGTGGGAATACCAACCGCTTGGTCCATTTTTAGCTAAAAACTTTGCCTCAACTGTATCGCCTTGGATTGTTACAACCGAAGCGCTAGCGCCTTATAGAACAAGCTGGACGCGTGATGAAAACGATCCACAGCCTATGGACTATTTAGAGTCAAAAGCGAATCGCGACCAAGGTGCTTTTGATATTCAAATGGATGTTAAAATTCAAACGCAAAAAATGCGTAGCGAAGGCCATAACCCAACGCGTGTATCAACATCTAGCTTTAAGCACTCTTACTGGACTGTGGCACAAATGGTTACTCACCACACAGTAAATGGCTGTAACTTTATGCCAGGTGACATGTTAGGTTCGGGCACTCAGTCTGGTCCAACGCACGAAGAAGCGGGTTCTTTACTTGAACTATCTCGTGGCGGTAAAGAAAAAATTACGCTAAGCAATGGCGAACAACGTAGCTTTTTAGAAGATGGCGATAACGTTATTATGCGCGGCTGGTGTGAAAAAGAAGGCTATGCACGCATAGGTTTTGGCTCTGTAGAGAGCACAGTACTGCCTACAAAGTAATACGAGTATTAAAAAAATTATTAAAAGGGCTGCTTACTAAAAGCAGCCCTTTTTTATTAATTTTTGAACAGTTACAATTTTTTTCTAGCTTTTTTAACTCAAATTGCTATCTTAATTCGGTTAATAGCCAGTGTTTATATGCCATGTCAGTATTTATAAAGTCTTTTTATCATAAATTTTTCCCAGCTCGTCAGCTACTTATTCGCCAAAATGGCGAAGTTAAGCATGTTGTTTTAGCCTCTTGGTTTCAACTTCTTGTAGCATCGCTTATTTTAGCCACTTTTATTTGGCTGAGTATT
The DNA here is from genome assembly GCF_015864765.1 of Pseudoalteromonas sp. NZS11. Classification (NCBI taxonomy): domain Bacteria; kingdom Pseudomonadati; phylum Pseudomonadota; class Gammaproteobacteria; order Alteromonadales; family Pseudoalteromonadaceae; genus Pseudoalteromonas; species Pseudoalteromonas sp. NZS11. Next base: position 222,993 of record NZ_JADYWP010000004.1, on the reverse strand, counting down.
TCGAGCTTTCGTGTTTACACACAAACTAATAAAATATCTGATATAGAACAAAGTCAAATAAACAAGCAAACACTTTGGCAACAAAAAGTCAGTGAACAGCAAGCCCTGCAAGCAACGCAGTTAGAGCAACTTGCGATACTTGAGCAAAAGCAGGCGCTACTGCAAAGCATGATAGAGTCCCTTCCCGCTTCGATTAGCAAAGACGTTATTAAGCTTGATTCAGATCTTGACGTGCCAATCAATGAAAGCAGCAATGAATTTCACGAACCATTAGTCGATGAAAATCCAAAAAGTAAGCAGGCGCAGTTAATAGCTCCAATTCCATTCGCAACAAGAATTGCCAATTTGAATAATCATTATGAGCAAAGCTTTAACTTTTTAGATAACCAAATTAGCGAACGTCACCAAGCTATTTTAGCTATGGTTAAAGGCGCTGGAATTGAGTCAGCGCTTGAGCAACACTTAATATTAAGTGCCCAAACAACCGCACAAGGTGGCCCACTTGATACATTTAACGAAACAAAAATTCCAAGCCACTTTTTAGCCATCGTTGATAAGTTATTAGCATTAAATAATTTAGAAAACTTTTTAACTGAACTACCAAACACCCTCCCCTTAGCTAAAGCTAAATATTATATTTCGAGTAGTTTTGGTCTTAGAAAAGATCCTATGAATAGTAATCATGCCTTTCATAAAGGAATTGATTTAGCAGGTTGGCATAAAACCGAGATATTTGCCCCAGCAGACGCTGTAGTGCTTCGTGCCGGTCGTAATGGTGGTTATGGTAACTTTATTGAGCTTGAACATAAAAATGGCTTAGTGACTCGATTTGGACACTTAAATAAAATTAAAGTAAAAAAAGGTCAGTTAATCACTAAACATGACGTAATTGGTTTAATGGGCAGCACCGGCCGAAGCACAGGCACGCATTTACACTACGAAGTATTACTTAACGGTAAACAAGTCAATCCTCTAAAAATAACAAAGGCGCTTTCTCGTGTTTGGTAGAAAAAAACAAAAAACAGTTAGCTCTAATTTAAAAAGAGTAAATCACACACCGTCTATTATTTCTGAAGACGTACGCCTTACAGGCACTTTAGTTAGCCAAGGTGAAGTACAGCTTGATGGCCGCATTGATGGCGATATAAAAGTGGAGCATTTAGTTATTGGCTCAACGGGTGTTGTTGAAGGTATTGTTGAAGCTAAAAGCGTTATTGTTAAAGGCAAAGTTATTGGCTCAATTAATGCTAGTGAAGTAAAGGTACAAAGTGGCGCTCATGTTCATGGCGATGTGTTTCACGATACATTGAGTATTGATGCAGGTGCAGTAATTGAAGGCAGTTTAAAGCAACGCTTTGAAAAAGAAGAGCCTGAACTAATTTCGAAAGAACTTAAACCTGCAAAAGAAGTTAAAGCATTGTTGAAGGAAGATGGCAGCGACTTATCATTTGTAAATAAACAAGCCGCTGATAAAAACTAAGTAGAATCAGCTTTACGTAAGTTACCTTTTTTCAGTAATGTACATTGTAATATCTGCAGTGAAAACAAGCTCATTGCGGGTATTATACAGTTTAACCGGTACTACTAAGTCTTCTTTATCAATCCACTTATGCGGTAAATCAATTTCAGCGACTGCCCTTACATCTGTATCTACTTTAGCCAAATACCTAACTGTCATGCCTTTTGGGATCCAACGATGCGTTTTAACTGGCACTGTTGCATCAACCATTACACCTGCACACAATTCAGCTAAGTTACACTGCGCAATAGCATGAATAGTTCCAATATGATTATGAACGCTGCGACGATTTTTAACCAACGCACTACAATGCCCTTCTCGAAGGTCGAGCACGTAAGGTTTCATTGAACCAAAATATGGCGCTTTAAAGCAAACAGCTTTAGTAAAAAGCCAATTCCCAAAAGGTAGACGCTTAAATTTATGCCATGTTTGTACAAGTGCAGATTTATTACTCATTATTATTTTCCATCAACAGTTACTTTTTTCAAATTAACACATCAGACCAGTTTTAAAAAGTGCATTTACACTGCCTTTTTAGCTTAATCCAATCAAAAAATAAAAATGACAACCTATGCAGGGGTCATAAGCCCTTTCTTTTTTACGAGTGCCCACCTAAAATACTCGGCAAAAGGAGACTCAATGCAAACACAGCCCGCTAAACCTAATATGACTTTGTTACTTATCCTAGCGTTACTCGTTATATTTTGCCCTATGGCAATCGATATTTACTTACCCGCTTTTCCTACTATTGCAGAACAATTTGCAGTTACAGAACAACAAGTTCAGCAAACCGTTGCTATTTTTATGCTAACAGTAGGTTTAGGCCAATTAATTGCGGGGCCTTTGGCCGATAGGTTTGGCCGAAAGCCAGTGGCTATAGTAGGTATAAGTTTATATGCAGGCTCAGCATTACTTGCCTATTACTCGCCTTCTTTTGAAGTATTGATGATTGCACGTGCCCTGCAAGGTTTTGGAGCCTGTGCCACATTTGTTGTCGCATTTGCGATAGTACGTGACAAATATGGCAGTGAACGAAGTGGACAAATGATTACCTACCTTAACGGGATTGTGTGCTTTATTCCGGCAATGGCACCTATTTTAGGAGCTTGGCTTACCGTACAATTTGGTTGGCGTATGAACTTTATGTTTTTAACCGCGTTTGCCATTGTAGGGCTTGTTGTTACGCTATTCTTTTTTAGAGAAACTCGTCCTGCTGATAGCCATTATCAGGGGCATATTTTAGATTTACGTCGCTTTACACCTATTATAAAAACACCGGTATTTTTGTTTAATAGCCTAATTTGCATGGTCTCAATGTCGGCAATATTAGTTTATGTGACGCTAGCTCCAGGCTGGCTTATTACGCATTTAGGCGGCACTGTAGCCGACTTTACTTTTTGGTTTACGTTAAACGCCGTAATAAGTATTGTCGCTAGTTTTATTTTACCAACGTACATTAAACGAAATAGCCAACGTGCTTTGCGTGTCGGTGTGAGTGTACTGGTTTTTTCAGGTGTTTTAATGCTAGCCCTTAGCGGTATAGAGACGGCATTTGCGCTTATGTTACCTATTTTAATTGCAGCATTAGGCTTTGCTCTAAGTTTAGGCTCAGCTGCAGGTATGGCTCTGTCGAGTTTTCCTAAACAAGCAGGCACAGCCTCGGCATTACTTGGTGCTATGCAAATGAGTGGCGCGAGTATACTCGTTGTTTTAACCCAATATTTGGGGTTAAGTACACCGTGGTTAATTGCTTTTCATTTATTATTACTAGTTCCGCTTTGGATTATTTTAATGAGCAAAAAAGCACATACTTTACACCCAACTAAAAGCGCTCAATGATCAATCCTGATTTTTTAGCCTCGTTTTTATTAGCCAGCTTTTTAATGGCTGTAGCACCTGGGCCATCAAATGCATTTTTGATGGCACAAACATTTGCTAATGGTCGAAGCGCCGGTATGCAAAGTGCTTTTGGTTTTGCATTAGGTGGGGTTATTCATACTCTATTTGCTGTTGTAGGCCTAAGCGCAGTCCTAAAAGCTTCCCCAAGTGCCTATGCCGCAGTGCAATATGTAGGCGCAGCATATTTATGTTATTTGGGATTTATGATGATTAAAGGCACGCTAAAGCAGCCAGAGCCTATATCTGATGACAAGCAAACCGATAAACCGCATATAAGTACCAGTAAAAAAAGTAATGTCATGTTTCAAGCCATGATGACTGAAGTGCTAAACCCTAAAGTGGCGCTGTTTTTTATTGCATTTATTCCGCAATTTGTAGATCCAACGCTTTCATCTGCTACTTTTCAACTCGCTTTTTTTGGCTTGCTTTACCCTATTTTTGCTTTTCCGATTGACTGCACGTATATTTATTTTGGCGACAAAATTGCACAGTTTTTTAGACGTAACCCAAATAGCCAACTTTGGATTGATAGGATCACCGGCATTGTATTTATAGCCCTTGCTATCAATCTATTATTTTAACTAACCTGCACTTTGGTTAAGAGATTTATTACCCAGAGTTTAAGCTAACTAATAAAAAAGAATCAGCATGGAACAAAAAACACAATCTCTTCCCGCACAAAAAAATATTGCTTTAGTTGCCCACGACGGTAAAAAAGCAGCATTAAAATTATGGTGTGAAAAGCACAAAGAAATACTAAGTAAGCACACTTTATATGGCACAGGTACTACCGGGCATTTAATTCAAAAAACCACGGGACTTGATGTGGTTCAGCTATTAAGTGGTCCTATGGGCGGCGATCAACAACTTGGCGCTAAAATAGCTGAACATGAGATACATGTTTTGATATTTTTTTGGGACCCATTAGCATCACAGCCTCATGACCCTGATGTTAAAGCACTGCTGCGTTTAGCCGCTGTTTGGAATATTCCGGTGGCGTGTAATGAGGTGAGTGCAGATATGTTATTAAGCTCACCACTTATGGATGTAGAGCTTGAACGTACATTGCCAGATTACGAAAAATACCTCGCAACCCGACAAATAGATCTTTAAACCTCAATTGTAATCTAGGTTATTTATAAAGCATGCTGGCCCATTTAGTCAGGCCAGCAGTTACACTACCAAAGTGGTCCCCGTTAACCATTTTTATATTACCTAAGTGCTCACTTAAAGCCGCTTTAATCAATGGTGACTGTGCACTACCGCCTGTTAAGTAAATAATGTCTGGCGTGGTCGCAGCGTCGCTGATTGCTTGTTTTGCTAAAGTAACTATTTGGCTAATACTACTCTCAACGGCAACAGCTAAATCGCTTACCGATACATTTTTATTCAGCCCACTATCTAAAAAGCTTAAATCACAATCAAACGCACTAGCTGATGAAAGTGCTATTTTAGCCGCTTCACCTTGTTGTACTAACTGATGACCCTGCTTGTTTTGCTGTAAATGTATTAAACGCTTATAAAGCTCAGGTGCACTTACATCACGTAATTGTGCATTTAGCTCTCGGGTATGGCTTTCACTATAGAATTGGCTTTGTAAATTTACATCGTTAATTTTACACGCTTGCCAAAACGCTTGATTAGGCAAAGGTAGACCTGATTTAAACGTACTGCCTAAACCCAATAACGGCATTAAACCATGAAAGCTCAAAGCAATATCTAAATCGTTTCCGCCAACACGTTTACCACTGTGAGATAAAAAGTCGCCATCGCGCTGGCTATTTCCTCTAAAGCTTGGGCCCATTTGTACAAATGAGCAGTCACTTGTACCACCACCAATATCAATAACGAGTACTTTTTGATCCTGAGTTAAATCACTCTCGTAATCGATACCCGCAGCAAGTGGCTCATATAAAAACTCTACGTCTTTAAAACCAGCGCGTTTAGCAGCGCGTTCTAAAATACCGACCGCTTGTTGATTTGATTGCTCACCACCCACAGCTTGGAAGTTTACTGGGCGACCAATCACTGTTTGTGTAAGTGTTTTACCTAAAGAGAGCTCAGCGCGTTGCTTAATTTTTAAGATCATCGCGGTTGCGATATCTTCAAAAAAGTTAATTTGACCTTGCTTTAAACCTGTTGCGCCAAAAAATGATTTAGGGGACTTAACAAAGTAGCCTTCTTCAGGGAACTGCACGTACTCGCTAATCGCTTCACGACCAATAAATAGGGTTTCATCTGAAGGCTGTAAATCAAGGTCTGACTTAATACGAGGTAAGGTATTTAATAATGCTTGGCGCTGTGTTAAAAAGTCATGCTCATGGGCTGTGCCATGTAAGTGCTTAGCAACAAAGTCAACAACCAAGGCACTGTGATGAGTGTAAAGTGTAGACGGTAAGTAATGTTTTCCTTGCTCTAGCGGTACTAATTGAACATTACCCTCGCTCATTACACCCATAGCACAATTAGAACTACCGTAATCAAAACCTACAAACATACTTCACCACACATTACCAAAAAGGCCGCGCAATTTAGCACACTTTGTAAAATTTATAAATGTTATAAATTATCTCTAACTCGTAAAAAACTAGCAAAACGCGGTAACCCGTTTTTTGTTAAGCCATGATACCGGTACGTTACAGCGCTGCCTATCTCAGGTGGAGTGGCGCGCTCTGCATCATTAAACCCAGTACCAATTGAAAACACCTGCCCTTGTGCTGTTTTTACTCTTAATGCACCTAACATACCTTGGTATTTGCCTTTACCTGGTAAGTGCGCAATTACAATCGCTTCTGCATCTAAATAAGGCTTTAATTTTAGTAATGCACTGCTTCGCCCATTGCTGTGCTTAGCACTGGCCAAATGAAGCATTACACCCTCGCCGCCCTGCTTAGTTATATTTTCAAAATACTCTGTGAGCTGCTCATTATTAGTAAAGCTATATTGAACTACAACGCTAATGTGCGGCGAGTTTAGGCTAGTAATAAGCTCATTATAGTTTTTATAGCGAATGCTAAAAGGCAGGGTTTTATCTGGCATATCAAATACTTTATAAGTAATAGTTTGCCAATCATGATTATTAGGGGTTTTAGTTCTTACTATGCCACTAAGCGCAGAAAAGTGCTCACGTTTGGTCCACAGCTCACCATCAAGCCATACGTTTGGCAATGGCGCTGTAAACCAACTTGGCGCATTAATAATATTACCCTTGCGAGTAACAAACTGCGTGCCGGTCCATACAGCTCTTACGCCATCATATTTTTCACTGACTAAATATTTACTTACATCGTAATGCTTAGTTTCGTCATATACTTTCGCGAGTAAAACAGAGGGTTGTGCTGCACTTATACATTGCGTAAAAAGTACAAAAACAATTAAAAACAGGTGTTTAATAGTAGACATTAGCGCATCCAAGCAAGTAAAAGTTGGCTTAAACTATAGTTGAGATTGCACCCATTGCCAAAACTCATCTAAGTTACTCATTTTATAGGTAGCTTGGCTAAAATCGTGATCTTTTGTGTGGCTATTAGCAATGGCTACAACACGTAACAAGGCGTTATTGGCCGCCGTAACGCCGGTAAATGTATCCTCAACGGCGATTGCATTGCCTGCCTGTATATTTATCTGCTTAAGTGCCAGTAAATATGGGTCTCCAGCAGGTTTAGGATTAGTTACATCGTCTTTTGTTACCACCGTGTCAAACAGCTCATAAAATCCTAAACCTTTAAGTATTGGCATAGCTTCACTTTTAGCACTGCCCGTTACTAGCGCCATTTTTAAGCCACTCGCTTTTACAGCTTTCAACGTTTGCTCAGTAAACGGCATTAGTGGTGGTAAATGTGTTATTACATATTCGCCAAATAAACTGTATTTTTCATCCGCTAAAAACTGTGCGCTTACTGATAAGTTATGCTCTTGCTTAATCTCTATTGCAGCTTCTAAAGTGGGTCGTCCTGAAAAGCGCTGACAAAAATTACTTTCTAAATAACTAACACCATAAGGCTTAAGTAGTTTACTCCAACATACAAAGTGCATGCTTTCTGAATCAACTAATGTGCCATCCATATCAAATAATACTGCTTCTAATGTCATCCTCATTCCTTATTTAACCTAAGCCAAATTTTGACAATAAAAAAGCGCCTTAAGCACCTTTTATTAAATTGTTGTTATTGCGTTAAGCCTGCTGGTGGCTCACCCGTTGCTTCCTCACCTGTTTCAACATCAACAAGCTCGTAGCCACGCGTTTTACGCATAACTTTAAGTACAGGCTTTTCAAATGCTGTTTTTAAACGATCTGAGTCATCTTTCAACTCATCAAGTGTTGTACCAAAAGGGGCTGCGCCTGTTTCTGACCAGTTAGTCACTTTACCGTTCAGATTATATTCTACTTCGTGTATTTGATATTGCGCTGCTTCATCTTTCGTTGCTTCACAAAAAATTACACGGTAATTCCAAAATCCAGCCATTGCTCTTCTCTTTAAATAAACCAATTAGGCGCTACTTTAGCAGCTCTAAAAGGGGTTATACAAATAAAAAAGCCTGCGCAATGCAGGCTTTTAAAATAAATACTTCTAGCTATTAGTTAGAAAAATCTAACTTTAAACTCAGCACCTACATAACGTTCTTCGTTAACAATACCCGTATTGTTATTAAAGTCTACAGCACCAATAACTTGTTGCTCGTCAAATAAGTTACGAACAAAAGCGGCTACTTCGTATTCGTAATCGCCTTCAGACCATGTGTAACCTGTACGCAAACCTGTTTCAATAAGCTCTTTACCTTCAAACTCTACTGATTCGTAAAGGAACATATTGATTTTACTGCGATAAGAAATATCACCGCTAGCGAAGAAGTTACCATCGGCAAGTTCTTTAGTGTAGCGGAGCGTAAAGTTAGAGATCCACTCAGGAGCATGCGGTAAGCTATTACCATCAAGTACAGCAAGACCAGAACCATTAATTGGGTCAGTTACAGTACATTGAGCACAAACAGCGACAGCTAAATCGTTATCTTTAATTTCTGTTTTATTGTAGCTTAAGTTAAACGTTGCATTAAACTCATCGCTTAATACCCACTGCGTATCTAACTCAAAACCATAGCCAGTCGTTTTATCAGCATTAACTAAACGGTTAAAGTTAGCACCACCGCCTACAGCGGTAAGTTGCTGGTCGTCCATTGTGTAATAAAACACAGTCGCGTTAACACGACCTTGGCCATCTAACACGTCTGATTTAATACCTGTTTCGTACGATGTTACAGTTTCTGATTCAGCTGTTGTTACATCATCACCAAACAAAATACGACCTTGTAAACTAGGTGCGCGGAAGCTGTTTGCTACACGGCCGTACCAGTTAACATCATCGTTTACTTTATAATTTGCAGATAAGTCCCAGCTAACATGGTCGTCACTAACATCACGCTCTACTAGTAAAGCACCACCGCCAATTGGGCTAAGTGTACGGTCAGCGACAAAATCTTTATCATCGTCAGAGTAGCGAAGTCCCGCTGTTACTTTTAAATCATCTGAAAAAGTATAATCTACAGAACCAAATACAGCCCAAGCTGTAGTATCTTGCTGTTGACGAACATAGCCATTTAAAGCACCAGCATCGGGTGTTGAGAATGTATCGTAGCTGTAGTTTTCAATTGTTAGTTCTTCATCGAAGTAAAAAACACCTACTTGATAATTTAAATCGCCATCAAAGTTACTAGATAAGCGTAGCTCTTGCGTCAACTGGTCGTGATCTGGAATGCCATCAGCACTTTCTGAAGAGAAAGGGATAAAACCAGGCCCCATGAAATCTGGAATATAAGAAGCACCGTAACCGCCGTCGATGTCAGCGCGAGAATAAATTTCAGCACTTTCCCATGCAGAAATTGAAGTGATTGTGTGATTTTTAAGTTCCCACTCAAGCTTTAAGCTTGCACCTTCAGATTCTACTTGTTGAGTAGAACGAGATGCCGCATCTTGATAAACAACATCACTTTCATAATTATCTACTAGCTCGTTAGTACCCGTTTTAATTACATTTGCACGAAAGGCAATTGGCGAGCCATCTAAATCACGTGTGTGATAGTTTAATAAAGCAGTAAAATCATCGCCTTCATATAAAAATTGAACACGTGCCGCTTTTTCAGTGTAACCACCTTGCTCGTCTTTAGCTTCAAAGCCTGGAGCTTGGTTATCAATGTAATCGTCTTTATCTTGCCATAATAATGAAACACGAGCAGATAAACGGTCAGTTAAAGCACCACCTACAGCACCACTTGTGTCTACAGCGCCACGGCTACCGTATGAAACAGAGCCATAACCATCAAATTCTTGGCTTGGTTTAACAGTATCAAACTTAACAAGGCCAGCTGGCGTGTTACGTCCAAATAAAGTTCCTTGAGGACCACGTAATACTTCTACGCGTTCAACATCAAATACTGGGAAGCCTTTTAAAATTGCATTTTCTTGAACGACTTCATCAACAACAAGTGATACTGGTTGTGATGCATTCAAATCGAAATCGGTATTACCTAAACCACGAACGTAAAAGCGTGGGAATGAACGACCAAATGAAGATTCAATAGATAAACTTGGAATTTTCGCATTTAAAAAACGAATATCCATACCAGCTGAGCTATACGCATCAAGGTTATCACCTTGTAGAGCAGATACTGCTACTGGTACTTCTTGAGCGTTTTCTACACGTTTACGGGCTGTTACTTGAATAACTTCTAGTTGATTACTTTTTTTAGCTGTTTTTTCTTCAGCAGCTAAAGAAGAAAATGAAGTACCTGCTACTGCAGAGAACAACGTTGCATTGATTAGGGTAGCTAACGTAGATCTTTTCATTGCTTTCATGTTGGGTTTAACCTTTTTTGTGCACTCTTGTTCAACGGTTTTTTGTGTTGCGCAATGTATTCATTGCGGGCTCGTTCAATTTTTCGCGACTTGCGTCATGCGCGCGGACCTTATTACCGAGAGTACAAAAACGATGTTATAAGGCTGAACGAACGATTAAGATTATACCATTGTGTGACAATTTTACTGCATAAATATAGACATAATTAGAAACTTTTTTGCAACATTTAACTACAAAATCACGTGTTTTTATCACTATTTAGATGCAAAATCCTAATATTAAGGACATATGTCCTTTATTGAATTTAATAAAATGGAGTAGGAAGAAGGGATTGTTTTACATGTTAACCTAAAATAGAAACACCTGTGTTTTTATTAAAAGCCGCCCAAGAGCGACTTTTAATATTTACTATATTTGAACTATGAGCGCTTAAATGCAATTTCACCGTCGATATGAATATCACGCTGCGGAAAAGCAATCACTACATCATGCTTTTCAAATACAGCGTAAATACTAAAACGAATATCACTGCGTACTTTTCTAAGCATGGTTTCAGACTCGGCGCACACCCAAAAAATAGCGTTAAATACGAGCGAGCTATCTGCAAAGTCATCAAATAACACCGATGACTTTGGATTAGCCAATATTGCTTCATGATCATCAAGCACTTGTTGAATAAGCTTTTTAACCAGTATCACGTCTGATCCATACGCAACGCCTACACTGACCGATGAGCGTGCATTGCCATCTATTAGCGTCCAGTTTGTTACTGTGTTTTCTAGTAGTTGGCTGTTAGGTATAAGCATATGTACGCCATCGTTTCGGCGAATACGTGTTGAACGTGTATTTATTGTTTCTACCACACCTTTTGCATTACCTACTTCTAAAAAGTCACCTATACGTATTGGGCGCTCCCACATTAATATCCAGCCACTAATAAAGTTATTAATAATATTTTGCGCGCCAAAACCAACACCAATGGCAATAGCACCTGAAACAAAAGCAAACGCAGTAAGCGGTATGCTTAATACTTCTAAAGATGTAAAAATTAAAATAGCGATACTTAAAATAAAGTAGATACGTGTAAATAAATGCACGGCATCTTGGCTTAACTTTTTTGCCAATAATGTTTTTGTTATTAGCTTGCCAATACGCGTCACAATAAACCAAATAGCGAAAAGTATTAAAGGCACTTTAATAATTTTTGCTACGGTAATGTGTACATCGCTGTAACTAAATACAACAAAGGCAAGAATTTGGTTTATGTGTTCTAAGGTCATTTATTTTCCAAAACAAGCAAAGGAGCGCTTTAAATTTAAATCGCTATAAAGTGAAAGCGGTTCAGTGTTGGGTAAGTTTAGCAGTCATAATATAACTAAAACGCCAAGTTAATAAGTTCAATATACTTTTTATGAACAATTTATTAACTCTTTATTGCACCGAGTGCTATATAAATAGTGTACAAGCACTGGAGATCACATATGACACAACTTACTTTAAATCAAAGACTCGCTACTTTGCAGCCGCAGGTAGACTTACATTTGTTTGAAAGCAGCCTAGATTACCGAAATAAAATTTTGTGCCTTCTTGCAGAACAAGAGCAAACACTGGCATCTATCAACAAAGAGTTTGGCCAACAACAACCTAGCAACTTTGGCTCTGAGAGAAAATTTGTACTTGGATATAACTAAGCAATTATGACTCAACGACTTATTAAGTAGCTCAGGTGTTTACTTTTAGAGCTACTTTTACCTCCCTTAAAGCTAAATATTAGCTAATTTGCGTTCAAATCCCCCTTAATACCGATAAACTTTATTGTATAAACGCCAAAATTTGATAAGTTAACTAGGTTTTTCGACTCGCAAAGCCTATTCCGGCTAATCTTTCTATGGAGTTATTATGCGTAAAACCCTGATCGCCACTACTATTGCTAGTGCCTTAATATTATCGGCCTGTTCATCTAACGATACACAAAACATGGCAAAAGAAGGCGCAGCACAAGTGCAAGACATGAACGCAAACAATGTTTTATTTAAGCCAAGCCCATTACAATACATGGCACCAGAGTTTGATAAATTTGGTACAAAAGACTACGAAGCAGGCTTTGACGCTGGTATTGCGCAGCATACAGCGCAAGTACAAGCGATTGCTAACAACCCTGCTCCTGCAACATTTAAAAATACTTTAGTTAAAATGGAATTGTCAGGGGAGCTATTAAATCGCGTATCGGCTGCGTTTTTCAATTTATCAGGCTTAATCTCAGATGACGAATACCAACGCATTAGCAAAAAAATGGCGCCGGTACTATCTGCTCACTCAGATGATATTTACTTAAACGGTGAATTATTTAAGCGCGTACAAACAATTTACGACAATCAAGATAAATTAAACGCAGAAGATAAACGCCTAGTTGATTTTTACTACAAGCAGTTTGTAAAAGCAGGTGCTAAATTAAATGACGCTGAAAAAGCTAAAATGCGTGAAATTAACTCAGAGCTAGCTCAGCTATCTACTGCGTTTTCACAAAACATTTTAAAATCGTTTAAAGAAGACGTTATTGTAGTTACAGATAAAAGTGAATTAGCGGGTCTTTCTGAAGGCGAAATTGCAGGCCTTGCAGCTTCAGCTAAAAAAGCGGGCAAAGACGGCTACATGATCACTTTGGTAAATACAACGCAACAACCAATTTTAAGCAGCCTTGAAAACCGCGACCTACGTGAGCGAATTTTTAAAGCTTCTGCAAACCGTGCAGCAAAAACTAACGGCCCTATTATTATTAAAGAAACCAACCTACGCGCTCAAAAAGCAGAGCTTTTAGGCTACAAAGATTGGGCTTCTTATGTAATGACGTCGCGTATGGCGCAAACAACTGAAAACGTTTACGGCATCCTTGATGACCTAGCACCAAAAGCAGTTGAAAAAGCAAAAATTGAAGCAGCCGCTATTCAAAAAGTGATTAACGATTCAGGCGAAAGCTTTGAGCTTAAACCATGGGATTGGACTTTTTATGCTGAAAAAGTACGTGCAGAAAAGTACAACTTAGATCCAGCACTTGTTAAACCATACTTTGAAATGCAATCGGTTATTCACGATGGCTTATTTTTTGCAATGAACAAACTGTACGGTATTACGTTTAAAGAACGTAAAGACCTTCCTGTTTATCATGAAGATGTAACCGTATACGAAGTATTTAACGCTGATGGCAGCGCTATTGGTTTATTTTACTTAGACCCTTACGCACGTGAAGGTAAACGTGGCGGCGCATGGATGAGTGCATACGTTAGCGAAAGCGGCTTAAAAGGCACCAAACCTGTTATTTACAATGCGCAGAACATTCCAAAACCTGCTGCAGGCGAGCCTACGCTAATGACGTTTGACGAAGTGTCTACTATGTTCCATGAATTTGGTCATGCTGCACATGGGTTATTCTCAGATGTTAAATACCCAAGCCTAGCAGGTACTGCAACGGCACGTGACTTTGTTGAGTTTCCGTCGCAAGCAAATGAAGATTGGATGATTGAACCAACAGTACTTGCAAACTATGCTAAGCATTACAAGACAGGTGAGCCAATTCCACAAGCTTTACTTGATAAAGTACTTGAATCGCAAAAATTCAACCAAGGTTACGGCACTACTGAATACTTAGCCGCTGCACTACTTGATATGGAATGGCATTCATTTGGTTCTGATAAAAAAGTAGCTGACGTTCAAAAGTTTGAGCAAGACGCGCTAGAAAAACACGGTATTGCTTACTACCCTGTTCCACCGCGTTATAAATCAAACTTCTTTAGCCACACATTTGCAGGTGGTTATTCAGCGGGTTACTACGCGTACCTATGGACTGAAGTGTTTGCAGCAGACGCCTTTGCACATATGGAAAACAACGGCGGCTTAACACGTAAAAATGGTGATAAGTTCCGTAAAGAAATCCTATCAAAAGGTAACAGCCGCGACTTAATGCAAAGCTATATTGAGTTTAGAGGTCAGAAACCAACTACCGACGCACTACTTAAGCGCCGTGGTTTAGTTGAGTAATCAATAAACTAATTTATTGATATACTAAATTTATAAAAGCCCGCTTGCGGGCTTTTATTGTTTATACATTAATTTATAACAGATAAACTGCTGCCATTAATTATTTAAAGACGACGGCTATGCGGTACTTATTTGCAGTAACTTTACTTTGGGCATTTTCATTTAGTTTAATTGGCGTGTATTTAGCAGGTCAGGTTGATGCATGGTTTAGTGTGTTAATTCGCATAGCACTAGCAACCCTCGTATTTTTACCATTTTTAAAGTTTAAACAAACACCTAAACCTTTAGCCTTAAAGCTCATGCTGATTGGCGCTATACAACTTGGTGTTATGTATAGCTTTTACTACCATTCCTTTTTATTTTTAAGCGTCCCCGAAGTACTGCTATTTACAGTAATGACTCCTTTGTACATTACCTTGCTAAATGATGCATTGAACAAACATTTTAACCCACGCTTTTTTATAATCGCACTTATTGCTGTAATTGGTGCAATTACCATTCGTTACGAAAACCTAAATAGCAATTTCATAATTGGCTTATTATTAGTTCAAGGTGCGAACATAAGTTTTGCTGTAGGCCAAGTAGCCTACAAACGCTTAATGATGAACAATCAGCTTGATGATAAAACCGTATTTGGATGGTTTTTTATAGGCGCACTTATTATTGCCACAATTTGTTATGCATTATTTGGTAATTCAAACAAATTACCAACCACTTCTACTCAGTGGAGCATACTGATTTATTTAGGGATTGTTGCATCAGGCCTTGGTTACTTTATGTGGAATAAAGGCGCAACACTCGTCAACGTTGGAGCTCTGGCAGTCATGAATAACTTACTTATCCCAGCAGGGATTATTGTTAACGTGCTTATTTGGAACAGAGACGCTGACATAGTTAGGTTAAGTATTGGTGCAGCTATAATGTTAGGTGCATTATTAGTGAATCAAGTGCTTAATAAAAAAGTAAATTAATAAACTTGTAGCTAAATTGTCATTAATAATCATTAAGGTAGTACAAATTTTACTTTTTAAGGATAAACAATGAAACGTATTACCTTACTTACAGGCTGTATATTGTTAGCCACACTTGCTGGCTGCGACGACGATGTAGAAATAATAGAAAAAGAAGTGGTTGTTACCAACACCGAAGTTGAGATTGTTGAAATACCTACGCCTGTTATTGTAGAAGTACCAAACGGTGATGCGCCAGATATTCAACTAGGCACTCGCCCTTATTATTTAGTAGATGATATGAGCGACAGCAACTTAAAAACAAAATTAGAATCTTGTAGTGAAGGTCCTTTTTACCGTACCGACTTTTCTATTGGTCATCGCGGTGCATCAATGCAATACCCTGAGCATACTAAAGAAGCCTACATTGCTGCAGCCAGAATGGGCGCAGGCATTGTTGAATGCGATGTTACATTTACAAACGATAAAGAACTAGTATGTCGCCACTCCCAATGCGACTTACACACCACAACTAATATTTTAGCCATTCCTGAACTTGCAGCTAAATGCAGTGTGCCATTTACACCAGCAGACCCTGCTAATGGTGTTGCTGCTTCTGCAAAATGTTGTACTAGCGATATAAGCTTAGCGGAATTTTTAACCCTTGAAGGTAAAATGGATGGTGCAAACACTAATGCAACTACCGTTGCCGATTACATGGATGGTACACCAAGTTGGCGCACTGATTTATATGCCACCAACGGCACATTGATGACCCATAAACAAAGCATTGCACTGTTTAATGAGCTGGGTGTAAAAATGACCCCTGAACTTAAATCGCCACAAGTAAGTATGCCATTTGATGGAATGACGCAAGAGCAATACGCGCAAAAAATGCTAGACGAGTACACACAAATGAATGTGCCAGCCTCAAAAGTTTATCCACAATCGTTTAACCTTGAAGACGTAAAATACTGGATTAACACTAACCCTGACTTTGCAGATAAAAGCGTATACCTAGATGGTCGCGACAGTGAAGCCGGATTTGATCCAAGTAACCCACAAACATGGCAACCTGGTATGGATGAACTTGTGGCTGACGGCGTTAAAATTTTAGCCCCTCCAATTTGGATGATGCTAACAATAGATAACGAAAATAATATCGTGCCATCACAATACGCAATTGACGCAAAAGCAGCAGGTTTAGAGCTTATTGCATGGAGCCTTGAGCGCTCAGGTCCGCTTAATGAAGGTGGTGGTTATTACTATCAATCAATTGCTGATGTTATAGATAACGATGGCGACATGATGACGGTCGTTGATGTACTCGCAAAAGACGTGGGTGTAATGGCTATATTTTCAGATTGGCCGGCTACCGTAAGTTATTACGCTAGTTGTAATAAAATGCCTGCAAGTATTTAATACCAATCTGCTTATATATGGGGTCTATTTAACGTTAAGAAAATTACGCTAGAACTAGGCAAAAATTTTTTTATCTAGTTGTTCTAAATAAAAAATTTTTAACGACGTTATAGTGAAATTTAACTCGTTAAATTGATCAAAGATTTATGCAGGTTGGTATAAATACTCAACAACAAAAGTCGTTTATTTTATCGCGCTCAGTTACCATATCATTATATATAATTTTATTTAACTGAGCGCTTTTATGATAATTCAACAACATAATGCAGACTTGCCAACACCTACAGGTTTAATGCGAACAACCGTATATCGCCCTCAGGCGCAAGGGCAATTCCCTGCTATCATTTTTTATTCTGAAATATTTCAGCAAACTGCACCTATTGCACGCAGCGCAGCTATTTTAGCAAGCCATGGCTTTGTGGTATTAGTACCGGAAGTGTTTCACGAGTTAAATCCTATGGGCACTGTGCTTGCTTATGATGATACAGGTAAAGACAAAGGCAATGCTGATAAGTGGGCAAAGCCACTTGAGCATCATGATAGCGACACGCAAGCCATGATCGACTTTATAAAGCAGCAACATTACTGCACAGGTACAGTAGGCGCTATGGGCGTATGTATTGGCGGGCATTTAGCTTACAGAGCGGCGCTTAACCCTGAAATTAAAGCGGCTTTTTGCTTATACGCAACTGATATTCACAGCGACACATTACCGGCAAAATCAGGTAATAACTCATTTGAACGCATGGCTGATATACAAGGCGAAATTCACTTTATATGGGGTAAACAAGACCCGCATGTGCCACAAGAAGGCCGCACTAAAATATACCAGCAATGCGTAAACACAGGCATTAATTACCAATGGCAAGAAGTTAATGCCCAGCATGCCTTTATGCGTGATGAAGGTGAGCGATACGATGCAGCCCTTGCAATTAATATGTATCAACAAGCGGTTGCATTATTTAGCCGTACTTTATAAGTGTTTTATAAATGCTTTATAAATATTTAAAAAGCAAAAATAATTAAACGCTTTTCAGCATACCCAAGGCGGTATGCTGTTTCACAAAATATGCTTTTAAGTAATCAATAAATAATCGTAGTTTTTTAGATCCCGCAGCTCCTGGCGGAAATACCCCGTACAGTTCAATATCTTTGCTTTTATAATCATCTAATATTATTTCAAGTAGCCCAGCTTGTACTTTAGGCCACGCATCGTAAAGCGGAATACGCCCAATGCCATGCCCCGCTTCTACAAAGGCAGTACGTGCAGCTGCGTTATTAGTACTTAAGGCGCCTTGCATTGTAATGTCGTGTTTTTTGCCATCTTTTGAAAGTGTTAAAGTTTTACTTCCTAGCTGATAAACCACCCATTGATGATCTGCCAATTCTAAAGGTGTTTTAGGTTTACCAAAATGTGTAAAGTAATCCGGCGCGCCACAAATACAAGTGCTCATTGTAGTCAGCTTGGTTGCTTGCAAGTTGGAGTCACTCAGTGCCACACCCCTAATTGCAAAATCGAACCCATTTTTAATAATATCAACCACATCGTCAGTAAGCTGTAAGTCTATTTTAATTTTAGGGTATTGGCGCTTAAACGTATTTATTGCGGGCACAATTAGCTGCATTCCCACATTCACAGGGCAGCTAATTTTAAGTAAACCTTGTGGCTCACTCTTTATATTTTCTATTTGCTGATTAGCTGCATTAGCTTGTTCGGTAATTATTCTACAACGCTCATAATAAGCAATGCCCGCCTCAGTTAGCGCCATGGTACGAGTTGAGCGATTTAATAAAGTGACTTCAAGTTGGGTTTCTAACTTTTTTAAATGATAACTTGCTACTGCTCGCGTAAGACCTAACTGTTTAGCCGCAGCGGTTAAGCTGCCCTGCTCTACAATTTGCGCAAATACGACCATGCTCTTTAACTGCTCAAACGACACCTTCATATGTGCTCCGTAGCGTGTTTTAAATTCAACCCCTCTATTGTATCAATTATTAAACCAATAAAGTTAAATTTATCATCGTTGTTTAAAGCTCTTTTAGTGCATATAGTAATTGGTAAGCAAGATAAACTAATTCAAATCATCAGAAGGAATATATTCAATGTCTAAAAAAATACTTATGGTTCTTACATCTCACGCAGAACTTGGTAACACTGGCGAAAAAACAGGTTTTTGGGTAGAAGAATTTGCAGCCCCTTACTATGCATTTGTTGATGCAGGCGTTGAAGTAACGTTAGCGTCTCCAGCTGGCGGCCAACCACCAATTGATCCGACAAGTACACTTGTCGATTTTCAAACAGATGCAACAAAACGTTACGACGCCGATAGCGCAGCACAAACACTTATGGCAAACACTAAAGTATTGAGTGAAGTGAACTCAAGCGATTTTGACGCTGTATTTTACCCAGGCGGTCACGGTCCATTATGGGATTTAGTTGACAACACAGATTCAATTTCGCTTATCGAAAGCTTTATAAAAGAGCAAAAGCCTGTCGCTGCGGTATGCCATGCAAGTGCTGCATTTTTAAATGTTAAAGATACAGACGGCAATGCATTAGTAGCGGGTAAAAAAGTAACTGGCTTTACTAACTCTGAAGAAGCTGCAGTGCAACTTACCGATATCGTGCCATTTTTAGTTGAAGACGAGCTAATTAAAAAAGGCGGCGATTATCAAAAAACTGACGACTGGGGCGTATTAGCGCTAGTAGATGGTTTAGTAATTACCGGTCAAAACCCAGCAAGCTCTGAACTAGCAGCCAAAAAACTATTAACTAAACTAGGTTAATAGTGAGTAAAAATTAAAAATAAGCACAGCATCTTATGCTGTGCTTTTTTAATTGCTTTTCATTAGCAAATACAATTCCTATACTGGCAACTCTTAAAGTCAATTAGGGCGATTATATGGCAACCAAGCCAACCACACTGTCATTACTAACTAGTACCCGCTTCGCAATTTTTAGTATTGTTGTTATTTGCTTCGTACTACAAGTGATCAATAGCCTACCTGGTATAAACCTAAATGGTTTAGGCATATATCCACGCAGTATCCAAGGCTTAATTGGCATACTATGCGCACCTTTTTTACATGGTAGCTGGTGGCACTTTGCCAGTAATATGATCCCATTTGTAGTGTTAAGTTGGCTAATTTGCCAGTACAGCGTAAAACGTTTTTATAACGTATTTATTTTTACCGCTCTAGTTGGTGGACTGTTAGTTTGGGCATTTGGGCGCAGTAACATACATGTTGGTTTAAGCGGTGTTATATATGGTTTATGGGGCTTTATTCTATGCTACGGCTTAGTAAGACGCTCATTAAAATCAATTATAATTGCTGTTGTAGTGGCTATACTTTATAGCGGTTTTATATGGGGTGTTTTACCCCAGCGCTATCATGTATCGTTTGAAAGCCATTTATTTGGAGCACTAAGCGGATTGTTTTTAGGTTATAGATTAGCAAAAGCCGATAAATTAAAAGGTCGGTAAATTAAGTATTAGGGCCTTTAATTAATTTTTTATGGCCACATTTACCATATATGTATTTCATCTAACAGAGGTTATTTATGAGTGATAAAAACGAATACACGCCACCAAAAGTATGGACGTGGGAAAGTGAAAGTGGCGGTAAGTTTGCCAGCATTAACCGCCCAATTGCAGGCGCGACTCATGACAAAACTCTACCTATTGGTGAGCACGCATTTCAGCTTTATTCTCTTGCGACACCTAATGGCCAAAAAGCTACAATCATGTTTGAAGAGCTTTTACAGCTTGGTTGCACCGATGCAGACTATGACGCATATTTAATAAACATAGGTGATGGCGATCAGTTTGGATCTGACTTTGTTGATATTAATCCAAACTCAAAAATCCCAGCGCTAATGGATCATTCAACCACGCCGCCTACTCGCATCTTTGAATCAGGTTCTATTTTACAGTATTTGGCTGAAAAATTTGATGTACTTATACCTAAAGATCTAAAAGCTAAAACTGAGTGTCGTAACTGGCTATTTTGGCAAATGGGCTCAGCACCTTACTTAGGTGGTGGGTTTGGTCATTTTTATAGCTACGCACCAAGTAAAATGCAATACCCTATTGACCGTTTTACCATGGAAACTAAACGCCAACTTGACGTGTTAAATCGCCATTTAAGCGAAAATGAATACATGGCAGGTGATGAATACTCAATTGCCGATATTGCAATTTGGCCGTGGTACGGATCGTTAGTGCTTGGAGCTTTATATGATGCAGCAGAGTTTTTAGATGTTGCCTCATACACCCATGTTGTACGCTGGGCTACGCAAGTATCAGAGCGCCCTGCTGTAAAGCGTGGTCGTCGCGTAAATCGCACATGGGGTCCTGAAGAAGAGCAAATGGCAGAGCGCCATAACGATAGCGATTTCGAAGGTTAAATCTATAGAACAGCAAGTAAAGTCGTTAACACTTTAACCTGCTTGATAATTTTAAGGCTCAAAATAAATATTTATTTTGGGCCTTTTTACTTCTTAAACTTTTTTTATCCCTCCCGTAAACTATATTTACTTTTACATTAAAGTTTTATTTAGCTGCGTAAAGGCTTATTAAGCTCTTTGTATTACCAGTATTGCATTAGTGTAATTTGCTAAATGGTTTACTTAATTTCCTAGGGGTTGTTTTTGAAAAAGGTTTTAATTAGTGCCATATAACAATTTAAGTAATAATGAGCGAAAAGAAGCGCTCAAAATTTTATACTCGAATGCTATTTCCGGAATTGCAGTCTCTGTACTAGTCAGCGTTGCTTTGGTATTTGCTTTTGATATAACTAATGAGAAAACCAACCACGATAAAGTAGTCTGGTTAGGCATAATGATGTGCGTGCTTACTTTACGCATTATTGATGTAGGGCTTTTTTTGAAAGCTCAAAATTCTCGCCAACCTTACAACACACATTTTTATCTAAATCGCTTTGCTATTGGCTGTATATCAACAGCCGTGTCTTGGTGTGGCTATGCTCTTTGGTTTCATAGCACTTCATCTACGGTGGAAGTTACTACGACCATTGCTATTTTATCAGCGCTTGCCGGTGGCTCTGCAAATTTGCTGTCTGGTAGTCGTTTTACAGCTGTTTTATATAGCTTTACTTTATTGGCCCCCTACTCTTTTTTGCTAACGCTTTCAAACGATCACTACCATCACATATTGGGGCTATTAGGTTTAACTTTTGCCACAATTATGATTGCCTCTTCGTACAAATCAGCCACATTTACACACAGTGCAATCAAGCTAAAAAACCAAAACAGAGAGCTGCTTAATGAAATGGAAAACAAGGTCGAGCAACGCACTGAAGAAATTTACCGCTTATCGAATACCGATCCACTCACAAATCTATTAAACCGTACCGCATTTTTAAAAAATGCAAACAAACAACTAGCAGATGATCCTAAAGAACCCTTTGCTTTATTATTTGTAGATTTAGATGGTTTTAAGCAAATCAACGATTCGTTGGGTCATAAAGTAGGCGATAAAGTATTAAAAGAAATAGCACTGAGAATTAGTAATGTATGCAACCAACAACTCTATAAATGCCGTTGGGGCGGAGATGAGTTTTTAATTTTAGCAACCTATCAAAATCAAGCTGAGCTTATCGAGTTTGCTAATAAAGTGCTTCAAAGCATTGGTGCCGAGCATGAAACATATAAATATCAAAAATGGGTATCAGCAACTATTGGAATTGCCATGTACCCTGAGCACGGGAACGACTTAAATACCTTAATTCGCTCTGCTGATACTGCGATGTATCACCAAAAACGCATAGCTAAAGGTAACATCAATATTTATAACGATTCACTCAAATTAAAACAAGAAAGAGAGTACCTGTTGAGTCGACGGTTAGCCAGTGCTATAGAAGAAAACAGTTTAAGGCTAGTATTTCAGCCAATTATAGATAGCAAAACATCAAAAGTAACCTCTTTCGAATCATTATTACGTTGGCAACTAGACGGTGAAAATATTTTCCCTGATGAGTTTATAATTATTGCCGAGCAATACGGGTTAATAACCCAAATGGGCCTCTGGGTGATAAATCAAGCATGTATACAAGCAAAAAAATTCAATCATTTACCGGAGAAAATTGCAGTAAGCGTGAATGTATCGGTAATCCAATTACAAGATCCAGATTTTGTAACTAAGGTATTAAAAATAGTAAAAAATCATCAAGTAGAGCCTAAAGATCTGCATATAGAAATTACCGAATCAGTATTTGCCGAAGATAAAATCACGTTTTTGACAGCCGTGAAAGCACTACAAAAACAAGGCTTTTGTATTTCAATTGATGATTTTGGAACTGGCTACTCATCACTATCAAGCATGCTTGATATTGGTGTAGATATAGTAAAAATAGACAGAAGTTTTATTCAAAATATGGATAAAAGAGGGTTAAGTATTATTCATGCAATTGTACAAATGGCCTCATCTTTAGATTTTACTGTTGTTGCCGAAGGCGTTGAAACTATTGAACAAGCAAACACGCTTACTAATATTGGTGTATCTCACCTGCAAGGTTATTACTTTTCAAAACCGATGGAAGTAGATTTTGTAGATGCTTATTTAAATGAGCAAAATAAGCTGTGCCGTTGATAACCAAAACCCGCTAAAAGCGCTTAACTGCCATATGAGTTTTGCACTACCTTTCTTATTAGGGCTTGTTTATCTTTCGAGGTTAAATTTGCAGCATACTGTTTGGTATTTAGGCAATGCAGAGCCTATGTAGTGTGGTTATTCCCCATAAATAGGCGATAACGCAGCATAAATACCAAACATTCGCTGCCCGAAGGGTTCTGCCTAGGGGAGATTGACTCTTTGTTACTAGGTTACAAACCTCGCGCCGCGATTAAATCTTCCTTGGGTTGAACAAAGTTCAATCCTGAAAGGTCAACAAGCCCTCCTTAAAACATAATCTTACAATTACTTACACCCAGTACATAGTTATTAGCGTAGGCTAAATATAAACCAACTTACATAAGTGTATTACGTTTAAATTTACGCTAATTAGCAAACCGCCAGTGCTGGACCCTACGTTAAGTTATGCGCTGATGTTGCTTATATAAGTGAATAATAAAAATGTAACGATACAACTAAATATAAAAAAGGGATTTGCATGATAAAACCACTTTGCTATTCACTCATCACTTTACTTACCCCCATTAGCGCTATAGCTCAAACAATGGCAATAAAAACAACGGATGAATTAGTATCAACCGATTCAGAGATTTTATTTGCATATAATAAAGAATCAAAACAATTAGAAGCCATCAATTTACTCACATCACTAAGTAGTGAACTTGCTTTACCAAAAAATGCCATCGGGTTTGATGTGGCTACACTTGCTAACATTACCGATAAACAAGCACTCGTACTAACAAGTGATGGCGTATACAAAGCCCAAGCTGGTAAACCAACACTATTGTTTAATTATGAGTCGGTTCTAAATCAATTAAAAATAGATAAATTTGAAAAAGTAGACTTTGTCTTCGATGCCAACAATGACGGTCTAAGCGATATTTTCATCCCTGGGTTAGCAAGCAGTACTTTATATATTCAAAATAAAGATGGCAGCTTTAAGCCTAACAAATTTAAACAAACACCTATGTATGAAGGCAGCTTTTCAGGAAAAGGGCTTTCTCTAGAAGTTAATATTAACAATAAACCCGTTGTTATTGATTTTAACCACGACGGGTTGAACGACTTGGTTTTTTCAAATGACTTTGGAGCGGATGTACTACTTGCTAATTCAGAAGGCTTTGAGCAAAAGCTCACCTCAATTGATTTTAACATCGAATTAGGCGAGCTAAGCAATGGCGAAACTCGCAAAATAAAGCAAATTATTGATATTAATAACGACGGATTTCTAGATTTTACAACCAGACAGTTTAAGCCTACGCAAGGTATGGACTCGCTAGATATAAAAATAGCACATACTTTGTACCTAGGAAGTGCTAAAGGCTTTACTAATACGCCCATTACCTTATTTGAAACACAGGGCCCTAGTGAGTTATTGCTCAAAACTGATTTTAATAATGATGGCTTAATTGATTTACAAAAAATGGATTTAGATATTGGCTTAGGTACTATCGCGTCTATGGCATTGGGCGGTGGCAGTACTGATGTAGATGTAGAAATGAACCTTTATAAGCAGCAACCCGACGGCTCATTTGCCAATAAATCGAGTATAGAACTTGATTTAGAAATGGAAGTGGGAATGAACGGCGATGATTCCGAGCCAGCCCTATATTTAGGTGATATTAACGGCGACAGCTATATTGACGCAGTATACAAATACAGTAAAAAAACGCTGTATATTTATTACGGAGAGCAAGACTCACTGCTAAATGATAAGCGTACAAAATTAAAACTAACGCTGCCTAAAAATAATAAAGATATTCTTCTAGTAGATATAAACCAAGACGGTAAAAAAGATTTTGTATTTAAATTTACCGAAGAAGATGGCACCAGCAAAATAGAAACACGCTTAAATTAAGCCAATAAAAAAGCCCAACAGAGTTAACCGTTGGGCTTTGGACTTAAGACTTTCGAGTAACAGTCAGCTTTACTCTAAGTTATAACACCTAAGCAGTTACATTTAGCAGTGAATCGCCTTCACTTAAACCAAACTTCTCTTGCACTGATGCAAGGATTGATTCTTTATCTTCATCAGACAACTGGCTTGAATACTCAGTTAATAGCTCATCTAAGTAGCTGACTACTTCGTCTGTATCTACTGATTCTAATGAGTTCTGTGGCGGCGGTGGCGGTGGCGGTCTTTGACCTTCCACTCGTCCTGCATCACCAATGCTTTTAGCATCAAACTCAAGTTCGCTCATTAAATCAGCAAGCTCTTTTGTTGGTTCAATACCTTGTTCTTTAAATGCCGCTTGAATACTTTGCGCGTTTTCTTCGGTTAAGTTTTCAGCGTCAAACTCTGCAAGCGTTTCTTTAACAAAATCGCTTTGCTCTGTTGTTAGCTTTGCAGCCTGACTACTTTGTTGCGGCATAAAACTCGCAGAACTACTGTTAATACTATTAATCATTTTAGTATCCTTTCAGCGTTCACGACGAGGTGGTTTATGATCGCTAAGTTCTTGTTCACTAATTTCGCCATTACCATCGGCATCTATAGAATCAAAAATTGTTTGTGCATCGCCGTGTGGCGGTTTTTTAGCACTAAACTCTTCAAAGCTAATTACGCCATCACCATCAGTATCAATAGTTGAAAAATCAGGTTTTTCAGGAGGATTGTCACCGCCTCGAGCAGCTACATTAGCTGAAAAAGCAATAGATAATATTGCCACAGTGGCAAGAGTTGAAAAATGCTTCATAGTAATAACCTCGTATTTAAGAATTAAACTAAGCTTACGCTTTAAAAACGCAAACAATGTGCAAATAATAAGGAAGTAATAAATTATTTGGATAAAAAATAGTAATCTAAATACTTATTTAAAAAGTTCTGGTTGATTGCTTTGCAATCAATATATAAGCTAATAAAATAATACGATTAATTACTCTCAGGCAGTAGTGTTACTGCCCTTAATTCTCAAAGCTGATATACTGCTTGAGCCAATTAAACAAACAAATACAGAGCACTTTCATAAATAATGATTAATAACCAACCCTACTTAGCAGGCAATCTGTGAAAATACCTAAACGCCTACAACCCCTTGTTGATGATGGCCTTATTGACGAAGTTATAAGCCGACTAATGAGCGGTAAAGAAGCCGATGTATTTATTGTCCGCTGTGGTGAGCATATTCGCTGTGCGAAAGTGTATAAAGACGCGGTTAAACGTAGCTTTAAAAAAGCGGCACAATACCAAGAAGGCCGAAAAGTACGTGGTGGACGCCAAGCGCGTGCTATGGGTAAACGTTCTAGCTATGGCCGTCAATTAGAAGAAGAGATTTGGCAAAATGCCGAAGTTGATGCGTTATCTCGTTTAGCTGGCGTGGGTGTACGTGTTCCTGATACTTATTTTTGTATTGATGGCGTGCTGCTTATGGAACTCGTGTCGGACGAGGACGGTAACGTAGCCCCTCAACTTGGACATGTCGTTTTTAGTGAAGAGCAAGCGATTGAGCAGCATAAACTCATGATGCATTACATTAAGCTTATGCTTTGCGCAGGTATAATACACGGCGATTTATCTGAATTTAATGTACTTGTAGATAATAACGGCCCTGTAATTATAGATTTACCGCAAGCAGTTAACGCTTCAGCAAATAACAGTGCACAAGCTATGTTTGCACGCGATGTAAATAACATACGCCGCTATTATGGTGAATTTGCGCCAAGCATACTAAAAACTCAATACGCTAAAGAAATGTGGGCATTATTTGAAGAGGCCAATTTAACGCCTAATTCAACGCTTACAGGTGAATTTGAAGACAGCGATGAACTTGCTGATGTAGATTCTATTCTTGATGAAATTCAAGCTGCCGAATACGAAGAGTTTGACCGTTTAGAGCGAATTAAAAATGCTGACGATGATGAGTAACTCATCGTCATAGCTCACTAATACCTCTTACTGCGGGTGCACAAATCGGTAGCCAACCCCATAAACAGACTGAATAACACTTTCAGTTTGTGTCACTTCATCTAGTTTTTTACGCAACTTTTTAATATGGCTATCAATAGTACGATGGCTCACAATACGCTGATCGGCGTACATAGTGTCCATTAAACTATCGCGCGAATAAATACGATTTGGGTTGTTAAACAAAGGTTTAAATAGCTGAAATTCAAAGTTCGTTAGCTCTATGCTGCTTGATTTGTATTTTACGCTGTAGGTGCTCTCGTCAAGCTTCATTGTTGACTCTGTAACATCACTTGTGCTACTTAATCGCCTTAATATAGCTTTAACTCGCGCCACCAGCTCAGCATAACTAAACGGCTTACAAATATAATCATCTGCACCTAACTCAAGTCCAAGCAGCCTATCTATTTCTTCTACTTTTGCCGATACCATAATAATAGGCACATTTGAAAAGCGCCTGATTGCTTTACATAGTTCAATACCACTTTGACCTGGTAGCATTATGTCGAGCAAAATTACGCTCGGCCTGTTAATTTCAAGCCAAGGTAATACTTCATTTCCGTGATGTATTTGATGAGTAACAAAATGATGGCTACTTAAAAAGTCACTCATTAAGTTAGCCAGCTTTACTTCATCTTCCACAATCAGTATTTGTTCACTCATAGGCATCTCTGTAAGTAACCTCAACTTTATTTTTATAAACTAAATAGTTGGCAATCTAATAATAATAGCAAGACCGCCTAAAGTGGCTTTTTCAGCAGCTATTTCACCATTATGGCCTTTAACTATATGCTGGCAAATAGATAAGCCCAAGCCCGAACCGCCCTCTTGACGATTACGCGAACTATCTACTCGGTATAAATACTCAAACAAATGCGATAAATGCGACTGCTCTACACCTACGCCATTATCTTCAATTATAAGCTCTAAGTAGGTTTGCCCTTTAATGCTTATATTATTAGCCGTTAATGAAATAGTGGTGCATTGTGCATAGTGCACGGCGTTCATTAAAATATTATCGAGCAGCTGCAAAAGGCGTGTTTTATCTGCTTGTACAGTTATGTGTTTAGCGCTATTTAGTAAGTAAATTTTTATATTATGTTGCTCAAGTATAACCTGATATTTTTGCTCAATAGTATTTAATAATAAAGCCATATCAGTAGGTTGCATAGTGTAATGCATACCCCCTAACTCTGCGCTATTGAGCATATGCAAATCATCTATTAAGCGTTTTAAATGCAAAGCCTCATCGTTAGCCGAGTTAATATTTTTTGCATTAGGCTCACGTATGCCAAGTAGCATAGCTTCAAGTTCACCGAGCAAAATACTCATTGGCGTTCTAAGCTCGTGAGAAATATTGGCAAGCCAGCGTTTGCGCACTTGCTCGTCTTTAGCGAGTGTAAATGCAAGGATATTAAAATCTTCGCTTAATTGGCCTAATTCGTCTTTTCGCTCAAGCGTAAGTTTGGTCTCGTATTTACCTTGCGTTAAGCGATGCATACCATTAGCAATTTGCTTTACTGGGCTAACTAAGTGACGAGACAATAAAAAGGTAACTAGCAATGTAAGCAATACAGCGGCTAAAGCAATAAACCATAAGTAGTTAGTTTGCTGCTGTAAAAAATCAAGCTCATAACCATCAACCAAGCTATCTCTTTTAGATACAGCTAAGTAACCCACTGTTTTATCGCCCACTGTAATTGGGGTTGTTATATATTTTAAATCGCTGAGGTATCTACCCACTACT
Organism: Pseudoalteromonas sp. NZS11; assembly: GCF_015864765.1. Classification (NCBI taxonomy): domain Bacteria; kingdom Pseudomonadati; phylum Pseudomonadota; class Gammaproteobacteria; order Alteromonadales; family Pseudoalteromonadaceae; genus Pseudoalteromonas; species Pseudoalteromonas sp. NZS11. The sequence goes on along the minus strand of NZ_JADYWP010000004.1, from coordinate 194,013 downwards.
CGCTGCTTATTTTCGTCAAGCAAAGCGTAGTGAGCAATATTTTCAGGTGGTAGGCGGCGCTCTCCCCCTAAACGAATATGATCGGGTGGCGGCCGTCGCATCATTCCCCCTCTGGGGCCTGGACCTTCTGGTGGCCTAGGTAAAAACTGGCTATTTTCTAGCTGAGATTCAACAAGTTTTCTAAAATTTTCGCCATTGCCAACAACACGTTCCCATGAGGGGGTTTTTTCGTATTGCTTTGCAAATTGCACAACAAGTGGTTCAAGCGCTTTTACTTCTTTTGCATTAACAAAATCAATTACGCCTTGCCCTATACTCCATTGTATAAGTACTACTAGCCCTGCAATAACACTAAAGGTAAAACTAAATAGTATTAAAAAAAGTTTATTATGAATTTTCATTAATGCGTGTTTTCAACCTTGCTAGGAAAGCTTTCAAATCGGTATGTTATAAACTCTTTGGTTTGATCGTTAACATACAGCGTAGCAACTATTTTTTTGCCCTGAGCGGTCCAATACATATGACCATGATTATTTAAAGTAACCGATACGGTATTTATACCTCTTTTAAATAAGTTAGCAGGTAAATGCAATGCATGTCCGTAAATTCGCTGTATTTTAATCCCATTTATATATAAATGAGCATGACCTTGTAAAAAGCCCGTGTCATCGTTTGTAGTAACGCTCATCATTTGCTGCATGTTCATTGCGCCCTCAGGGGGTACAGATAAATCATAGCGCTGAGTATCTAAAATTAAGTTATAACCCGACATACTATCTTTTAATAACTTAAGGCTTAATGCCGGGATTGGCGTATCACTTGGCACTGCTATAGGCATATGGCTATGATCCATCATTTCCTGCTGCGCAAAGAGCTTAAAGCTCAATAGCACAGCAGTAGTTAGGATCAATGCGTATTTAAAATAACGCATAGTTACTCCTTACATTCCCGGTGGTGGACCCATTGTTTCGCCCGTATCACAGCGACCAATTGAATTATCGGCTAATTGACCTTTAAAACGAGGCCCTATTTGATAAGGGAAAGAAGGCTGTAATTTACCATCGCTGTCTAACGTTAGTGTTATATGGTAGTGATAACCCTTGCCATCGTTAGTATCGTGGCCGTTATGCTCATCTAATTGAGCACCGGTTACTGTTTTTTGTGCATAGTAGAAATCTTCAAAATAATAACCATCGTCGGCATTTAATGTATTACCAGAGAGCGTCGTTACTTGTGCGCCAATAGCAGGACCTGTATCACTTGTTTGTGTACCTTGGCTAACATCGTATTGATCAACTAAAGTACAGCTTCGCTCACCCTCAGTACCACAACCACCTTCACTTTCTGATGCGCCATAATCACGCATTTCCCAGCCGCTTAATGCAAGTTGACCGTTACTTTCATAAGGACCATAAAGCGGATAGCCATCAGCTGCAAACCCATAAATAGGTGAATGCGCATCGCCATCATCTTCAAGTAAATCAGCTAAGCAACTAGTGTAAAAATGGTGATGATATTCACCGTTAGCAGCATGTCCGCCACACACATCAACATCGTATTGCTCAGCAATGGGCGCTAATGTATACCAAATATTATTACCGTAGCTCATACCATCGCCCCAGTTAAATATACTGGTGCCATTAACCATTAAGCCAACTGTACCTAAACCTGTTTCGCAAGTTTCAGTGTCAGATAAATCGGTAGGTGTTATCGGAAAATACGCCTCAACTGTTTGTTCTGTCGGGCAACCTGGTCCTGGAGGCCAATAGCCTGCGCCGCCTGTGTCATCACAGTTTTCAGTGCTGCTGTTATAGCCAATATCTTCACCAAACGAAATGGTTTGCCCTACTGCTGCTGAGGTTACACCGTTATAAAAATCGGTAGCTGCACGCGGGCGGTTATTTAACGCGTCTACTTGGTCTTGTGTAAGCGTTACGTCATATTTAGGAATGTCAGTTGTTTGCACATACATGTATTCAACGTCAGCATCATCTTGTGTAACGCTAACAACTTCAACTGATTGAACATCTTCAACCACTGCGCCATTGTTTTGTATATAAGTAGAGGTTGTATCGTTGTTAATTAACCAGCTGGTAAGTTTTGCACTATTATCAACTGTATCTGAGTCTGATGAAGCAATAACATTAACTATAACTGTATCTACAACGACATCGTTTGTGCCGTCATCTCCACTGATTTCAAATACAAGTGCTTCATCGGTTAAAACTTCAGGTGCAACAAACTCAGTAGACGTTGCAGTACTTGAAGATAAGCTAACGGTAGTGCCTGATGTTTGTGACCAGCTAACAGATACTTCGCCATCATCTTCAACTGTTGAACTTAAATAAACGGTATCGCCCGCATTAACAGTTTGGTCAATACCAGCATCAACCGTTGGAGCACTATTACTGACTGTATCGCCGTCTGTTGCAGTACTTGTTGAATCGCTATTACATGCGCTTAAAGCGATACAAAGCGCACTTAACGCAAATAACTTAGTTGCATTAGCGGCTTTTGTTTTAAGAAGTGTTTTCAATGTTTGAACCTTTACTTTAACGTTTAATAAAACAAAGTTAACAAGTAAAAGTGCAAACATTGTGCACAAACTAAGGAAGAATAAACATAAAAACTAGATTTGTGGTCGTTTAAGTACAAATTTGTCTTTAGTGGTTGCATAGTAATCTCCACCCATTCTACCTACCGCATCTAAAAGTGTTGGGTCAATATAACCGTCAACAAACACTTCATCGTCAACACAAATACCCACTATGTCTAGTAACATCATTTGCCCGCCACCTGGCTCGCTTGAAATAGTAATAACTTCGCGTAGCTTACACTCATAGCGTACTTTTGAATCAGCAACACTCGGCACTGCGACCATTTGGCTATCAATTTTAGTTATATTTGCAGCATCAAACTCACTAACATCACTAGGATAATTAGCACAGCTTTGGTTCATTTTTTCGACCTGCTCATGGCTCACAATGTTAATTACACATTCTTTAGTCGCTAATAAGTTAATTAATGTATCTTTGATTGCTTTATCGCGTGGATTTACTTGCGTCACACTCAATACTGGTGGGTTACAACTCGCTACTGTAAAAAATGAGTAAGGGGCAATATTAGCCACACCGTCGCTACTTAATGTGCTTATCCATGCAATTGGGCGAGGACTAATCCCGCCAACTAAATACGAATAAACATTAAGCTCTTTATTTACAGTTAAATCTAAAAACATGTTTTTCCTTTTTAATATCTAAAACTAAGTCGTAATTTGAATTAGTTACGTATGAGATAAGTCAGTTTAGTAACAAACTAAATATATTTTACATTTAAAGCAATACACAAATTATATGAAAATAAACATCGTGTGGTTTAAACGTGATTTGCGTCTTAGCGATCATCAACCATTAAAAAATGCATTTAGTAATGGCTTACCTACCCTATTACTTTATAACTTTGAGCCATTACTGCTTGAAGATGCGCACTACAATGAGCGACATTGGCGTTTTGTATATCAATCTATAGTTGAGTTAAACAATCAGCTTGCTCGTTTTAATACCTGTGTTTATATATTTAATTTAAATATGAACGATTTACTTGAATCGTTAAAGGCACAGTTTGAAATAATAAATATTTTTAGTCATCAAGAAATAGGCTTAAACAACACCTTTGATCGCGATAAGGCAATAAAAGCATGGTGCCAGCTTAACCACATTAATTGGCAAGAGTCGCAAACAGGCGCGGTTATTCGCGGCAAAAAAAATCGTAATAATTGGAACGAACGCTGGCAGCAAACAATGCAAGCACCTATTGCTGTTCCTAATTGGAAGAGTATAAAAACAATTACCCTCAATAACTACCAAACACCTGAGCTACCAAGCGCTTACACGCAAGATCACGACAGCTTTCAACAAGGTGGCCCGCTGCATGCGCGAACTGTAATGCAGAGCTTTTTTGCCGAGCGCGGTAAAGGTTATCAAAAAGGAATATCGAGCCCAAGTTTAAGCCAAACACATTGCTCTCGGCTTTCGCCTTATTTAGCGTGGGGGAACATTAGCCTTAGGCAAGTGTATCAAATGGCAATTGATGAATATCACTCAAAGCATCCCGATAAAAGAGGCTGGAAGCGCCCAATTGCTGCGTTTGTATCGCGCTTGCATTGGCACTGCCACTTTATGCAAAAGTTTGAAAGCGAATGCTCTATGGAATTTTTAGCCCTTAATTTGGGTTATCACGTATTTCCGTATCGCGATGATGAACATGTTAAAAACGATATTGAACGCTGGGCGCAAGGTCAAACAGGTATTCCCATTATTGACGCTTGCATGCGCTGCTTAAAAGCCACCGGCTATATAAACTTTAGAATGCGCGCCATGCTTGTAAGCTTTGTAACGCATCATTTAAATATAAGCTGGCAGCAAGCAAGCTTTCCGCTCGCTAATTACTTTTTAGATTTTGAGCCCGGAATTCACTACCCGCAAATTCAAATGCAAGCCTCGGTAACAGGCATTAACACCATTAGGCACTACAACCCAATTAAACAATCGGAGGATCAAGACCCAACAGGTTCGTTTATTAAAAAGTGGTGCCCAGAGCTTGAAAAACTCCCTATTGAATATTTACATCAGCCTTGGGAGCAAACTCCAATGGAAGCACTCTTTAACGACTTTAAATTAGGGGAGGATTATCCCGAACCCATGCTTGATTTAACAGCAGCCTCAAAAGAAGCACGCGAACGCTTATGGCAATACCGTGAGCGAGCCGATGTTAAACGCGCCATAGGGAGGATTCTTAAAAAACACGTTGGGGGTACTCAAAAAGTTACTCGAACAAAAAGTAAAACGGATACTAAAAGTAACAGTAAGGCTGAGTAAGCATGGCGCACAAAAAACTAAACTTACCTCAAAAAATATGCCCTATTTGTAATAAACCTTTTACGTGGCGTAAAAAATGGCAGCGCGACTGGGATAACGTTATTTTCTGTTCAGAGCGCTGCAGGCGTAATAAATAAGAGTAATAATTAACTGGCGTCTATTTTGCAATATCATCAGTAATTAGTGCTTTTAAGGCTTTATATAAGTTTATTTTGTAAATAACGCTTAGCTAACCTGAAAAGCTTACACTCAAGCAAGGAGAAGATGATGACGATTAAAAAAACGGCAAGTTCAACATGGTCTGGCGATATTAAAACAGGCAAAGGTAGCATATCAACTCAAAGTGGCGCGCTTAACAAACAACCTTACGGTTTTAATACCCGCTTTGAAGATAAGGCAGGCTCAAACCCTGAAGAATTAGTAGGTGCGGCTCACAGTGCATGTTTTAGTATGGCACTTTCGCTTGCATTAGGTGATGCAGGCTTTACCGCAGATAAAATTGATACTAAAGCCACTGTAAGCCTTGATGAAGTAGATGACGGTTTTTCAGTAACGCATATTGCCCTTGAGGTAAAAGCGCGTATTGATGATATTCAAAACGAGCAGTTTCAAGCCTTATGTGAGCAAACCAAAAAGAGCTGCCCTATTTCCAAGCTCTTAAATACCGAAATATCACTAGATGCGACACTTCAATCAGCATTTTAAATATTTAGACTTAACTATTTAGACAGTTCCTTACTAAAAAAGCCAAGTAATTACTTGGCTTGCTTATTATAAAGAATTATTTTTAGGTTTATTCCTACTCAAAGTACTTACTACAAGCCCTATTCCCATCCCAATTGCTGGCCATACTACCCATATATAACTAGGCGAAGTTAGTAAATTTATAACGCTTAGCAAAGTTAAAATAAGTAAATATCCTTTAATTTTTTTGTCTAATGTCACTGTATTGCTCATTTATATTCTCCAAGTAATGTATGTCGCTATTATTGTTTTAATAAGCAACGTACACACCTGCTAAATGTCACTAAGTGATCTGACATTAGTCATCACTTTTCATTTAATTACATAGTCATTTATTATGTATAAAAACATAAAAAACAATACTTTAATCTATTTGTGTTAGAATCTAATCTCAACTAACCTAAACAAATAAACATAAGAGGATGAGCTAAATGAGCGAAAAATCAAAAGATTGTGAAAAAGTTACGTGTAGTAACTGTGCTGACGCTAACGATCTCGAATTTGATTTTTCTATGGCTTTTCAACCGATTATAAACTGTAAAACTAATCTTATTTATGGCTATGAGGCACTAGTTAGGGGTTTAAATGGCGAGTCTGCTTATTCAATCATTTCAAAAGTGAATGAAGACAACCGCTATGCATTTGATCAGCTTTGTCGTATTAAAGCCATTCAACTAGCCTCAAAGCTGGGCATAACATCAATGCTAAGCATTAACTTTTTACCTAATGCTATTTATAAACCAGAGCGATGTATACGCACCACACTAGAAGCTGCAAAAAAGTATAACTTCCCAATTCAAAATATTATGTTTGAATTTACTGAAGTAGAAAAAATAGAAGACACCGCACACATTAAACGCGTTGTTGATTACTATCAGTCTCTCGGATTTAAAACCGCCACTGATGACTTTGGTGCAGGTTATTCTGGTTTAAATCTACTGGCTGACTTTCAAACAGATATTATCAAGCTGGATATGGCGCTAATACGCGATATAAGCAACGACAAAAAACGCCAATTAATAGTAACTCATTGCTTAAATATGTTTCGCGATTTAAATATTATCGCACTGGCTGAAGGGATTGAAACAGTAGAAGAATATACATGGCTTAAAAACGCAGGTGTTGAGCTTATGCAAGGGTATTTATTTGCAAAACCTAGTTTTGAAAGCTTGCCAGACGTGAATTTTGAAATAATAGGTGCTGACTAATAACCAACACCTATTTTTAGTTCTATTGCATCTAAATATAAATTACATATTACCCAGCTCTATCATCATCGCTGTGTACATACGCAAATTAAGCTCAAGTTGCTCAATGGTCATAAATTCATGCTCTGAATGACCTGTGTAGCGTTTACCTGGCATTGAAGGACCAAACGATACCGCGTTATCAAACAGCTTGGCGTTAGTGCCACCACCTATTGATACAAAGTCAGCTTTTTCGTCGCCCGTAAAATGCTTAAAAATATCAAGCAGCTTTTGCGCATGCGGCGCGCTATCAAGCAGCATAGGTGTGCCAATAATTGTTTCTATGTTGACAAGCGTTACATTGTTAGTGGCTTGCCAATTAGCTAGCGCATCATCAATTTGCTTTTGTAATACAGCTTCGTCTTTACCCATAGGGCGACGTGCATTTACAGCAAGTGTTAGCGCATTACCATCGCGCTCAATAACGGTTGGTGCCACTGTCATCGGACCCATAAAGTCGTGCTTATAAGCTATTCCGCCAAACTGTTTACCGTGAATGTCTAAACCAATTAACTGATTCACAAAGTCGATTAGCTCGCCGTCACTGTTATTTTCAAGCTCCACGCCTTTAAATAACTCAGCTAAATAAGCAATGGCATTTATACCCGACTCCGGCTCAGATGAATGCGCCGACATACCTTTAACGCTTATTGCTAAGCCATTACTTTTTTCACTAAAGTTAAATTCAACTTTATTTAATGTTTTAGCTTTTGCTTTTAATGTATTAATAAGTGCAGCGTCTGCATTGTGAAGTACTAAACTTGCATCTTCTGGAATTTGGCTTCTAAACGCACCGCCAGTTACATCCTTTACATATAAACCCGTCTGTGGTGATGTTGCATTAAAAGTAGGTGCAATTAAGCTCCAGCCTTTCTCGGCAACCACTACAGGGTATGATGCATCAATCGTTACTGCATATTTTGGTTGCTCATACGTTTTCATAAATTGAGTAAGCGGACCCCAATCAGACTCCTCAGCAAAATAAATCATCAGCTCAATACGGTTATTAAGGGTTATGCCTTTATCTTTAATTGCTTTCATGGCGTAAAGCGCTGTTGCTATTGCACCTTTATCGTCTTCCGTACCACGACCAACTAATTTACCCGGTTCAGATGTATCAATAATAAAAGGACTTTGTTTCCATTTGCTAGCATTAGCAGGTTGCACGTCGCCGTGGGTTACTACCGTTACTTTTTCGCTTTGCTCGCCCATACCTATTAATACGGTGTACCCTAAATCTTGGTAGTCAAAACCAAGCTCTGCGGCTTTCATTTTTAACAGTGCTTTAAAGCCAATAAAATCGGGATTTTGAGGAGCGCTAATATCGCTTTTATTAACGGTCGGAAAAGCCACTAAGTTAGTAAGTGTGTGTATTTGAGCATTTTGGTAGGTATTTACTGCGTAATCGGCAACGCTATCAATATTTTTATTTAACTGCGCATGAGCACCAAACGCAAATAAAGCAATACTGGCTAAAGCTAACTTTTTCAAAACAATTCCCATTTAATTAATAACTAAGAGCGGTAATTATAACGCTATGAAGCGCTTACTTATAGCTCTTTACGCTAAACACACAGGTAACTTAAGCTGAATATTTATATAGCAGCTTTTATGAGGATGAATGTATAATGCGCGACTTAAAATTAACAGGGTATTTAATTGTGAACCGTCGTAAAAAAATCGTCACTAAATTTCAAAAGAAAGATAAACGCACTAACGCTAAACTACATAAAAGCAACAAACCTGGTTATGTGTCAAAAGCTGAGCGCGAAAAACTAGCTGAACAAGAAAGTAATGAGCCACAGGTAATCCAAGAGTAACTCTACGTTACCTGTTGCTTTGATAATTTAAAGTGGCAAAAGTACCGACCACTTACATAACCAACTACTGCCGTGGCAACTATAAGTTCAAACGTAGCTAAGTAATTAACTGTATCTACATATGGCATTGCGAGGTTTATACTTTGCATCCAGTCTTTCATTTTAAATAATGCAGTTGCCCCAATAACCATTGGAAATGTAAAAGCAGCGTAGCTCGGCGTAAAAGGCCTGCGTAATAACTTTATAAATAACACATAAACAATCAGTGTTTTTATTATCGCTAATATAAATAATGCCCCCACTATAAAGAGTGATGGATTAGCTACAATATGAAAATACCCCGCTAATGTTAAACTGGCAGGCGCTGCTAAAATGGCAAGTGTTGGCTGTATTTCGTAGTCACTTTTTAATGCTAATAAAAAGCGATAAAACATAATTGGCAGCATAATACTGTACGTTGATATACCAATCACCAGTGCGCTATAAGCTAACCACGCTAATGTCGGATTTCCCGAAAAAGTAACATCTGCAATAATTATCCCCACTGGCGGCACAAACCAGCTGGGCGCCATATCCTCAAAGTTAAACTTTTTTGCTCGCTGGTATAAAAAACTCACCAAAAATGTGAGATGCAGCGCAAAAGCTAAAACCCACATAATGTCACCAGCTAATGGGTTAAATTGCCCAACTGAGTTTGAAATAACAAGATTAGCCATTGCAAATGTAGGGATCACACTTCCTGCAACTGAGTGTGCTAAATCGGCTTTTAATAAATGAGGGTGTAGTAAAAACTTAGCAGCCAAAAGTAAAACTAATACGCCAGCTAATACCGCTCCCAAAAATTGCCCTTGGGAGTTTAAATTAAAAACGTTTTCCCATGTCCATCCCATACTAGCAATACCCAAAGCTAAACCGGACATAGCTGTTGGCGCACCCATCACTTTATTTTTAAATTGCTTAAACACTGTACTTCCTAATCATTGAGCGATGAACAAGTTACTGCTTTTTACTGCATTGCCTTAAAATAACGCTGTAAAATTAATACAAGCGTGCTTAATAGAACGCTTTTTGCATACAAACATTTCATTAAAATAAGTTTACGGCTTAATTATTAAAGCGCAAAAAAAGCCATAACGTGGTTATGGCTTTTGCTTTATTTTAAATTTGAATATGAGGTTAATTAAAACGCGTAACTAACGCTTACATTAAATGAACGACCCTGCCCAGCAAGTTGTTCAAACCCGTTGCTGCTATCTTGTTTAAGTGCCGCAATACTTACACCTCCTAGCGGGAGTTGGTAGTACTCATCAAACACATTACTCACTTCTGCGCTTAGCGTTAATGAATCCCATGTGGCTTTAGAGCTTAAATTAACCAGGCTGTAGCTGTCTGTTTGGTTTTCAAAACGATTATTATCTACTCGGCTTTTAGTATCTACCCATTGCCAAGATAATGCGTTTTCAAATCGACCTATTTGCTGGCTAATACCTAGCTGGGTTTGCAGTGGTTTAATTTGATAAAGCGGCTGGTTAGTATCGTCGCGCTTGCCTCTCGTATTAGTAAGATTAGCGTGTAACTGCCAGTTACCTAATTGCTTAGATTCATAAATGTTGGCTGTTAAATCTATTTTTGCACCATACAAAATAGCATCTACATTAGTAAACTGAAAAATGTTACGCGCTGTATTGTCTAAATCATAACTATTGAAGCTTCTTACAATATCAGCATCAATATAGTCACTCACATCTGTATACCAAACATTGGTGCTTAATCGCCAACGGTCATCTTTAGCCGATTTAATATAAGTAGCACTTATTGTATGCGCTGTTTCAACGTCTAAATCAGGGTTACCAATATAGCCATTACCATCGCCATACCAACCAATCATGGTGGTTGCCATGGTGCTTACACCCCAACTGTATCGCTCGTATAAATTAGGCGCTCGGTTTTTTCGGGCAAGACCAAGTTGCAGCTCATCATAATTTGTTATTTGGTAGTTAATTAATAAGTTAGCATCAACTATAGTGTCGGTTTTATCTCTGTCGCCAGCATTAAAGTTCTGTGCAGCAACAGTGTTATCTGTAGACGTATCGCTCATGGTCATACTTTCCACACTACCCATGTCGCTCATATCGTCCATATCCGTCATGCTCATACCATCGTTGTAAGATTGAACCTCTCCAACGTGGGTACTAATACTTTCAATGCGTACGCCTGCGTTTAACCATAACTTTGTATTTACTTGGCTCTCAAATTCAGCAAATGCCGCTATGCGCTCTCGTTTACCGTTATTAATATTTACGTAATCGTCTGGTCCCATCATGGTTGAGCCTTCAATACCTGGCCACCAATCATCAATGCTGTAATTATAATATTCTTGACCGAGTAAAATACTGCTGTTTTTATCAAGCGCAATACGCCATTTTAGCTGCGTACTTATATCTTGTGCATCAGTTTTCATTGGCATCATGCCTGTTTTTTCTTCACTGAAAAAACCCATTTCGTGCTTTACGCTATGCCAGTTAACTTGCCCTTCAAGCTCGCTGTTTTCAAAGGAGCGTTTGTATTGAGCTATTGCACCGTAACTGGTGTTATCGGTCATATCCATATACTGATTTGCAAATCCCTGATACGGGATTTTTTGATGCGTTAGCTTTATAACTAATTGCTGTTTATCATCGCGCATAGCTGCGGTTAAACTATGATTTTGTGCTCGATACAATGTATCTAATACTACATCGCTGTTACCGTCCTCATAACTATCTGCGTCACTAAACGAACCCTGATAATTAAGGCTAAACGTGTCACTTGCTAAACGTGCACCTACGCCAAGTTTACGTCCGTTATCAACGCTACTGTACTTTGCTGACACATAACCTGAGTGCCAACCTAATTCATTGCTATCGCTATACTGTGGTGAAATAGAATTAACGCTTATTACACCGGCAATATTATCGCCGCCTGCGCTTACTGGCGACACGCCTGCAACCACATTGTAAGACGTAATTTGATTGGCCGAGATATACGAAAGTGGCGGGTTCATATGATTAGCGCATGCAGCGGTTACATCTGCACCATCGATTAACACTTTAACTCTGTCGCCCATTAAACCATTTAAAATAGGTAAGTTAGATACGCCGCCCGCCGCAGAAAAATCGACACCTAAATCATTTAATAATGATTCTGACGAGCCAAGCACTAAATGTTTATTTTGAGCATGCCCGTGTACTTCAATCACTTCTAAAGACGTATCGTCGGCAAATGCGAAAGGAGATAACACACCACTAATAAAAAGTGCGACAGAGGTAAGGAAATATGTTTTTTGAGTTTTGCTTTTATAAACCATTGTTAATTTATGCCACTGTAATAATTGGCGTAATTATAGTGTGAGTGGCAAAAGCAAAAGCGCGACATATTGTCGCACTTTATCAATTTAGAGTGTTGTTAGGTGTGTTTAATCTAAAAGGTCATATAATAAATTAAACATTTAACTTAGCTACCGTTTGAGAAACAATATCGGCTCCACGTTCAATCTCTTTAATGACCTCAGACACATTAGCAATAAGCTCTCTTCCTTGTTTTGATGAGTCTGAAACTGACGTTATTTGCTTTGATATATCATTAGTGAGCTCTTGGTTATTTTTAACAACACTTGCTATTTCATTAGTAGATCGACTAGTGCTGGCTGCAAGCTGCCTTACTTCATCAGCTACTACAGCAAAACCTCGACCATAATCACCAGCACGCGCTGCTTCTATTGCGGCATTAAGTGCCAGTAAATTAGTTTGATCCGCAATGCTGCTAATCGTCGAAACAATGGAACCTATGACCGCAGACTGTTCATTAAGGTTTTTTATTAAATCTACCGATTTAAGTACTTGGCTTACAATGGCGTCGGAGTTCGCTATAGAGCTTTGTAGTATTTCAGAGCCTTTTTTAGCGGTTGTAGCAGTAGCTACCGCCGATTCATGTGCTATTGCAGCCGCTTCTGTCACTGCACTGTTATTATTAATTCGATCGGTAATATTTGATGCAAACTTAATTATTTTAATTACATTACCTTTGCTATCTAAAATTGGGTTATAAGTTGCTTCTAACCAAATTTCTGAACCGTCGGCGGCAATACGTTTAAATTTTCCTGACTTAAACTGCCCCTGCGCTAATTCACTCCAAAAGCGTGGGTTTTTCTCATAAAACAATTTAGTACAAAACATTTTATGATGCTTGCCTACAATGTCTTTTAAGCTATAACCTATTGTTGCTAAAAAGTTTTGGTTCGCCTTTAAAATATTACCCTCTGGGGTAAACTCTATTGTAGCCAAGGCTTTGTCGAGTGCATTTGCAATAGCTTCTTGCGCTTTTCTTTGTATGTAACTGGTCGTAATATCAGAGGCTATTTTAATAACTTTGGTGACTACGCCGCGCTCTTCTACAGGAAAGTAAGTTGCCTCAAGCCAAAGCTTATCGCCATTAGCTTTGTACCTTAAAAACGAGCCTGCTTTAGAATTCCCTGTTTTTAATGCTTGCCAAAATTGACTATATTCGTTTGACTTTGCATATTCAGGTTCGCAAAACATACGATGATGCTTACCAATTATTTTCTCTTTGCTATACCCAATCGTTTTTAAAAACAACTGATTTGCGTCTAATATTATTCCATCAGGTGTAAACTCTATATAAGCAACGTGCTTATTAATTGCAGATAAAATAGATTGTTTTTGAATTAATTGAAGCTCCATTTCTTCAATTTTTGCGTTTCTTTTAGAAATACCAAACATATAAAAACCTTAAGGAGTAAATTAGTACAAAAATTAGCAAATTAATGTGATATCAATATGTAGCTGTACTGTAAATATAAGCTTTAAATAACCTTTCGGCTAATATTTAATACCCTGTAGACGCCTGCTTTATAAATAGTTTTTTTATTTTATGAATGTTAAGTAGTATTTTCTTCTAATTAACATTTTAAAAACCTAACAAAAACACTAATTTATGCATGACTCTGTACTTTTTTTAAATTAAAATAACGTTCTCACTGACTACCCTCTCACACCAAATTTAAGCATACACATGATATTTCCTATTCAGGATTTATTGTGCAATTTCATTTTTAAATTAAACCTTAAGGGATCATCTATGACATCAGATGTAACGTCGGCATCTAGTCAACTTAACAGAACCGCTATTTTACTCGTATTAGCGTTAGGCACATTTATTTTAGGATTATCTGAGTTTTCGATGATGCCTATGCTGCCACTAATTAGCGAAACATTTGGCTCAACGCCATCACAAAGTGGCTATGCAATTAGTGCTTACGCCATTGGTGTTGTAGTGGGTGCCCCTATTTTAATGCTTACCACTGCTAATATGAGAAAGCGCAAAGCATTGCTCATATTTATAAGCTTAATGTTTGTCTCAAACGGATTAAGCGCGATGGCAACGTCGCTTGAGCAACTTGTAATATTTAGATTTTTAAGTGGTTTACCTCATGGTGCATATTTTGGCGCGGCTATTTTATTAGCATCGGATATTGCCCCAAAAGGTAAGCGTGCTAGCTTTATGTCTAAGGTGTTTATGGGTTTAACTGTAGCTACTATTGTTGGTGTGCCTGTTGTAACACTTGTGGGTCAAAACCTTAGTTGGCGGTATTGTTTAGCCGGCGCTGCAGTGCTTGCATTTATTGCTTTTATTTTTGTTTATAAAGTAGTTCCAAATATAGATAACGCTAAGCCTTCTAACTTACTAAACGAGTTTGGCGTACTTAAAAATAAACTGGTTTGGTCTATTTTGGGTATTGTAATTATTGGCTTTGGCGGGGTGTTTTGTATTTATACTTACATTGCCGACACCATATTAGTGGTAACAAAAACAGCCCCGTATACTATTTCTATCGCAATGGTAATGTTTGGTATTGGTTGTACGCTCGGTAACTATGTACTGGGTAAAGCAGCCGATAAATCAGCAATTAAAACGACTGGCCTTGCGCTTGTATGTACCATTGTATTTGCCTTTGCTTATGTAACGGCAAGCCATAATATTTGGGCTCTTTATGCAGTGATCTTCTTTATTGGATGCAGTGTGGGCTTGGCTACGCTGATTCAAACGCTTTTAATGGACGTTGCGCCCGAAGGCCACGCTATGATTGGTGCCTTAGTACAGTGCGCATTTAATACTGCCAATGCTATAGGTCCTTGGGTTGGCGGAATTGCAATAGCGCAAGGTGCTGCACCTAATCAAACAGGTTACGTAGCAGCTGCATTGTTTTTAGGTGGTTTGGGTATGTGGCTATTAAGTTACTTACAACTAAACAAACAGCAACCAACAGCGCAAGCAGCTAATTAGCTGAGTTCTGGTTAATTTAAAATACAAAAAGAGCCGCTAATTAGCGGCTCTTTTTAGGTAAAATTAAGCGCTTAGTGATGCCATATCAATAACAAAGCGGTATCGTACGTCTGACTTTTCCATACGCTCGTATGCAGTGTTAATTTCGTCAATGTTGATCATTTCGCACTCAGGTAGCACGTTATTTTCACCACAAAAGTCGAGCATTTGTTGCGTCTGTGCAATACCACCAATAAGTGAGCCTGCAATACGACGGCGACCCATTAATAATGGCACCGTGCTTAGCTCATCTACAGGACCAACTTGGCCTACAATAATTAAAGTACCATCTATATCAAGTAGTGGTGTGTAAATAGATAAATCATGTTTTACAGGTACCGTATCTATAATGACGTCAAAGGCAGATTGCGAGTCTTTCATTTCGTCATCATTAGATGACACTAAGTAGTGCTGAGCACCCAATTTAACCGCATCATCTTTTTTAGACTCACTACGGCCAATTACCGTAACGCTTGCGCCCATTGCAACTGCATTTTTAACGGCCATATGGCCAAGTCCGCCTAGACCAACAACACCAACACGGCTACCTTTTTTTACGCCCCATTTATGAAGTGGCGAGTAAGTAGTAATACCTGCACAAAGTAGCGGTGCTACGCGAGAAAGGTCTAAATTTTCTGGCACGGAAAGTACAAATTCTTCGCGTACAACAACATGTTTAGAATACCCACCTTGGGTCATTTCACCACTAATGCGGTCTTTGCCTGCGTAAGTACCAATCATACCTTCGCGGCAAAATTGCTCTTCGTCGTTATCACATTGATCGCAGCTTTGGCACGAATCAACCATACAACCAACAGCAACCGTGTCGCCTTGCTTATATTTTTTAACGTCGCTACCTACCGACATAACTTTACCAACAATTTCGTGCCCAGGTACCAATGGGTAGTCACTGCCACCCCAATCATTTCGTACAGCGTGTAAATCTGAATGGCACACACCACAGTATAAAATTTCAATTTCTACATCGTTATTTCGTAAATCGCGGCGCTCAAAAGAAAATTCTGTCAATTCAGAACCTTGGCTTTTTGCTGCATATCCTACTGTCTTCATAATAACTCCATAGTGGTTAAAAATTTAAATCATCAACAGCATAGTACATAGCCTGTGAATAGAACCTGACAATATAAAATCGGCACAAAAAAAGCCCAAACACTGTTTGGGCTCAATCGTTAGTACTAGGGCGCTAAATTTAATTATTTTGCAAGTAAGCTGTTTAGTTCATTAATAATTGAATGAATGCGCTCTGCATTTTTTCCTAAATCACTACGCCCTACTCGCGACTTACTACGAATATCAACAAAACGTTGGCTGCCTTCATCTTTAATACGAATTACCACATCGTCTTTAAAACCAAACCACGTTGTTGTATCGGTAGCTTCCACAATACCTGTAGCCGTATTTGCACTTACCACTGCAAAGCCAAGATTTTTAACTGCTTGTTCGCTTGCTGTCATTAAATCGGCTTTAGATTGTGCAAAGCTTAAAGTTACCAGCTCCGGGTATGCTTTGCGTTGCTGTACTGCCGTTTCTTCACCCGCGTATTCTACTGGGTTAGATGCATTTGCACGTAGTGGTGCGATTGCTACAAATTTTGGTGGATTAACTAAATCAGTTGAAATGTCATGAATTGCCGGTACGCCTTCAGCCTTGTTCATCATATTAAGTGGCATAGCAATAGCCACAACCGAAAATACAAGTGCAATAACACCACTGCTTAGCGTTAACGTTTTACGCATAAATAACGCTTGTACTATAAGTAGCACCAATGCAGCGCCACCAGCATAAACGCCAAATTTAAACCCCGTAAACGCAACGCCTAATTCTACAATACCAAATTTATACAAAGGCCCTGGCAGTATGACGAGTAAAAAAGAGATTAAACTAACTAAGCTCACTAAAATTTTCATTTTATGATTCCTATATTGTGTGTGATTTTTATTATTAAAACAGATAAGCACTATTAACCAGTAGCTTATACTACTAACAAGTGCTTTTAGATTACTATTAGCGACTAATTACACAAAAAAGTCCAATGTTGTGTGATCAAAGTTACTCAAGTTTGGAAAAATATCAACAAGCTCAGAGCTTGGCACACCAAACCACTGAGCCAATGTGGCAAAGTACTGCTCATTAGCAACACTTGGAATTAAACGCCCGCCACCGGTATCTTGTGGGCCATCCAAATGTTGAGTTAGTAGCTCGCCATATATATTGCCGCCTTTTACTGCGCCGCCCATTACTATTTGGTTTCCTGCCCAACCATGGTCAGTGCCATCGCCATTTGAGGTCAACGTGCGACCAAAATCAGACATAGTAAACGCAGTCACTTTATCTGCCATATCAAGCTCTTTCATCGCGCTATCAAATTCACTTAACCCTTGAGCTAACGTATTTAATAAAGCAGGGTGCGTTGTTAATTGGTTATCGTGCGTATCATACCCCCCCATAGAAACAAAAAACACTTGGCGCTGAGTGCTCAATTTTGCCTGTACGCTAATTGTTTTAGCGACTGCTGCAAATTGCTCACTAAGGCTATTATCGCTAAATGGGGTAATAAGTGCAGGCGCGCTTTCTAACGCGCTGTTCATTGCTTGAGTGTTATTTATCGCACTTGTTAAGCCATTGGCATAAGCTGTACTTAACGGATGGTTCGTATTACCTAGTAAGCGGTTCATAATAGAAGTTACGTGCTCGCTACGAGGTTGATACCCACCAAACGCGTTAATACTACTAATGCCACTTTTGTTAAGCGCAAATGCATTGCTAGCACTTCCCGTTTGCCATAAATTAGTACCGTCGAGTGATACATTAGCTGCAAACTCATCTTGTAGCTCTAAACGTTCTAAAAGTCGTGCGCCCCACCCGCTATTAAGTGATTGTTTTTCTCGACCATACATCCACGCAGCTTGCTGATCGTTATGCGAAAACAAATGCTTAGGCAAACCTATTGTTTTATTTTTATAGTCACTCAATGTTGTGGGAGCGAGTAAAGTACCTACCCCACCTATAAATGCTAAATTTTGAGATTCAAACACATTTTGTATAGGTTCAAGTGAGGGATGAATACCGACTCCACCGGCAAACTGGCTTTTAATACTTAACTCAAGTGGGCTCTCTACCGCTAGGTTCTGCCTACTTTGCTCGTAAACACTACGTTGCTCGCCTTCAAGCGGAACGAGCATATTTAACGAATCATTCCCCCCGTATAAATACACACACACTAATGCTTTGTAATCACCTAGCTCAACAGCATTAGTCGCTCCAGTTAATGCTTGTAATTGCAGGCTCGTTAACGCGGCAGCCGATACGCTTCCTTTTACACATAACGACAAAAACTCTCTTCTATTAATGCTCATTATGCGATCCTAATACTGCACGTTAAATTCAGGTGAAATAGCAATCATATATAATAAATACGAAACCCGTTCACGGTATTGCTCTTCATTAAAATAGGCATCTAAATCAAGTAATGCTTGGCGTGTGTCACTGCTCATTGCGCCTGCAAAATATAGCGTGTTGTACTGAGTTAATAGCGCGCTAACACCGTGTTTCTCTAAAACATTCATGTCGTCTTGAATATAAACATAAATACCATTTGAATTTAAATCACTGTGCGCTTCTGCGGTACTCCACACTAAACTTGCGTAAAGCGCGTTCATGGTGCCAATCAGTGTTGCATCGTTTGCTATTTGTAATTCTGGCGCAACAATACCTTCATTTCGCAAAGCTGCGGTTTGATAATCAGGCCTAAAAAAGTTAAATACCGAAGCCGACTGCATGGGCCCTTGCCCGTAGTTATTTATTAAATTCCATGTTTTATAATAACCCGCTGGCGATTTAGCATCTAGATTTCGCCAAAACTGTACAGTTTTTAAAATAGGCTCTTTAATTTTACCTTGGTAATTAAGCACTGAGCCAAAATGCCGCGCTTCATCATCTAAATATATAGCCTTTACTACAGCCGCTAAATCGCCGCGTACACCAGCGCCGTTATCAATAAATACATTAGCTGCTCGCTCAACGTATTGGGGTGTTGGGTTTGAGGTAATTAATCGCTGAATAAGCTGCTTGCTAATAAACGGCGCAACATTTTGATGGTTAAATAAGTTATCAAGGGCTATTTGCAATGACTCTTCTGCTACATAACCTTGTGGTATAACCTCACCGTTTAGTAAGGTTTTTTGTTTACTAGAATGGTACTCGTCAAATGCTTCCATTGGCTTAATATAATCACGACTTTTGCGCTTAAATGTTTCACTATCGGCAAACGTCCAACCAGTAAATACGCGTGCAAAACCCTCTATTTCTACCTGTCCGTAAGTGGCAATGGTATTACCTTGTGCATCAAGCTTGGCGCTGCCATCTAGATTTAGTTCTTCAAGGCCAATAGTAAATAACTGCATTACTTCACGTGCGTAATTTTCGTCTGGGCGAATATTGAGTGTATCGTCTGCTTTTTCGTTACCCAAATGGCTTAAGTAAGTCCCCATAATAGGCGAAAGCGTGACATCTTCGAGTAAGTCACGATAATTACCAAAGACATGCTTTAGTAATAAATCGTAATAAGTGATCATGCCCTCAGGTTGGCCTCTTAAGGCACTATTTTCATCCGACACCACTAATATTTCACTTAACGCAAACGCAACACGTTGACGAAGTTGATCGTCACTTTGCATTACTGCTTTCCACCATGCATCTATGCGGCTTATGTATTTAAAGTCGTCATCGTCATTTAGCTTTACTAAATAATCACGGTGATAATTAATAGGTAGCGCTATTTGTTTATCAAGCCATTGCTGCTCGCTTAAACCTTGTGCGTTTTGTATTTCACTAAGCTTAGGCCCCATTGTTGCTTGGTGTAGTAACCGTGCGGCGCTAATCTCATCCATATTATTGCGCGCTATAAAGCTCAGCGTTTTTACACTGCTTGCCCCTTCATTGTCGGTTGCTGTTACCGAAAAAGCGTAATTAACAGGCTTATAACTTTGCGCATTTAGCAGTGTTACTGAGGTGGTTACTGCCTCTAAAGGCCCGCGAATTAGTTCAGGCCCTTGCGTTTGTTGCCATACAACCGATGTAATAGTGCCGTCTTTATCACTGGCTGTTGCTGTTAGCTCAATTGTTTGGCCCTTACTTAATTCACTAGGAATATCAGCGACTGACAAAATGGGGATTTTATTTCCGTTAACGGTTGGCGTATCATCTGAGCCTGAACCACCGCAAGCGCTTAGTATAAAAACCGTGCTTGCGATCAGAGCAAATTTATAATGCATGTAAAGTCGTCATCATTTGTTAATTAAAGTACGTTAGTGTGTACCGAGTTTGATGCATTTATTGAAACACAAAATTTACAATTTAACTCTTTATTTTTTGTAACCGAATCATGAACGCCCCATTAATAATGCACTAGCTGCAGGGGTAAACAGCCAGAGCTTTATTATTTATGAAAACAGAAATTCGCTATTGTTTTGAATCTTCACAAGTTGCTAACCGGTTTTTACACGAGCTGAAAGACTGGCCGGTTAACGATGTAAAAACACGACTTTTTAATGGCGGCGATAGTGTAAAAGTGACATACGAATACGACGAAAGTGGTTTTGATTATACTTGCGCCGAACTTGACGACCTAGCACAGAGCCATGGCGGGAAAGAGGTTTAAGCGTTTTATAATAAAAAACAGCTGATGCATCTTTAATAATTCACTTGAATTATATAGATTTGATTGATGTTTTATCTCTACCTGAGTTTTTCGCTTCGTAAAGCATTATGTCAGCTTCTTTAATTAGTGATTGCATAGACACATTATTACTACTTAAGGTTTCTTTTGTAGCAAATACACACCCAGCACTAATTGTTAAATATTCACGTACAGGCGACGCTTCATGAGGTAGATTTAATTCCCTAACCGCCAAAAGCAATTGCTGAGATATATCTACAAACTCTTCATAAGAAAGCTGTTTAAAGAATAATATGAACTCTTCGCCGCCATAGCGCGCCACTGTACCTGTGTTTTGCTTAGCTACTTGCTTTAGCTTTTGGGCAAGAGCTTGTAAAACGTTGTCTCCGCCTTGGTGACCATAAAAATCGTTATAATTTTTGAAATGGTCTACATCAAGTAATATTATTCCAAAGGCATTTTTTTGCTGTTGAGCCTGTTCCCATTGCGCCGCAATAATTTCGTCAAAGGCACGCCTGTTGTAAATTTGGGTTAACCCATCAATTTTACTTATTTTTTCAAGCTTAAAATTTTGATCTTTAACTTGTTTAATTAATGCATTAAACCCGCTAATTAAAACGCGCATTTCTAAAAATTTATTACTGAATCTCAGAGGCTGTAAATCGTTTTTAACCAACATTGAATTGATAGCGGACGCACCGTTAATAAGTGGTTCAATAAAGTAACGATTTACAATATAGAAACTCAAAAGTGACATTACAAAAAACATTAACAAAATAAGTTTTAAATAGTGATCAAATAAAACTGGCAGTGTTTGATGGTGGTGCTTAATGTTCAAAGCAATAAGTGGATTACCGTTTATATCTAGAATCACCCTTTTCCTTTGAGTGGCAATGTCCTCTCCTTGGAGGCTCCCTTTAAGCGTCGCAATATAGTTTAAAGAACTAGCCTGTTCTATTTGTGAGTAGCTAAGCTCCACTTGTGCAATCTCAGCTAAGGACTTGATCAACGACGGTCTTACTTTTTTTATAAAAACAATACTACCAACAGGCTCACCTGTTTTATCTGTTCGCTTTATTACATGCGATGCAAACATGACAGGGCCGTCCGCTGTTTGCAAAAAACCAGAATGGCTTAAACTGTTGTCGTCTTCAGAGGCTTTTGAATTAGGAATAATTGCGCGGTTTAATTTATTAACCTGTAAATCTAAATCAGGCGCATCAAACTCAGTATGTTTAATATAATTATACGCTTGCCCGTAAACCATATTAAAGTTTATATCGTAAATAAACACACCATCAATTTTGAGAGAGTAGAAGGTGTCACCTACAAAGTTTGAATCTACATATTCTACGTCAAAATCAGCCATGTAATTATAGGTATCGTCCCATACGGCGTAGTCATAATTGAGTGTTTCTAAAAATATAAACTCTCTATCAAGCGCAATTTTAAGACTTAATAATTCACGATTTTGATAATCTTCAATACTAGTGTTTATGGTCGGCAGGCTAAAGAAATAGCGGTACCCTACTAATAAACTTGTTACAAAGCACATTAAAATCAAAGTACCTATTATTACAAAAAATCTTAATGTCATAGTCTCTATCTAATCGTGTAAAATTAAGTCAAAGTAGCTTACATTTTTATATTTTAGACTCCCTGTAACTAAATAATAAATAATTAGCTTCTTACTAAAGCGTAGTATAAATTCATGAGCAGGAATAAACAAAGTTTACTATTAAATTTTATAGCGTTAAAACTTTAGCCCTTTCAATAATATATTTAATATAGACATAAAATTATACCAATTCGCTTAATTAAGTGGTCTATTTTGAGGGCGGAAAAACGTGTTGATAGCTAGGCAAAAAATTCGCTATTTAGTTGTTCTAAATGAGAATTTTTTAACGCAGGTAGCGACACGTTTAGCCCCGCAAAATGATTAAGTATTATTGCGGATTGGTATTACACATTTAAAGTAGTACAAAAAGCTGAAATTATTCCACTACAGAAAATTCAACTTTTGATGGAGACGAACTCGCAAGCTCCAGTACTTCGTAATAATTTAAACCATCTATTTTTTTGCCAATAATAAAATAATTCATTTCCCCCATCATGGTCGGGTCGCCCATAATATCGTCTAAGCTTTGCACGTCAGAAAATTGAATTGCGATTAAAGCGCCTAAAAAACGCATGGAATCTTGAGGCTTTAATGCTTTTAAAATTTTATTAACTCCCATTTGAGTTGTCTCTGGTGTAGAGCCATCAAATCTAAAATCACTTTTTGTACTAGCGCATGCACTAAGCATTAATATTGATAGTGCGATAAGTAAATGTTTCATATATATCCTTATTTGTTATTCGTGATACTTGCGGATCATCGCCACTTTGCCGTTTTCAATTTCAATCACTTCCATCATTGTGGAGGTATACTCAATTGGCTGTTTATTTTGCGGATGAATACCTTTTACATAGTTTTTATAACGAATAGCAAAGCCTGTATCGTTAAACACAAATGTATTAAGCAGTGTGCTTTCAAACAACGTGTGCGCACCTAAGTAAAAACTCATACCTTTGCGCATCTGCTTTTTACCATCAGGAGTACGTGAGTCATCCGGTTGATACGGAATATGCTGATTGCCAATATCATCGGTTAACAATGCAAGGTAAGCCTCAAGCTCTTTAGCACCTGCGTTAGGTGCTTGTGTTGCGGTCATTGTTTTATAGTATTGCTGCGCAAACGCATTCAAGTCGAGTGACTCTTGGGCATGAACCGAAAAAGCAGCTACTAGAGCCAAACCTAACGTTAAAAGTAACCTCATTGACTATTCCCTGTAGTTAAAAATATTTTATAGGTACATTACCTTAGTAAGTTCAATAATCAAACAAAATCAGTTTTAAGTGAATTAACACCTACATTTTGCTCTTTACTCTATTTGTTGCAACGCTGTTGGCAGGGTCGTCTGGCCAAAAATGCTTAGGGTAACGACCTTTCATTTCCTTTTGCACATCGCGGTAACTGCTAGCCCAAAAGTGGGCTAAATCTTGAGTAAGTTGCAATGAGCGTTTACCTGGCGATAGCAGCTCCATAAGCAGTGGCAGTTTACCGTTGGCAAGCATAGGCGTACTGGTCAAGCCGTAAACTTCTTGCATACGCACGCTTAGCTTTGCGGGGCCATCAAGCTGGTATTCTATTTTTATATTTGAGCCACTTGGCACCGTTAAGCGCAGTGGTAACAGTGCTTTTAAAGCGGTTTGTTGTTGCCAATCAAAACAGTTTTGTAATGCTTCAAAGTAGTTAAACTTTTTAAGCTGCGTGAGCGTTTTAATATCTTCTAAAAACACGCTTAGCCACTGCGCTGCATTTTGAATGAGTTGTTGCTCATTTGTTTTTGGAAATTTATCGGGTAATAACTTACTTGCTAGACTCATACGTATCAGCAATTGCTGCGCATCAGGTTGCTCGTTAAATAATGCAAAACCGTGTTTAGCAAATAAGTTTAGCCACGCTTTAGCGCGCTCGCTCTTATCTAGTTTTTGTTTACTAGGCTGGCTGCTGAGCGTTATAGCCCCGAGCTTTACTTCATCTTGATGAATAAAACGTGCTGATTTTTCGTCAAACTCACAGCGAGTAAGTTCACTAAATAAATGCGGTAAATAGTCTTGTAACTCAAATGGGTTAAGCGCGGTGGCTGCAAATATACGCCCTCCTTTGTGCCCGCCCATGGTTGCTATAGCTAAGTAATCGTCGTTGTGCCAGTAATCGGCATTTAACTCAGCACCTGCACCATTGGCAAGTAAATAACCATTACCACGTTTTTTAGCGATGCGATCGGGGTATGCCAATGCCACTAGCAAACTAATATAATGCGTATTTAATTCGCTGTTTTCGTCTTTTACTTTTAAGCGGCTTTGCCAATATTTTAACTGTTGTTTAAATACCGGATGCGGACGTTGCTGTTGGCTATGCAGCGCTAAACTCAACTCGTTTGCACTATTTACTCGGCTCTCAAGTAATGCCACTAAATAAATAGCGAGCTTAAAAATACCAGGGAGTTGGTCATCAAGTATTTGGGCTTTTAGTAGCATATGCGCCAAACGAATATCAGCACCAAAACCTAGCATTTTACTGCCAAGCGGTGTGAGCTTACCTTTGCTATCAATAGCTTCAAGCATATTAAGCAGGTTACTTGCTTGCTTGCATTGTTGCTCAGTGGGCTTATCGAGCAAGGTTAGCTCATCAATACTGGCTCCCCATTGCTTTGCCTCAAGCATAAGTTGGCTTATGTCTGATGTGAGTATTTCGGGATTGTCGTGGCTATTACGTCGCTCAAAGGTTTGCTTTGAGCCAATTCGATAAACAATGCCCGGCTCTATTCGCCCTGCACGTCCTGCACGCTGCACAGCAGATGAGCGCGATATACTTTGTGTTGTGAGCTCAGTAACCCCTGTTTTTAAATTAAAGGTAGCTGCACGGCGCTTGCCGCTGTCAATTACAATGCGTATGCCTTCAATAGTTAAACTGGTTTCGGCTACATTGGTGGTAAGCACTACTTTGCGCATACCGTTTGGTGCAGAAGCAATAGCGGCTTGCTGATTAGCTTTATCTTGCTCGCCAAATAGCGTTGCGACTTGGCAGTTACTAGGTAAATCGGTGAGTGCTTGTTGCACGCGTAGTATTTCAAATTGCCCAGGTAAAAATACCAATGCGCTACCTGTTTGCTCATTAAGTGCTTGTTTTATTATGCTAGGAATTGCATCAAGCCAACGGCTTTCATCTTTTATGGGTATGTATATTTCGTCTATTGGGTAGCTGCGACCGCTCGATTGAATTACAGGGCAGTCAAAAAACGCTGTATAACGCTCAGTATCAAGCGTTGCCGACATAAGCATAATGGTTAAATCTTCACGCAGCGCACTTTGGGTCTCGAGCGCAAAGGCAAGTGAGGTATCGGCTGCAATTGAACGCTCATGAAATTCATCAAATATAAGTAAATCTATATCGCTTAATTCGGGGTCGTTTTGCAGCATGCGCGTTAGCATGCCTTCGGTGACTATTTCGAGGCGCGTATTAGCGCTTACTTTACTCTCGCCCCTAATCCGCAAGCCCACACTTTGCCCAACACTCTCGTTTTGGCACATTGCTAGGTAACTGGCAATATTACGTGCAGCTAAACGGCGAGGCTCTAGCATTACAATACGTTTAAAATGCCCATCGCGCATTAGTTGCAGCGGCAACCACGTAGATTTACCCGCACCAGGCGGCGCTTGTAATAACGTAATAGGATTACTTTGTAATGTAGTAACGAGTTGTTGATATATGTCTTGAACCGGCAGCACAGCTATTTACCCTAAATTGCTTTGCAGGCATTGTAACAAAAAACCAAAGCCTAGCTGCGGTAGATGTTTATTAATAATTGCTATTAACTACCCGACACCATTCTAATTCGATCTGCAGGCACTCGTAATTGCTGCATTAAGTAAATTTTAAATGGTGCTTCGTAAGGTTGCTCATCAACCGCTTTTTGCATGCATAAAAGCCATGCATCACTTTGCTCAATTCCTACATGTAAATGTTTATGCGCTTGAGGTATGTTAATACTACCTAAATGTTCAGCGTATAATTTAGGACCACCTAACCAGCCCGACAAAAAATAAGCGAGCTTTTTTCGCGATGCCGATAAGTCTTTTGAATGCATACTCCTTATATTTTCAGCCTCTTTTAAAGCGTCCATATTGTCGTAAAACGCATTCACCAATTGTGTAATACCTGCTAACTCACCTGCCATTTTGTATGAGCAGTCATCCACTCCGTATTCACACGTTTTTGTATTCATAACTCACTCAGGTTAACTACTTTGTTTAATACCTGCATATTAGCTTAAAACAAAAATTTAAGAATGAGTTACATCAAAGCGGCGTAACTTATGTCAGCAATAATTACAGGCTGCTATGTATATTTTTTAATAAATAGCGCAATATTAAAAACAAAATCGCTCAACATGAAAATATAACCAACTGATAATAAAAACAATAAAACCATTATTATTCCTTGGTACAAGGCTTGCTACTTTATAACTGACAGTTAATTCACTAACCTAAAGTAAGGATAAACTTATGAACAGCGATCGTATCGAAGGTAATTGGAAAGAACTTAAAGGTAAGGCTCAACAAAAATGGGGCGATCTTACCAACGACGATTTAGATAAAATTGAAGGTAGCCGTACAGAGCTAGTTGGTAAAATTCAGCAGCAATACGGTAAATCTAAAGAAGAAGCAGAGCGTGAAGTTGATGAGTTTGAAAAAGGTCGTTAAACCGCGTTAACCGCTTTTAAAAAAACCGCCATTTGGCGGTTTTTTTGTTTAAGCTGTAGGTTATTTAGCTACGCTTTTAATTGGTTACCAATCGGTAACTGCCTAATACGCTTTCCGCACGCTGCAAAAATAGCATTACATAATGCTGGCGCATAAACTGGTGTAGACGGCTCGCCTACCCCTGCTGGTGGTGCATCGCTTTGTACAATTTCAACGTCAATCTCAAGAGGTGCGTCGCTCATACGCGGTACGCGATAATCATGAAAATTACTTTGCTGTACGCGCCCTTTATCAAAGGTAATACCATCGCTGATTGCAGTTGTAATACCGTAAATAGAGCCACCTTGGGTTTGGTTTTTAACGGTGTCGGTGTTTACAACCGTACCCGCATCAATGGCAACCCACGACTTAATTACTTTTAAATCGCCAGCATCCGACACTTCTACTTCAACTACCGTAGCTACATAAGTTAAAAAGCTTCTGTGTGCTGCTATGCCTAAACCTCGACCTTTAGGAAGCTCTCGCCCCCATTTACTCATGTCAGCTACTTTTTCAATAACATGGCGCAGTCTGCCAATATCTAGAGGATAAACCGCTTTATCGCCACCGTAATTATCGTATGTAGCATTTTGCTCTGTTACATCAACAATACGACTCGGACCTATAGTGTCTAGTAAATAGTCTTTTTGGTCGCGACCGGCTTTGTGCGCTGCTTCACCAATAAATGACTGAATAGCAAAGGCATGAAAAATATTTGATACAGAACGCATCCAACCAATTCGTGCTTTAGCAGGCGCATCACCGTTTTCTAACTTCATATTAGGTGTGTTAATAGGGTTATCGGTAAATCCTAAGCGCAGTTCAAAGCTTCCTGGCGTAGTCGCCCCTTCTGAAAAGGTAGAGGTGATCGGTGAAAACGCGGTGCGGTGTAAATAAGATTCTATAGCGCCATTTTTATCTAGCGATGCTTCAATGTGCTGAGCCGAAACCGCATGGTAAAAACCATGTTGTATGTCGTCTTCACGCGTCCATTGCACGCGAATAGGTTTGCCTACTTTCATTGAAAGGTAAGCTGCTTCTGCTGAAAAGTCAGGTTTTGACTTACGCCCAAAACCGCCTCCTAACATGGTAACGTGAACATTAATTTTGCTCTCATCCATGCCAAGCATTGCCGCCACTGTTTTCATATCGGCTTGTGGATTTTGCGTAGCAGCCCATATATCAACACTGTCTTTGTTGTACATAGCTGTTGCACAAGGCGGCTCCATTGGTGCTTGAGCAAGATGCGGTGCGTAATAATCAGCTACCAATTTATTGCTCGATTTAGCCAACACGCCCATGGCATCGCCTTTATCACGTATGTTTGCCTGTGGAGTTTGTACTGTTTGTAATAATGACTTTTTAAATTCTTCTGAATTGTAATCGCCATTTTTGCCATCATCCCACACGACTTTTAATGCTTTACGCCCTTGCCATGCAGCCCATGTGTTTTTAGCTATAATCGCAATGCCACCTTTTGGCTGAAACTGCGGTGCGCCTTTTGGTGCAGGTATTTCAATAACATCTATAACGCCGTTTATCGCTTTTGTAGCACTGGCATCAAACGACTTAACAACACCGCCTACTACCGGCGGGCGTTCAATTATAGCCACCAGCGCTTGTGGTTCGCGTACATCGGCTGCAAATATAGCTTTACCTGTTACTAAATCGGCTAAATCTATGTGCGCCATGCCGGTATTAATATAACGCCATTCTTTGCGTGTTTTAAGTGTTAGTTTGTCAGCTTCTGGTGGCGTTATTGTAAGCGCTAAGTCGATTAAATCTTTATAAGTAAGCGATTTACCTGAGCTGTGTGTAACAACGTGTTGATTAGCAGTACAGGTTCGTGGATCAACTTTCCAAAACTTAGCGGCAGCATGCTGCATCATGTAACGTACACTTGCGCCCATTTCACGCAGGCGCTGCATGTTGTAGCGAATACTGCGCGAGCCATCGGTATTTTGATCGCCGTATTTAGGGTCGCCCTTACCCTGAATAACAATAACCTTATCCCACGCGGCTTCCATTTCATCGGCAACTATTTGTGCAATCGCGGTGCGAATTTGCTGACCCATTTCAGAGCGATGGCACGTTATTTCAACCATGCCGTCTGGGCGCAGTGCAATAAATAAGTTTGCGCGTTTTGCCAGCTCAGATGGCTGCTCTAACACACCCGCAATCGCTCTTGGCGCACTGCCTACAAAATAAGTACCAAGTACCAATGCACCTATTGCGCTAGTTTTTAAAAACTTACGGCGGTTTAAATCAAAATATTTATTATCTTGGTTCATACTTCTTCCCCTTGTTCATTTGGGTCAAAATACTGAACACTCGCCATTGTTTTAGCGGCTGATTTAATTGCTTTATGAATGCGCGGGTATGTACCACAACGGCAAATATTTCCCGACATATTACTTACTATTTCATCATCGGTAGGGTTTGGAT
Source organism: Pseudoalteromonas sp. NZS11 (assembly GCF_015864765.1). Lineage (NCBI taxonomy): Bacteria > Pseudomonadati > Pseudomonadota > Gammaproteobacteria > Alteromonadales > Pseudoalteromonadaceae > Pseudoalteromonas > Pseudoalteromonas sp. NZS11. The sequence continues at coordinate 164,450 of NZ_JADYWP010000004.1, read as the reverse complement.
TGGCAGCTAATAAGCTTGCAGCTTGCATCATTTGGCCGCACTGGCAAAAACCACACTGCGGTACTTTATGCTCAACCCATGCTTGTTGTACTGGATGGTCGCCCTGCTCGCTTAACCCTTCAATTGTTGTAATTGAAAGACCCGCTACTGCCGCTACAGGTAATACACACGAGCGCTGAGCTACCCCATCAATATGCACAGTACACGCACCGCACTGAGCCATACCACAGCCAAATTTAGGGCCGGTTAAATTCAATTCGTCTCGGAGATACCATAATACTGGCGTTGACGGATCGCCAGAAAACTCATGTTTATTACCATTAATGGTAAGCGTGATCATACTAAACTCCTTGGCAAAGCGCTTTACAGGAGGGTTCCTTGTTGCGCGAGAACTATTTTTAATTACTTACTATTTTATACTTACTACTTTTAGCCTACCACTTAGATCTATTTTATAAAAATACTAATTATTAGAACGTTTAAACCACATTGAAATTATTAACGTCTGATTATTAGTATTAGACTAGGGACTGCAGACCTTTTTAGATTGAAGTTCACTCAATCTAGGGGAGATTTAATCGCGGCGGGAGGTTTGTAAACAACAAAGCGTAAATTGCCCCTATGCAGAACCCTTGGGGCAGCGCATGTTAAACCTCGAAAGATAAACAGGCCCTAAATAAAAGTTTAAAAAGACTATTAATAAAAAAAAACCGCCATTTGGCGGTTTTAGATAGTGTAAATAAGCTTTTAACTATTAATTAAAACGGCGTCTACCAAATAAAACCACTGATAGCAGCGTAAGTAAGTAATAAATACTGCCACCTGAGCTAGAGCCTGAATCAGATGAAGGAGTCGCTAGCGCAGCACCTTGCTTACCTTCAACGTTTATAGTCACAGTTTGAACTGCTGAACTATCAAATTTATCTTTAGCTACATAGCTAAACGTTACTACATGATCGGATTCGCTCGTAGGAGTTAGTTTAAACAATCCAGTATCAGGCTCAAATGTTAAAGTTCCTGAGTTTGGCTCGGTTACCACTTCAAACTCAAGTGTATCGTTGTCGCTATCTAATGCTGAAAAGCGACCATTCACTTCACTCTTGTAAGAGGTGTTATATGTTACATTTTGAGCTTGTGGGGCTGTATTTGTTAGTTCAATAACAACATTATGAAGCTCAGATTCAACTAAAGAATCTTTCACTGTAAAGCTAACTGATACTGGCTCAACCGAGTCACCACTTGGTGAAAAGGTCACGCTACCTAAGGCAGAATCCATTAACTGAATTTGCCCGTGAGCAGGCGAATTTTTAATTTGAAATACTAATTGCTCTGCGTCTTCATCCATACCTTCTAGATTAAAGTTAAGCGGTGTACTCCAATGAGTTTGCAGTGTCATATTATTTGCTGTTGGTGCTGTATTTTTTAGCTCTAACGTTAAGCTTGATAACGCTGAACGTGAACGATCTTTTACTGTGTAGTAACTAAGCTCGTCAATGCCTACAGTCCCCGAAGGTATATAAGTTAGTAGACCCGCCTGTCTGTCGGTAAACTCGACCCTACCCAGAGTTGGTCTCTTATTTAAAACTACATAATCAATATCATCTGATACAGGTAAATCTATTTGTATGCTTTTTAAAACATGATCAGAGTAGCTTACAGCTTCAGGCTTAGCTAAAGGCTCAGTAACTTGATTAGAAAACACCTCCAATGACCGACCCGCCAACAAGGTATAATCAACATTATTATACGTAGACGTTGCTAACCAACTGTCATTATTATTACGCTCAACAGTGTATGAAACCACATTGCTATCTAGGTTATATTCACCAAACTGATCTGAACACGAATACTGCACAAACCCAGCTCTTACAGACACAATGTTATTTAAAGAGTTTTGGCACACTTCACTAATTAATGTTGTCTGCCCATTTAAAGCCACTTTATAAAGTGAGCCATTATAGGTAGATGCAACTAAAGTTTCTTCTCCATTAATTACAGTATTAACCAAGCCGTTAAAACTTTGTTCTAAAGCAACTTTAGAGATAGTGTTTTCAGAGTAGTCATAACTAATGAGGTAGTCACTAACGAGACTAACCACATCTATATTTTCGTTATTAAGAAAGCTTCCAGTTACTATTGAACTCATACCGCCCCAATAAAATCCTAAGCGAGGCGATGTTTTTAATAACTCTCCAGTTTGCCCATTTAATACTTTAAAAAAGGTACCTTCACTTCCTGTATGCTCAGCGCCATTACCTACTATTATTTCTAACTTGCCATCGTTATTAATATCTAACGTTGTTAAGGTACTAATGTAGTCTCCGCCGCCAAGATATGTTTGAAATAGCTCTTCACCCGTTTCAGGTGAAAACACCTGTACATTCGCGTCGTATATAGCAGAGCTACCAGCAATAATATAATTCTTACCATCATCAAACAGCTGAGCAGTAGTAACTAAATTGTTATTATCCCAATCGTTATTAACGCTTATATTTGTAAGTATTTTTTCATTAGTTTGTGTATCTACTATGTGCAAAGCGTTACTATCACGCTCGGAATAAAGTATATCTAAGCTTCCGTTATTATTAATATCAGCAAGTGCTAACGCTTTATTTGAATAGTACTTAATGCCTTTAGCCCACTGTTGAGTTTTGTCATCCGTGTTGTGAATATAAAAACCATCTTCACCTGACGAAGAATAACCTGAGCCCCAAGCAATATTTTGTTTGCCATCGCCGTTAAGGTCATCTACGACAATGCCCGACACACCATGCTCTGGATTATTAATACTCCAAAACTCAACACCTGTTGTGAGTGAAAGCGCGTATAAACTCCCCCACTGACCATCGCCGTAAACTAAATCGTCGGTACCATCATTATCAATATCTGCAACTATTACTTTATCAATATCTAAGTCGCTTTGGGCTGTCCATAAAATGCTTTCAGTGCTTGGGCTTAGCATTTCTATGCTGTACCAACTTTGCCCATTAATCACTTCATCTAAGCCGTCGTTATTAATATCAACAGCAATTAAATGCTCGCCATTAATACTTACACTAAGTTGTTTGTGCAGTACAAATTCTGAATTTTCGAATCTATAAACCGCACCATCACTAAATAAAACTTCTTTTGCATTAGCCTCAGTAAACGAGCCTGTCACAAAATTTTGTGGTACATTTTCAAGCACCGCAATTTCAGATAAATCGAGCGAGTTAAGTACAAAAAGCTTACTACTTTGATAAACAAAAAGCTCATCTTGCCCATCGTTGTTTATATCAAACTTATCTGCTGCTCTTGGGTAATAAAACTCTTTACTTAGCTCTATCTCTTGAGTGACTAAATTAACTTTATGTACTGCGTTATTTTCTAAAACATATAAGTAGTATGTATCTGCCACTGTATCTTTAATTAGCGTGGTATCTTCAATATAGTCATCAAAGTCGTAGCGAGCAGTTACTTCATACGCACCTTTCACATATTCTATAATATTAAAATTGCTCTCTTGGGCGGATATAATGTGCTTACTACCCACACCCGACAAAGGTGCCACGTACAAGCCTTTTCGACCTGTTGAGTTGCCTAACGAAAACTCACGAAATACGCTACTAAGCTCTATGCTTTCCTCGTCTGAGGCAGCTTGAGTAAGGCTATTATTTTTTATAATTGGCGCGAGTAGAGGTTTTTTAGATAAACTTTCAAAATGAGCTTTATCAAAATTTATTTTTTGATCGTTAATTAAAACAGCATCACCGTAAGTATTTTCTTGAGTGTTTTTTATAGGCTGAGCGTGAGTATTGGCATTCACTGAATACGCGCTCATCATGAGCAACGTAAGGCAAGATAGTTTAATCAATTCCATAATCCTTTGTATTTCTTTATTTAATCACGTCACTACAACTGCAACGTTCCATTAACACGGCATTATATAGAGTACCAACCGGAAATAAAGAGGCGATTAACAAAGTTTTACAAAGGGATAGAAGAATAAAGTAATAACATTTAACTTGCAGCTAAAGCTACTTTTATAGAAATTTTATCCGCATACTTACTAATAAAAAGCGATTAATGAGTGCTTATAACATCTTCAGACAACAATCGCTCATCGTCTTTATAAACTTCAAGCCAACCTGGTGGTGATGTATCGCAGCCAATAATGGTTACTTGTAGCACATAACTATAACGACCATTTTTAAACGTATAGTGATGATTCCCGCCGCTGCCCTCAAATGTAATATCGCCATTTAGTAAAACCATATCAGGCTTGTCACTTGGCTTTTTATTAATACCCCACACTACATAACGGTAATTTCCATCACCTAAATCATCAACACGGATATGGTAGTTAGCCGTTTTCCAATCGAGTACTGGTTTTTCAAAAGTATTAATACTTGCGTGCAAGGATTGCTTACCTTGTTCGATTAGTCTTTTAGCAAGTGCCTGCTCTTTAGTATTTTGTGTATTTACAGCAATAATTTTACCTTCGGTATCTACCCACATAACGCCGTTATTTAGCATAATGCCGCGCCAACCTACTTTATCCCAATCGGTATTAATGTTTGAACTGGCAATAACTGCTATTAGCTCATCATTAAATACTTCATCAAAGCGGTTAATAAACTCAGCTTCATTTTTAATGTCAGGTATGGGGTATCGTCGTTTTAATGGGTAACGAATAAGTGTAGCAATTGCAGGTTTATCGTCACTTTCAAAGGCTGCAATAACAGGTAAAACGAACTCGTGATATTTTTGCTCAAGAGCAAATGTGCTAGATGTAAAAAGTAGAGATAGGCACAGTAGGATGTGGTTTAGATGTTTCATTTATAGTCCTTTATTTAAAATAATCAGAAATGTATGCAACAAATTCATGAGATAAAATTATAAAGTGGATAATTCCTACCGATGTTATAGATGAACATATTTAATATAAAAATCAATTAATTCATAATGATAACTTGCTTTAGGCTCTTTGATTTCATTATCATTTGTAGGCCCTACGCCAAATAGCTATCCATTGTTTAGTAGGCCTAGACAAGTCAGGTAATTACCTAAGTTTTACCACCTATTATTTGGTTGTTTGATGTTAATCTAAAATATAATTAACCACTATTTAAATATGTATTTGTATTAATGTGAAATAGTTTTCGACATTACTAAATGCGACTTAATGAATAAAAGTGAGCAAGACATGGATTGGCTTAATAATAAGAAATTGGAAGTAAAACAAAAGCATCATTATATATGGGCCAATTACATGAAGCATTGGTCTACAAACGGTCGAGACATATATTACACAAAGAAAAAAGGAGGGATAGCTCTAGACAGCATAAAAAGTGTGGCAGTGGAAAAGTATTTCTATCGTGTTAATACATTAACAGAAAAACACGTTTACCTAATTGAAAAACTCATAGCTATGAGTAATGATATGGAATTAAAAAAGCACCATGAAAAAGTCCTTAAAAGCTATTTAGACACACAAAAAATGTATAAATATTATACGTCTTTGGATGTTAAAAGCGAATATGGTGATAAATTATTTAATGCCGCTAAAAATAACTCGATCGAAGATAGACACTCTCAACTTGAGCGCGATGCCTTAAGTGTTTCAAATAAACTTAGAAATTTAGATGTAAACACCTTAAAAAACATTGATCAAATGACAGATTTTTTATTATTTTTAGGGCATCAATTAACTAGAACTAAAGCTTTTAAAGAAACATTTATTAAATCTTTTGCTAAGAATTGCGACCCTCAAATAGCTGAACTAATGGAGGAAAGTTGGTGGTTTATTTCTTTTCTTTATGGCACTAATTTAGGGAAAAGCTTGTGTATTAATAGAGGTTACTGCTATCAATCAATTTTAGAAAATAATACTAGCATCCCATTTATTACAGCTGACGCGCCTGTTGTAAACATCCATCCCAGACCTAATATGGGTACATCACCATTAAAACACGAAACTGAGTATTTTTACCCTCTATCACCTACTAAAGCATATTTTATAGGGTGGTCAGACAGATTTGTAAACAGCACAAGCTTAGTTAACGAGTCATTTGTGAAAGAAGTTAATAAAAAAATGGCTGAGGGTGCTCATTTTCATATTATTTCAAACAAGGCTGAAGTATTGAAGCTATATGAACGTTAATTCGGTAGGAAACGGTAATACCGAAGTTAGATCTTATTAACTTTTCGTAACCATATAGCTCTAATTTTAAAACAAAAAACGAGCCATACTGGGCTCGTTTTTTGTTTTACTGATAACTGACAGCTAAAAACTGATCACTCCTCTCTACTCCGGATCATAACCCAAATTAGGCGATAGCCATCTTTCAGCTTCTTCCAGCGTCATATTGGTTCGTTTAGCGTAATCTTCAACTTGATCGCGTTGTACTGCTGCTACGGCGTAGTACTTAGCTTCTGGATGTGAGAAGTACCAACCTGAAACAGCAGCACCTGGCCACATGGCGTACGAGCTAGTTAGCTGCATACCAATGCGTTTTTCGGTATCGAGCAACTGCCAAATTTTCTTTTTCTCGGTGTGCTCTGGGCACGCAGGGTAACCTGGCGCTGGGCGAATACCTTGGTAGTTTTCGCGTATTAGCTCATCGTTTGCTAGGTTTTCGTCTGGTGCAAAACCCCAATACTCTTTACGTACTTTTTCGTGCAGGTATTCTGCAAACGCTTCGGCAAGCCTGTCGGCAACCGCTTTAATCATTATTTTATTGTAGTCGTCTTGCTGTGCGTCAAACGCATTTGCTAAGTCGTCTTCTTCAAGACCGCCTGTTACAGCAAACGCACCAAAATAGTCTGGTGTGCCTTTGGGTGCTATGTAGTCGGCTAGGCAGTAGTTAGCAAAGTCGGTTTTTTCGGTTTGCTGACGTAAATGGCACGAGGTCGTTAACAGCTCTTTGCGTGTTTCGTCGGTGTATATTTCTATGTCGTCCCCAACGCGGTTAGCAGGGAATAAACCAATTACGCCAAGTGGTTGCAAACTGCCTGCTTTTTCAAGGTCGTCTAACATGTCGTTAGCGTCTTTAAATAAGCTTTGCGCTTGCTCGCCTACGACTTCATCGGTCATTATGCGCGGGTATTTACCGGCGATTGACCACGTCATAAAGTATGGCGTCCAATCTATGTATTTACGCAAAGTGGCAATGGATACGTTTTTAAACTCGATCACGCCGAGCTTTTTAGGCACTGGTGGCGTGTAGTTATCCCAATCAAGCACCGCTGCGTTATCGCGGGCACGCTGAATAGTAACAGGCTTAGAGCGTGGTTTTTTACGCGCTTGTTGCTCGCGCACTTTTACGTATTCAGCTTTAGTTTTAGCTAAAAAGTCAGGTTTATGCTCTTTTGATAATAAATTAGATACTACACCTACCGCACGGCTGGCATTACTAACATACACTACGCCTTTGTCATATTGCGGCTCAATTTTTACTGCGGTGTGCGCTTTAGAAGTAGTTGCGCCACCAATTAGTAGCGGAAGTTCAAAACCACGGCGTTTCATTTCTTTTGCTACGTGTACCATTTCGTCAAGCGATGGGGTAATTAAGCCCGATAACCCAATAATATCGGCTTTTTCGTCGATGGCGGTTTGTAGTATTTTATCAGCCGGTACCATTACACCTAAGTCGATTACTTCATAGTTATTACATTGCAGTACAACACCCACAATATTTTTACCTATGTCGTGTACGTCACCTTTTACGGTCGCCATTACTATTTTACCATTAGTTGAGCCTTCTTCTTTTTCAAGCTCAATGTATGGGTCTAGGTAGGCTACGGCTCGCTTCATTACGCGCGCCGATTTAACAACTTGTGGTAAAAACATTTTGCCTGCACCAAATAAGTCGCCTACTACGTTCATGCCGTCCATTAACGGCCCTTCAATTACGTGAATAGGTTTAGCTGCTGCGGCGCGGCATTCTTCGGTATCTTCATCTATGAATGTAGTAATACCTTTAACAAGCGCGTGCTCAAGGCGTTTTGCAACAGGCCATGTGCGCCACTCTAAATCTTCTACTCGCTCGGCTTGCGCCATACCCGAGTATTTTGGTGCAAGCTCTACTAAACGCTCGCCTGCGCCTGAGTCGGTGTTAAGTATTACGTCTGTAACTGCTTTACGTAATTCTTCTGGTATATCATCGTAAACGGCGAGTTGCCCCGCATTTACAATACCCATGTCCATACCAGCTTGAATCGCATGATATAAAAACACCGAGTGAATAGCTTCACGTACGGGGTTATTACCTCTAAACGAAAACGATACATTTGATACACCGCCCGACACTTTACAGTGCGGCAAATTTTGCTTAATGCGGCGTGTGCCTTCAATAAATTCTACGGCGTAGTTGTCGTGCTCTTCAATACCGGTGGCTACGGCAAATATATTAGGGTCGAATATAATATCTTCTGGCGCAAAGCCAATATCTTCTACCAATATTTTATAACTGCGCGCACATATTGCGAACTTACGGTCTGCCGTGTCGGCTTGTCCGTCGGTATCAAATGCCATTACAACAGCGGCTGCACCAAAGCGTTTTATTATTTTAGCTTGGCGAATAAACGGCTCTTCGCCCTCTTTTAGCGATATTGAGTTAACAATTGCCTTGCCTTGAATACACTTTAAGCCTGCTTCTATTACTTCCCATTTTGAGGAGTCGACCATAATTGGTACGCGAGAAATATCAGGCTCTGAGGCTATTAAGTTTAAAAACTTAACCATGGCGGCTTTTGAGTCCAACATGGCTTCGTCCATGTTTATATCAATAACCTGTGCGCCGTTTTCTACTTGTTCACGTGCCACTGTTAGCGCGGCTTCAAAGTCTTCTTCCATGATTAAACGTTTAAACATGGCAGAACCCGTTACATTGGTACGTTCGCCGACATTAGTAAATACTGCTATTTGTTGGGTCATGCTGGCTCCTTAATTTAAGTTACAGGCTTCAAGGCCTGATAAACGCATGCGTACTTCAAGCTCTGGTAGTTGGCGTGGTTTAACGCCCGCTAAACCTTTTGCAAAAGCGCGAATATGCGCAGGCGTGGTGCCACAGCATCCGCCTACTATATTAATAAAGCCCGATTTACCCCAATCGATAATTTCGGTTGCCATATCGTCCGCTTCTAAGTCGTATTCACCAAACTCATTTGGTAAGCCCGCATTAGGGTGTACCGATGTAAACGTTTCGCACACGCGCGACAACTCTTCTACATACTGGCGCAGTAAATCAGGACCAAGCGCACAGTTTAAACCAATCGAAATAGGCTTAATATGGCGAATAGAATTATAAAATGCTTCGGTTGTTTGCCCCGAAAGCGTACGACCAGAGGCGTCTGTAATAGTACCCGAAATCATAACTGGTAATTTACGTCCTGCTTGCTCAAAGGCTTCTTCTACGCCAAACGAGGCGGCTTTTGCGTTAAGAGTGTCGAATATAGTTTCGATTAGTATTAAATCGGCGCCGCCTTCCATTAATGCAAGTGTTGATTCAATATACGCAGTAACCAGCTTATCAAAGGTGACATTTCGGTAACCCGGATCGTTTACGTCTGGCGAAATTGAACACGTTTTAGATGTCGGCCCTAAAACACCGGCTACATAGCGCGGTTTTTCTGGCGTTTTAGCCGTAAATTCATCACAAATGGCGCGTGCTAATTTAGCCGACTCTAGGTTTATTTCACGGCTTAGGCTTGCCATGTCGTAATCTTCCATCGAAATAGTGGTCGAGTTAAACGTGTTGGTTTCGATAATATCGGCGCCCGCTGATAAAAAACCACGATGAATATCAGTGATTAAATCGGGCTTGGTTAGGCTTAATAAATCGTTATTGCCTTTAATTAATACATGCCAGTCTTTAAAACGCTCTCCGCGATAGTCTTCTTCTTCTAGCTTATGATCTTGGATCATGGTGCCCATAGCGCCATCTAAAATTAAAATGCGTTCTTTTAATGCGGCGCTTATTTCGGCTTGCTTATTATTTGTAGGAGCGTTATTCGGCATAGTTGTTAGTCCTCACGTCTTGGCTAACTAAATTAATATCATACGGTGTGGTTTGGTACACGTAGTAATTTAACCAGTTCGAAAAAAGTAAAAAAGCATGGCTTTGCCACGTTTTTGAAGGTTGTTTGGTTGCATCGTCATCCGGAAAGTAATTTTCGGGTTTTGGTGCATTAGGGCTCTTTTTACAATCGCGCTCGTATTCTGCTTTTAGCGAGTCGGCGTCGTACTCAGGATGACCGGTTATAAACACTTGGCTACCCGATTTATTTTTAAGTAAGTAAGCCCCTACTCGCTCAGAACCTGCCAGTACAACTAGCTCATCACAGGCGTTTATTTTATTTATATCAATGTGGCCATAACGTGAGTGCGGTACTAAAAAGGTGTCGTCGAATCCGCGAGTCAGTGCGCCGTGATCAAAGTAACATTGGTGAGTAAATACGCCACACAGTTTGTCGTCTTTTAAATCGCGCTTTAAATTGTAACGGTGATATAACGCTGCATGCGCTGCCCAACACGAAAATAACGTAGAGGTAACGTGTTGCTCAGCCCAATCAATAATGACCTTTAGCTCATCCCAATACGCTACATCGTCGTATTCTAAATGCGCAAGTGGCGCGCCAGTTACTATTAATGCATCGTAATTGTTGTCTTTAACCTCAGAAAAATAACGATAAAAGGTATCAAGGTGCTCTTCTGAATTGCTGCTACTGCGGTGAGTGTCGAGCCGCAGTAGTTCTACGTTTACTTGCAAAGGCGAGTTGGCAAGCAAGCGAATAAACTGAACTTCGGTTTCTACTTTATTAGGCATTAAGTTTAAAATAGCCAAACGCATTGGGCGTATCTCTTGCGTTTTTGCACGTGTTTTTGGCATTACAAATACGTTTTCTTGACGTAAACGTGCAATTGCCGGCAACTCGTCTTTTACTGTAATTGGCATATTTTTATTCCTGCTCATAAAAACCGAAGCTTAATTATGAACTGAAAGTAAAAAATATCAACCTCTAGATGTATAGATGTCTAAATGAAATTTATTCATTCTATTAAATTAGGATTTACCGAGGTGGTATGTATGAGGAAAAACGCCTCTATTATAAAATAACCTGCTTTAATATTTTGAAGTAGCGCTACTAAAAACGAGTAGCGCATATACAGTTAAAAACGGTAAACCACAGATAAATTAAGTGCGTAAATATCGCCTTCATCTGTATCAAAATATTGGTATTCAGCGCTTAATTGCCAGCGTTGAGTTAACCTAAAGTCAACGCCAGATCCATACGTTACGCCGCCTTCGTCGTAGTTTTGCTCAGTTATTAACGTAGAATTTGTATCTGTACCAGTTATTGATTCTGCAAGGTTTTTTAAGTCGCCTTCATTGTAACTTAATTTATTTCTACCATAGCCACCAAATAAAAACACATCAGCTCGAGATGAAATTGGATAATTAGCTTTTACAAATATACTTGTTTGCAAATCAAGGCTTGAATCGATTTCGCTCTTAATGAATTCTGAGCTAAGCGAACCGTCCTGCGGGTTCTGAGTGTAAACAATTCCGTTTAGAGGAGTTGACTCATCATTTAACCCAAAACCGATACGCCCTTCTAATGCAAAGTATCGCGAAAACTGATATCCAAACCGGCCATAAAGCGTTGTAAACTGTATGCTATCACTCTCGTATACATCAATTTGCGTAGACCCTATCCCTATTCCTTGGTAATAACCATTTACATGGAGTATGTCTGCTTCGCTCGAAAATGAGTATAAACCTAAAAGTAACGCTCCTAACTTTGTAACTATTTTCATGTTCATTCCTTTAAATCTTTGTAATATTTAATAATATGATGTCTAACAACAAACTAAGTGTGGCCTGCCTATATAACTTGCTTATACTTTACAGCTTGTAAATATACTGTACCACTTTTGTTAAAAATGAAATGTATTTGAACAATATAAAACAATAGATTACAGAATTTTACATAATAGAAACCCTGTAATAGTAGTGTTTTAAACGAGCAATCAAAACAAAGTACTACTTAGGTAAGCGTATAGTTCTATACAGCATTCGTTGACTGTTTCACCTGTCAGCCACTACAATACAACATTGAAATTTTTATTATTATTTGAAGGCTTTCCTCCATGGTTTTACCTGATAAATTTATATTCTCGATGAGTCGAGTATCTAAGGTTGTGCCACCTAAGCGCACTATCTTAAAAGATATTTCGTTACACTTTTTTCCTGGCGCTAAAATTGGTGTGCTTGGTTTAAACGGTTCTGGTAAATCTACGTTACTACGTATTATGGCCGGTGTTGACCAAGATTTTGAAGGTGATGCACATCCTCAGCCTGGTACAAAAATTGGTTATTTACCGCAAGAGCCTGTTTTAGACGAAAGCAAAACAGTTCGTGAAATTGTTGAAGAAGCTGTTGGCGAAGTTAAACACGCACTTAAACGTCTTGACGAAGTGTATAACGAATACGCCATGGAAGACGCTGACTTTGACGCACTTGCAAAAGAGCAAGGCGAGCTTGAAGCTGTTATCCAGGCGCACGATGGTCACAACATCGACAACGTTTTAGAGCGTGCTGCTGATGCACTTCGCCTACCAGAATGGGATGCTAAAATTGAGCACCTTTCAGGTGGTGAGCGTCGTCGTGTTGCTATATGTCGATTACTGCTTGAAAAACCAGACATGCTTATTCTCGATGAACCAACTAACCACTTGGATGCAGAGTCGGTTGCATGGTTAGAGCGCTTCTTACACGATTACGAAGGCACTGTTGTGGCGGTAACGCATGACCGTTACTTCCTTGATAATGTAGCGGGTTGGATATTAGAGCTTGACCGTGGTGAAGGTATTCCATGGGAAGGTAACTACTCTTCTTGGCTTGAACAAAAAGATGCGCGCTTACAGCAAGAACAAAAATCTGAAAAAGCACGTCAAAAATCAATTGCGCAAGAACTTGAATGGGTTCGTTCAAACCCTAAAGGTCGCCAAGCTAAGTCAAAAGCACGTATGGCTCAGTTTACTGAAATGCAGCAGTCTGATTACCAAAAACGTAACGAAACTAACGAGATGTTTATTCCACCTGGCCCGCGCTTAGGGGATCAAGTACTTGAAGTAACTAATCTTCGTAAGAGTTTTGGTGACCGCGTTTTAATTGACGATTTAAGCTTTAGCATGCCAAAAGGTGCCATTGTGGGCATTATTGGTGCTAATGGCGCGGGTAAATCAACGCTGTTTAAAATGATCAGTGGTGAGCAAAAGCAAGACAGCGGTAGCATTACCGTTGGCGAAAGCGTACACCTTGCTACTGTTGATCAGTTCCGCGACGGTATGGACGAAAGCAAAACTGTTTTCCAAGAAATATCAGACGGTCAAGACGTACTAAAAATTGGTAACTTTGAGTTCCAAAGCCGTGCGTATGTAAGTCGCTTTAACTTTAAAGGTAACGATCAGCAAAAGTTTGTTAAAGACCTATCAGGTGGTGAGCGTAACCGTTTACACCTTGCTAAGTTATTAAAAGCTGGCGGCAATGTGTTACTACTCGATGAGCCAACCAATGACTTGGACGTTGAAACACTACGCGCACTAGAGAACGCTATTTTAGAGTTCCCTGGTTGTGTAATGTGTATCTCGCATGACCGTTGGTTCCTTGACCGTATTGCTACGCACATTTTAGATTACCGCGACGAAGGTCAAATTAACTTCTTTGATGGTAACTATACTGAATACGAAGAGTGGCTTAAAAAGACACTAGGTGCAGCAGCAACTGAACCTAAACGTATTAAGTACAAAAAAATTGGTTAATATTTACTGTAGCTAATTTATTACAGTAATACTAAGCCCTGCATTTATGCGGGGCTTTTTTATGCCACCAGCATTACAGGAGCATATCCTGCTAGCATGTAGAGAATTACCCGCTATGCTTAATTTATTATAAAAACAGTAAGGCTAAATTAGGTTATGCAAAATCGTCGTCAGTTTTCTCGTGTTTTATTTTCAACCGATGCACAAGTAATTTTTAATGATCACCAATACCCATGTAAGTTACTTGATGTATCTTTACATGGCGCATTAATCACTAAATGTGATGCTTTTATTGGCAACCAAAATAGCCAAGCTGTTCTGCGTTTTTCGCTGCCTCAAAGCGAAATAGAAATAAAAATGGAGGTTGTGGTGTGCCATATAGAAGCAGATCATATTGGTTTAAAATGCCACCATATTGATATAGACAGCATTACTTATTTAAAGCGTTTAATAGAGCTAAACTTAGCTGATGACGAACTATTACATCGCGAACTCGCTATGTTGATTCACGACACGCAAGAATAGACTCATTTGGATTAGTTGATTACTATAGTGCAAATTTTTTAACTTGTGCAAACATGACTTTAAATCCACATTTACCTTTGGTGTATCACCCTAACTACTCGTTTAATTTCGATCCAAAGCATCGTTTTGCAATGAGTAAGTTTGCACATTTATATCAGTATGTTGCAGAGCTGGGTTTGATTGGCGATAACCTGGTTGAGCCAATATTAGGCACGCCAGAGCCACTTGAGCTAATACACTGCGAGAATTACATACACGATTTGTGGAATAACCGCTTAGATGAAAAAGCAATGCGTCGCATTGGCCTACCTTGGTCAAAAGAGCTGATGGCACGTACCTTTACAGCTCCTCAAGGTACTTTACAAACAGCCCGTTTAGCACTTAAACATGGTATAGCGTGTCACTTAGCCGGTGGTACACACCATGCGCATACCGATTTTGGCTCGGGCTACTGCATGGTTAACGATTTAGCCTTTACCACGCAAACTTTAATTGAATCGGGTGAAGTAACTAACGTACTTATTTTTGATTTAGACGTGCACCAAGGTGATGGCACAGCCGCAATGTTAGAGCATCAAGCATACGCTTATACCTGTTCTATCCATTGTGAAAAAAACTTCCCCTTTAGAAAGTCCGCTAGCGATTTAGATATTGGCTTAGCTGATAATATGAAAGACGACGAATACCTTGCCGTAGTTGACGACACCTTGAGTTATTTACTTAAAGAGCTAAACCCAAGCTTGGTACTTTACGATGCTGGCGTTGATATTTGGCAAGGCGATGGCTTGGGTAAATTAGATATCAGCTGGGATGGCATAGTTAAGCGCGACCATTTAGTGCTAAAACGCTGCCTTGAACACAACACACCCGTTGCTACAGTAATAGGTGGTGGCTACGATAAAGACCATCTTCGTCTCGCTAAACGCCACGCTATTGTTGTTGAGCAAGCCGCTCGCTTTTAGTTTGAAATAAAAATGTTAAATTCTCGTTCTTATTTAATATGTAAAATAAGAACGAACATATTATGAAACAACTATTTATTGCCATCGCACTAATTTTTATAAGCTTTACAAGCTATTCGCAAGAAGAAAGCACGCAAGAAACATACCCTAAGCTACCTACATTAAATTTACAAATGGCTGATGGGTCGCCGCTCAATACTCAAGATTTATTAGGTCAACCTTACGTTTTACACTTTTGGGCAACGTGGTGTCCGTACTGTAAAAAGCTGCAGCCAGCACTTCAAAAAATTGATGATATGGGATTAAAAGTTATTGCCGTGAGCTTTAAAGAAGATGACGATGCTACTCCCGCTAAAGCGCTTAGCGATAGAGGTTATACTTTTAAAACAGCCGTAAAAGCCGATGCAATAGCACAGCAATTAGGTATACGAGGCACACCTACTACATTGTTTGTAAATAAAGAAGGCAATGTAATGTGGCTGACTAATACGTCAAACCCAGAGGACGCAAACCTACATTTAAAGGCACGAACATTGTTGCACTCTATACCTGAGTAATAATATAGGTCTAAATTTAGTTTAAAAATATAAGTAATATAAACTTTATACTACAATTTAAGCTCATAAATTAATTGAGATTATAATGCGCCTACTACTTACTTTATTACTAATCACTTTAAGTGGCTTTGCCGCAGCTAAAGAAGAAAAAGCAGAACTTCCACCGGTAGACCCCGCTTACAATGCTGAGCACCCTATGGTGTTGGTTAATCAAGGCTCGTCTATTATTGCAATGAATTTACCCACCTATAATTTACCCAATGATGTGCAAGTTGTTTATAAAATAGGAAACCCCGATGTTCCATTTTTAGGCTTTGTTAGAAATGCCGAGTTAATCACTGTAAAACCACAAGCGTTTAATATTCAGCATTTAATGCGTGGTGAGGAAATTACAATTACTGCTGATATTTATGAGGGTGATTATCAACAAGGTGGTCGTTTAATTTACTCAAAAAAAGAACTGGTCTTAGATAAGCAATTGTATGCCAGAGAACTAAAAGAGTTGAGTGAATCATCACAATGGCAAGACTACGACATGATCACACTAAACGGCACTGAGCGTATTTATATTCATAAAATTCAAAAAGCGCCGAGCTATAACCATCTTATTTTTGTCGATTTAGTGAATGCGTGTATGCAAAAGCTTCGTACCTCAAAACGTGTCCCAGCTGAAAATGAGCTTACTTATAAATTTATTAATTGCGGCACCCTTAAACCACTTTATTACAATGCTGATGATTTTATGAAATAGTCATTTATATTCAGTTATTAGTTTGAGCCCTTGCTTCATTGCCTCAACTGATTGTCCTGCAAAGCCTAAGCGAACATAACTATATTGCTTAGGCATTAAACTTCTCACTGAATCAGCAAAGTAAAACTCAGATTCTGCTTGTAAATATACGCTTTTACTTTGCATTGCTTGTTTTATATTACTCGTATTTTTATTTAAGTTAACCCACATTGCCATGCCACCATCTGGCTTTTTATATTCTATTGGCGAGCCTTGTGCTTGCAGTAACGCTAACGTATTGTCCATTGCTTCATAACGTTGTTTATAGTGTTTAGTCATGCGCTTTAAGTGTCGCTCAAATCCACCTTCTTGCATAAAGTGCGCAACGGCTAGCTGCATAACCACATCATTTTTATGATTCATTAACTGCTTCCATGCGGTTAACTGTGCTAATACTTCAGGGGCTGCGCAAATGTAGCCAATTCTAGCGCCTGAGAACATGATTTTAGAAAATGTAGATAAGTAAATAATAATCCCAGCGGGATCGTCCCCAGCCATAGGTTGTAATGGCTGACAGCGATAATGAAATTCGTGATCGTAATCATCCTCTACAATCATTACGCCATACTCATAACATAATTGATAAATTTGCATGCGCCGTGTAGGCGAAAGCGTAACGGTAGTTGGGTATTGATGTAGCGGGGTTAAGTAGAGCATTTTTATTGGATATCGTTTAAGTTGCGCTTTTAAATCATCAACACATAAACCATATTCATCTTGTTTTATATCTATTAATTGCGCGCCACAAGCAGCAAACGCTTTACGTGCTGGCGGGTAGCCTAAAGTCTCAACGGCTACGAAGTCATCTTTACTTATAAATGCCTTTGAAATTAAAAATAAAGCTTCTTGTGAGCCATTACATACAAGTAAGTCTAATACTTTTAAATTTCTAGTTTTATGTAAGTAATCACCTATCTGAGTTTTTAGCTCACTCACTCCAGCTATATCGCCATAATGAAGTTTACTGGTATCTAAATGATTAAATATATGACTTACAGAGCGTTTAAATTCTTTATAGGGAAAGCTATTTAAATCAGGAAGTCCACCTGCGAAATTATATACGTAGTCTTTTAAATTCATTGCTGGAACAGGCACGGCTAACTCTGTAGCAAATTTATAAGGTTTTGGTGTTAAAACTGGCGTGTGCTCACAGTTAACACTGCTTTGAATTGGAAGTGTTTGAGTGACGCTATACCCAGAGCGTTCATGGGACTCTAGCCATCCTTCGGCTACTAATAACTGCAATGCGTTCATTATTGTATGACGGTTTAACTGATACGTTTGCGCCATAACTCGAGCAGAACTTAGTTTTGTACCAGGTGCAATATCTCCCTTTACGATAGAACCGCGCAGAGCATCTGCAACTTGTAAGTACTTAGCTTTGTTTGAGTTATTAAATTCAATATTAAGCGGTTGCATGTTATTCCTTTAAAACTGGTATAGCTAAAAAGCCAATTCTGGTTGTTTTTACCAAACCAAATAAGCGTACATTTGTTGCTCGTAAATAGCAAAGCTTAGAGGCAACATGTTTACTCAACAGATACATAAAACAAATAAGGTCATATTAGAGCCATTAAATTATGAGCATTTAAAAGGCTTATATAAAGCTGGGCAACATCCAAAAATATGGGAATGGGTATTAAGCAACTATACAAAAACACCCGAACAGTTAAAGGAATGGTTTACTACAAGTGCACAATTTAATAAAAAAGAACAAATTGTATTTGCCATAATAGACATAGCCAGCAAAGAGGTTGCAGGCACTACACGACTATTTAGATTAGATGCACATAACTTAAGTGCTGAAATTGGTCATACATTTATAAGCAATCACTGGCAGCAAACTTATATTAATACTCACACTAAATATTTACTGCTTAGCTATGCTTTTGACGCGTTGAATTTAGTGCGAATAACATTTAATACTCACGAACAAAATCAAAAATCTCGAAATGCAATTACTCGACTAGGAGCCCTATTTGAAGGTATAGCTTATAAAGACAGGCTCCTTAGTGATGGGAGTTACAGAAGCACTGCAAAATTTAGCATTATTGACGAGCATTGGCAGAGTATTAAATTACAGTTAGAGGAGAAGCTTTAATGTACCCACCTACACATTTTCAAGAACATCATATTGAACGTTTGCAGACATTAGTTGAGCAATTCCCTCTAGCGAGTATTTTAATGCCCTGCTCGCAAAGTGACTTAAATAATATATGCCAAGTACCTGTATTATATGAGTCCTCACGTAATGTATTTATGGCTCACGTAGCAAAACATAACCCGCTAGCGCAATGTGATAAACAGTCAGTAAAATTACTATTTAGTGGCGATAACTGTTATTTATCGCCCTCGTATAGTAATAATAAAACACTGCCGAGCTGGCTTTATTCATCAGTACAAGTAACTGCAAATGTGAATATTATTGAAAGCGATAATGAGAAAGACAAAATAATGCGGCAATTAACGAGCCATTTTGAGCAAGGCTTTACGCCAATGTGGAAGATTACTGACGTGCCCAAAAGCAATCGCCAAGCAATGTATCAACAATTAAGCTTTATAGAATTTACTCCCACTCATTGGAGTGGAAACTTTAAGCTAAGCCAAAATAAATCACCTGAGGTAAGAGCACGTATAAAACAAAGCCTAGAACTTGCCAATAAGCGCTCTATTGCACAGCTATTTTAGGCATAAAAAAAGGCTCTTTCGAGCCTTTGGATTAACTTTGGAATAGTTAAAAATTTTAAATTAGGTAAGCGTTAATAGCTGTGGAGCAACACTATGATAATCAACAGCCATAGCAATGCTTAACGCTGTAATATTAATAATTGAAAATGCGAACACTTTACGTGCCCAACTGCTCATATCAATATTACGACGATAACCACGTAGCGCCATTAGCAACCACCAAAAGCTGGTAATACAAGCAACAGCCATAAAAGCAGCACCTGTGTAGCCAGTAATTGGCAGTAACATCACAACTAATGCGTATACAGCGATGTAAAGTACGATATGGCGCTTTGCTTTATCAATACCTTGCGCCACAGGTAATACTGGAATACCTGCAGCTTGGTAATCTTTAAAGCGAAAAATAGCGATGGCGTAAGAGTGCGGCATTTGCCACAAGCTAAACATAACTAGCAGTATTAATGCGCCCATATCGAACTGCCCTGTTACGGCGCAGTAACCTACTACTGGCGGTACAGCGCCAGAAAGGCTGCCTACAAAAGTGCCATATACTGAGTTGCGTTTCATGTAGAGGCTATAAACCCCTACATAAATTACGTAGCCAAAGGCTGCAAAAAATACCGCGGCTTGAGTGGTATAGGCGATAAGTAAACCAAAGCCAATAACGCCCAATAAAACACCGTGGCTAAGTGCAGCAAAGGCCGACATTTCGCCAGTTACTGTTACCCGCGTACGAGTACGTGCCATGGCTACATCAATGTCTCTATCTATAACATTGTTGATAGCACAACCTGATGCAACCACTAGCGACAAACCAATTAATGTGGCAATCATTAACCATGGGTCTATATCACCGCGCGAGGCAAGTAAAAACCCACCCGCTACGCTGATCAAATTGCCCATAATAATACCCGGCTTTGTCACTGATAAATAACGACGAAACATCTTCAACTCCTAGTACATCATCATTGCGTTAGATTCATAAATGATCCAAACAGATAACCCAACAACCATTACGATGATCAGAGCACTGAATAGGAATGAGAAAGTACTTGCACGGCCATTTTCGGTGGTAAAATTAAGGTGTAAAAAGTACTTTAAATGCACCCAAATTTGTACGATTGCAAAAGTAACAATGCTCCAAAGCGTTGTTGCTTTTGAGAAGTCACCTTCCATAACCATATAAAACGGTATAGCAGTTAAAATTACCGATAGCACAAAGCCAATTAAGTAAGTTTTAACACTTCCATGAGATTCATCATGATGATCACTTTGCGCTTGTTTTAACGCATGCGTTTCGCTGTGGCTCATTACATTGCTCCCATCAAATAAACAACGGTAAATACACAAATCCAAACAATGTCTAAGAAGTGCCAAAATAGGCTTAAGCAGCTTAAACGCGTTACGGTTGCTTTACCCAGACCACGTTTAGCAACTTCAATCATCATTATGGTCATCCAAATTAGTCCAGCCGTTACATGTAATCCATGTAAGCCAACTAATGAGAAAAACGATGTTAAAAAGGCACTTTGTTGTGGGCCATTACCGTGCACAATTAGGTGATGAAATTCGTATACTTCCATACCAATAAACACAGCACCTAAACAAAACGTAACAAATAACCAAGTCAGTGTTAGTGCCTTTTTTTGCCCTTGAGCGGCAATCATGGCAAAGCCAAAGGTAATACTACTAATAAGTAGTGCAGCAGTTTCTACTGCTACAAAGTCGAGTTCAAAAATATCTTTACCCGATACACCACCGGCTGTGTTCATAAATAACACAGCGTAAGTGGCAAAAAACGAGGCAAATAATAGGCAATCGGTCATTAGGTATAACCAAAAACCGAATATGGTGTCACCCGATGTATCGTGATGATCATGCGCGTGGGCATGATCATCGTGCGATACTGATTCTAAATTTGCAGAAAGTGTACTCACGCTTTTAGCTCCTTAATGCCACTTGAATTATACGCAGCTTCAGTGCGTGCAATTTCATCAGGTTGAATATAGTAATCAACATCGCTGGTGTAACAACGTTTGATAAAGATGGCAATTGCGCCTACTAGCCCAACAACAGCTAACCACCAAATATGCCAAATCATTGCAAAACAGAATACTGTTAAGCTTGCTGCCATTAACACGCCAGCTGATGTGTTTTTAGGCATATGAATAGGGCTATAGTTTGCTTTATCTTGGTATGCTTGGCCTTTTTCTTTCATGTCGGTCCATGCATCAATATCATCGATGTGTGGAATTGTTGCAAAGTTATAAATTTGCGGAGGTGAACTTGTAGCCCACTCAAGTGTATGGCCGTTCCACGGATCGCCTGTTGTATCGTCAAGCGCTTCACGGTCTCTAAAGCTCACATATAATTGAATTACTTGGCTAACAATACCAAACATAATTATTACAGCACCGCCTGCGGCAATGTATAACCAAATGTTCCAATCTGGGTTGTTAGTGTGGTTTAAACGACGTGTCATACCTAAGAAACCAAGTACGTACAACGGCATAAATGCAACGAAGAAACCGATAATCCAACACCAGAATGATGCTTTGCCCCATTTTTCGTTAAGTTTAAAGCCCATTGCTTTAGGGAACCAAAATACAAAACCAGCAAGGTAGCCAAATACAGCACCACCAATAATGGTGTTATGAAAATGTGCAATTAAGAATAAGCTGTTATGCAGTACGTAATCGGCACCAGGAATAGCAAGTAATACACCGGTCATACCGCCTACGGTAAAGGTAACCATAAAGCCAAGAGTCCAAAGTACCGGTACGCTAATACGTAAACGACCTCGGTAAATAGTAAATAACCAGTTAAACAACTTAACCCCAGTTGGTACGGCAATAACCATGGTCATTACCCCAAAGAACGCGTTAACGTTAGCGCTCGACCCCATCGTAAAGAAGTGATGTAACCAAACAATAAAGCCTAAAATTGAGATTGCACCGCTGGCGTAAACCATCGATTTGTAACCAAATAAACGTTTACCGGCAAAGGTCGAAATAATTTCAGAGAAAATACCAAATGCTGGTAATACTAATATGTATACCTCAGGATGACCCCATGCCCAAAATAGGTTGATGTACATCATGGCGTTACCGCCCAATTCATTGGTAAAGAAGTGGAAATCGAGATAACGGTCAAGCGTTAGCATTGCAAGTACAGCAGTTAAAATTGGGAATGATGCTGCAATTAAGATGTTTGCCCACGTACATGTCCATGTGAAAATTGGCATTTTCATTAGGGTCATACCTGGTGCACGCATTTTAAACACGGTTGCTAAAAAGTTTACTGCTGTTAGAAGTGTACCGAGCCCGGATATTTGCAAGGCCCAAATATAATAATCTACCCCCACCCCAGGGCTAAAGGTCAACTCCGAAAGCGGTGGATAGGCCACCCAACCTGTTTTAGCAAACTCACCAAACACTAGCGACATATTAATTAAAATGGCACCGCTGGCTGTAAACCAAAAGCTTAAGTTATTTAAAAATGGGAATGCAACATCGCGAGCACCAATTTGCAGTGGTAAAACAATGTTCATTAAACCAATCATAAATGGCATAGCCATAAATATGATCATAATTACGCCGTGGGCAGTAAATATTTGGTCGTAGTGTTCAGGTGGTAAATAACCGGGCGCACCACTGGTAGCAAGCGCTAACTGAGCACGCATCATAATGGCATCAGAAAAACCACGGAACAGCATTATTAGTGCTAAAAGAATATACATTACGCCTAAGCGTTTATGATCAACAGACGTGATCCAGTCGCGCCAAAGCACGCCCCATTTTTTATACTTTGTAATAAGCCCGGCAATAATAAGCCCAGCTATAGCAATAACCGACATCGTGAACACAAGAATTGGCTCATGAAACGGAATTGCGTCTATTGTTAGTTTACCTAATAACGACATTATTATTCCTCGCCCTGGCTGTGAGATGATGGCATTGAGTGTTCATCCATTACTTGATGCTTCTTACTCATTTGCCCATGTTCGCCCATTGCATGTTGCTTTTTGTTCATATCGCCATGTGCCTGCATGTATTTCATAACGATGGTATGAAATAAGCCGTCATCAACTTTACCGTAATAAGCAACTGGGTTATTTTCGCTTGCTTTTGCAAGCTCAACATAATTTGCATGAGTAAGATTATTAGCGCTTGAATTCGCTTTTACATCACTCACCCACTTATCAAAACCAGCTTGAGTAGGTGTAGCAATGGCATTAAACTTCATACCAGTAAAGCCTGCACCACTGTAATTTGCCGAAAAGCCTTTAAATGTACCTGGCTCATTAGCAATTAAGTGAAGCTTGGTTTCCATACCGGCCATTGAGTATATTTGACTACCCAATTGCGGAATGAAAAATGAATTCATTGTGCTCTCTGAAGTGATTTTGTATTCAACAGGTACATTAGCCGGAAACACTAATTCATTAACCGTAGCAATACCTTGCTCAGGATAAATAAATAGCCACTTCCAGTTTAATGAAACCACTTCAACAGTAAGATGCTTACCTTTACCTTCAATTGGTTTGTAAGGGTCTAGCTCTTGGGTAGACACCCAGGTAATAACACCTAAAATAATCACAATAACAATAGGGACAGCCCAAACTGCAGCTTCAATTTTATTTGAATGAGCCCATTTTGGAGCGTAAATTTCATGAGTTTGCGTGTCTCTATATTTCCATGCGAAATACAAAGTCATCACAATAACGGGAACGACTACAAGCAACATAAGCACGGTTGCGATGATGATTAAATTTTTCTCATCTATGCCTATCTGCCCTTTTGGATCGAGTATCCCGCCTTTACAGCCTGACAACGCCAGCACTGTACTAGCTAAAGCAATATTACAAAGGTTACGAATTAACAAGGGAGTATCCTACAAACCTAAAAGTTCTAATTTGCTGCTTTAAATAAAAAACAAAGCAACGATTTTTCGGTAAAACCCAAGTTAACTAGAATTAAATTATAAAAAATAAGGGGGCTATTCAAAACCTAAAGCTCATGCCAATAATGACCTAGCAACAAACCCAGCTTTCTAAACGCATTTATATAACGTAATAAAAGTTAACTTGGGTGAGTGGTGGTTGGCTGAAATGTGTTTAAAAAACACTGAGCTACTTTGTTTTAGCTAACCTTAATTATTTACAGCAAGAACAAATAATTAAAACCAGCAACAAAATGCAGCCTTACAGACAACCTGTAAAGCTAGGTGGAGCACGACAACCGTGTGCAACTTGCACTGGCTGAAGAACTTTAGCCTCGCTAAAAGCAAAGGCTGCTTTACGGAGGATAATTCCAGCACGACGCGCTGGAAAAATATGGAACAATAGCCAGCAAAGGCCAATAAGTAACTGACTTGATATGATCGGATGAGCTAAAAATTGCACAATAGTAAGTAACAGCGGCTCTACAATAAACCCATCACTTAATAGCGCTTCAAGCTTGAAGGCATCCTCTAGTGCACCGCTTAGCAACATTACAGTATTAAACACTAATAAAGTTATAGCTACACACACGCCCTTGCCTGCTTTATTCAAGCGCTCACACGTCTGCGGCTCGCCAGAGGCAAGATCCGTATTTGTATGATGCAAAGAAAGTGTGTTCAAAAACATTAACCTACTAAAATGACTATAACAAAATTAGAGGAATACAGTTTGCAATGGAAAATTTAAAAAACATTGCTGTTGTAAGCCCTAAAACCAGGTGCTAAATACAATCAAATCCAGCTAGCACATATTTACCTTGTGAAAATTGATCCGTATCAATCAAACTTTCAAAACTTACTGAAAGTTTGAACGTGAGTATAACAAAGAGAATTTTCTGTTCAACTAAAAATCAATTAATTTTGGTTAAGCTTTCAAAGCTATTTTGTTAATAAAAAATAACAACATAAAAACAATGAGTTAGCTTGAATTAAAAATAATTTAAAGTAGAATATTTAATAAAATTATAGGTTTTTTTGGAAGGAATAATAATTGTGTGGCACAAATAAAAACAGCTCAAATTCAGTCACCACCGAAATTGAGCCGCTTTTCACACTGACAACATCTTCACACACAATATAAAGATTTTTTGTTTACACTGCGTGGCATTGTAAGGAAATAAAAACAACTCAAATGCAGTCACCACCGAATTTGAGTTGCCTTTCACACTGACAACATCTTCACACACAATATAAAGATTCTTGGTTTACATTACGTGGCATTGTAGGGAAATAAAAACAACTCAAATGCAGTCACCACCGAATTTGAGTTGCCTTTCACACTGACAACATCTTCACACACAATATAAAGATTCTTGGTTTACACTGCGTGGCATTGTAGGGAAATAAAAACAACTCAAATGCAGTCACCACCGAATTTGAGTTGCCTTTCACACTGACAACATCTTCACACACAATATAAAGATTCTTGGTTTACATTACGTGGTATTGAAAGGGAATAAAAACAACTCAAACTCGTTCTTTATGGAAGTGAATCCACCGAACTTGAGTTGTCTTTCACACTGACAACATCTTCACACACAATATAAAGATTCTTTTAAGCGAGGCTAACTTGCCTCAAGCTTATGACGAGAGCCTTGCTCTGTGTCTATGGTTAAACTTTAGAGTGTTAGCTCCAATTTGACAAACGAGAAAAATAAACCTAATAGGTGAAAAAAACTAAACTATAGACGTTTGTCTAATACATTAAGATTGGATTACTTTAGAAGCTATCGAGTTAAGCAGTTTTACAGACACAAAAAAAGCGCTATAAAGCGCTTTTTAATATTTAAGGCGGGCTTAAATAATTTGGTTTTCTTTCCAGGCTTGCTCTTTTGCTAAACGGTTTTTGCGTTTATCACATGGATCATCGCAATCACAGGCTTTATCAATACCAACCGAACCTAAACCACCACAGCTGCTTGCCATAGATTTTTTTTGCACGATCATACCAACGGCCATAGCCGAAACTATCAAAATTAGTAAGCCAAAAGTAAGAAGAAAAAGTGACATTGCTTAGCCCCTATTGATCAGCAATTAATTAAACTCAAACATTTTTGAGCGACTGCTATTATATACCCAAATAACGCGAAAATAAACAAGCCAGCACCATACTACAAATAAGGTTTAAATGCAGGACTTGAATAAGTAACTAAACCCTCTTCTGATTTACCTATTAAATACACTGGCAAATCGTGCTGCTGAGCATATGCCTGAGCTTTCTCCATACCCATCACAGTAAGAGCAGTCGCTAAACCATCTGCTGTCATAGCGCTTGGATGAAGCACAGTTACCGACACTAAGTCGTGCTTAATAGGCATGCCGGTTACAGGGTCAATTAAATGAGTATAGATCTCCCCATCCATTTTATAAAAAATACGGTAATCACCTGATGTTGCGATCCCACTTGTACCTGGTGATAAAACACGGTGTACTTTACGCTCTCCAGGTTGTGCATCTGGTTGTTCTATCGCAATTTTCCAATCCTGGTTATTTGGCTTTTCACCCGCTATACGTAGCTCACCACCAATCTCAACCATGTAATTGGTAATACTGTGGCTTTCTAATAACTGCGCTACTTTGTCGATACCGTAGCCTTTAGCCGTTGCTGAAAACGAAAGCTCTAACCCATTAACTGTTTTAGCTAAACCCTGTTCATTTAAAATAAGCTTATCAATACCTATTTTTTCAACCATTGAAGCAAGCTCTTCATCTGTTGGGCGATTGGTTGGTTTTTTATCAGGACCAAAGCCCCATAAATCAATTAAAGGCCCCATAGTGACATCGAGTGTTTTAGTTGATTCGCCTAAGCGAATAGACTCGCTGATAACAGCCCTAAAATCTTCGCTAATTGGCATAACTTGATTTGCTGGTAATCTGTTAAATGTATTTATTTCAGAGTCTTCTATGTAAGTAGACATAGACTGATTCACATCTTTTAAAACAGCGTCTATTTGCAGCTGTAATTGTGAAGCTGATAGCTGGCCCTGCTCATCGTAATATTTAATATGATAAGTGGTGCCCATAGTCTTACCTTCTAAAAAGGTTTCCCTCGACTCTGGTTTTTCGCCACACCCAGACAGTAATAAGGTCAGTGTGATTAGTAAAAAGGCCATTATGCCTTGTGAAGTACTTACTCGATTCATAACAGCTCTACTTAATAGATTGATAAAATTAAAGAATAAAAAAAGCCTCGTAACACAAGTGCTACGAGGCTGGTATTTTAACCAAAACTAAACTGTTTTGGTATTAGTGTTAGCCACCGAAGTCATCTAGTAAGATATTTTCGTCTTCAACACCTAAATCTTTAAGCATAGTAATAACTGCCGCGTTCATCATTGGAGGACCACACATGTAGTACTCACAATCTTCTGGCGCTTCGTGGTCTTTAAGATAGTTCTCGAATAACACGTTATGGATAAAGCCAGTATAGCCTTCCCAGTTATCTTCAGGTTGTGGATCTGAAAGTGCTGTATGCCATACGAAATTAGGATTTTCAGCGGCTAGGCCGTCAAAATCTTCTACGTAGAACATTTCACGTTCAGAACGTGCACCATACCAAAAGCTCATCTTACGTTTAGAGTTCAAACGTTTAAGTTGGTCAAAGATATGTGAACGCATTGGCGCCATACCAGCACCACCGCCAACAAAGATCATTTCTGCATCTGTGTCTTTAGCAAAGAACTCACCAAATGGACCTGAAATAGTTACCTTGTCGCCTTTTGTAAGTGACCAAATGTACGAAGACATTTTACCACATGGCAAGCTTAGGTTTCTTGGAGGCGGAGCAGCAATACGCACGTTAAGCATAATGATGCCTTCTTCTTCTGGGTAGTTAGCCATTGAGTATGCACGAATTGTTTCTTCGTCTACTTTTGACTCCAGATCGAAGAAACCAAAATGGTTCCAATCGCCACGATATTCTTCAGGAACATCGAAATCTGCATATTTAACATGATGAGGTGGCGCTTCGATTTGGATGTAACCACCCGCACGGAAAGGCACTGACTCATCACCAGGGATTTGCAGTTTAAGTTCTTTAATGAACGTTGCTTTGTTATCGTTAGAGATAACTTCACAATCCCATTTTTTAACACCGAAAATTGACTCTTCAAGTTCAATTTCCATGTCGTTTTTAACATTTACCTGACACGCTAAACGACAGCCTTCACGGGCTTCACCTTTAGAAATGTGATCAAGCTCAGTTGGCAGAATATCACCACCACCTTCTTTAATGTGTACACGACATTGACCACAAGAGCCACCGCCACCACAAGCAGATGATACAAATATACCTGACTCAGATAATGCACTTAAAAGCTTATTACCTGCTGATGTAGTAATGGCTTTGTCTTTATCGCCATTAATACCGATGATGATGTCACCGCTTGCAACTAACTGAGATTTAGCACCAATGATCACTAAAACTAGTAGTACAACGATAGCGATAAAAACACCAACGCCTAAGAAAATCTGATAATCCATGATTTATCCTCGCTACCCTTTACAGTGAAATACCAGAGAATGACATAAAGCCAAGTCCCATTAAACCAACAGTGATGAAGGTAATACCTAAACCACGTAAGCCATCTGGTACGTCTGAATATTTCAGTTTCTCACGGATACCTGCAAGTAATGTAATTGCAAGCGCCCAACCAACACCAGCGCCAATACCATAGACAACAGACTCGCCGAAGTCATAGTTACGCTCAACCATGAAAGATACCGCACCAAATATTGCACAGTTAACTGTGATAAGTGGCAAGAAGATACCTAATGCGTTGTATAGTGCAGGGAAAAACTTATCTAATGCCATTTCAAGAATTTGCACAAGTGCTGCAATAACACCAATGAAAGTTAAGAAACGTAAAAAGCTAAGATCCGCATCTGGATAACCTAACCAAGTAAGTGAACCTGGTGCAAGTACCGCATGGTAAACCAAGTTGTTAACAGGTACAGAAATACCCAATACAACTATAACCGCTATACCTAGGCCAATTGATGTAGTTACTTTTTTAGATACTGCTAAAAAAGTACACATGCCTAAGAAGAATGACAACGCTAAGTTCTCAATAAAAACGGCTTTTACAAATAAACTAATATAATGTTCCACTATTTGCCCCTTACGCTTTAGCTTCTACTTGGTCTTTCTTATAAGTACGAAGTACCCATATGAATAAACCAATGATGAAGAATGCACTCGGTGGTAAGATCAATAGACCCATAGGCTGATACCAACCGCCATCTTGTACTAATGGGATAATATCAACACCGAATAGTGAACCCTTACCGAATAGCTCACGAATGAAACCAACAGTAAGTAGTACTACAGAGTAACCTAAGCCATTACCAATACCGTCAAGGAAAGACATAATTGGTGGCGACTTCATCGCATATGCTTCAGCACGACCCATTACAATACAGTTAGTAATAATTAGACCAACGAATACAGAAAGCTCTTTTGCCGTAGCGTAAGAGAATGCCTGTAATACTTGGTCAACAACGATTACCAACGATGCAATAATTGTCATTTGTACGATGATACGAACAGATGATGGGATCTGGTTACGAATAAGCGAGATAAAGAAGCTCGAAAATGCAGTTACTAATGTCAATGCGATTGACATGATTAACGCATTTTTTAAGCTAGACGTTACCGCTAGCGCAGAACAAATACCAAGTACTTGTAGTGCGATTGGGTTGTTAGCTAAAACCGGACCAAATAGGACCGCCTTCATTTCTTTAGTATCAGCCATTATTTCAACGCTCCTTTACGTACTTTCGCAAGGAAAGGGCCAAAGCCATTTTCGCCAGTCCAAAAGTCAACTGCATGATCAACACCGTTAGACGTTAATGTAGCACCTGAAAGACCATCGATCTTATGCTCATCATTGCCCGCAGTACCTTTAACAATTTGAATTGGAAGTTCTTTACCTTCCCATGTAGCAGTCCACTGTGGATTTTGGATTTCGCCACCTAGACCTGGGGTTTCATTATGCTTATAAAAGATAATGCTCTTAACTGTTTCAGCGTCGCTTTCAAGCGAGATAAAACCGTACATTAAGCCCCATAAGCCGTAGCCTTGGATAGGAAGAATAATTGCATCAACTGAGCCATCTTCTTTTTTAGAGATATACACCGGCGACTCTTTAGTCACACGTTGAATACCAGCAATATCTTTAACGCCTTTCTCTTGAAGAGAAACACTTAGCGCTGCATCATATTTGCTTTTTTCAAAATCAAAAATTGTTGGGTCTGTATCTACAAACTCACCTGTAGTCATGTTTACAACGCGCGCTTCGATTTTTGCATCAAATGTTTCTAAAACATTTTCAACTTTATCGATACCCGCAGCAGCCAAGATATTGCTTTGAATATCTTTGTTTTTATTAGCTTGCTGTAAAGGACGAAGCTGTACAGAAGCAAACGATACAATGATTGCACACACTAAACATAGTGCTACAACAACTGATAACGTTTTACCGATTGATTCGTTATTACTAGACATTACGTGCCAACCTCCGCTTAATATTAGCCTGCACTACAAAGTGATCGAACAGTGGAGCGAATAAGTTAGCAAATAAGATTGCTAGCATCATACCTTCTGGGAAAGCAGGATTCACAACACGTATCATAACCACCATAAAGCCAATTAATAGACCATATGCCAATTTACCTTTGTCAGTAAATGCAGCTGATACAGGGTCAGTAGCCATAAAGAACATACCAAACGCAAAGCCACCTAGTACTAAATGCCAATACCAAGGCATTGCAAATACAGGGTTAGTTTCTGAGCCAACAGCATTTAGTAAAAATGCAGTTGCTACCATACCTAGGAATACACCTAGTACGATGCGCCAAGAAGCGATACGAACGTAAATTAAGAACAAACCACCTACTAACAATGCAAGTGTAGATGTTTCACCTACAGAACCTTGAATGAAACCGTAAAACGCATTCCACCATAACTCCATGTTTGCAAAGTCTAGTTGCCCGATGAAAGCTTGGCCTAGCATAGTTGCACCAGAGAAAGAATCTACTGCTGTCCATACTGTGTCACCCGAGATTTGAGCTGGGTATGCGAAGAATAAGAACGCACGACCGGCTAAAGCAGGGTTTAAGAAGTTACGGCCAGTACCACCAAAGATTTCTTTAGCGATTACTACACCAAACGTAATACCTAACGCAACTTGCCATAAAGGAATCGTTGCAGGCAAAATAAGTGCGAATAATACTGAAGTAACGAAGAAACCTTCGTTAATTTCATGCTTACGCACAGAAGCAAATATTACTTCCCAAAAACCACCTACTGCAAATGTTACCGCGTAGATAGGTAGGAAGAAACATGCTCCATAGAACATCTTAGCGCCCCAGCCTGCATCAGCGGTTAATTCACCACCGAATAACTGGAACAAACCAACTTGCCACGTGTTTGCTAGTTCAAAACCTTGTGCTAAAGCACCTGCGGCCTGATGACCGATATTGAACATACCAAAAAACATAGCTGGGAACGTCGCCATCCACACTAAAATCATCATGCGTTTTAGGTCGATATTATCGCGTACGTGTGTCGCGCCTTTATTTACGTAGCCTGGTGTATAAAAAATAGTTGCAGCTGCTTCATACAGTGCATAAAACTTCTCATATTTACCACCGGCTTCAAAATTCGGCTCGATATCTTCTAGATATTTTTTTAAACCCATCTCTCTAGCCTTCCTTCTCGATCGTAGTTAAGCAATCGCGTAGGATAGAACCATACTCGTATTTGCCTGGACAAACGAAGGTACATAACGCTAAATCTTCTTCATCAAGTTCAAGCGCGCCCAATGAAATTGCACTGTCTAAATCGCGTGCAATTAAGTCACGTAATAATAGAGTAGGCAAAATATCTAGCGGCATTACGCGCTCGTAGCTACCAATTGGTACCATGGCACGTTTTGAACCACCTGTTGACGTTGTCATTTTAAATAAACGACTCGGCGCAAGGTGAGAAAGGAATGTACGCGTTACAGAGAATTTATCACTACCTGGTGCAATCCAGCCAAACAATTCTTTTTCGCGACCTTCAAGTAAAACAGATACTTGAACGTGGTAACGACCTAAGAATGCATGAACACCGTTTGAAATAGAACCTGATAGAACAGAACCAGAAATAACGCGGTTATCTCCGTCTTCTAGCTCACCAGCCACTAAATCATCCAATGAAGCACCTAATTGTGTTTTCACTAAGCGTGGGTTTTTAACGCGAGGACCTGCAAGCGAAATAACACGATTTGTGTAAATTTCACCAGTAAGGAATAGGTGACCATACGCAATAACGTCTTGGTAACCAATATGCCAAACTTGTTTGCTAACAGAAACTGCATCAAGATGATGGATATGAGTGCCAACGAGGCCAGCCGGATGCACACCACCAAACTCATGTACTTCTACTTGAGCTATAGATGAGCTAGGAACTTGGCTACCTGCTTTTTTACACACAAATACTTTTCCATCGGTCAAACGCGAAATAACAGCAAGACCCGCTTCAAATGCTTGCGCATTTTCGGCAATTATCACTGCAGGATCTGCAGCTAATGGGTTTGTGTCAGTTGCGGTCACGAAAATAGAACTAGGATTTGCATCCACAGCCGCTACTTTACTGAATGGGCGAACACGAAGTGCTGTCCATTGACCAGACTGGATAAGTACTTCTTTGGCTTTTTCACGCTCTAAGCTCGCAAGCTCGTCTGCTTTGAAAGAGTCAAAGGTGATTTGCTCACTGCCTGCTACTTCAATAACAACAGATTGCAGCACACGTTTAGCACCACGATTTATTTCTTTTACTGTGCCAGAAGCTGGAGCAGTAAATAGGACGCCTGGGTTCTTTTTATCTTCAAAAAGTACCTGGCCTTTTTTGACTTGGTCATCCACACGAACATGCATGGTTGGACGCATACCGATAAACTCTTCGCCAAGCACAGCTACACGTTTGACAGCAGAACCGTCATGTATAACTTGCTGTGGCGCGCCCTCTAAGGGTAAATCCAGACCTTTTTTTATATTGATCATACGCACTTGCATTACATTAAAGGAAAGAAACTGAAAAATCGTATCAACCACGTCGCCATTTGAGTTATTCCAAGTTATATCAAGGTACAAAAGAGCAGCTTGCTAGAAATATCAAACAAGCAACGTAGTAAAACTCATCACATATTGTCGAGATTTTAACATCATTTTAGATGACTATGCGAGTGTATTTATGAAAATTATACGACAGAAACACTTATTTAGTTTTGTTAAGTGATTTAAATAAAAATCAAGGTAGACCAAAGTGGTAGCCTAAGCAATTATCGTTCCTGATTTCATCGCAAATTAAACAAATCGCATAATACAAAAAAAGCCGCTATTGCGGCTTTTTATAACTAAATTCTGTTAGTCAATCATATTGGCAATTGGCTTAACTGAATCTATGTCTTGATCGTAGTCAACACCGTCTACACCAAAACCAAATAAGCGTAAAAACTCATTATGGTAACCAACATAGTCTGTTAGCTCATCAATGCTGCTTGTATCAACACTATCCCATACAGCTTGAACGCGTGCTTGCACATCGTCTTCTAGCTCTTTATAGTTTTGGAATAAATGCCCACCGTCGTCAAAGCGAGGCGATTCACCATATAGGTTTTCACTAAATAATGCGTGAATTTGCTCAATGGTGCCTTCATACGTGCCATCTGCTTTCATAACTTTAAATAAAGCAGAAATATATAACGGCATAATAGGAATAGCAGAACTTGCTTGTGTCACTACTGCATTAAGTGATGAAACATACGCCTCACCATTTAAATCTTTTGTCGATTCTTTAATAGCAGCCGTTGCACGGTCTAAATCTTCTTTAGCTTTACCAATAGTAGCGTGTCCGTATATTGGCCATGTTAGCTCTTTACCAATATAAGTATACGCTGTAGTTTTAAAGTTATCGGCAAGTACACCGGCTTCTTTTAATGCATCAATCCACATTTCCCAATCTTCACCACCCATTACTTTAATAGTGTTGTCGATATCGTCTTGATTTGCAGCTTCAACCGTAATTTCATCAATTTCACGCTTTGATGTATTTAAGTTTTTAGTGGTTACTGCATTACCTATTGGCTTAAGTGTAGATGAGAACACTTCGCCTGTATTTGGATCAGTACGACGAGGAGACGCTAGGCTGTAAATAATACAATCTACTTTACCCAAATCTGCTTTAATAGTGTCGATTGCTTTTTGCTTGATTTCGTTAGAAAACGCATCGCCATTAATATTTTTAGACCAAAGACCTGCTTCGTCTGCAGCTTCTTGAAAAGCAGCGGTATTGTACCAACCAGCAGAACCTGTTTTACGATCTGTACCTTCTTTTTCAAAGAAAATACCTAATGTTTTAGCACCACCACCAAACGCAGCAGTAATGCGCGATGCCAAGCCGTAGCCTGTTGATGCGCCAATAACTAATACATTTTTTGGTGCACTTTTTAATGCGCCTTGTTGTTTTACATAGTTAATTTGTTCTTGAACATGCTCTGCACAACCAGCTGGGTGTGCGTTTGTGCAGATAAATCCACGAATTTTAGGCTTAATGACCATTGATCATCCTATATCTTTTACAATAAAAATTAGCGCTAGTTTAAAGGCTAATACTAAAAACACTGATCTGATCAGTTAAACACTCATCAAATACTCTAAAACATTACTTAGCTAATTTTAGAGCCACCCATACAATTAGGTGAATCAGGCGCTTCACCGCCCTGCTCTGCATACTCATCGGGTGTATATGTATGAATAGCGAGTGCATGAATATGATTTGCTAACTCATCTTTTAAAATTTCATTAATTTCGCGATGACGTTGTAATAAACGCTTACCCGCAAAACCTTCGCTAACCACTATTACTTTAAAGTGTGATTCAGTGCCCGCACTGTGCATATGGCTTTCGTTGATTACGTTTAAATGTTTACACGCAATAGCGTTGCTTATTTTTTCTTGGATCTGTTGCTGCATTGACATAAAAGACCGTTTTAATTAGCTAATTTATACACTTACTATAACAATTTAACGCAGCGGTTGGCTAACTAAATTGCTTTTGTTTAATGTGCTTAATAAATCGGTAAGTTAAACTTATTCGGGGATGTGCAAGCGTTGTTTGCTTAGGTATTGCATGTTGAAAGTCTCGCTGGCTATGTCCGCTCATTATTAAACAGCTGCCACTTTGTAATTTCAAGTCGGTTACTTTATTGCTCGCCTTGTGCTTTAACTTTAAAACCCGATCAGCTCCTAGAGAGACACACACAATTGTTGGTTTATCACCAAGCTCTATTTCATCATCACTGTGCCATCCCATCGTATCATTACCATCTCGGTAATAATTAACGAGTAATGAGTTTAGAGGCTGATTTAAGTGCGCCTCTAAACGCCTTCTCATATTAAGTAACAATTCATCCCATGGTTCTACTATTTGCTTACTACTTGAATAGCCGTATTCAATATTTAAATCACTCATGAAACATTGCAGTCGTGGAATAGGCCCCGTTTTGCCATAAACGGTTACATCGGGTTGCTGCCAACGTAGGTTTTTTTGCAAATAATAAAATAGATCGAGGCTTTTTTGTGCACTAAGTGCCCTACTTTGATAAGAAAAGCCATTTGGTAACTGTTGGGGGTTGGCGTTTTGCCGTTGCATGTTAGAATTTACCTACATTAGATTACTGATCAACGAACCATTATGACGACGCAAGCCCAGCTAGGCGATAAAACCTTTACTCTTGAACGCTTTCCATTGGATCAAAAAAACCGCAGCTTACAAGCGTGGGATTCGGCAGATGAGTACCTTATCAATTATGTTAACGAACATCACCCAGATTGTCGCTCATTGCTTATTTTAAACGATAGCTTTGGTGCACTTGCTTGTTATTTTAATAAGTTAACGGTTTGTTCAGTTAATGATTCTTATATTAGCCACCAAGCTGCGGCTTATAACTTACAAGAAAACAAGCTGCCTACAGCAGAGTTTACGCAAGTAGATAGTTTGTCGGCATTACCAGAGGATGTAGATTTAGTACTTATTAAAATCCCTCGTAATGTAGGTTTTTTACAGTTCCAATTAAGTGAACTCAGTGAAGTACTTGCACCTGGTACGCCAGTAATTGCCGCAGGTAAAACAAAAGAAATTCATAATTCAACAATAAAATCATTTGAGCAATTTATTGGTGAAACAACAACAAGCCTAGCAGTTAAAAAGTCTCGTCTTATATTAAGCACAGCTAAAGGCGGATATAAAGCAGCAGACTTCCCTATAACATGGGAGCTTGAAGGTACTGAGTTTAATATAACAAATCATGCAAATGTGTTTTCGCGTGATTCGTTGGATATTGGTGCGCGCTTCTTTTTTAACTACTTACCAGAAACACCAAAAGCTAAAAGCATTATAGATTTAGGCTGTGGTAACGGCGTTGTTGGATTAATGACGCTTGCTCGTTGCCCTAATGCATCAATTACCTTTGTTGATGAGTCTTACATGGCAGTAGAGTCAGCCCGGTTAAATGTAGAAATTAACCTAGGCGATAAGTTTGATAACTGTGAGTTCATCGAAAACGATTGTTTAACAGGCTTTGAAAGAGACAGTGTGGATATGGTGCTTTGTAATCCTCCATTTCACCAAGCTCAGGCTGTTACCGATCACATTGCTTGGCAAATGTTTAAACAAGCAAAAGATACTTTAAAAGAAGGCGGCGAGCTGCGTATTATTGGTAATCGTCATTTAGATTATCACGATAAATTAAACCGTATGTTCGGAAACTGTAAGTTATTAGGCTCAAACAAAAAGTTTGTCGTTCTAAGTGCAACTAAAAATAGTGGAATGCTATAAATGAAATTAACAAACATTATAATTGGGTGTTGTGTATTACTAATACTTGGTGGCTGTGCGAATCAGCCTAGCCAAGTAATACTCAATCCTGTTTATAAAAGTGGTCAAATAAGCACTATAAATAGTAGCTTAAGCACCAGTGTAATTGATTTACGTGGCGATTCGTCAACACTTAAACTTATTGAATCAGACAAAACTAAAACCTTTGCAAGCCAAGGCCTTACTGAATCAGTTAAAAGTGTTTTAGACAGCGCCCTTAGCCGCAATGGTGCCAGTATTTCTAATTTAGCGTCTGTACGCTTTGAAGTAGATATTCATGCACTACAAGCGGTGGTAACCGAAAAACTAGTGAGCCATACCAGCGAAGCCCATATAGAGCTTGGCGTGCGCGTTATTCGCGCCTCAAGTAATTTTAGTAAAGTGTATAGAGGCAGTGCTAATTTAGAAGGTCCGTTTAGTCACGAGCGAGTAAAAATAGAAGGTCAGCTCAATAAGTTGACTGAGCAAATTATTACCCGCATTGTATCTGACCCTGAATTAATAGAATTTTTAGAAGGTTAACTATGAAACGACTTTTTTTAATCTGCTTAGGCCTATTTTTTAGTGTAAGTAGCTTGGCAGCCCAAGAAGGCCGCTTTGTGCAAAAAGACAATATTTTTCCACGCGTCGAAATCGTAACAACGATGGGCAGTATTGTTGTTGAACTGGACCGTTCAAAAGCACCCATTACGGTCAATAACTTTTTAACTTACGTGTCAGATAAGAGCTATCAAGGCAGTGTTTTTCATCGTATTGAGCGCGATGTGGAAAATGACCGCGACTTTGTTATTCAAGGTGGTGGCTACGATAAAGATTACGACGGCTTACACGAAAATGACCCTATTTTTAATGAAAGCGGCAATGGTTTAAAAAATGATATGTACAGCATTGCTATGGCGTATCAAGACCGTGAACCGCACTCGGGAACACGCCAATTCTTTTTTAACATGGATAATAATGATCACTTAAATCCAGGGAAAGATTGGGGTTTTGCAGTATTTGGTAATGTAATGGATGGCTACGATACCCTTGATAAGATCATGGCTGTTGAAACAGGGTTTAATGAAAAGATTGGTTACGATTTTGTTCCTAAAAAACCGGTGATCATCTTAAATATTAAAATGCTTGAACAAGTTCCACTGTAATTTATTTAAGAGCAGCTTAGCTGCTCTGCATCAAAGCCAATGAAGGCCCTATGAGCAAATCTCTCTCTATTAGCGAATATTTTTCTTACTTTAAAGACAAACGCTTAATCCATATTTTTATATTTGGTATGAGTAGCGGTTTTCCGTGGGTATTAATTGGCTCTGTTATGTCGGCTTGGCTAAAGGATGAAGGGCTAAGCCGCAGCATGATTGGCCTATTCGGCATTGTATTTGGCGCTTACAGTATAAATTTTTTATGGTCGCCGCTCATTGACCGTACAAAACTCCCTATTTTATATAAATGGCTAGGCCAACGTCGTAGTTGGATACTATTTTGCCAGAGCTTTATTTTTATTGGCACCTTATTATTAGCAGGGCTTGATTTAAAAGCTAATTTAGCAATTGTTGCTGCAATTTGTTTGTTAATTGCCATTGCTTCTGCAACGCAAGACATTGCTATTGATGCATTCAGAATAGATACACTTAAAGCAAACGAATCTCACAAAGCAACAGCTGCAGCCGCTATGGCAACGTCTGGTTGGTGGACAGGTTATGCGCTTTTAGGTGCAATTCCATTTTATATGGCTGATATCCCCTCGCTCGACTGGCCACAAATTTATTACTTTTTAGCTGCTGTAATGCTGCTGCTAATGAGTGGAGCATTGTTTGCAAAAGAACCTGAATCAAATAGAGAAGCGGTACATGCAGAGCTTGAACGTGTGTACCTTGAAAAACTGTCCTCTACAAAACAAACCCCTCTTACGAAAACTGTTGCGTGGCTCGCGGTAACCGTTATTGATCCCTTTAGAGCTTTTTTTACTAAAAATGGCGTTAAAACGGCACTGGCATTACTTGCGTTTATTTTCTTATTTAAAATAGGCGAAGCGTTTTTAGGGCGAATGTCGATTGTTTTTTATAAAGAAATTGGTTTTAGCAATAGCGATATAGCTACATTTTCAAAGGTAGGTACTGCCGTACTTACAATCATATTTACCTTTGTTGGCAGTTTATTTAATCAAAAATATGGCATTGTTAAGGGTTTATTTGTTAGTGGCATTGCGATGGCGGCCTCAAACTTAGCCTTTTCGTGGATTGCTTTAGTTGGCCCTGATTTAAGACTGTATGCCTTTGCTATTGTTATTGATGGGTTTACGCAAGCATGGTCGCTGGTCGCTATGGTGGCCTTTATATCGATGTTATGCGATAGAGCATTTAGTGCAACACACTATGCATTACTGGCGTCATTAGGGAATTTAGGACGAACGTTACTTTCGAGCTACAGTGGTGTAGTAATTGATGATTGGTTAATGGGAAATTGGTCGCTGTTCTTTGTTTTAACAGCCTTGATGGTTATACCTTCGCTGATATTTTTATACCTGATTAGGCATAAATTATATGAGCTTGAGAAAAATTATCATAAAAATATTTAATGCATCCCTGCATTAACATATTGCTTAGCACTATCAAGTGCCCCTTAAAGTGTACTAAGCAATGTTTGAGTTAATCTACTTTTAGCAAGCTAAGTGCTTCATGTGGATCAACTTCTAGAGCTGTACAATAACGAACAAACTCAATCACATCTAAACGGCGTTCTTGATTTTCAATCTTGCCGATAAACGAATGAGGCGTTCCCAGCACTTGTGCTAGGCTTCGCATTGTATGACCCTTTTCGTGGCGCTTACTTTTAAGCCACTTTGTTAGCTTTGCATTTTCTTCAGAAGAAACTGTTTTGCCCATCATTTTACATCTCCTACTAGATGATTTGACGTACCTATTAAAGCAGTAGTCTCTATCAATAGCTGTAGGCAAGTAAGCAGTCATACCATATTTTCAATAGCAAGCTATTGCTTAACAAAGCATGTGTTGCTACTCACTCCACCAATATAGCTAAAAAACTACGCTAATAATGTGGTAAAGATTTGTTTTTATTGAGAATGAAATTTTGCCCGTCTCATTCTTGGATACATTATATACTATTAACACTTTGGTTAAATAACTAATTACATACTCGGTACAAATATGAACACGAGTGAATATTTATAAACGCTGAATATTGACCTAAGTACTCAAAAAGTATTAATAAATTAATTTCTAGTTATAAAATATTTAAATGAATTTTTATAACAATTTTGTTCCAATTTATCGTCACATGTTTATGATTAAGCAATAATTAGCACCAAAAAGGCCGAATAATGTTCAGACTTCTTTTTTTATTACCGATTGTGTTGTGCTTGGGTTGGTACTTTTTTTTGCGCCACAACGGCGTACCAATTAAACAAGGCAAAAAAGGCTTCATATACATTTTAGCGTTTTCTGCTTTTGTACTTGGGTTTTTTGTATTGATAATGCAAATAACCGAATACGCCCCAACCGATTTGTAGGCATTAAAAAAGCCGCAAAAGCGGCTTCATTCTATTTAGCGTTTGGCTGTTAAACGCTAAAGCTTGCACCACAACCACAGGTTGTTGTTGCATTAGGATTAGATACAAAAAAGCGTGCGCCTTCTAATCCTTCAGTGTAATCAACTTCACCGTCAACCAAATATTGAATGCTCATTGGATCGATAACGAGTATTACACCATTTTTTACAATTTCTAAATCGCCAGGATTCGCTTTTTCATCAAAAGTAAAACCATATTGAAAACCAGAACAACCACCACCTGTTACATAAACACGCAGTTTTAAATCTGGATTTTCTTCTTCGTCGATTAACTGTTTAACGCGAACAGCAGCTGCATCGCTGAACTTAATTGGTAATTCTTCAGACATTTTAAAACCCTCAATATCGCAATGGCGTGATTATCTAATACCCGAGTGTTTTAATCAAGTATAGTAAAACAACTCTTTACTCTAAGTTATACCTATAAATTAGTAAAAAAGTGGTTAAACATTAGCTCACTAAAATAATACTTAAGCAAACTAAAAGCGACCCTTGTAAACTATAAATTCATTAAAAATTTTAGTTATAAAAAATAGGTCTTAATCTTTACTGCAAATTGTTAATATAAGTTACGAAAAATTCAAAATCACAAGGACTTAACTAAACTCTTTTGCTAAAATGCTGCTGAAAAATGCGGCGAGGAAATAATGCATGTGGCTTGAGCAACTCAGGCGTCGACTGGCAAAACCTAAAACATCTGTACAATTATGCTTATTAGGCGTAGTTGCCGGATTAATTGCTGCATTTTTTATTATTTTATTTCGCTTAACTATTTTGTTTTTTCAAAGCTTATTTTTGGAAACACCTGACGACTTTACTACCCTACCCACTCTTGAACGCGTTTTAATGCCATTAATAGCCGCATTTTTAATTGCGTGCTTTGCTGCATTTACTGGCTTTAAACATTACCGTTTAGGCATTCCTTTTGTTATTCATCGTATTAAACGCCATTACGGGCAAATGCCTTTATACAATACGGTTAATCAATTTGTTGGTGGCGCACTTGCACTCATTAGCGGTTTTTCGGTTGGCCGAGAAGGGCCTTCCGTACATATGGGCGCAACAGGTGCGAGTATTTTAGCGGATAAACTACATTTACCGCATAACGCCATGCGTACTTTAAGTGGTTGCGGCGTTGCAGCAGGTATAGCCGCTTCGTTTAATACCCCACTTGCAGCCGTTATTTTTGTAATGGAAGTGGTACTTCGAGAATATAAAGTACACATATTTGTGCCAATAATGCTTGCTGCTGTTACTGGTGCACTCGCTACGCAGTTTGTTTTTGGTGAAGGCTCTGAACTTGCACTCATTACAATAGCGCCATTAAGTGGTTGGCATTACCCTTATTTAATATTATGCGGTATGGCGCTGGGCGCTATAGCATTTAGCTTTAACCAAAACTTAATGCTAATTATTAAAACATTTAAACCTTTAAGTATGTTTCCTCGTTTACTAATCGCAGGCTGTATTGCCAGCTTGATAGCTTACGCGGTGCCTCATGCTATGGGTTCTGGTATGAGTGCGATTACTATCGCGGTTGAATCTCCTGATAACGTAAAGCTGCTTACTACCATTTTAATCGCTAAACTACTTGCCACATTGTTTGCTATTGGTTTGGGTATTCCTGGTGGTTTAATTGGTCCTGTAATTGGGCTTGGTGTATTAATTGGGACATTAATGGCCTTTTTTGCTCAATATATTAGCCCGGGTACTGATATTGCGGGTACGTATGGGGTTTTAGGTATGGCTGGATTATTAGCGGCTACACTGCATGCACCACTTGCTGCATTAACAACAGTAATGGAGCTTACATCATCACCTGAAATAATCGTTCCTGCGATGATAGTTATAACCACTGCATATGTAACTGCATTACAATTTTTTGGAAATCGCTCCATATTTTTGCAGCAATTAGATTTTCAGGGATTGCCGTACCATGTATCTCCCGCTACCGAAGCATTACAAAAAGTGGGAATAATGGATGATATGGATGAAGACTTTAAATTGCTTTACTCAGACGATAAAGAGCAAATAAAAAATACGCTTGATGCCATGGATAGCCAAACACCCTTGATTGTTTTTGACGAAGAAAATGGCTATCGCCTCGCTGAATACGATTTAACGCTAATGTCTGATGAAGCAATAAATATAAATTACATTAGCTTGCAGGGCATCAGCAGCCAAGCCACTCTAGCCGATGCATTCGATATACTAAAAGATAAAAGAAGTGGCGCGCTTTACGTTTATAACCTTTTAGATAATCAACAAATTATGGGGCTATTACGCTGGGATCAAATTCATCATATTTTAACCATTCGTAACAGCTTACTTTAAGCAATAAGGACTATTATGAGCGCATTATTGATTTATAAAACACTCCACA
Source organism: Pseudoalteromonas sp. NZS11 (assembly GCF_015864765.1). Lineage (NCBI taxonomy): Bacteria > Pseudomonadati > Pseudomonadota > Gammaproteobacteria > Alteromonadales > Pseudoalteromonadaceae > Pseudoalteromonas > Pseudoalteromonas sp. NZS11. Next base: position 121,231 of record NZ_JADYWP010000004.1, on the reverse strand, counting down.
TATTTTTTATGATTGCGTGGTTTGCCGGTATTTTTTACTTGCCTCGATTATTTGTATATCACGCAATGAGCGAAGAAAGATCATGTAACTCTATGCTTAAAGTTATGGAGCGCAGGTTACTTTATTTCGTAACCCCATTTGCTGTTTTAACGGCTGTATTTGGTGTGTTAACCATTGTTGAATATGGTCGTGATTGGTTTAAATACAGTATGTGGCTACATTACAAACTTGTACTGGTAATTATTTTATACCTATACCACGGCTACTGTTTTAAGTTATTAAGTGACTTTAAACATGACCGAAACACTAAAACAGACCGCTTTTACCGTATTTTTAATGAGCTCCCTGTTATTGCGCTGCTTATCATAGTGGCACTTGCGGTAATAAAACCTAATTTATAAGCGTTTCGGTGCATGTTAAACTGCGCTGCAATTTACAATACTTGCTATAACACGCGCGATTGCGTGCTCCATTTATGGATTATCGCGCCCATTTGATTGATTAGGAATTACCCCATGTTAAGTTTCCAAGGCGAACATATACTGTCTGTAAATCAGCTAGACAGAGACTGCATTGAACGTATTTTTGCAGTAGCTAAAAAAATGGAGCCTTATGCTAAAAAACAAAAGCAAACAACGGTGCTTAAAGGCGCTATTTTAGCTAATTTGTTTTTTGAACCAAGTACTCGCACGCGAGTTAGCTTTGGTACAGCCTTTAACTTACTAGGCGGTGGTGTACGTGAAACTACAGGTATGCAAAGCTCAGCGCTTGCAAAAGGTGAATCACTTTACGATACCGCGCGCGTTATTTCAGCTTACGCCGATGCTGTTGCTATGCGCCACCCCGATGCAGGCTCAGTAAGTGAATTTGCTGATGGCTGTACTGTGCCAGTTATTAATGGCGGCGACGGCCCAAATGAGCACCCGACTCAAGCATTACTTGATTTATTAACCATTGAGCGTGAATTACACCGTTTTGATCAAAATATTGATGGCATGCATATAGCGCTTGTGGGTGATTTAAAATATGGTCGCACAGTGCATTCTCTATCAAAGCTATTGTGCCATTATAAAAACGTAAAGTTTTCGATGGTCGCGCCTGATGGCCTACAAATGCCAACGAGCATTTTAGATGCCGTAGAAAATGCAGGACACAAAATTGAGCTAGTGAACAAGATGGAAGGTAATTTAGCCGCCGATATTGTTTACCAAACACGTATTCAAGAAGAGCGTTTTCCTTCACAAGAAGAAGCAAATAAATACCGTGGCGGTTTTAGAATTAGCCAATCTATTTACAGCGCTCATTGCAAACCTAACTCTGTATTAATGCATCCGTTACCACGTGATAGTCGCTTAGAAGCCAACGAGCTTGATAACGACTTAAACAGTAACGACAATTTAGCAATATTCCGCCAGGTACAAAATGGCGTATTAATTCGTATGGCACTGTTTGCTTTAACACTCGGCGTAGAAAATAAAGTCGATAAGTATGAAGTGGACGTACCTTGGTTTAGCCGCAAACGCGACAGCTAAACCCTCTTTAAGTGACAATTTATAGGATTTTTCATGACAATTAGCCAAGACTTATTTGAACGCGCTCAAGCCTCTATTCCAGGTGGCGTAAACTCGCCAGTTCGTGCTTTTAACGGTGTAGGCGGTACGCCGCTATTTATTACAAAAGCAGAAGGCGCGTTTACATTTGATGCCGACGGTAATCGTTACATTGATTATGTTGGCTCTTGGGGGCCTATGATCATGGGCCATAACCACCCTGCAATTAAACAAGCCGTGCACGAAGCAGTAGAAAATGGCCTTAGCTATGGCGCGCCAACTGAAGCCGAAATACTAATGGCTGAAAAAGTAAAAGAGCTGGTTCCATCAATCGAAAAAGTACGCATGGTTAGCTCAGGCACTGAAGCAACAATGAGTGCAATTCGTTTAGCACGTGGCTTTACCGGCCGCGATAAAATATTAAAATTTGAAGGTTGTTACCACGGCCATGCTGACTCGTTATTAGTTAAGGCAGGCTCTGGTGCACTAACAATGGGCGTACCTAATTCTCCTGGTATTCCTGAGGACTTTGCTAAGCATACACTTACTGTATCGTTTAATAACCTAGATGAAGTAAAAGCTATTTTTGCAAAATATGCTGACGAAATTGCCTGTATTATTGTAGAGCCAGTAGCCGGTAACATGAACTGCATTCCACCAGTGCTAGGCTTTTTAGAAGGTTTGCGTGATGTGTGTGACGAATATAAATCAGTACTTATTTTTGATGAAGTAATGACGGGTTTTCGTGTTGCACTTGGCGGCGCACAAGCGTATTACAACATTAAACCAGACCTTACGTGTTTAGGTAAAGTCATTGGCGGCGGCATGCCTGTTGGCGCATTTGGTGGTAAAACCGAAATAATGGATTACATTGCGCCTGTGGGCCCTGTTTACCAAGCGGGTACTCTTTCTGGCAACCCTATTGCGATGGCTGCAGGTTTAAAATCACTTGAGCTATTATGTGAGCCAGGTCTACACGATAAGTTAGAAGCAACGTCTAAAGCAATTTGTGAAGGCTTTGAAGCTGGCGCTAAAAAAGCAGGCATTGCATTAACAACTAATTATGCTGGCGGCATGTATGGATTCTTTTTTACTGATGCTGAAAAAGTAACGACATACAAACAAGCTACTGAATGCGACCTAGAGCGCTTCAAACGTTTTTTCCACCTTATGCTTGAAGAAGGTGTGTACCTTGCTCCATCAGCATTTGAAGCTGGTTTTGTATGTGCTGCGCATACTGAGCAAGAAGTAAAAGAAACAATAGCGGCAGCAGAACGCTCGTTTGCTAAACTTTAAGTTAAAATTACTTTTTATATTTTATAAGCGCTTGTTTTTACAGTGTGTAATTAAGACTAAAGATTGAAAAAAGCCCAAAAGGGCTTTTTTTATTTGTAAAGTACTATAAATGAATGATAATTAAGCATAACAAGGTCTATTCACCTTTACCCTAATTACAAAAATACAAGAGAGCCTTATGTCAGGATTACGCCAATTTTCTTTTCCCGCTATCCAGCTAATGGCAAATTTAAAATACAAAACTAAAATCAGCTTAATGTTTGGAATTTTACTCGTTCCTCTTGCACTTAGTTTGTTTTTTTTAATCTCATTATTAAGTGAAAGTATCGCTGTTTCAAAAATGCAGCAACAAGGTTTAAAAGGCTACAGGTCAATACTCTCAAATCAAATGCAGGGGGAAGCAAATCAAAATATAAAAATAGCTCGCTCACTCGGTTTTGATATAAAAGACGATCAAGCAAATGATGTACTTGAACTTGTTTCTATTCAGTCTAACTTAGCATTAGATAGTCAGTTAGCTAGTGCTTATGTAAACCGCTCTTTAGTCACGCCAATTCCTGCACTTATAATGCAAATAAACTCGACAGCGCAAAGCGCAAACACTGTTTTGGCAAGTAATCGTTTTACGCCAGATACGTTTATAGCACTTTCAAATTTTAGTAAGTCACTTCCTTTATACGAAAAACAACTCGATAAAATACTCAATGTAGCCACCAATGCAGATAAATCAGTAAATAAAGCGCTCATGCCCTCGTTAGATAATTTACACAGTGCTGTTGGCGCATTTAAAAAAGCGATAGATGAAAAACTACTTGAGCCAGACGATATTTTGTTAACTCAATCAGAATTTACTAAACTAACAAACAATGTTCACAGCAGTATTAATCAACTTGTTAGTAAGAGTATTCCAACGCTTGAGAGCCTTATTGAAGCAAAACTGCAAACTCAACAGTGGACTCGAAATCTTGTTTTAGCCGCTTCATTGATTAGTTTGTTATTTGCATTTTATTTAATGATTGGTTTTTATTTTGCAGTTGTTGATACTATTAATCGCTTTGCTGATGCCGCTAACAGAGCCGCGAATGGCGACTTAAATGCCACTATCGATTCGAGTACTAATGATGAAATGGGAATTATTGCATCGCGCTACAATGCATTACTTAATGCATTTTCACATTTATTATTTGATGTTAAAGCAAGTACAGAAGAGCTATGCGGCGCAACTAAATCGCTATCACATGCGAGTAGCCAAACAAGCAATGATGTTTCAAAACAGCAAATCCGAGTAAATGCCATTTATAATGCACTCAGCGAAATGGCTCAAAACGCACTTGCTGTTGAAGAGTCAGCGCATCAAGCAACGCTTACTGCGCAAGATGCTGCTGCGCATGTAAAGCAAGGTTCAGACAATACAATGGAGCTTGCTAAATATATGCAAGATCTACAAATTGAATTTGCAGAGAGCCAACAAGCGCTCGATAAGCTAGCACAAGATAGCCAAGAAATTAGCAAAGTAAGTAAAGGTATTAGTGAGATAGCCGATCAAACAAACTTGCTTGCACTCAATGCCGCTATTGAAGCTGCACGAGCTGGCGAACATGGTCGAGGCTTTGCCGTTGTAGCTGATGAAGTAAGAACTCTTGCTCAGCGTACACAAACACAAACCCAAGAAATACATCAAATTATTAGCTCCTTACAACAAGCATCTGACGACACTCAGCAAAAAATGCGCTCAAGTGTTGAAAAAATGGAGCAATCAGTAAAAGCAGCCAATCAAACCAATGAAGTATTGCAAAGCGCAGAGCAAAGTATGGGCGACATTAAACATCAAGGTGAAGTTATTGCAGAGCGTGTTAAACAGCAGTCAAATGCGACAACACAGGCATTGAATGATTCGCAAGAGGTGAGTAATTTAGCAGATCAAACGCTAACATCAGCTCAATCAACGCTGCAAGATGCACAGCAGCTAAGTCGCTTATCTAATGATTTAACCAAATCAATGCAATTTTTTAAATCTTAATACCAATTCGCTTAATTAAGTGATCTATTTTGAGGGAAGAAAATCGTGTCGATAACAAGGCAAAAATTTCGTTATTTAGCTGTTCTCGGCAATTGCTCCTGCATTGCTCTACCTCCTGCATCCATGCAGTTGTATATCAGAAATTTTTAACGTAGTTAACGTCAGATTTAACCCCTCAAATTGATTAAGTATTATTACGGATTGGTATAATTACGCTAACGATACTTTAAACAACAAAGCCGCTAAATAAGCGGCTTTGTTGTTTAAAGTAATCTTAAATTAACGAATACATTGTGGTCTTGGCTCGAACTCACTCGCTCTAAGCGGTAGCTGAATCACCTTGCCACATCCTGGTGGTGCCTGCTTACCCGTTTGCTCATTTACAAATGCCCAGCGTATTGATGGTGGACGCGTATCGGCTATTGCTTGTGGATTAAGTGGCTTTAAGTAGCGAATATATGCTTCTAATGCACCTACGCTGCCCGTTAAACCCGTGCTTTTGTTGTCGTCTCGACCAAGCCAAGCTACCGTCACTGTATTTTGATCAAAGCCTGCAAACCAACTATCACGTAAATCGTTACTAGTGCCAGTTTTGCCTGCAAGTTGGATTGATGGGAAGTGTAAATTTAAGCGTTTAGCAGTGCCGTCTTTCGTTACGCGTTTCATCGCGTATTTAGTCATATACATTGCAGATTTATCAAAACGAGGCTCTGCATTTACTTTATGCTTATAAAGTACTTTACCAACCGAGTCAGTTAATGCCGAAATTGCAGTAAGCTTTTTATATTCGCCATCTGCAGCAATTGTCGTATAAAGCTGAGCAACTTCAAAACTCGACATTTCAACAGCCCCTAAAAGCAACGATGGGTATTCGTTTATCGCCCCTTTAGCGCCTAATCCTTTTAGTGTATTCGCGACTTTATCAACACCTACATCGAGGCCTAAATTAACCGCTGGAATATTAATACTGTTACTAAATGCTTTATAAAGAGGTATTGCACCACGGTATTGATGATCAAAATTTTCTGGTTGCCACACTTTTCCCTGCTCATTTGTAACCTGTACTGGCGAGTCATCAAGCAAAGTAGCTAAATTATAATGTGGTAATTGCAATGCGGTTAAATACACAGCAGGTTTTACCAGCGAGCCAATATTACGTTTTGTATCTAAAACACGGTTAAACCCTGAATAACGAACATCGCGCCCTGCAACAAGTGCAGATACACCGCCCTTTTCTACATTAACAGAGATCATGGCTGCTTCTAGTTTTTCGGTTCTAGGACGATTCTCCAAGTACGGTAAGCTCTTTTCAATAGACTCTTCCATTGCTGTTTGCTTTTGCAAGTCAAAATAAGTAAATACTCTTACGCCTGCATCAAGTGTTTGCTGATCTGGCAATAATTCATTTAGTTCTCTGTTTACTAACTCTAAATAGCCTGGATATGATTTTTGTAAACTCGCTTTCATTGGCGCAATATCAATTGGGCGATTAAGCGATGCACGGTACTCTTTTGTGCTAAGTAGCTTGTTTTCAACCATAAGGCGAAGCACTAAGTCTCGGCGCTCCATTGTGCGCTCTTTATAGCGACGTGGGTTGTAATAAGATGGACCTTTAACCATTGCCACCAGCAAAGCAATTTGATCGTACTCAAGCTCATCTACCGGCTTTGAAAAGTAAAAGTCAGCAGCAAGCCCCATACCGTGCACACCTTGGTTGTATGACTGCCCTAGGTATACTTCATTTAAGTAAGCTTCTAATATCTGATCTTTTGAATAACGATAATCTAAAATAAGGGCAATAAAGGCCTCATTTATTTTTCGTACTAAAGAGCGCTCACGTGTTAGGTAAATATTTTTAGCTAACTGCTGAGTAAGCGTACTACCACCTTGAACGGTGCGCCCCGCTTTAATATTAGAATAAAGCGCGCGTAAAATAGAAAATACTGATACACCATGATGTTCGTAAAAATCACGGTCTTCAACCACCAATAGCGTATCTTTTAGCATTGCTGGAAACTTATCTAGTGGTACAAATTCTCTATCTTGTTTAGAGTCATTACCAATACGGGCTATTTGCACAGGCTCTAGACGGGCAGAGTTTAAACGTCTGCCAAACTTATCTTTAATGGTCGCAACTTTTTGCCCTGCAAAGCGAAGTTCAATAATATGTGATTCTTCAAGGCCATCATAAAATTCAAAATCACGACGATAAATCTTGATGCTATCTGCTGTTTTAACAAACTGTCCTGTGCGGCTTAATCTATTAACCGATGAATAATTTAAACGCTCTAGCTCAAACACTACTTCCTGGCTTGATAAAAATTGCCCCGGATAAAACTCCATAGAACGAGCATACACTTGCGCTGGAAGTTGCCATTTATTACCTTCAAATATACGCGTTGTTTTTGAATCTAAATAAATGAAATACATTGCCGTTGCAATAAAAACAGCCAAGCTTAGTTTCCAAAACACTGACCATGTTTTTCTCATAAAAGAGCGTTTAACAGTGGTTTCCACTGTTTTTTTACTGCCCTTTGAGGTGCTTTTTTTTGTCTTGCTTGACGATTTACTTGCACGTTTAACTGCAGGTTTACTGGTAGGTGTTTTTTTATTGTCGGCCATTTAAGTGTAATTTATTCCAAGGGTTATTCACGAGTGTGAGCTTAGCATATTGGATATATCCTAACATCCGAAAAGTTAACCCCCCCTGAAACAAAAAAAGCCCTACCGAAGTAGGGCTTTGTGTAAACACACTATTATTTAAATAAACTATTAGCTATTTCGAACAGAAACAAACTCTGGGTAGGCTTCAATACCACAATCGTGTTGATCCATACCGTTTAGTTCTTCTTCTTCGGTTACTCGTATACCCATTGTTTTGTTAAGCACAGTCCAAACAATAAATGATGCTACAAATACAAAGGCAAGAATACATACTAGACCCGTTAACTGATTAACAAAGCTTGCGTCACCATTGGTTAGCGGTACTAACATAATACCTAATGCGCCACACGTACCATGAACAGAGATAGCACCCACTGGATCGTCAATCTTAACTTTATCAAGTGCTATGATACTAAATATAACAAGTGCACCACCAAGTAGACCAAGTAGACATGCCATTAATGGTGATGGAGATAGAGGGTCTGCTGTTATAACAACTAAGCCAGCTAATGCACCATTTAAGACCATTGTTAAATCTGATTTACCCCAAAGTACTTTACATACAAACAGTGCTGCAATAGCACCCATTGCAGCTGCTGCATTGGTGTTAAGTAATATTTGGCCTACTGCAGTTGCGTTTTCTTTATCCGAAAGTAGTAATTGAGAACCACCGTTAAAGCCAAACCAACCCATCCATAAAATAAATGTACCTAGTGTAGCAAGTGGTAAGTTTGAACCTGGAATTGGGTATATTTCACCGTTCTTACCATATTTACCTTTACGAGCACCTAAGATTAATACACCAGCTAGTGCAGCGGCTGCACCTGCGCCATGCACAATTGCAGAACCTGCAAAATCAACAAAGCCCATTTCAGATAAGAAACCACCACCCCATGTCCAGTAACCTTCAATAGGGTAAATAAAACCAGTTAGTACTACAGCAAAACCTAGGAAAGCCCACAGTTTCATACGCTCAGCAACAGCACCCGATACTATCGACATAGCGGTTGCAACAAATACTACTTGGAAGAAAAAGTCAGATTCTAAAGAATGGTCAGCATCGGCAGCTTGTGTACCAATTAAAGCGCCTATTGAAGGAATAAAACCACCTTCGGCATTGTCTACATACATAATGTTGTAGCCAACTAATAAAAACATCGTACATGCAATTGAATATAACGCGACATTTTTAGTTAAAATTTCAGCTGTGTTTTTAGAGCGAACTAAGCCCGCCTCTAGCATGGCAAAACCTGCTGCCATCCACATTACTAATATACCTGATATTAAAAAATAGAAGGTATCGAGTGAAAACTTTAGTTCTATTATTGTATTTTCCATGAGACCCCCTTAAATTGCTTCTTCGTCAAGTTCGCCAGTACGGATACGAACAATTTGATCCAAGTCGTACACGAAAATTTTACCGTCACCAATTTTACCTGTTGATGCAATTTTAGTGATTGCTTCAACAACGCGTTGACAATTTTCAGTACGAGTTGCAATTTCAAGTTTGATCTTAGGAATAAAATCTACTTGGTATTCTGCACCACGATATAACTCAGTATGACCTCGTTGACGTCCAAAACCTTTAACATCAACTACTGTCATCCCCTCAATTCCTAAATCAGCGAGTGCTTCACGCACGTCGTCTAATTTAAATGGTTTTATGATTGCACTAATCATTTTCATAGCGGCCCCCTCGGACTCTTTATTGTTATCCTATTGGGTTAAACAATCCAACCTTTGTGCCACTATTTTATATCAATTAAAAACAGCCACTTAGTAAAAAACACAAACTCAAGATCAAAAAAAACGCACCAATTAGGTGCGTTAATTTAACAAGTCAGCTACATTGGTGCGTGCTATATCTCTATATATTTATCACGTATCTAGCTTTGTTTAAGAAGGGTTATACCACGCAGTTTCTGCCTTGGTTTTTAGCTTCGTATAATGCTTTGTCAGCAACACGCATTGCCTGTGTTAAGCTAGTGTCTTGAAAGTCAGCCAAGCCTATACTCGTGGTAATTTTAATTGATTTATCGCTAATAGAAAAATCGTAACTAGCCATCTTTTTCCTAAATGCTTCAAAGTATTCACGACCGCGTTCTAGCTCTATTTCAGGTAATATTATGGCAAACTCTTCCCCGCCAACCCGTGCAACCGTAAACTTTGAAAACGTAGATCGTATTAATGAACCAACCTGTTTTAAAGCCTGATCGCCGCCTTCATGGCCTAATGTATCGTTAATGTTTTTGAAAAAATCGATATCAAGCAATGCCAAAGTATTTTTCTGGTTTTTACTTTTAAGGAGCTTTTCTGCATATTGATAAAAGTAGCGTCGGTTATGAAGCCCTGTTAAGTGATCCCTATGTGCGCTTTCTTTAATATCTGAAATTAACGACAGTTGCTCCATTGTTTGAAGTACTCGACAATGAAACTCTTCATTCATAAATGGCTTTGTTAAAAAGTCATTGGCGCCATATTTAATAAATCGTGCTGATAGGCCATGCTTCCCCGCGCCCGACAAGCCAATAATTGCTAAGTCGTCTCGGCCTCTAAAATTACGTACCGCTTTGACAAGTTCAAAGCCATCCATAGAGGGCATAGCGTAGTCGGTCATAAGTAGCTTTATATCAGGATTAGCTTTTAATATTTCGAGTGCTTGTTGTCCATCGTGGGCATCTGTTACATCAAACAATTGCTTTTCTAGCATTTGCTTCATTAACGAGCGACTTAGTAATGAGTCATCTGCTATTAGTGCTTTACAGCCTTGATTTCTGAGTAATTGCGCAACGAGCTTAACGGCATAATGGTAAGAATCGCGATTATCTTTAATAACATAATCAACTACGCCCAATTCAAGCATTTGTTGGCGCTTGTACTCATCTATTTTTGAGGTTAAAACAACCGTAGGAATTTTTTTAGATAAAGTATATTTTGCAACTTCACCGTGCGGAGCATCTGGCAAAGTTAAATCAACTAACGCAAGCGTATAGTCGTATTTTTCTACGAACGTAGCGCATTCTGCTAAAGACCAAGCAAAATCAATTGCTACATCAAGGTATTGTGCAGTTAAGTGGCGAAGCACCTGCTGCACTACTTTACTGTCTTCAACCACTAATACTCTTTGCATAAAGCTTCTCTTTACCTTTAATTAATTTTGTAACAAAACGACAAATACAATGCTATTACTGCAATAGCATTAGTCATAAACATCCGGTGTAGAGTGCACTTATGTGCTTGAAAGCGTAATCCATTAGATTTTTTTGGTGATAGCTTGTATATAAAACCAATACAAGTAGGCCCGCAATATACCTGAATTCTGTGATTAACTAAATAAAGAAACCCAACCTAAAATAACTATAGAAGTGATTAATACGAATCTACAAGTGTATTAATCACTTACTTAACTAGTATTATCGGCCACTAGTCTCAATACTTTTGTTATTTAACTCATTAATGTCTTTAATGGTGTATCAACAATAATAAGGACACCTAATGAAGCTTAGTCGTATTATCAGTTTACCGATAACCGTTATTGCATTAATAATCAGTACAAGCACGCTTGCCGATAACCAACGTCGTATTGATGTAGACAGCAAAGTTGTTACTCAACATAAAGCTAAAATCAACGGTCAACGCTTTAATTACACCGTTGCCACAGGCACACAACCTGTATGGGATGATAAAGGCGATGCGGTTGCGACATTGCAATACACCTACTACACACGCGACAAAGTTGACGACAGGACAACTCGCCCATTACTTATTTCATTTAATGGCGGGCCAGGTTCGGCTTCTGTATGGATGCACCTTGCTTATACTGGTCCTCGCGTATTAAAAATTGATGACGAAGGCTATCCAATTCAACCTTATGGCGTAAAAGACAACCCATATTCTGTACTTGATATTGCCGATATTGTTTACGTAAACCCTGTAAATACAGGCTACTCTCGCGTACTTGAAAACGAAAAAGGCGAACTTCCTTCTAAAGCAAAACAAAAAGAGCTATTTTTTGGTGTTAATGCCGATATTAAATACCTTGCTGAGTGGTTAAATACTTTTGTAAATAGAGCTGAGCGCTGGCGATCGCCTAAATTTTTAATTGGTGAAAGCTACGGTACAACACGTGTATCGGGTCTTGCTCATGAGCTTCAAAATAGTCAATGGATGTACATAAACGGTGTTGTTCTCGTATCACCTACTGATATTGGTATTAAGCGCGACGGCCCGATTAAAGCCGCTAACCGCCTACCTTACTTTGCAGCGACTGCTTGGTATCACAAAGCACTTAAAGCCGATTTACAAGCTAAAGATCTAGATGAGTTATTACCTGAAGTTGAAGAGTTTACTGTAAACGAGTTAATCCCAGCGCTTGTTAAGGGTGGCCTTATTAATGCTGAAGAAAAACGTCGAATTATTACAAAAATGGCACACTACGCAGGCTTATCAGAAAAGTTTGTTGAACAAAATAACTTGGATATTCCAACTCAATTTTTCTGGAAAGAGCTACTACGTGAACGTGGTCAAACGGTGGGTCGCTTAGATTCTCGTTATTTAGGAATAGATAAACGAGGCGCAGGTGAATCCCCAGACTACTGGGCTGAACTTACCTCTTGGTTACACTCTTTCACTCCTGCAATTAATCACTACTTACGTGAAGAGCTAAACTATAAAACAGATGTAAAATATAATTTATTTGGTAATGTTCACCCATGGGATAGAACCGGTAATAATACGGGCGAAAATCTACGTTTAGCAATGGCGCAAAACCCTTACTTAAACGTGATGATTCAATCAGGATACTTTGATGGTGCAACCAATTACTTTGACGCTAAATATACGTTATGGCAATTAGACCCAAGCGGTAAAATGAAAGACCGTTTGAGCTTTAAAGGCTACAGAAGTGGGCATATGATGTACCTTCGCCACGCTGACTTAGAAAGCTCTAATAACGATTTACGTGACTTTATACAGGACGCTTTACCTAAGAAAGGGGAAGCGGCTAAATACTAAAATATTTTAAACATAAAATGGCTCTTTATGAGCCATTTTTTATGTGCGTTTTTCATATCGTAAACAATAGCTTTTAAGTTGCGTTACTACATCGTTGAAGCAGGTCTCGAGACTTTGCATTTCATTGTTATCAATAGATTCATTTTCTGCATACGTTTCGATCTGCTGGCATATATCAGCCAGTTTAATAGCCCCTACCGATTTTGACGACGACTTTAAGGCATGGGCCTGAAAAGCCAAATCAACATAATTTTTACTCTTAGCATACGCATTAGCTAATTTAATTTGCTCCCCTGCCGTTTGTAAAAACGCATTAAACACCATGCAGTGCACAGTAGGATCATCACCAAGCATTGCTTTTAATAACGTGATATCTAGTTGATCAAAACTATCTGAAGCTATATTTTCACTATCAGATTTATCTGAACATGTACTAACCATTGTTTGAGAGTGTTCCATCAACAGCGATTTTAATTTAACAAGCTCAATGGGCTTGGTTAAAAAGCCGTTCATTCCACAATCATAACAATTATCTATATTGTTTTTGGTAATGTTGGCCGTAATTGCAATTATAATAAGTTTATCAAAATGAGTGTTTTCGCGTATTTTTTTGGCTAACCCTAACCCATCGAGTAAAGGCATTTGAATATCGGTTAGTAAAATATCAAAGTGTTTATTTTGCAGAGTTTCCCAAGCTTGTTCGCCATTACTTACAAAAGTAGAACACACCCCAAGCATGGTTAATTGCTGCCTTAATACTTGCTGGTTTGTAACCTGATCCTCTGCTACTAAAACCTCAAGCGTAGGAAGAGTTACTGTATCTAAACTTTGAAGTGTTATTTGAGGAGATTGCACTTGTGCTGGCAAATCAGTTTGATCAAAGCTGTTAAAGTTTAGTGTAAAACAAGAACCTTTGTGCTGCTCACTTTGCGCGCTTAAAGAACCCTGCATGCGCTCTACCAGTTGCTTAGTTATCACTAAACCAATACCCGTGCCATTTACTTTACTGGTTTCAGCTCCTAAACGGTCAAAAGGTTTAAATAAGCGAGAAATATCATCTGGAGCAAATCCACATCCGGTGTCTGTTACATCTATTTCGCATTGTTTATTACTTAACACTCGGCAATTTATATTAATGCTGCCATTTGGTTTGTTGTATTTAATCGCATTTGAAAGCAAGTTAAGCATCACTTGTTTAAAGCGCCGCTGGTCAATATAAACTCTCAGCCCTTCTAAGGACTCTAAACCCTGGGTTTGCAGTGTTATTGAGTGCCCTTTAACAAGCTCAGTGACGAGCTCTACTGACTCCTCTAATATGCTTTTAATAGGCACATAAGAAAAACTAAACTGCATATTACCCGACTCAATAGCGGTCAAATCAAGTACATCGTCTATGAGTAATAGTAAATGTTCTCCAGCTTGATAAATGCTTTTCGCGTTTTCTTTTTGTATTTTATTAGCACTTTCATCATATCCATACAGTTGGGCTAAGCCTAAAATTGCATTTAACGGGGTTCTTAATTCGTGGCTCATACTGGCCATAAAATCTGACTTTGCTTTACTTGCTGACTCAGCCTGAATTCGTAATACATTTAATTTTTGATGGTTATTAGCAACCTCATCAACCATGTTATTAAATGCACTTATTACGCTGCCTACTTCATTTTGTTGTTGTTTATCTATATGACAATCAAAATCACCTTTGGCTAAACGTGAAAACCCCTGTTTTAAAGTCCTTAAAGGCGACGTAACCCTGTAATCCACCAGCCAAGCTAAACCTATAAAAACGATAACTAAAATAATAAATTGTATATATATTAGGGTGTAATGAAGCTTTGAAGATTCGTTTATTTCATTCGTAAAATTAACAACCAAGCTAATATTAGCCAGCGGTTTATCTAAAAACACCACCTGCTGAGATAACAGCATGTCACCGTTTTCATTTGCTCCAACCCAGTTTTCAAGCGGGTATAATTGGTTATTTGAATCCACATCAACAATTTTAATACTTTTCCAATTAGGGCGAGTTTGGAGTTGGCTGTCTATTTCTTCATACAGCTCTGCATACTGCCTAGTTAACAACGGAGTCGTTATAGAGGTCGATAACTGCGCTAAAGAACGCTGAGCAGCCTTTGAAAGCCCATCGTTTACCCAACGCGCTTGCTCAGGTAAGGCGTAAAACATAAAAAGACAGGCCATAAGCAAGCCACAAAGCAATACAACAATAAAGCTTTGTGCCCTTAGACTACGAAACCCTCTAATTTTCAACATAAAATGAGCGCAAGCCCCACTGAGTCAACTGCTGATACTCTGCTAAAGTTGCAATACTAGGTTTAATAATTGGGATACCTGCAAGTAAATGTTTATGCTCTGCGCTTTGGCTAATATCTAAAATAGCTTGTTGCACTTTTAACTGTATTGTAGGGTCAACCCTTGGGTGGGCTACAATTGGATGGCGACTAATTTCACGCGTTTTATAAAGAATTTTAAGCTTATTTTGCAAGCTTTCTGGTTGTTGTTTAAATGTGCCCATTACACCACCGCCCGCCATTGTTGAATGCAGTGCTACATTTAAATATACCGAAGGGTGGGTTTGAACATATACAGGCTTTATTGTTAGCCCATACAACAACGCTAAGTCGGCTCTCATTAATAATGACGCACCTAATGCATTAGGTGCAGGGAATGCTATTTCGACGCCCTCTAGTTGGCTTAAATTATCAATACCACTGTCTTTATTTACGAGCAAAATACCTTGCAGCTTTCGCCCTGCATCTTTTATTAGTGGCAAATACCCCTGCTTCTCATATGCTACAACACTGTGCCATGGATTCATGTATGCAAAGTCGTACTCGCCATTAGCAAAGGCTTTTTCAAATACCGGAATAGACTCAACTGTAATTAGCTTTATTGATACCCCTGTTTGCTTACTTACTTGCTTTAACAAAGGTTGCCAAATAGCATTTAGCTTTTGCGGCTCATATTGCGGCACTACACCAAAGGTATATTCTTGAGCCAATAAGAGTGAGCTGTGCATCAAACATAATATAGCCACTAAATACTTCATCAATTCTCCAAATAATAGCGTGTCATTATTGCTTAAGCGTAGTTAAAGACTACTCAACACACCATAAAATTATTATATATTCGATATTTAGCACTGACCGGCTTTGATTACAGGCAGTTTTGGAGTGTATTTTTATGTGTGAGCATATGATGTAAATTAATAAAGATGTTGTAAGTACTTTTTAGGCAGGCTTTGTTGCTTAGCCAAGTAGGGATTGATCCATAAGGCAAAGCTGGTTGGTATTTCGCTCATCTGCGCTTTTACTTCAAAAATATTATCACTGTGGCTTTGATAATACACACTTACGCCATTTTTGTTTTTATACAAATGCCATGTTGGCTCAGCGTAAGTGTTAAAACTAACTGATAAAAGAATAACGAATAAGCACTTTTGTAACTGAATTTCATTACAAAAGCGCATCATTTATTTTTGCCAGTAAGGTTCTATGTCAAATGAAGCAAGGCGACTTTGCTCCATCGCACTAACCAGATATTCAGACTTTTGTTCAAGCCATGACTGGATTTTAGCAAGCTGTTCGTCTTCTTGCCCAGCACATAACTGCTTTAAATACTCAAGCGTACTTAACTCATAAATACCATGAGAAATATCAAGCCAAGGCAATCTAAACTCTAGGCGTTCTTCTTTATCAAATAACGATCCTAAGCAGTTACCGCTCAGTAAACTATTTTCAAGTTGAGTGCGCAGGTTTAAATACGAAGCGACATCGAGTGTTTGTTCTTTAGGGAGTAATTCGTGCAGATTTTTCCAGTCTTTATTAAAAAGCCTACTCGCAATGGACGACACGTTTTGCTCAGCCGCTTGAAGCTCTATTTGCCCCCAATCTTTACGCCACTGTTTATCAATTAACCACGTAGTTAACGACAGTAATAAACGATTATAACGCGCGCTATGAAACAGTGCATTTATATCGTCAATGCTTGGCTGTAACTCTTTTAAATCACCAATGACTTGAGTAAGTGCTGGAGCAGCATTAATTTTTTTATAAAAAGCATGGCGTTTAGACGTGTACGTTTTTAATTGAATCGCGTTTTCTACCCACGCTAATTCGCTTAATAACCATTTAAGCTCTGTACGTAAATGTTCTGTACTTTCTTTGGATACTATATCGTCGTACAGCCAAAAAGTATGGCGTATTAGGCTAATGCCGTCAGTTACGCGTTTAAGCGTTTTTAAACTTGGCTTATCGAAATAGCATTGCTCATGCTTTTGCACAAAGCGAATGCCAAAGTTCATGGCTTCAACTAAAGCACGCTCTTGGGTAGTCGACTTTGGTAATTGAACAAAACCAATAGATTTGCTTGGTATTAAAGGTTTTTCATCTGCAAGGCGATAACCACGCGCGGCCTTAGAGTATAATCCTAAACGGATACAGTTCTGGCTAACCAGTACATCTGCAAACGCAAACAACTCACTACGACTGCCCTCAACAAGCTCAATTTCAAGCTCGCTAATAATTTCAATTTTACCCGAAGCCGCAATTTCACCTTTATCGAGTACAACTTCAATTTTAGCGCCACTTTCGGTTTCAATTAACCAAGTACGACGAATAAAGTTAGTACTAAATATTGGATACAAGTTTTTTGAGATTGCGCTTATTTGCATGCCATGAGGCCAAATATCAGCATCAAACGCCATTAAATTAGGGCGACTTGATTCAATTGGTAAATTGTACTCTGGACGTTGGTGTAAACCACCTACAACTTCACCTGCAAGCTTTATAGTTTGCTCGCATTCGCTGTCAGAACAGCGAGTTCTAAAGCCTATGTCAAGCGCTCTAAGCTCTCGGCTTGGCGTGTCGTAGTATGCATTTTGTAAGCTGCGTGACGGTTTATTCTTCACCGTTTTTGCAAATTGAGTAATTAACGAGGGGATCAGTGGAATAACGGCATCTGATACCAAAAATTTCAGTTCTATCTCAGTATCCATTCGGTTTGCGGATTACCTTTAAAATAAATAAGTGCTCAAAATAAACAAAGCACACTAACAATGCAAATTTTTTAGCCTTATTTTAGTGCCTGTTGACCTTTGTGGATTAAAATTCGTTCTATCTAGAGGCAATTTAATCGCGGGGCGAGGTTTGTAACCTAGTGGGCTAGGTAACTGCTACTGGGTTACAATATCAGTCTTGCTATTGAGCTATTTAATCCATACTATCTAACTACTTATGTGAAATGAAAATCACGTTCATAACGGACGCAGTTAGATCAACAAGGTAGATAAATGCTAAAACATTGTTTATTAGGGCTACTTTTAACAGCCACCACATTTATGAGTTATGCAGAAGAAGCAAAACCTGCAAATTCAACTAATGCAAACACCGCTTATATTATCGATAATTTATATACTTTTATGCGCTCTGGTGCGAGTAAGAATTATCGACTACTCGGCTCTGTAGATGCTGGAACAAAGTTAACCTTGTTATCTGCTGAAGAAAACGGCTTTATAAAAATTAAAGATGATAAAGACCGCGAAGGTTGGATAGAAACTAAGTTTGTTACCAAAACGGCAGGCTTACACCAACAGTACAAAACACTAAGTAGCGAAATGAGCACTATGCAAGAAAACCTGCGCCAAGCTCAAATAGAACTTCCGCAGCTACAAGAGCAAAACCAAACTTTAACTGATCAAAACCTGCAGTTATCGGCCCAAATTACTAAGCTTAAAACGACACTAGAACAAGAGCGCACCCAAAAGGAAGCTGCTAGCTCAAAAGAGAAACGTCAGCTACTTACTTACGGTGGTGCTATTGCGTTTTTAGGCCTGTTTTTAGGTATTATATTAACGATAGTGTTGTCGCGTCGTAAACGCTATGAAGGTTGGGCATAACCCTCCTTTCTATTGAATACAAAAAAGCCGCTTTATAGCGGCTTTTTATTCTCTGTATTTTCATGCAGTTCGAGTTTTGGTGCACTCATACCTTTGAGTAACCGACCAAATATATCAGCGCCGGTAATAATGCGCTTCACATCACTCCACACTAACACCACATCGTGATCAATGGCCCCATCAAACGATTTATCTAAAGAATGACTAGCCCGTATTTTTAAAATAACTTCACTCAGGCGCATCGCCTCATCAGCAACAATAATAGGTCTGTGACAATAATGATAAGGGTCGAACGTCTCTGGTTCAAACAAGGCTGAACGTAAAAAGCCGTCAGCATCTACCACTAATAAAGGCCAACCGTCTTCATTGGTAATGATCACCCAGTTATAACCTGACTTATGTAGTTTTCGTAAAAACTCATTATCAGTCGTTAATGTCAGGTCTGGGAAAATAGGCAAATCAAGCTTAGTAGGCAAAGCAATAATAGAGTCTGGATCAATTACCTCACCCTCTTTGGTTACGCTTATTTCATCTAAGCTAAAAAAGTTAAGCGCGCCTATTCCCTCAACGTGCTGAACATCAGCCTCTTCTGCTTCTATGTGTTTGCGAATAATACCTCTGAGCTCACTTTCAGCAAAGTACGTAATCCCCTCTTTACCTAACCATGCATCGAGAATTAAAGCCGTTGGCTTAGCAACTACATAAAACAGAATCTGATAAAACTTAATTAACGGCGAAAGTAGGCTCGCCATTTTTAGCGCATTACGCGAAAAATAAGCCTGCGGTGTTATTTCACCAATAATAGTAATTGCAATAGTTGAGAATAAAAACGAACTTGCGCCCATTAATACCGAATCAGAAAGTAGTGTAAGTAGTACGTTAATACCTACGTTGCCCCACAAAATAGTCGATAATAAAAAGTTAGAGTCGTTTCGAAGGGCCATCACTTTTATGGCCGCCTCGTTCCCTTTTGCACTTTCCATTTCGAGCTGAAGCCTACTTAGTGAAAAAAACGCTAAGTTTAAGCCCGAAAATATTGCCGATTGTGAAATACACAAAGCAATTGCACACCAAATCATGACTTCAAAGGTCATTGTATTTTCCTGTTAGTAATACCAATTCACTTAATTAAGCGAATTGGTATAAGGCTTATAAAAGCAATAAACTGCCTAAACCTAAAAAGGTAACAAACCCAACAATATCGGTAACGGTAGTTAAAATTACCGAACCAGATAACGCAGGATCAATTTTCATTTTGTCTAAAATAGACGGAATAACAACACCTGCTAGTGACGCGGCCACTAAATTCAATAATATGGCTACCGTAATCGTAATACTAAGCATTAAGTCGTTAAACCATAAAAAGGTAAGTAGGCCTATTACAAACGCCCATACCAAGCCATTTACAGCGCCAACACGCAGCTCTTTTTTAAGCAACGCATTACGGTTTGAATCTGTAACCTGTCCGAGCGCTAAACCACGTACAATAACGGTTAATGTTTGACTACCTGCGATCCCGCCCATAGAAGCAACCACTGGCATTAATACAGCTAGTGCTACAACCTGTTCTATAGTTGCGCCAAATAAACCGATGAACCAAGACGCTAAAAAGGCAGTAGCTAAGTTAATACCTAACCATATACCACGGTTTTTAGCACTTTTTCGCACACTTGCGAACAGGTCTTCGTCTTCACGTAAACCACCGGCTTTAGCGGCAGCTTCATCAGCAATTTCTTGGCGTAATTCATACGCTGAGGCAATGGTTAATCGCCCAAGTAATTTGTTATCAGCATTAACCACTGGCAGTGCCATTTTTTCACTGTGGATCACCACTTCTGCCGCTTCATATAAATCATCATCAGCATGGAGCGATGAAAAGTCATGATTTGCCAATGTCATTAAGTTATCGGTGTCGCTGGCTTTTATTAAATCATTTACCGCAACCTCACCTATTAAGCTGCCCTTACGGCTTACCAAATAAATAACCTCACTGTATTGCGGTAAACCTTTATGTAGCAATTTTTTAGCGCCACCGGCAGTTAGCTTCTCTGATACTTTTAAAAAGTCAAAACCTAACCAGTGACCAAGTTGTTCTGGCGGGTATTGCTGCGCTAAATCATATTGTTTGGTTTGCGCTTCATCGAGTTGCTTTTTTGCATACTCAACAAATCGCTCTGGTATAACTTCTTCAAGTTCCAGTAGCTCTTCTACATTAACTTCATCAAGAAGTTTAAAAGCCTCAGTGTCTTCTAGTGTTTGCAGCAACCACAAGCAACTATCTTCACTTAAATTAACAAAAATTTCGTGTTGCGTGTCTTCGTCAAGCAACTGCCAAATTTCAAGTCGTTGTTCTTTTGGTATCGCCTCAAAAAGTAATGACAGGTGCTCTGTTGAAAGCGTTAACTGCGCATCTGCTAATAATTTATTTTTGCGTTCTGTTGTATCGCATTGCAATAAATCATTTATGAGCTGTGGAAGTTGGTCTACCGGATACTCAATCATCTTAAAACCTTAAAATTTAAAAGCGCACATTATTTATAGTCTACTTGAACAATAAAAAATTGCAGAAAAAACGTGAACTTATTAAGCATGCGCAAGCTATTTTTGCGCATTGTATGGGCAAACCAAATGCAGTACTAATATTTATTTTAAAAAATTAAAAAAACAGTAAAAGGAATTGTTTTTGAGGGATTAAACAACAAGTAAGCAAACCAAAGGGATTACTTATAATAAAAAAAATCCCATATTAGCTAGGCTAATATGGGCAAAATCACACAATGAATTAGGTGTTTTTAAATTACGGTTTGTGCTTTAAATTAAAGTCTATCAGTAATATTTCGTACTAAGTCTGAATCTACAAATTGAGTAATAAGTGCAGCGCCCCACGCATAGCCACGCTGTATTGGGTAACCTTTAAAAATCCAGCGTTTACGCACGTGATTAAAGCGCTCTAAATAGTCCTGCTTTTTTTGTGGTAGAGGTTGCTCACCCAATTTATTCCATGCTTTATATACACCTGACATGTCAGACCCTCGCATAAAGCGTTGCAACCAGCGCGGAAAACGTGAAAAGCTAATAGTGGACTGAAAATCAATAAAATAAGGTTTACCGTCTGCGCCACATAAAATGTTACCCATATTACGCAAGTCTAAATGCACGATGCCTTTACGATGCATTTTTGCTACTTGACGCTCAAGCTCGCTAAAAAAGCTTACTGGTAGCGTTTTATCTTCATGAATTAAAGCGCGCAGTGGTGTGCCTTCAATATAGTTATAAGCTACGGCTATCGGCGATAGTCTACAAAAGCGGTTAGCGACTGCATCAAGCTCAGCTAAACGGCTCAATCCTTTATATTCTTGGTTTACAGATAGTCGCGCAAATGTTTTGCGGATAAATAACGGGCTTTGGCTAAAATCTTTAACAATTAAATCAAATTCATTATCTTTATATCGATACACAATCGCGTTAGCAAAACGTCCCTTATGGACAACACTTAAGTGATGTTGCATAAAAGTATGTTCTGGATATTGCTGCTGTAATTGTACTAACAAATTATTTTCAATCATAACAAACCTAACAAGATGATAACTTTAATTGCCTAGGCAACTATATTATCAAAGTTAGATTCTACGCACAATCAGATCAACTAATTAGCACGCTAACTTTCTGTTGAAACAGTATCGCTATTTTATTGATAATCTATTTGTGGGGGGGAATTTCGGGTAATGTATCTAGATTATTTATAGCTTTAAATAGTAGGTCTATTATTTGGTTTTTTTCTGACTCTGAAAAACCATTTAATGCTTGAGCATAGACTTCGTTTACTACAGGCATAATTTCAGGACAAAGAGCTTTACCTTTTTCACTTAAACACAAAATAGTTGAGCGCTTATCAAGCTCACATTGCGTTTTAATAATGAGTCCTTTTTCTTCAAGTCGGTTTAGTAAGCGGCTCATAGCGCCACGATCATAAACCATATACTCGCAAAGTCCTGCAAGCGTATTAACCGACTCTCTCGCAAGTAGTACAACCACAATATATTGCGCAGAAGTTAAGTCCATAGGAAGTAACTTGGCATCAACATGAATGGCTAATCTCGAGCGTAAAAAAGACACTAAACGCCCCAAGTCTTGCTCTGGCGCTAACTCTTCTCGAGTACAACGTTTAATTGATGGCATGTTTTGCATGGTTATTCCACTGTATAGGTATATTTGCATGCTGATAGACCTTAACACATACAAAAAATTCAATAATTTTTATAAAAACTAAGCAGCTAAAACTAAGCCACAAAAATAAAGCCGCTATTAGCGGCTTTTACTGTAAAGCTTTAAACTTTGTTAAATTTTAAACTGGCCAACAAGCTGGCCTAAGTTTTCACCACGCGCAGCTAAATGCTGACCTACCGAAGAGGTAGTTTTGCTTGAAATAGTTAGTTCATTAACGATTTCTTGAATGGCAAATACATTACGGTTTATTTCTTCTGTAACGCTACTTTGCTCCAGCGCCGCTGTCGCAATTTGCGTACTCATGTCGTTAATTGATCTAACTGAGGTTGTTACCGCACCTAAACTTTCTGAAATAGCACGAGACGATTCTACTGAGCGATTACAACTATTCTGACTCGCTTGCATTGCGGCTACAGCATCCGATACTAAATTATGTAACTCACTCAACATTTCACTAATCTCTAATGTGCTAACTTGAGTACGACTTGCTAAGCTTCTTACCTCATCAGCAACAACAGCAAACCCTCGCCCTTGCTCACCTGCTCGTGCAGCTTCTATTGCAGCATTAAGTGCAAGTAAATTTGTTTGCTCGGCAATTCCACCAATTACGCTTAGTACACTATTAATCTTTTTAGATTGATCACTGAGTGAATCAACTTGTTCTGCGGCTAGGTTTATCTCGCCCATTAGGTTAGACACCTCACTGAGTGAAATATCAACACACTCTTGAGCTTTAGCAACTTCTTGCGTTGCCGCTTGGGTTGACTCTGCCACTTGATTCGTATTTTGAGCCACCTCATGAGAAGTAGCCGACATTTCGGTAATAGCCGTCGCAACAAGGTCTGTTTCATGATTGTGATTAAGTAGTTTGTCTTCAATTAATCGTGTTTGTGTATTTATATCACTAGAGGCTGTTTTTACATCGTGTGTTACATCAACCACATTGGCAATAATGCCATGTAGCTTACTTACAAACATATTAAATGCTTCGCCAAGTTGGCCTATTTCATCGTTAGTATCAATATCTAAACGTTTGGTTAAATCGCCCTCACCTTTAGCAATGTCGTCAAGGCTTTGCGCCATGCGCTGTATTGGTTTTACCATTGTATTTGCGGCAACTAACGCACATACAATAGTTAACACAACCCAAAATAAAGCAATTAGCAATAAGGTCACTACCTTATCATTCATGTGCTCTTGCATTGCTGTTTGATATTTAAGTAGTTCTGCGTCTATATCATCCATATATGCGCCAGTACCAATCATCCAGTTTGTACCTGGGATCATTGCTGCATAGCCCATTTTTTCAACTAAGCCTGTGGTATTTGGTTTTTGAAAATGATAGTTAAAAGCGCCACCGCCTTTTCTAGCTTGATCTAATAAGCCCACTATTATTTTTTTACCGTTAGGGTCAGTCATCCCTATTTTGTTTTGCCCTTCAATAGCATCACCTAATAATGCATGAAAAACACTAACGCCATTTGTGTCGTATATAAAAAAGTAACCACCTTGACCAAACGTTAAGTCTCTTAAAGCATTTTTAGCATCTTGCTCAGAGCCATTTGCTATTTGATAGCGAACAATTTTACTGGCAATTTCCACCTCGGTGCTTAGCAACGTTTGTTTGTCACTTATTAGTTTAGTTTGAAATGCTTCAAAATTTTGTTGCTGATTTTTATTCTCTAAATAATAAGAGCTCAGCATCAAGCTAATCAAAAGTAGCATTAAGGGCAATATAGCTAATAACAACAGTTTGTTTTTTAAGCTTAAATTACTCATTTTTTCTCCGGGTAAATAAAGACGTAGATGCAGCAACAACTAAAACCTAGCAAAAACAATATAGTTTGCAGTTTTACTTATTTGCCCAAAAATAACTTCACTCATTTATATCGCTTTTAACTTATATAAGAAAAGCATAAATAAAAACAGGTAGGACCAAGTTTGTAAGAGGTCAGCTTAGCCACATTATAGTCCCAACTCGACCTTTTAGACACCAATAGCACAGAGACCTTAGTCTTAATCAAAAAATAATTTACCCAACATTTGTCCGTTATTTAAAACACTATCTATTGAATAGTATTCATGTAGGTTTACTGCCTGTATTTTAGGTTAATTTGTTTTATTTGTAGCAAGTTAGAGTATTTAGCAAGTGAGTATAAATATTGACCACAAGGTAAAATCAATATGTAGAGATTAATTTTTCATTAACATATAATAATCCTATCCTCCTAAGACCAAATAACCAGATAGATTAAAACATATTGTTTTGAGCCACTGTTATGAATTAATAAAAATGAATTACTAATGAAATATATTTTATACCTCGTGCTTTTAATCTCTAGTCAAGTATTTGCAAAGCCTGTAAATAATAGTATTGCATTTTACTATTCGTACCCGATGCCTCTAGCCGAAATGACCTTTTATTCTCGCGTTGTAGTCCAGCCTGATCTTGTGACTGAGCACGAACTTAATTGGTTTAAACAGCGTAATATTGCTGTTTATGCTTATTTAAGTGTTGGTGAGTCGTTTAATCAAAGTGAGTCATCACTTAGCATAAACCCCAACTGGAATAGCCACATTGCGGATTTAACATCAGCACATTGGCAACAATATATTGCAAATAGCGCTGCGGCATTAAAAGCACGTGGCTTTAGCGGCTTATTTTTAGATACCCTTGATAGCTATCAGCTATTAGATGCTACACACAGTAAACCCGATCAACAAGCTGGGTTAGTCACCATAATAAGCTCACTATCTGAGACTTTTGATAAGCACCTTATCCTCAACCGGGGCTTTGAGTTATTGCCTAAACTCGCTAATTTAGCCAAAGACTTAGTTGCTGAGGGTTTGTATAGCCACTTTAATCCGACCGACAATAGCTATAAACTGACCAACAAAAACGACCAAGATTGGCTAAGCGCACAATTAAAAACAGCACAAGACTTAGGCCTCAACGTCCAAATTATTGATTATGCAAAGCCCGATAACCGCCTCGCTATGGCACAAAAGATTATAGACGCAGGTTTTAATCCATGGGTGACAGATGGCCACTTGCAAACATGGGGTACATCATCAATAAAACCGGTGCCTAGGCGAATATTAATTCCTTATAATAGCGATATTTCACCATTAGTTAAAAAATCTGTTCATTCAAAGCTTGCTACAATCATAGAATACTTAGGGTATATTCCTGATTATGTAGACATTGCTAAAGAAAGGTTACCTAGAATAGATCCGAGTTTACATGCCGGCATTATTTCTTGGACTACTAGTAATATATTTTATAGTACTGAGATTATTAAATGGCTAGAAGAAGGTTTAGAAATAGTACCGGAACTAATATTAGGGGAATTACCTCAATCAAATAAATTACTAGCTAGTTTAGGCGTAGAAAATATAAATGTTGCGCAAGCTGGACCTTATAAAGTTGAATACTTTGCTGATTGGCTAAAAGGTGAAACTACAAAAGCACCTGTAATAATCCGACCAAACTTCCTTAAATTAACCTCAGACGCCACAGCGTTAATTAGCATTACTTCAGCAAACGGCAGAACACTAGCGCAAGGAAGTAAGACTAAACTGGGTGGCATAATAGTAGCCCCTTGGCTAATTGATAATTTACCACTGGAAGGCAGTAAATGGGTGATCGACCCTAAGAAATTGTTAAAGAAAGTACTAAATTTACCCACAATATTAGCTCCTGATACAACGACTCTAAGCGGAAGGCGTATGTTAACTTTGCATATAGATGGCGATGGATTTAGTAGCGTTGCGCACTTCAAAGGTAAGCCATACAACTCAGAGGTAATTCGCGATGAGGTAATAAAAAGGTACAAATTGCCATTAACCTCCTCCATAATACAAGCAGACATAGAGCCTAACGGCTTACATTCAAAACAAAGTAAAGAACTTGAGCAAGTTGCAAGAGATATATTTGAACTACCTTATGTAGAGGTTGCATCGCACACATATAGCCACCCTTACTTTTGGAAAGTGCTATCAGGAATACAAAACATAGATGAAGATGATACAAAATACGGACTTAATTTAAATATTCCTGGGTATCTCTCTGTCGATTTAGAAAAAGAAATTTCAGGGTCAATTCAATATATTAATGAACGACTGACGCCAAAGAATAAAAAAACAGTATTAATTCTATGGTCAGGCGATGCAGTTCCAGGACCAAAGGCTTTAGCCATAGCAAGAAAAGCTGGCGTGCTCAACGTGAATGGTGGTAATACTTCAGTAAAAGCTGATAACCCAACACTTACAAATGTATCGCCAATTGGACGACCTGAAGGTGACTTGTTATACCAAATTTATGCACCCATTATTAACGAGAACGTATACACCAACTTGTGGCATGGGCCTTATTATGGTTTTAAGCGCCTAATCGAAACATTTGAAATTACAGAAAAACCATACAGATTAAAACCCTATAGTATTTACTTTCATTTTTATTCTGGTGAACTACCTGCTGGACTTGATGCCCTGAAATATAATATAGACTACGTACTTGCAAGACCGAATACGCCAGTACATTTAAGCCAGTATGCAAAAATAGCTAAAGACTTTTATTTTTCAGCTCTTGCTAAAAACAGCAATAACGAATGGTTATTTAGCTCTCAAAGCATTCGAACATTACGTATTCCCAATGATTTTGATGTTCCTAATGTAGCTCAAAGTTCAGGAATATCTGGCGTCACTCAAAAGGGTGATTACATTCATATAACTGATGATTTAGCAAAGCTTAGCTTTGAGCACAGCCAAGAAAACAATGAACCGTATTTAGCTTCAGCTAATGTCTCCATGGATAATTGGCAAGTGAATGGAGCTGTCAGTTTTAAAGCATGGGTGCCTGCTAAAATTGATTTAGTTAATGGCCGTTCTTGTGAGTTTGTTTCTAATGATGGCAAGCGCTTTAAAGGTAAATCAAATGCTGATATCACACAGTTTAGTCTGCCAAAAGGTCAATTCTATGGTTACTTAAAATGTAAAAGAGCTGCTTGATGGTGAGTAATAAAAAACTAAGCTCTTATTATAAGTAAAATATTGATACATTCTTTTATCGTTTTCTAAGTATAGGTTTGTAGGTTGCTCTTAATAACTCGAGTGGCATACCTATGGGTTTTATTGTGGTGAGTAAATCAAACCAGCATGTTATTATACCCCTTAAGTATATGGTTGAATTAACATGTAGAGATTAATCTTCCATTAACATATAATAACCCTATATTATTAATACCAAATAGCTAGATAAATTGGAACGCATTACTTTGAGCCACAGTTATAAATTAATTGAAATGAATTACTAATGAAATATTTTTTATACCTAGTGCTTTTAATTTCTAGTCAAGTATTTGCAAAGCCTGTAAATAATAGTATTGCATTTTACTACTCAGCGCCGATGCCATTAGCCGAAATGACCTTTTATTCTCGCGTTGTAGTTCAGCCCGAATTAGTCACTGAGCACGAACTTAATTGGTTTAAACAGCGTAATATTGCTGTCTATGCTTATTTAAGTGTTGGTGAGTCGTTTATTGAAAGTAAGTCTTCACTCGCAGTTAACCCTAACTGGAATAGCCATATTGCCGATTTGGCATCAGCACATTGGCAACAACATATTAAAAGTAGCGCTGTGGCATTAAAAGCACGCGGCTTTAGCGGCTTATTTTTAGATACCCTAGATAGCTATCAGCTATTAGATGCTACACACAGTAAACCCGATCAACAAGCTGGGTTAGTCACCATAATAAGCTCACTATCTGAGACTTTTGATAAGCTCCTTATCCTCAATCGGGGATTTGAGTTATTGCCTAAACTCGCTAATTTAGCAAGTGACTTAGTTGCTGAGGGTTTGTATAGCCACTTCAATCCAACCGACAATAGCTATAAAGTGACCAACAAAAACGACCAAGATTGGCTAAGCGCACAATTAAAAACAGCACAAAGTTTAGGCCTCAACGTCCAAGTTATTGATTATGCAAAGCCCGGTAATCGCCTTACTATGGCACAAAATATTATAGACGCAGGTTTCAATCCGTGGGTGACCGACGGTCACTTGCAAACGTGGGGCACATCATCAATTACGCCGATCCCTAGGCGCATTTTAATCCCTTATAACAGTAACGTAAAACCACTCATATACACTACCGTACACTTAAAGCTTGCGACCATGATTGAGTATTTGGGGTACATACCTGATTACATAGATATGGCAAAACGCGACTTACCTTTGGTTGACCCTAGCTTACATGCCGGTATTATTTCGTGGACCTCAAGCGATGCATTTTACACCCCAACACTTACCAATTGGCTTGAAGCTAATTTAGGTGTTGTGCCAGAACTTATTTTAGGCGAGTTACCAC
This sequence comes from Pseudoalteromonas sp. NZS11, assembly GCF_015864765.1. NCBI lineage: Bacteria > Pseudomonadati > Pseudomonadota > Gammaproteobacteria > Alteromonadales > Pseudoalteromonadaceae > Pseudoalteromonas > Pseudoalteromonas sp. NZS11. The sequence goes on along the minus strand of NZ_JADYWP010000004.1, from coordinate 92,179 downwards.
AGTCAACTAAATTACTATTTAACATGGGTATTGAGTCGTTAAACACACTACCTGAAGGTCCATATAAACAAGATAGCTTTGCACCTTGGCTCAAAGGAGAATCCACAACACCTCCCCCTATCGTTAAACCATATTTACTAAAATTAGCAACTAATGCGACTCCTTTAATTACAATAAAATCAGCTGATAACACGATAATTGTACAAGCGGCTAAAACTAAATATGGTGCAGTCGTGGTTGCTCCTTGGCTAATTGATACATTTCCGATGGAAGGCAGCAAATGGGTTATTGATCCACGTACATTACTAACTCAGGCTATGGAACTACCACCTATATTAGTGCCAGATACAACCACCGAAAGCGGCAGGCGAATGCTTACGCTGCATATAGATGGAGATGGATTTACAAGTGTTGCCCACTATGCGGGTAGGCCTTATTCAGCAGAAGTAATTCGAGATGAAATAATTAAACACTACAAACTACCGTTAACGTCCTCAGTGATCCAAGCTGACATTGAAGAAGGCGGTATTCACTCTAAACAAAGTGCCAAACTTGAAGGCATTGCACGTAGTATTTTTAACCTACCTTACGTAGAAGTTGCTTCGCATACTTATAGCCACCCCTATTTTTGGACTGCTCTATCTGGGCGAAAAAAAATAGATGAAGACGACACTGATTACGGTTTTCATCTAGATGTACCTGGCTACAACACCATCAGCCTTAAAAAAGAAATTACAGATTCGATAAAATATATTGATGAAAAACTCACACCTAAAAATAAAAAAACAGTGATGATGTTATGGTCAGGCGATGCAACTCCTGGTCCTAAAGCGCTTGAACTGGCTCGTGATGCTGGTGTGCTAAACGTAAATGGCGGCAACACTGATGTAAATTCCGATAACCCTAGCCTTACACATATATCACCTATTGGCCGCCCTGAAAGAGATTTGCTGTATCAAATTTATGCCCCCATATTAAATGAAAATGTTTACACTAACTTATGGCATGGCCCTTATTATGGCTTTAGACGCTTAACTGAAACTTTCGAAATTACAGAAAAGCCATATAGGTTAAAACCTTACACTATTTATTATCACTTTTATTCAGGTGAAGTTCTTGCGGGACTAGACGCTCTTAAACACAACATAGATTATGTTTTAGCAAGACCAAATACACCTGTGCATTTAAGCCATTATGCAAAAGTAGCAAAGGATTTTTACTTTTCTGCACTTGCAAAAAACAGTAATAATGAATGGTTATTTAGCTCAAAGTACATTCATACTTTGCGAATACCTACCGATTTTGATGTGCCAAACATAGCTCAAAGTGAAGGTGTATCTGGTGTAACTGAAAAAGGTGACTACATACATATTATAAATAACATAGCTCGCCTTAGCTTTGATCATAGCCAAAATAGTAAAAAACCTTATTTAGCATCTGCAAATGTGGTTGTTAATAGCTGGCAAGTTAACGGGCCTGTTAGCTTTAAAGCGTGGGTACCTGCTTCGCTTGATTTAATGAATGCACGCTCTTGTGAGTTTGTATCTGGTTTGGGTGAGCACTTTAAAGGTATTAACCGAGGTAAATTAACACATTTCAAAATACCTGCAGGTGATTTTTATGGTTACCTTAACTGCGACGGAGCCGCACTATAATGAATACTACAAAGCGCCCTCAGTTAATTTCAGTAAAAACAATATTAGCGATATTAGCCGTAAGTTGTTTTGCACTTTATGCATTATTTCCACATACCTTATTTTTTGAAGATGATGCACTTTCACAAGACTATACCTTTGAGAAGTCTTACCTTAATGCAGCGCTCAATACAGAGCCCGACAACGAAAAGCTACGCGCAAAATTAGTTGAGCTACATATAGGGCTTAGTGAGTATTCACAAGCTACTAACGAGCTTGAAAAGCTACCTAGAGGTGAGCGCAAAGCAACACTTGAAATAAAGCTGCTCTACTCATTATGGCTAGCAAGCGGTGCTAAAGTTGACGACCGCTTTGAAGAGTTATCTTTAAAAATTGGTGCTCATAAAAACTGGAACGAACAAATATTAACTATTGCAAAAGCAGTTGGGTTAAATGCAAAAGTTGCTCAGTACTATCAAAAAAATAAACAGCCTCTCCTTGCAGCCGATTACTGGTTAAGCGCAGGCGAACCAGACAAAGCATTCGCTATTTATAAAACAAATATAAATGCTGATATTGCAGCTAAAGCGATTGAAACTGCACTTGGTGCAAATAACCCGATACAAGCTTATGCATGGTGGAAAACCTATGGTGACAAAGCCAATATTAAACGCACACTTTATTTGGCTAACTTAGCAGGCAATACAGAAGATGCGGCTCAAGCCATTGAAAGTTTATTAAAAGTTGAGCCAAATAACACAGAGTACTTAACACAAGCGATGCACCTGCGTTTAGCAAATGCAAATGCAAAAGGGGCAGAGCAATTACTCGCAAAGTTATTACTACAAAGCCCAGCTGACAAAGAGCTACATTTATTAAATTGGAAGATAAAGCGCTGGCAAAACAAGCCTAAAGAAGCACTTCGAGAGTTTAAATGGCTAATGTCTAACAAAGCTGTAACTCCTGCGATGCTTACCGATAGTATTAACGATGCCACCGCTTTATATTTATACCAAGACGCTAATGATATATACGAATATAAAGCCCAAAATAGAAATCTAAAAGGTAATGGCTTTGCTAATTGGATGCAAGCTAACGAATTTATTGGTAACACAAAGCAAGAATTAAATAATATTGAACGCTTTGAGCAAATAAATGGTAAAAGTGCATTATCACAATATTGGAAAGCAAAAGTACTTCACGATACTGGTAATTTAAAAGCATTAAGAGCTTTGTGGCCTACATATAAAGGGCCTAAAAATGAAGAAGATTTACTTTGGATTGCCCGCGCATTTTGGCTAGAAGATGACTTTTCTACAGCTCTGCAAGTACTAAAAAACAAACATGAAAGTTCTGACGATGAGTTTTGGAGCGCCAATGTTGACATGGCAATGCGAGTTAAGGACAAAGCTCATGAGCTATATGCATTAGAAAAGTTACAAAAAATAAGTCCTTTGAGCGTAGGCGACATGCTGCACTACCAACAACTGCGCTTTGAAGGTCGGCCTCAGGAGCTTCTTGATTATTTATGGAAAAGTGAGTCGCAAACTGACCGTCAATTGATTCAAATTGCATTATTAAGCACACAAGTAAATGATGCTAAATCAGTTGCACGTATTCATGCTGAACTTGATAAGCAGCGCTACAATAAAGCTCTCTACCCTGCTTGGTTAATTCTTTCAAATTGGTATCAAAACCAAAGTGATTTAAATTCAGCTTATACAACTTTAAACCGCGCCGCTAAATTAAGTGAATATGACTCTGATGTTGTGCTGGCACAAGGTTGGTTAGCGCTGCAAATGCACGACACCGTGATGATCAGCCGCATTTTAGCTCGCTATTCTCAAAGCGACCCTTCCTATGCGTGGACCCAGCTATTAGCAAGCTTATCTATTCACGAAAAGTCATATAACAGTGCTTACTTTTATTTGCGTAAATTAGCCATTGCAGATCCAAGCGATTTAACAACACTGGTTAACTTAGCCGATGTAATGAAGCAACTTGGTTATTATGCAAATGCTGCTGAACTTAATCACTATTTACTGCAACACTTACCTAAAGATAAATATGCATACAGAGGCTTAATGTTCCGCTGGGCGGGCGCGATGGCTGTTCCTCATTTAATGCAATTAAACACAATGGAAGAACTTGCCCCCGACACTATTGGTGAGCCCCAAACAAACTGGTGGTTAGCGCGCAGGGCTGCACAAAAATTAGAGCCATGGCAAAAACTACAACTTTATATGACCAACGGCGAATTTAATAAAGCGAAACAACTATTAGCCGAAGGCTCACTAAGCAAATTAGATGAACTAAACGCCCTACTCTATCTAAAGCAGCCATACGCAACAATGCAGCGTTGGTATGAAGAACTGACTGGTGAGCTTGACGAATCACAATTGAGCTTACTTAGAAATGCACGTGCATCCTACTTTAGGGCGCTTGAAATTAACCTATCGCCAGAGGCTGGTTTAAACAGTAGCCAGTACGATGTAAACGTTTATTTTCCTTATGCTAATGGGCAATGGAAATTAAGTTTAAGTAATCAGCAAAATCTTGATAACAACGGATTACTGTTTGCGATAGAAGATAAAATGACATTTGGTCGTTGGTATTTTGATGCAAAAATAGATTCTCACCAAGGCAGCTTAGTTAGCCGCCAAGGTCTTAGCTTAGACTCTCGTTATCAATGGGATTCGCGTACACAGATAGGTTTAAAGCTTGAATATAATGTTGAAAACCGCCAATCAGAAGCGCTACTTAGTTATGCTCAACTAGATAAAGCCACGGCTTATGTTAACTACAACATTGATGGTAGACAAAACGTACAACTATCAGCAGCAGCGATGTCTTTTTCTCGAAGAGACGATGGCAGCTCACTCATTAATGGCCAAGAATATAATGCACGTTACCAGTACAGCATTTTAAAAGATCGCCCAATTTGGAACGCTTATTTTAGTGCACAATGGCAAGACTTTGAACGTGTAAATGCATTAATAAATACAGACACAAGACCTCTAAGAGTTGACCTTCAACCATTTAGGCGCTTTGCACTAGGTACCTCATTTGCCTCAACGGGTTCGTTAGAGCCGCCTTATTTAGGCGCAAACCCTTCATGGCTATTCGATATAAGTACTGGCTATCAAACACTTAACGATACAGTAGATGTATCTGTTTCGAGTGGCGCAGGTTGGTCTGTACTAGGCGATGATTTATTTAAATTACAGCTGGGTTACCAAAGTAGTAATAAAGTGGGTAACTCAGATACACAATTACAATTAGGTTATTACGTACATTTTTAATGTTAGGAGAGAGTATGTTTCGTTTAATTATACCGTGTTTGGTATTACTATTATCAGCATGTACCACCAGCAGAGTTGCTGATGATATAGAGCTTAGCCCTTTAAAAACAGTGGCATTAATGCCACTTGTTAATCATGCTCAAACACCGCTTGCAGGTGAGCGTGCTGAAGATATTTTAGCCAGTATTTGGCAACAAAATAAATTACCAACTCTTATACGCGCACCTCGCGTTAACACCAAAGAGCTTCCACCACTGGACGATCAATACCGCTTAGACAATGCTATGCAGTGGTTAAACACTCAACAAGCTGACTATGTATTAACAGGCAGTATTGAAGAGTGGCGCTACAAAGCTGGCCTTGATGGCGAACCCGTTGTTGCACTTACATTATCACTCACTGTAAATGGACAAACAACACCGATTTGGACCGGTACTATTGCTAAAAGTGGTTGGGGCCGCGATAGCATTGCAGCAACAGCACAAGATGTGATTGCCGATTTAATTTCTTATATAGAGGTTAGTGAGTGAAAACACATTTCCTTAGACCAAGAGACGTTCCTGAGCTACAAATATGGGCTGAGGTATTTATATTTACCGCGCTTGCTTTAGGGCTGCCTGTATTATTTAACGCAGAGGACCCATTTTGGACTGAGGGAGGGTTTTCGTGGCCTGTACTTGGCCCACTTTTAGTTTCTCTACGTTATGGCTTTTCAAAAGGCTTTATTAGTATTTTATGTTTGCTTGTTGGCCAACTTTTTTTACTTCAAGCAAATATTTTATCACCACAAAGCGACTTCAATATTAACGCCATGATTGGCTACATTATTGTAATTATGATCACAGGTGAGTTTAGGGATGTGTGGGAGCGCACTAATCAACAACAAAGTATTCAGCTTGAGTACGTAACCGACCGCCTTGAAACATTTACTCGTCAGTATCACTTAATTAATTCATCTCACGATAGAATAGAGCAAATGTTAGCTGGCCATACGTTAAGTTTGCGTGAATCGCTACAAGCAGTAAGAACCTCTATCGGGCTATTAAAAGAAAGAAGACTTGATAGCGCAGCGCAAAAAATAATCGACCTATTCGTTGAATATGGTTTATTAGAAAGAGCGGGCTTATATAAAGTTGAAAACGACACTGTTTTAGAGCCTCCACTTGCCTCTATTGGCCAAATGGGTCAAATAGCTGAAAATGATCCTCTTATATTAGCGATGATTGAAGAAAAAGAATTAGTATCAGTAAAAGACGCAAAAACTGCGTTAGGTATAAGTAAATACCATATGGCAATCCCACTTATCGACGTAAATAATACAATTTATGGCGCTATTTTAGTTGAAAGAGTACAATTTTTTGCGCTTAAAAATACCACTCTTACACTACTTGCTGTTATGGCTGGGCATATTGGCGACCTACTGCGCCATGAAATAACAAACCCAGTAATGACTTATGAAGAGTCTCCATACTTTATTCGCCAAGTTAAACGCGCGAATAAAGAAGCTAAACGATACAACATTCCATCGCAGCTGCTAAAAATAAAAGCCAATAATATTACTGATAAATCGACTCAACTTATGAGTTATTTAAGTGAAGCACGCCGTGGTTTAGACATTTATTTGTATGATAATCAAAATCAGGTATTACTGCTATTAATGCCATTAGCTGATGAACTTGAAAAAGCAGGGTTTATCGCCCGAATGAACACTTGGTGTAAAGAGCGCACTGGTAACACTTTAGCTGAGCTTGATATTGTTATTGAGCAACAACTTGCACTACCAATAAGCTCAGATGATATAAAGAGATTGGTTTCACTTTCATGATTATAATTATTGTAGCGGCTATTTTAGGGTGTATTTGTCAGTACTTTGCACTAATAGAAGTACTGGAAACACCTAATTGGTTTTTAGCTATACTACTGCATGCTATTGCTAGCATCCTTTTTGCTATTGTTAGTTATGTTTTTATACCTAAAAAATACAAAACGACTCCTTATAGCTCTTTGCTACTCATGTTTTTATTATTGTTTACATTACCAGTACTTGGAATTATAGGTGTTGTAGTAGCGCTTACGTTTGCTCTTTGTAAACCTCTCAAAAACGACGAGATAGAAATAGAAGAGCATAAAATACCTGAGCTTCCTTTTGAAGCCAGAGCAATATCAGCAAACCCGACCTATTCTATTGGCGGACTTAAAGCAATTTTGAAGCACGCGAGTGAACCAAATAAACGTTTAAGTGCTGTAATGGCAGCTCGTCACATGAGTGACTCACAAGCTATTCCTATTTTAAAGCTAGCACTTAAAGATTTAGAAGATGATATTCGACTACTCGCCTACTCAACCCTTGATGGTAAAGAAACCAAACTCAACGAAAAAATCAGTTTGTATCAGCAAGAAATAGCCATTACGACTAAGCAGCCTAAATTGAGCCATTTACAAAAACAGCTAGCCGAACTGTATTGGGAACTTAGCTATTTGGGTTTAGCCCAAGGTGCACTGCGTAAATATGTTTTAGAAAAAGCAGAAGCACTTGCAGAGCAAAGTATTGAGCACGTAAAAACACCTGCAACCTTTATATTTTTAGGCCGTATATCTTTAGCCTTAGACAAATACGAAATAGCCCATGAGTACTTACTTAAAGCAACTGAGTTTGGTATGGCAAGGCGTCATGTTCTCCCTTATAAAGCCGAAGTTGCCTTTTGTATGAACAAGTTTGACGACTGTAAACGCTATTTAAAAGAACTCCCAGAACAACCTAAAGGCAGTGAATTACGTCATTTGCAGGAGTATTGGCATGAGTAATAAAAATGCAGACATTTTACTGCTTTTGGAAGGTACCTACCCTTACGTACGTGGTGGTGTATCTAGTTGGGTTCATCAAATAATTGAAGGGTTACCTCATTATAACTTTGAGCTTGTTTTTATAGGTGGAGCACCAGAGCATTATGGCGAGATTCAATATACTTTACCTGAAAACGTTACCAAGCTGCATGTTCATTATTTAGTGGAAAATGATACTTCTGAAATAAAAGCCAAGCATGGGGTTAAATATAAAAAAGAGCTCTTTGATTTCTGGCAACAACTACAAAATTATTTTAGAGATTGTAACGAGCCTATCCCGACTGAATTGTTAAAATTTGCATTTGAAACTTTGGCTAAAAAAGACGGTATTAACGAAGCCGACTTTTTATATAGTGAATCATCGTGGCAAGTGCTCACTAATTACTATTCAACTTTTTGTGATGAATCCTCTTTTATTGACTTTTTTTGGTCATATCGCAATTTATATAAACCGCTATTTAAAATAGCCGAAATTGCACGTGGACTTCCAAAAGTTAAACTTATTCACTCAATATCTACCGGGTATGCTGGTATTTTAGGATCTGGTGCCAGTGTAATAAGCGATACTCCCTTTTTGTTGACCGAACATGGTATTTACACCAAAGAGAGAAAAATAGATCTTATTCAAGCCAGTTGGATCAAAGAGTCTGAACAAAGCCTAGGTAAAAACTTAAATACCGAGATGGGCTTTATTCGCCGAATGTGGATCAGCTTTTTTGAGCAAATAGGCCGAACAACATACCAAGAAGCAGATAAGATCATTTCGCTATACGACGGTAACAGACAGCGCCAAATAAAAGATGGTGCAGCGCCTGAAAAAGCATTTGTTGTTCCTAATGGTATTAAAACAGTGCGCTTTATTGAAGCGCTTGATCAGCGTCCAAAACAGATACCGCCGGTTGTTGGGTTAATTGGACGTGTGGTGCCTATAAAAGATATTAAAACCTTTATACGTGCGATTAAAGAAGCGCAATCGATATTACCAGAGGTCGAAGGCTGGATCATCGGCCCTTATGAAGAAGATCCGCAATATTACAAAGAGTGTGAACTACTTGTAGGCAGCCTTGATTTACAAAACAGTGTTAAGTTTTTAGGTATGCAAGATATTACCAAAATTTTGCCTAAGCTCGGAGTTGTTGCTTTAACCTCAATTTCCGAAGCGCAGCCTTTAGTACTTTTAGAAGCAATGGCGGCCGGTGTGCCTGTACTTGCTAGTGATGTTGGCTCGTGCCGCGAAATAATCGAAGGCGGAACCGATGAAGATAAAGCATTAGGTAAAGCCGGTGAAGTTGTCTCAATTGCTTCACCTAGCGAAACAGCACAACAAATATCAAACATGCTAACAAATGAGCAAGCTTGGCTTGAGTATCAAAAAAGTGGTTTAGACCGCGTACAAAAATTTTATGACGAGAGCCACATGTTTGCCCGCTACGATAAACTTTATAAGGATACAATAGCATGGCCGGAATAGGTTTTGAGATACGAAAAATTCTCAAAAAAAATACCCTGCTCTCAGTTTTCGAAGCATACGGCTACGCAGGTTTAATAGGCTCAGGCCCCTGGCTGCTCTCTATTGTAGCGTTAATGCTAATTGGTATTTTAAGTTTAGGAATTGTATTACCTAAAGTACTTATTATTCAATTTTTAACGCTTGTTACCTACATGATGGCTGCCTCACTTATTTTAACGGGTGGCTTGCAGTTATTACTAACTCGGTTTATTGCCGATTTGTTTTTTCAAAAAGAAGAGGCAAAAGTACTCCCTAATTTACTTGGTGCGCAACTTGTAACAACAATAGCTGCGTTATTGGTGGGCTTAGCTGTATGGCCTATGCTCCCTATACCCGTTGTTACTAAGATTATAATTTTAGGTGCCTTTGTAAGCTTATGTAATCAGTGGCTTGGCGCTATTTTTCTATCCGGTATGAAAGAATACCGGTTAATTTTAATTACCATGCTAAGTGGTTACGCCTTTATGGTATTGCTTGCATATTTATTAAGAGACTGGCAGTTAGACGGCTTATTTTTTGCGTTTTTTGCTGGCGAAGCTCTGCTCTTTTTTAGCTTTTTGTTTATGATTATTCGCCGCTACCCTGGTGAAAAACTTATAAGCTTTGACTTTTTAAGCAATAAAAAAGTGTATTACAGCCTATTCTTTTGTGGTCTGTTTTATAACATTGGTGTATGGGCTGATAAAATCATTTTTTGGTATTCTCCAAGCACATCAATTCAAATTATTGGCACATTAAGAGCAAGCCCAATTTATGACTTACCTATATTTTTGGCTTATTTGTCTATTATTCCCGGTATGGCAGTATTTTTAGTAAAAATGGAAACCGACTTTGTAGAAGAGTACGACCGTTTTTACACCGCTATTCGTGGTGGCTCATCTCTTGAAGAGATCTACATATTAAAAGACAGTATGATCCAAACAGCGCGTGCCGGTTTATACGATATATTTAAAATTCAGGGTATTACCGTTGCCTGCTTGTTATTATGGGGTGAGCAAATACTTACCTTTATCGGCATTGATCCAAACTATAAAACGCTTTTATTTATTGATGTAGTCGGTGTAGGGGTACAAGTTATATTTTTATCTATTTTAAATATTTTGTTTTATTTAGATAAACGCTCAACAGTGCTATTTTTAGCGGGGTTATTTTTGGTAATAAACGTTGTTTTAACTTTGTTATCAATTGCTTTTGGGCCGCAGTTTTATGGTTACGGTTTTGCACTCTCAACTATTATTACCTCTGTTGTTGGCTTATTTTGGCTTTCAAAACAATTTGAAGATTTAGAATACGAAACGTTTATGCTGCAATAGCAGGTTACAAAAACTTAACATAAAGGCTGTAAGCTACAGCCTTTATCGTTACGTTAAAAACTCTAATAAACCGCGCTCAAAGCGACTAAGATACTTTGTTTTACGGGGTAATTTAAAATTGTCGCGCCAATGAGTTTGTTCTGATTTATTTTTCTTACAAAGCTCAATAACATCAGGGTGAATATAAGAATTACGCGCTATTGTTGGCGTATTCCCAAGCTTTGAAGACACTTCATCAAGCATTGTTTTTAATGTAATAGCGCCTTTTGCTTCGTACACTTCTTTAAAAGCAATCACACTTGCTCGCCATGTTCTAAAGTGTTTTGCGCTAAATTCTTCACCCATTATATTTTGAATATACTGATTGATTTCAGTAGAGGTAACGTTAGAGCGCTCCCCCTCTTCTATATATTGAAACAAGTGTTGCCCGGGTAAGTCCTGAAGTTCCTTAATAACACTACTCAATGCTTTATCCGTTATATTTACTTCCCTTTCTTTACCTGACTTTGCACGGTATTTTAATCTAATATTTTTACCTGTTAATTTTGCATGCCTTGATCTTAGGGTTGTCGCACCAAAACTTTTATTTTGTTTTACATTACGTTCATTCCCCACCCGTAGAGCACCTAAATCCATTAATCTAACAATGGCTGCTAAAGTACGTTCATAATCGAGCTCATCACCTTGCAATGCTTCCATTAATTGAGCCCTAAGTAACGGCAGCTTATGTCCAAACACACTACAAGCTTGATACTTTTTAGCATCTTGTTGTTGTGTAAATAATGGATGATACCGGTACTGTTTTCGTCCTTTACTGTCGTAACCTGTTGCTAAAATATGCCCATTTTCTTCAGGGCAAAACCATACACTTTTATAAGCAGGTGGGAACGCGAGTGAATTTAAGCGCTCAATAACGGCCTTCTCTTTAATTATTTTTCCTATTGGGTCAAAATACTGCCAATGTTTGTTTTTTTGCTTTCGGGTAATTCCGGGCAAACTATCATCAACGTAAATCAATTCCATCATTCCTCCTCAAGCATTTAAAAGAGATATTGTTAACTCGCTTAAGCTTATATTTCAAAGCACAGAATGTACCACTTTAAAATAACCTTAAACTGAACGACTTTATTGATATATAATCAAAAATTGAGCAAAAACAAAAATACGATATATATAATGGTTATTATAACTACGCTTATATTCTCCCTTAATTGGGCATGCTGTTTAAAAGGAGCATTCAATGGCTTTTGATTATGGATCGATTGATCTTGGACTAAAAAACCCCTTCAAACTTGAAGGTAAAGTAACAGCTGTAAGAGGACTCATTGAGTCTATAGCGGGTATTAGTTTACTTGTTATTGCTGCGGGCTCAGTAAAAGAAGATACAACCGCTGGATGGATTTTAATGGTGTTTGGCATGCTTATTTTAGCATTCGGCATTCGCTCACTTTCAAGTGGTATTTATGCAACTCTTAAGTATTTTGTAGGCAGAAACCACCCTACTTCACTTGCTTATAACTACAGCAAATCACAAGCATCAACCGCCCAAGAAGAACAAAAAGAAGTAGCCTACACCGCGCAATCACTCGAAGAAATGCTGGTTGGTCGTAAAAACAGTACGTTTAAAGAGCCTAATGGTTTTTTATCACGTTTACTTCACAGCTTAATCCCTAAGTTATTATTCCTACCTTATCCTATTCGTAATGTTGCTCAGCGCTTATTTGGCTCATGGGTAAGTACCCTTGTGGCACTTATTGCTTATGGCCTTGTGGCATTTGTATCTTTATCGGGTTTTACCGGTGAAGCAGGCGAATTAGCATTTCCTGTTTATAGTGCCATATTAATGTTCTACGTGCTTTTTTCGTGGCGCTCTACGGGTAAACCTATTTCTAGAAACGCTGAAAAAAATATTGAAGCACTTGGTACCGGTGCACTCGCTAAAATTATTTCTTTATCTTTTATTCTACCAATCGCTATTGGCCTTTCTATGTCATGGCTGATGAAAGAACAACACATTAGCAAACAAGAAATAGATAGCTGGATTGAGCAACTACCTAGTCTTCATGCTGGCATGTACTTAATTGCGATTATTGTATTAGCCACTCTAAGCTGCGCAATTGCTTTTATTATGATTAAAGCGCGTTTAAATGCAGTTACCCCTTCTGCTGAAGTATCAGAACTACGTGAAAACTGGCAAGAGTCTGTTCATCCAGACGAAATTTTTATAAACCTAGACAATCTAGTAATGGCTAACCGTCGTTATAAAGAAGTACCTAACAGAGTTTATCGCGAATTAGATCCTAAGCTTCAAGAACAAATTGAAGGTAAAGGCGGTTTTAAAGGTGAAATGATCCAAGAGATTCAACCTAAACTGCACTCAATAGACTTAGGTAAAAACTTTACGCTAGCAAGGTTACTTGCTTTAGTAAGTGGTAACTTGCTTTATATTATAGCTTTAGCGTTTACTGTGTTTTTAGCGTATTCGTTTATTAATATTTATCATTACGTTGACGCTGCAAATATTAGTAGCTTTAAACAAGCATTTAATAACCAGCATGTTATTCAATTTAGTGAGCTATTAATGACAAGCTTTCACTTATTGCTAATAGGTATACTTATTAAAGCATTTGCGCAATTGCTTACAAATACAGCTCATCTATTTTTTGCTGAAATGCAGTTTGAATCACTACTAGTGTACTTTAAATGCGAAGGCACATTTACTGAGTCTAAAATATCAACAGGTACTGGTATTCACGATAGTACTCGCTCAGAAAATACGTTAGTACGCAGTAGCATAACGCCTTGGATTATTGTTTCTCGTGTTATTTCTACTACGTTTGCAGCAACAGGTATGAAAAATCTTGAACATCCTCGCCATATTATGGAAATGCATAAAGACGAAGGACAATTACAAGCAATCAAAAAAGACGTTATCGCGTTCTTGAAAGACCGTGAATCTATCGCCTCAATCACCAGTGAGCGTGATTTAGGTAATGCGTCACAAATACATCAATTAAACCAGCAAACGCGTGCTATACCTACTCAGCAAGCGATAGCTAAAGATGACGAAGAAGCTGCAGGGTATTTAAGACAAGAAGAAAACTTATCTCCCGAGCCAAAGGGTTAATTAACTTAAACTCTGGATTATTAGTATTAATGCCACCTTGTAAATTAGGTGGCATTTTTTTATCCTTTATTAACCTCTATTCAATACCTTTTAACTTTACTACCTCTTTTATACTCAACAACATGATTAATATTGGATTAGTCCACAAAGCCCTTGCTTTATGTGCCAAAACACAAATAATGAAGTATTAATCACAGGGTAAGAATGAGGACAATGAGCTATATACTAACCACCCAATGTGCTGACGACGTAGGCTTAATAGCTAAAATCACAGGGCTTTGTCATAAAAATAATTTAAATATTACGCGTAACAACGAGTTTGTAGATAAAGACGCACAGCGATTTTTTATGCGCACAGAGCTTACAGGCGAGCCACAAAGCGACTTTTTAGATCAACTACGCGCACTGTTGCCACAAGGCGCTAAACTTGCCCTACATTGCGGTGCAAAAACTAAAGTAGTTTTACTTGCAACTAAAGAAGCCCATTGTTTAGGTGGTATGTTGCTAAAGCAATTTGAACAAACTCTTAATATTGAAGTATTAGCAGTTATTGCTAACTACGCTGATTTAGAGCCTTTAGCAAAAGGGTTTGATGTGCCGTTTCATGTTGTATCGCACGAAGGACTAACTCGTAGCGAGCACGATCAAAAAGTAGGTGATTTAATTGCCAGCTACAACCCTGATATTATTGGTCTTGCCAAATACATGCGTATTTTAAGCCCTGAATTTGTGGGTCGCTTTGAAGGCAAAATAATTAATATTCATCATTCATTTTTACCCGCATTTATTGGTGCTAAACCTTATCATCAAGCATTTGAGCGCGGCGTAAAAATCATTGGTGCTACCGCTCACTTTGTGAATAATGAGCTTGATGAAGGCCCTATTATTTTGCAGGATGTAACAAGCGTTACACATGCTAATACCGCCGAAATGATGGCTAAAATGGGTAAAGATGTAGAGAAAACAGTGTTTTGTAAAGCACTCCAACTTGCATCAGAGCATAAGCTATTTATTAATGGTAATAAAACTGTAGTGTTTTCTTAGCATTGTACCAATTCGCTTAATTAAGTAGTTTATTTTGAGGTAATAAAACAGTGTTGATAACAAAGTATGCATTTTGTTATTAACCTGAATTCTGATTAATTATTCTACACATAAAAATATGCCAGCATTGTTGCTGGCATTTTTTTGCTCATAAATAAGCAAGTGACTTTTTAAATGTAAATTATACCTGCTCTATTGGTTCGAGTTTTAATTTAGCGGCAATTAAAACGGCTTGGGTACGATTGTACACGCCGAGTTTTCTAAATATGGCTGTAATGTGTGCTTTTACTGTTGCTTCTGATATGTGCAGTTCATAAGCAATTTGCTTATTAAGTAAACCTTCGTGCAGATATTGCAGCACTCGGTATTGTTGAGGTGTTAATGAGGCAACTTGCGCTGCTATTTCTCGGTCTTCACCTTCAATTTCAGCTACTTTGTTTTTTAACTCTTTTGGTAGCCATGTATCGCCTTCAAGTATTTGGTTAATTGCACTGGCAATATCATCAGACGATGACGATTTAGGAATAAAACCCATAGCGCCGTAACCCATTACTTTAGAAACTATATTAGCGTCTTCACTACCCGAAACAACGGCAATAGGTAAGCTTGGGTATTCTTCTCTAATACGAATAAGACCATATAAATCACCATTACCTGGCATGTGAAGGTCTAGCAGTAATATATCAAGATCCTCTTGCTCGCTTAACACTTGCAGTGTGCTGTCAAAATCGGATGATTCAAAAACCTCTAAACCTTCAAATTTTGCGCTCAATGCGCCCTTTAGTGCTTCACGAAATAACGGATGGTCGTCCGCTATTAAAAACTGACTCATGGTTCACTCCTAATAAATTCGGCTGCCAGTTAGGTATAAAACCCTTACTGACAGCCGATATACTACGTTTAGAATCAACTTGTAATCAAGTTTTTAACGCACATTTAACGATTTAATCTGTTCTCGATTAGTTCATCGACTACAGATGGATCTGCAAGCGTTGACGTATCACCGAGTTGTTGGTGCTCATTTGCAGCGATTTTACGTAAAATACGACGCATAATCTTACCTGAGCGTGTTTTAGGTAAACCTGGAGACCATTGAATCATATCTGGCGATGCTATTGGGCTAAGCTCTTTACGAACCCAGTTACGTACCTCTTTGGTTAACTCATCGCTTACTGTTACACCTTCGTTAGGCGTAATATAAACATAAATACCTTGGCCTTTAATATCATGCGGGTAACCCACTACTGCAGCTTCTGCTACTGCTTCGTGTGCAACTAACGCACTTTCAATTTCAGCAGTACCTAAGCGATGACCTGATACGTTAAGTACATCGTCCACACGTCCTGTGATCCAGTAATAACCATCTTCATCACGACGACAACCATCACCTGTAAAGTAAACACCTGGGTAAGCGCTAAAATAAGTTTGTTCAAAACGCTCATGGTCGCCATAAACAGTTCGCGCTTGCGATGGCCAGCTATCTAAAATAACTAAATTACCGTCCACAGCACCTTCAAGGTTATCCCCCTCAGCATCAAATAATGCTGGCGCAATACCAAAAAATGGATGGGTTGCAGAGCCAGGCTTTGTATCAGTTGCACCCGGTAAAGGCGTAATCATTATGCCACCGGTTTCTGTTTGCCACCACGTATCAACAATCGGACAATTAGATTTACCAATACTCTCGTAATACCACGTCCATGCTTCTGGATTTATTGGCTCACCCACCGAGCCTAAAATACGTAAACTATCGCGATTTGACGAAGCAGTTGGCTCATCACCTTTCGCCATTAGCGCACGAATTGCTGTAGGCGCAGTATATAAAATAGTTACACCGTGTTTATCAACAATTTCGCCCATACGTCCTGCAGTTGGATAAGTTGGTACACCTTCAAATAATACTTGTGTACAACCGTTTACTAATGGCCCGTATGCAATGTAACTGTGGCCTGTGATCCAACCTACATCGGCACTACACCAATACACATCGTCTTCTTTTAAATCAAATACGTATTCATGTGTCATTGATGAGTAAACTAAGTAGCCACCAGTAGTATGCACAACCCCCTTCGGCTGACCTGTTGAACCTGACGTATATAGAATAAACAATGGATCTTCAGCGTTCATTGGCTCTGGTTCACACTTTGCTGGTAAATCAGCAACTAGGTCATGCCACCATATATCGTGCTCATTCCAATCAACTTCACCGCCGGTTAATTGGTGCACAATAACATGCTCAATTGAGGTTACAGTTTCTTGCGCTACCGCTTCATCTACATTTGCTTTTAATGGAACACAATTACCCGCTCTGCGCCCTTCATCTGAAGTAATAACGACCTTGGCACCCGAATCTCGAATACGATCTGCAATCGCAGAAGGTGAAAAGCCACCAAATACAACCGAATGAATAGCACCAATACGTGCACAAGCTTGCATTGCATAAACAGCTTGAGGCGTCATAGGCATATAAATCGCTACACGGTCACCTTTTTGAACACCTAGCTTTTTTAAACCATTGGCAAACTTGGCTACTTCATCATGCAATTGTTGATAAGTAATATTCTCACTTTGAGATGGGCTGTCACCTTCCCAAATAAGCGCCGTTTTATCTGCTTTGGTTTTTAAGTGACGATCGATACAATTGTACGAAGCATTAAGGTAGCCATCCTCATACCATTTAATATTTATATGGCCTTTGTCGAATGATGTGTTTTTAACTTTTGTATAAGGGGTAGACCAATCAAGACGTTTGCCATGCTCACGCCAAAAACTTTCTGGGTCATCAATAGATTGCTTGTAAAGCGTATTATATTTATTTTTATCTACAAGAGTCGCATCTTTAATATGCGCAGGAACTGGATAGATACTTTGTGACATCTTAGTCTCCATTTAAATTACTTGCCTTAAGCTTTTATCAAGGATTACTCAGCAGTGCTACATTAAGTATTAGACCTTAGTTGTACACCCCTTCAATTTCCTCATTTGTAGTTTATAATCCTTCTGCTTTCAATTTTTTTACATAAATAATACAACGCGTTAAATGTAAGTAAATACAAACTAATCTGCTCTCAAACCTTAGTCTTATAGACCAATAGGTAATTGAGTAAATATTGCACATATTCAACAGTGTCTCGTACTCTAATAAAGATATTTTGTTGTACTTACTAAAATGCTTTATTTAACGAATGAAAATAGAAAGTGAATTGAAAGCCAAATTAACAACCCTTTTTATTCGTAAGTAATACTCGTAGCAAGTAATACAAATATCTATGAAAAAAAAGTAATAAATAACAAGTAGCCTATAAAGGACACCACAATGAAATTTACCCCATTAAAAACATTGGCAGCAAGCGCTGTACTATGTGCACTATCAAGTACTGCATACGCGGCAACTGCTGCAAAAATTGGTGATACCGAATTTACTTACGGTGGATACATTAAACTCGACTCTATGTGGAGTGATTATTCAGCGGGTGCGCCTGCAGGTTCAAACGTAGGTCGTGACTTTTACGTACCAAGTACGCTAACAGTTGGCGACGATAACAGCTCAGATGCTGTGTTTGATATGCATGCTCGCGAGTCACGCTTTAACTTTGGCACAGCCACTGTTATGGATAACGGTAAGACCGTTAACACTAAAATTGAGATTGATTTTTTAGCCTCAGCTGCTGGCGGCAATGAACGTGTATCAAACTCTTATGCTCCACGTATTCGCCATGCGTTTGTGACATACGACGGTTGGTTATTTGGTCAAACATGGTCTAACTTTCAAAACGTGGGTGCCCTTGCTGAAACGCTTGATTTTGTAGGCCCAGCTGAAGGCACTATATTTGTTCGACAATCGCAAATTAAATATACCACTGGCGCATGGTCTTTCTCATTAGAAAACCCAGAAAGTACAATTTCTACTACTAGCGGTATGGTAGTAACTGATGATGCATCATTGCCTGACTTTACAGCTCGTTACACACACAAAGCTGATTGGGGTAACATTGTTGTTGCAGCGCTTGCTCGCCAACTAACTTATAAAGTAGGCAGTGTTGATGCAGATGAAACATCTTTTGGTATTAGTGCGTCGGGTAAAATAAACCTTGGTGAAGACAACCTTAAATTTATGCTTACTCAAGGTAAAGGCTTAGGCCGTTACGTAGGCTTAAACGTTGCTCACGGCGCAGTACTTAATGGCGATGAACTAGATGCCATTGATTCGACTTCTGGTTTTGTTGCTTACCAGCACAAGTGGACAAGCCAATGGCGTTCAACGTTCTTATACTCTTTCTTCTCTGCTGATAACAACACTGATTTATTAGCTATTTCTGGTGATCCGACTGAATCAAGCCAAAGCTATAGCGCTAACATTTTATATTCCCCTGTTAAACGCCTAACATTTGGAGCTGAGCTAAAACATGCTGAGCGTGAAACTGAAAGTGGCGTAGATGGCGATTTAGATCGTTTACAGTTCTCTGTTAAATACTCTTTTTAATAACTAAAAAGCTAACTACTTTAAATAAGCGGCCTAGGCCGCTTTTTTTATAAGGGGTATTAAGTTCTATATAATTCATCAATTCGTACCCATAATCTCTTTATGTGACGCTAAAATCCAACAAAATAGAATAATAATAGGTAAAAACACATAACTCAATTGCAAATCGATATCATTTAGATTAAGTTACGCACTTCTTTTTGAACTAACTGGAAAAACTTATGTCGTCCCCTCAAGTTTTGCGTTTATCTAAATTAAGCTTTGCTACTTCTTTAATTCTATCTGGTTATGCACTTGCTGATGAAGCAACTGTAAAAGATGAACCTCTCGAAAAAATTGCGGTATATGGTCAACATCACAAAAACTACATAACAGAAGAAGCGCAATCAGCTACCAAACTAGGTTTAACAATTAAAGAAACACCACAGTCAATCTCGGTAGTATCACGCGCATTAATGGACGACTTTTCACTAGACGATATAAACTCAGTACTTGAAAGCACCCCCGGCGTAACAGTAGAGCAAATAGAAACAGATCGTACTTACTTTAAAGCTCGTGGCTTTGAAATTACTAACTTTCAAGTTGATGGCTTAGGTATTCCACAAAGCTCTGGATCTATTCAAGGCAGCCTTGATACTTCAATTTATGACCGTGTAGAAATAGTTCGTGGCGCTAATGGCTTAATGACCGGTGCCGGTAATCCTTCTGCAACTGTAAATATGGTTTTAAAGAAACCAACTTACACAACACAAGCAAATGCATCAGCCTCGTATGGCTCATGGAATAAAAAACGTTTAGATTTAGATGTATCTACGCCAATAAATGAAGAACACGCCGTACGTGCTGTATTTACAAAGCAAAAAGCTGATTCATACCTAGATCGCTACGAAACAGATAAAACAATTATTTATTTAGCCTACGAAGGCAAATTAACAGACAGCACATTATTAAGCGTTAACTACGTTAACCAACAAAAAGATGCTGATAGCCCACTTTGGGGGGCACTACCTCTTTATTACACCGACGGCTCACCAACTAACTATGACGAATCAACCAGTACTGCTGCTGATTGGTCTTACTGGGATAACAGTGCAGAGCAAGTATATGTAACGCTTGAACAAAACTTATCAGCAACATGGGTGGCTAGAGCACGCTATGCTCACATCGAAAACAAGCAAAACTCAGAGCTGTTCTACGTATACGGTACCCCTGATAAAGATACTGAACTTGGTTTAACAGGTTATGCTAGCCGTTATGATTACGAAGATAAGCATGACTTATTTGATTTATACGCCAGTGGTAAGTTTGATTTATTTAATCAAGAGCACGACCTATCATTTGGTGTTAGCCAAGCTAAAATGGATTACAACGAGCAGTCTCTTTACGATTACACTACAGGCAATGGTTTTCCAGATATGCCATCACTTAAAACGTGGGATGGTGTAGTACCAAAGGCAACACTTGCTGATGGCGTAAATGGTAGTGATATTACTAACGAGCAAAAATCAGCTTACATATCTACTCGCATTAAATTAAGTGAGCCTTTAAGTGTGCTCGCTGGCGTGCGTTATACCGATTGGGAAACAAAAGGCACAGCCTATGGCGTTGCTCAAACTCGAAGTGACTCTGAGCTAATACCGTACATTGGTACAGTGTACGACTTTAACGAATCTCTATCGGCTTATGCAAGCTATACAGAAACATTTGTACCGCAAAAAGAACTAGACATAAATGCCAATCAACTACCTGCTGTTACTGGCAAAAGTAGCGAAATAGGTGTCAAAGCACAGCTTCTAGACGACCAGTTATTTGTAACGTTTGCTTATTTTGATGCAAAACAAGATGGCCTTGCTGTTGCTATAGCTAACTCATTACCAAGTGATACGCGTTATTATGCAGCTGATGGCATTAGTAGTAATGGTTTTGAAGTAGAGTTAAGTGGTAAATTTACAGATGATTTAAGTGCAAGTATTAGCTTTAGTAATTTAAATATTGATGGTGATGATTTAGTAAAAGATTACACACCAGAAAACCAACTTAAAGTGGCCGCAACCTACCAAGTGCCTTTAGTTGATGGCTTATCATTTGGTGCAAACTATCGCTGGCAGGATTCAACTAGCCGAGTTCAAGTTAAAGATGCTAATGGTATTGCAAGTGTTACTACCAACCAAGATGCATACGGGTTACTTGATTTAATGGCCACTTACAAAATTACAGATAACGTAGGAGTCACTTTCAACGTTAATAACACCACAGGTGAAAAATATTTGCACAGCCTATACTGGGAACAAGGTTACTACGGTGCACCGCGTAACTACGCTCTATCTGTAAATTGGCAGTTATAAATATATTTGATTAATTAAAGGCTGTAGATTTTTGCGGTTAAATTAAAAAACGACACATTTTTAATGTGTCGTTTTTATTTTTATCCGCTTTAAGTTTTTAACAACAAAAAAACGCTAATCATTACTGATTAACGCTTTTTAAAGCTCGGGTCAAATCAAGCTTAAAAACTCATTTGAGGCTGTTAAAGATCAGCGTCATCGCCCAACTTATCTTCACCATCATCTGGTTCAATAGTTGCTTTTAATAAAAGCATTTCGCGTAACTTGCCTTCAATCTCATCTGCAATTTCTGGGTTTTCTTTCAAAAACTTAATTGAGTTAGATTTACCTTGGCCAACCTTGTTGCCACAGTAGCTATACCAAGCACCAGCTTTTTCAACAATTTTATGCTTAACGCCTAGGTCAATTAGCTCGCCTTGCTTAGAAATACCTTCACCATACATGATGATAAATTCAGCTTGTTTAAACGGCGGCGCTACTTTGTTTTTAACAATTTTAACGCGAGTTTCGTTACCAACAACTTCATCGCCTTCTTTAACAGAACCAATACGACGAATATCAATACGTACCGATGCGTAGAACTTAAGTGCATTACCACCCGTTGTTGTTTCTGGGTTACCAAACATAACACCAATTTTCATACGGATTTGGTTAATGAAAATACATAACGTGTTAGAGCGTTTAATGTTACCAGTAAGCTTACGTAATGCTTGCGACATTAAACGTGCTTGTAAGCCCATGTGCGAGTCGCCCATGTCGCCTTCAATTTCAGCTTTTGGTGTAAGTGCAGCAACCGAGTCAATTACAACAACGTCTACCGCGCTTGAGCGCACTAACATGTCACAAATTTCTAATGCTTGCTCACCGGTATCTGGTTGCGATACAAAAAGCTCATCAATGTTAACACCAAGCTTTTGTGCATAAACTGGATCTAGAGCATGCTCAGCATCAATAAAGGCACATGTTTTGCCTTCTTTTTGCGCTTCAGCGATAACTTGTAAAGTAAGCGTTGTTTTACCAGATGACTCAGGTCCGTATACTTCAACAATACGTCCCATAGGTAAACCACCTATGCCTAAAGCAATATCAATACCTAATGAGCCTGTAGATACAGATTCAATGTTTAACGCTTTGTTATCACCCAATTTCATAATTGAGCCTTTACCAAATTGACGTTCAATTTGTGATAGTGCAGCGTCCAACGCTTTTTGTTTGTTATCGTTCATTTTATTCTCCAAATCCAGCTAATGGAATCAAGTATACTGTATGAAATCACAGTATCAAGCTAATTTTTTTATTTTATCTCATCTATTACACTTTTCAATGCAAATACAATAGCTTGCAGTCTAACTTGAGCCCTATCGCCAGAGAATACTTGTTTAAAGGTCAGTACTTTGTCATTAATTTGTATGCCAAACCACACAAGTCCCACAGGTTTACCTTCTGTTGCCCCGCCAGGTCCTGCAATACCCGATACAGCTATAGATATATTTGCATTTGTTGCTTTAATAGCACCTAATGCCATTTCACGCACTGTTTGTTCGCTCACAGCACCGTACTTTGCTAATGTGCTTGCACTTACATTTAGCAAATCTTGCTTTGCTTGGTTGCTGTAAGTCACAAATGCGCGGTCAATATAAGCAGAGCTTCCGGGCGTATCTGTAAGGGCATAACTCACTCCGCCACCAGTACATGACTCAGCACTAGTGATCCATAAGCATTTATCCGTTAAAATAGCGCCTAATTGCGCAGCAAGTGTTTTAATCTCTTGATGTAATTCCATATTCAGCCTTTGGGTAAATACATGTCGTTTGATCTTTATGCACCACACACTATAAAACAACAAACCCCTATGATGCAGCAGTATCTAAAAATAAAATCAGAGCATCGCGATATTTTATTGTTTTATCGTATGGGCGATTTTTACGAACTCTTTTTTGATGACGCTAAACGCGCCGCTCAATTACTCGATATTTCGCAAACTCATCGCGGTAAAGCCGGTGGCGATCCTATCCCTATGGCGGGCGTACCTTATCATGCAGTAGAAAACTACCTAGCACGCCTAGTCCAAATGGGTGAATCAGTCGCTATTTGTGAACAAGTGGGTGACCCTGCAACTAGTAAAGGCCCTGTCGATCGTAAAGTTGTTCGTATAGTTACACCTGGTACAATTTCTGATGAAGCGCTTTTACAAGAACGACAAGACAATCTTCTTACTAGCGTTTGGCAAAGTAAAAAAGGTCTGTACGGTATCGCGTACCTTGATATTAACTCTGGTCGCTTTAACGTTGTAGAGGTTAACACCGACGAAGCCTTTAGCTCAACTATTCAGCGTTTAGCTCCGGCAGAACTTCTGTATAGCGAAAGCTTTGAAAACTTTCATTTAATTGAGCATATAAAAGGTGCCCGCCGCCGCCCAGAGTGGGAGTTCGACTTAGATACGGCTCAGCACTTATTATGCGATCAGTTTGGTACTAAAGATTTAGTTGGTTTTGGCGTTGATAAAGCCCACAGCGCGCTTGTTGCTGCCGGTTGTTTAATGCAATACGTAAAAGATACACAACGTATTGCACTGCCACATATTCGTGCAATTACACTTGAGCACAACGAACACGCTGTTATTTTAGATGCCGCTACTCGTAAAAACTTAGAACTTACCGTTAATTTATCAGGTGGGTTTGAAAATACACTTGCCCAGGTACTTGATAAAACAGCAACACCTATGGGCTCTCGTTTACTTAAGCGCCGTATTCATACACCTGTACGTAATAAAGACGAGCTAAATTCTCGCTTAAATGCAATTAGCGCTATTTTAGATGTACAACTGTGCGGCGAATTACACGAATCATTAAAAGAGATTGGTGATGTAGAGCGTGTTATTGCACGCCTAGCTTTATGCACAGCTCGCCCGCGCGATTTAACTCGCCTTCGCAGCGCATTACAAGCACTTGCGCCACTGCATACTTTGTTAGGTGATGCTAACGATCCTCGTATTACGGGTATTATCAAGCACTCGCCTGAGCTCCCTGATTTACAAGAGTTATTAGAACGTGCAGTGATAGAAAACCCACCGGTACTTATTCGTGACGGTGGCGTTATTGCCCCTGGTTACAACAGCGAACTAGATGAGTGGCGTAACTTAAGTAAAGGTGCAACCGATGTACTTGATCAACTAGAGTTACGTGAACGCGAACGCACGGGTATTAGTACGCTTAAAATTGGTTATAACCGCGTACATGGCTTTTTTATTGAAGTAAGCCGCGCCAATGCCCACTTAGTGCCAGCCGACTACATTCGTCGCCAAACGCTCAAAAATAACGAACGCTATATTATTCCTGAGCTTAAAGAGCACGAAGATAAAGTACTTGGTAGCCAATCAAAAGCCTTAGCGCTTGAAAAGCAACTATACGAAGAGCTGTTCAGATTTATCGCTCCACATATTGAACAGCTGCAAATGATGGCAGCAGCACTGGCCGATTTAGACGTGTTAAATAACTTGGCCGAACGTGCATTTGCACTCAATTATGCAAAACCAGAACTGTGCGATAACGACAATATAAGCATTAAGCAAGGTCGTCACCCTGTTGTTGAACAAGTAATGAAAGAACCGTTTATTGCTAACCCTGTTGAATTAAACAGCCAACGTAAAATGTTGATTATTACGGGTCCAAACATGGGCGGTAAATCAACCTATATGCGCCAAACAGCACTTATTGTACTAATGGCTCACATTGGCAGTTATGTACCTGCAGACAGCGCTAAAATAGGTAATATTGACCGCATATTTACACGTATTGGTGCTAGCGATGATTTAGCATCAGGTCGCTCAACCTTCATGGTAGAAATGACCGAAACAGCGACTATTTTAAATAATGCCACAGCGCAGTCTTTAGTGTTAATGGATGAAATTGGTCGCGGTACAAGTACCTACGATGGGCTCTCGCTTGCGTATGCAACAGCCGATCATTTAGCGTCAAAAATATCAGCTAAAACATTATTTGCTACGCACTACTTTGAGTTAACAGAACTTGCTGAACAAACAACAGGCCTTGTAAACGTGCACCTCGATGCAATAGAGCATAACGATACAATCGCCTTTATGCATACAGTACTTGATGGCGCAGCAAGCAAGAGCTTTGGCTTACAGGTAGCTGCTCTTGCGGGTGTGCCAAAAGCTGTTATTGCACAAGCGAAACAAAAACTTAAGTTACTCGAAAATCATCAAAGCGTTACTGCACCAAATACAGAGCAACAAGCATTTACTTTTAATAATGAAGTTGCACAAAATACACCTTCAGAAGTTGAAGAGCAGTTAAGCGCAATTGACCCTGATAATTTATCGCCACGCCAAGCGCACGATTTGTTATATAAACTAAAAGCATTGTTGTAATTTATATCATCTAATTTACAAGCATAAAAAAAGCCGAAGAATAAATTCTTCGGCTTTTTAACACACATAGTCTCTTATACTATTTAACTAGTTACGAAAACTGATTAAACAAGCTATCTGTACTTAAACCTTCTTGTTGCAAAATGTCTTTTAAACGACGTAATGCCTCTACCTGAATTTGTCTTACACGCTCACGTGTTAAGCCTATTTCACGACCTACATCTTCAAGTGTAGATGGCTCATAGCCAAGCAATCCAAATCGACGAGCTAACACTTCACGTTGTTTAGGGTTTAATTCTCCTAACCAATCTACAATATGTTTATTAATATCATTATTTTGTACTTCGCCTTCAGGGCCTGCACTTTTTTCATCTGGAATGATATCAAGCAGTACACTGTCGTTTTCACCACCAATCGGCATATCAACCGATGCAATTCTTTCGTTTAAACGTAGCATTTTAGTTACGTCTTCAACGGGTCTGTCTAGGCAAGCTGCAATTTCATCAGCTGTTGGTTCATGGTCAAGTTTTTGAGTTAATTCACGCGCTGTACGTAAGTAAACATTAAGCTCTTTAACAACATGTATTGGTAGGCGGATGGTGCGAGTTTGATTCATAATGGCACGTTCAATTGTTTGACGTATCCACCATGTAGCGTAAGTAGAAAATCTAAAGCCACGTTCAGGGTCAAATTTTTCAACGGCGCGAATTAAGCCTAAGTTACCTTCTTCAATTAAATCGAGTAGAGCAAGGCCACGGTTATTGTAACGGCGTGCTATTTTAACAACTAAACGTAAGTTACTTTCAATCATACGTTTGCGTGAGGCTTCACAACCTCGAAGTGATTTGCGAGAAAAAAACACTTCTTCTTCTGCGCTAAGCAAAGGAGAAAAACCAATTTCGCCTAAATAAAGTTGGGTTGCATCAAGATTTTTAGTTACTTCTTCTTTTGCAAAGATTTCATCGTCTTCTACTTTATCTAGTAAAGTTGTGCTTTCATCAGCAGCGATGTCATCGAATTTTTCGTCAGTCGTAGTGTGTTTGTCAAGTTTTGCTGCGCTAGCCATAAGCCTTCTCCCGAGCAATTATCAATACCTGAAAATTAGGGTAGGTATTTAGCAGGATTGACAGCTTGCCCTCGGTAGCGAATTTCAAAACGAAGCGCGGTGACCGGAGATTCTGAATTACCAATTTCTGCTATTTTTTGTCCTGCCTTAACCTTCTGCTTTTCTTTAACAAGTAATTTCGAGTTATGTGCATAAGCACTTAGGTAATCATCATTATGTTTCAATATGATTAAACTACCATAACCTCGTAGAGCGTTACCCGCGTATACCACTGTTCCTTGTGCCGCAGCTAAGACTGAAGCCCCTTTGCGATTAGTAATCTGTAAACCTTTATAACCGTTTTCCTTATTAGAAAAGCGTTTGGTAATTTTGCCCTTTGCAGGCCAAAACCACTTAACTTTACTGCTCGACAAACGTTTAGTATTACTAACTTTGTTACTGGCTTGTTTCTGAACATACTCTCGTTGTTTTGGAGGATCAAGCTCTTTCTTTAATATTATGTTATTTTTTTGTGTGTTTTTTATAGACTTTTTACTCAAATTCGTATATTTTTCATCCCTTTTTGTTTTTTCGGGCTTGGGGGTTAAGGAGATGTTTTGCCCAGGGAAAATTGTGTAAGGTGATGGAATTGAATTGTTTTTTGCAAGTAATCTAAAATCTTTACCGGCGCTAAAGGCTATCGAATAGAGCGTATCACCTTTTTGCACCTTATAAATATCGCCATTTATGTTAATGGTATGACCTAAATCATTAACATTATTATTTAGGCTGCTAACAGGCGCTGGAATATGGCGAGAAGAGCAACCTGAGAGAAAAACACCAACAAATATAGTCACATACAGTAAAAACTGTTTATTCATTGTATTTTTCTCCCAAATTAGACAATTGATATTTTTAACGCTTAACGCAATAAAAAGTACGCTAGCGCAATTAATACCACTAATCCCCAACCAAGTATTTCAATATATTGACGTAATTTTGCTTCCATTTTAGCCCCGCCCCACTTCATTAAGGCTGAAACTAAAAAGAATCGCGCACCACGTCCAATCGCCGATGCGAGTAAAAATGGCAAAAATGCCATTTGTAAAACACCTGCGCCAATGGTAAATACTTTATATGGTATAGGCGAAAAACCAGCTAAAAACACAACCCAAACACCGTAATCTTTAAACCAATTTAATGCGATATCAAACTTTTCTTGCCAGTGCATTTGTGCAATCAATGGCTCAACTACGGGTTCAAATAGCCAAAACCCAAGCAAGTAACCAACTACTCCACCAACAACCGATGCTATTGTGGCAAAGCTTGCAAAACGCCATGCTTTTTTGGGTTGCGCAAGCGACATAGGTGCAAGCATTACATCGGGCGGTATTGGAAAAAAAACTGACTCTGCAAAGCTCATTGCAGCTAAATAACGTTCTGCATGGCGGTGCTTTGCCCACACTAGGGCCATATCGTATAACTTGGTAAACAACTTCAAAATGAATTCCTATTCAATATCGCCAGGTACTAACGGCACAAATCTAACGGGAGCAATAACATGCTCTTTATAATTATCGCCTTCGCGGATAACCATTACTAATTTTTGATCGCTCTCACCAATGGGCGCTAATAACACGCCTCCATCGGCTAACTGAGCAAGTAAGTCTTGCGGAACTTTAGAGGCCGCAGCAGTCACTATAATACCATCAAAAGGTGCTTGTGATTGCCAGCCTTGCCAACCATCACCATGCTTCATGGTTACATTATATAAATCGAGTTGCTGCAATCGACGCTTTGCCTGCCACTGAAGTGTTTTAATACGCTCTACCGAATAAACCTTTGTAAACGTTTTGGCTAATATTGCAGTTTGATATCCAGAGCCAGTACCAATTTCCAGCACTTTATTGCGCACACCAGCTAAGCGAAGTAGCTCTGTCATGCGCGCTACTATATAAGGCTGGGAAATAGTTTGCCCTTGCCCAATAGGTAGCGCCGTATTTTCATAAGCTTTGTGTTTTAGCACATCGTCTACGAATATGTGTCGCGGAATATCAGCAATAGCACTCAGTACTTGTGTATCTTCAACGCCTTCGCGCTTTAATAAGTCAGATAGCGCTTTTGCACTGCGGGTATAATTAGCGAGCACGATTAATCTCCAAATCGGCTAACCAGTCTCCTACTGCTTTTAGGCTGTCTTTGGCTGTCATATCAACACTTAATGGCGTAACAGAGGCATAACCGTTATTGATTGCGTAAAAGTCGGTACCCTCACCTGCATCGCTTTCTATGCCCAGCGATCCATACCAATAAATATCTCGACCCCAAGGATCGGTTTGTTTGGTCATGGTTTCGGCTTTATGACGAGCGCCTAGACGTGTTACTTGCACCCCTTTTAATTCACTTAATGGAATATCTGGCACATTTATATTTATTATTTGATCTTTTGGAAGCGGATGCGAAGCCAAACCTTTAATAATATTTACGGTAACAGCAGCGGCTGTTTCAAAATGCTCGCCCTTATGTGAGCAAAGCGATACTGCAATTGCAGGTAAGCCTAAATGGCGACCTTCAGTTGCAGCGGCAACAGTGCCAGAGTAAAGCGTATCATCACCTAAATTGGCACCATGGTTAATACCAGCAACAACAAGGTCTGGTTTTTCATCAGCTAACTGATTTACACCTAAATGTACACAATCAGTAGGTGTGCCATTAACCGACATAAAACCATTTTCGAGTGTAGTCGCTCGTAGCGGGTTCATTAGTGTTAAAGAATTACTCGCGCCACTACAGTTGCGATCAGGTGCCACAAGGGTTACATCTGCAATTTGTATAAGCGCCTGATATAAAACCGCAATGCCTTTAGCATTTACGCCATCATCGTTACTTAACAGTATCTTCATTTATGTCATTATCCTTTTCTTTACGCTCTCGAGGGCTAGCATCTTTATAATCCACCAGCTCACGTAATAATGCAGTTGCAAAACACCCTTTTGGCAAACCAAAACTCAGTTTTAAACTGGTTTCATCTATGGTCTCAACCGTTAAGTTTTGCGGAATTAAACGCAGCATCCTACGCTCATTTTTAAGGCCTAGCTCACCTAAGCCATCGCACCATGTTTTGAAAGGTTCAAGCCATATTTTTTCTTGTTCGGTCAAACCTTTTTCGCTTTTCCCCACCATAGGTGCCGACATCATAATATCGCCAGTGGCTAATCGCTCTATGTTTTCGTCGTTAATTGCATCTTCAAAAAATGCATTACTGCCGCTGAGCATAAATACTTCACGGTGCATTGTTTTAGCTAAACCATGCTCTTTAACACGTAAATTTACTATTTGATTAAACACATGAGAACGCGCTGCTGAAATAATAATGCCGCGCAGTTTTTTATCGCGAATGCGCTCCCCTGCAAACATTTTTTCAGCCATTACTAAGTTATGACCGCCATGCCCAAAGCGCTGTTCGCCAAAATAATTAGGCACACCTGCGCGTACAGCATTAATACGGCATAAAATATCAAGCGGCTCAGTCACGTTACGAAGCGTAATAGTAAATTTATTACCCTTGTGGCAGCCCGTACGTAATTTACGATCGTGGCGCTGTTGCGACACAATAAAAATGCTCTCACTATTTAAATCACTAAAATCGATAGGCTTTTTAATCGGTACTTTTACACTAAACCACTGCGAGCACACACCGTGGCGATCTTTCATGCCAGCGTAACTTACGTCTCGAGGGGATACACCCGCACGCTGCGCAATTAGCTTGGCAACATATTGCGTATTTTCGCCTTTTTTAACCACCTGCAAACACACGTGTTCGCCACTACCAGTAAATTCTATACCAAGATCTTCATCAACCATAAAGTCTTCAGCAGTGGTTTTAAAATCAGCTTTAGAAAGCGGAGCACCGTATAAATAATTTAAATCGCTCATGCGTTTGTTGTACTCGCAAGATCTTTATTCATAATAACCACTGCATGGCTCGAAATACCTTTCCTGCGCCCTTCAAAGCCTAGTTTTTCGGTAGTAGTGGCTTTAACGTTAATTTGCGAAAGGTCACAATTTAAATCGCTGGCTAAATTAGCGCGCATAGCTTGAATATGTGGCAGCATTTTTGGCGCCTGTGCAACAATAGTCACATCGCCATTGCCAATTACATAACCTTGCTCTTTAGCTAAGCTCACCACATGGCGAAGTAAAATACGGCTGTCGATATTTTCATACTCGCTTGCCGTATCTGGAAAGTGCTTACCAATATCACCCATTGCAAGCGAGCCTAAAATAGCATCGCATAATGCATGAATAGCAACATCACCATCTGAGTGCGCTAAAAAGCCCTGTGGGTAATCAATTTTTTCACCACAAATAGTTAACGGGCCTTCGCCGCCAAATTTATGTACGTCAAAACCATGGCCAATTCGTATCATAATGCACTCTCGTTTTGTTGTTTGTGTAATAAAAACCCAGCCAAATCTAAATCCTCTGGCGTGGTTATTTTAATATTATCGCTGCGACCTGCTACAAGCTTTACCGGTTTACCTGCCCACTCAATTGCGCTTGCTTCATCGGTAATAGTTACCCCACTTGCTAATGCGTTTTGAAGCGCACTTTTAAGCTCATTATATTTAAAAAACTGTGGGGTAAGTGCTTGCCATAAGTCGTCTCGTGGCACAGTTTGTTCGCTGTACTCGTGGCCACGTTTTATGGTGTCTTTTACTTTGCTAGCTAAAATACCGCCTTCATCAGCGCTTACGCATTCATCAATCAAACGTTCTATATCACTGATATTAACTAGCGGACGGGCAGCATCGTGCACCAATACCCATGTAGGCGGGTTAGGCGCTAAAAAAAGTAAACTATTGAGCACAGAATCGGCTCGCTCTTTACCGCCACTGGCTCGCACAATGCGCTTGTCAAGCAGTGGGAGTTCATCAAAATAGGGGTCGCTGTCGCTAAGAGCAACAACAATAGTACGTAATTGAGATAATTGGGAAAGTTTAGCTAAGGTGTGTTCTAAAATGGTTTTACCGGCTAATTGTATATATTGCTTAGGCGCATTGTGCTGCATTCTACTGCCAACACCCGCTGCAGGTACAATTGCTGCAATAGTCTGTTTATTTGTCATATTGTTTGCCCGGTAAAACACGAATAAATGTTTCGTCCGGTTTAATCATTCCCAATTCGTTGCGTGCACGCTCTTCAATGCCTTCTTGGCCAAGCTTTAAGTCTTCAATATCTGCTTTAAGTACTTTATTACGTTTAATGAGCTTTTCGTTAGTTACTTGATGCGACGCTACAGCACCTTTTAGCCGTGTGTAGTCTTGTAAACCATTATGACCAAACCATAATCTGTATTGTACAAACAGTGCTAAGCACAGTAAGCCAACTTGAAAAATACGCATTTAACACTCCTTATTTTAAATTCCAAATACCTTAGCTTTAATACGCTAAGGGGCGCTTTAAATTGCGCCAATTAATACTACCCGCTAAAAGCATTTCGCGTAGAGATAAAACCCGTGGCATGCAACGCTTCGAAAATTGCCACTGGTGCCCACAACATGCCCCCGTTAAACTCACTTTACTTGGCTTTATTAACTGAGCATTTTGCTGCTCTAGCCCATTTCCTAAAAAATCAAACCAACCAAGCTCGTTACAATGCAGCTTATTTTCGCCTAACTGATCGATACTGTCTATTCTTAGACGCACCTGATCGTAGCCATTTAATATAACGGGCACTATAAGCCCCACTTTGGCATACGTTTGATAAAAAAGTTCATTAGCTTGAACATTCACTTCCGGTGGGGTTGGTTTTTGCTTTTCAAGCCACGTACCATTTTGTGCGTCTAGCGTAAAAGGCGTGTCCCCATTGGCAACTAACGTTGCAGCTCGCTCAATATAATAAGGTAGGCTTTTTAACTGGCGGCGCAGTTTATCGGCACTAGGCTCTGCAACTAATCGCTGAACCTCACGCTGATAAAACGCATTACACAATTGTGCATACAGCACTTTTTGTGCATCAGTTTGCCAAATTTCAACTTGCTGCTGAGCACCAAGTGACTGATTTTTAGCGACCAAAAGCTGTACTCAAAAATATTCAGATAAATGTTTTATAACACAGTATTGAATATTTTTTAAGCGCAGCGCACTAATTAAGCGCTTGGCTTTTCACCTAATTTTGCTTTACCTGATTCTAAAAATTGCACAACCGTATTACGCTTTTTACCAATCAGCAAACTGCCATCAGCTAAAAACATAAAGTTTTGCCAATTGCGTTTAAATACATCAAATGTTGTTTCGATAATATTATCGCGTGCCATACAAAAATAAACAGTGGTGTTAGCTTCCCAATCTAAAAACGTTAAGATTGCTTCTGGTGGTTGCGCATCACCATTTTCCCACGCATCTTGCCAATCTACTTCTTGGCTAAAGCTTTTTTCTTGGCCACACCAATCGGTGTCTTCAAAAAAATCTGGGTGATCAAACTCACGGCTTACCATGGTTGTCCAAAGTACGGCTGCGCGCTCATCTCCCATAGGCTTTATTTTTACTGCGTCTTCATCTGATACAGGTAAGTCTTTATGACGAAAAACCCATGCTTTTTTGTAATCATCTAGCGAAATATAGTTCATAGTATTGGCAAATTAGTTAACATTAAAAGTGCAAAGCCAAATTATACAAGAGATCAAAACATGACTACAGCAATAAAACCACTTTCACTCAAACCAGGCATATACCAACACTACAAAGGGCCGCAATACAAAGTTGTTCATGTTGCCACCCATAGCGAAACCGAGGAGCAGCTTGTGATTTATCAAGCGCTATATGGTGAATTTGGTATGTGGGCGCGCCCACTTAGTATGTTTTTAGAAACTGTTGAAAAAGAAGGTGAGGTCATACCGCGTTTTGCCTACCTTGGACCTGCCGTTTAACTATGGCATTATAGCAAAACAACTTACTCCTCAGACCAGATAAGGGTACACCGTGCAATTTAATTCAACTGACAATTACATAGCGAGTAGCGCGCTTAAACAAGCTGTAAATGCTGCCATTATGCTTGAAAAACCACTTTTAATTAAAGGCGAACCTGGCACAGGTAAAACTATGCTGGCTGAGGAGTTGGCTAAAAGCTTAGATACCACGCTTATTCAGTGGCATATAAAATCGACTACTAAAGCGCAGCAAGGCTTATATGAGTACGACGCGGTTTCGCGCCTGCGCGACAGCCAATTAGGTGACGAGCGTGTACACAATATTGGCAACTACATCGTTAAAGGTAAGCTTTGGCAGGCATTTACGTATGCAGAGCTCAACGGTAAGCGCCCAGTACTACTCATTGATGAAATAGATAAAGCCGACATAGAGTTCCCAAACGACTTACTACTTGAGCTTGATAAAATGGAGTTTCATGTTTACGAAACTAACGAGCGCATTGTCGCAAAAGAGCGCCCTATTGTGATCATCACATCAAATAACGAAAAAGAATTACCGGACGCATTTTTACGCCGCTGCTTTTTTCATTATATTGATTTTCCTAGCAGCGACGAAATGCAGCAAATTATTGACGTGCACTACCCTAACGTTAAACAGGATTTAGTACGCCAAGCACTTGAGGTGTTTTTTAACCTGCGCGAAGCTAACGGCCTTAAAAAGAAGCCATCCACCAGCGAATTACTCGACTGGCTAAAGCTTTTAATGGCTGAAGACATAGACGCTAAAACACTGCACGACAAAGCTAAAAAAGGTGGTTTAATGCCCATGTTTGGCGCACTGCTTAAAAATGAGCAAGACATAAGCTTAATCGAAAAACTCGCATTTATGAGCCGTCGCTAACATGTTAGTACAGTTTTTTTTCACGCTACGTAAATACCGTTTACCGGTGAGCCTGCGCGAGTTACTCGACTTAATTAACGCCTTAAAAAAAGGCGTTATATTTGCCGACGTAGACGCCTTTTACTATTTAGCACGCACCATAATGGTAAAAGACGAAACGCACTTTGACCGTTTCGACAAAGCCTTTAGTGACTACTTTAGCGGTATTGCCGACCTTGATTTACTCGAAAGTTTAAAGCAACAGCACAACTTACCTGAAGATTGGCTACGTAAAGAGTTTGAAAAAAACCTAAGCGATGAAGAAAAAGCCCAACTTAAAGCTATGGGCGGGCTCGACGAGCTTATGAAGACCCTAAAAGAGCGTTTAGAAGAGCAACAAAAACGCCACGCAGGCGGCAATAAATGGGTGGGCACTGGCGGCACATCACCTTTTGGTGCATACGGCTACAACCCTGAAGGCGTACGTATTGGGCAAGACGGCAACCGTAACCGCCAAGCGGTAAAAGTGTGGGATAAACGAGAATACAAAAACCTCGACACCGACAGAGAAATTGGCTCGCGTACTATTAAACTCGCCCTTAAAAAACTGCGTAAGTTTGCCCGCACTGGCGCAAGCGATACACTGGATTTAAACGAAACCATTCGCGCTACTGCAAAACAAGGTGGCATGCTGGATGTAAAAATGGCACCCGAGCGCCACAACGCCGTAAAAGTACTCATGCTGTTTGATATTGGCGGCTCAATGGATGACTATATTCACACCTGCGAAGAATTATTTAGCGCCGCCCACAGCGAGTTTAAACATTTAGAGTTTTACTACTTTCATAACTGTTTGTACGAACACGTGTGGCAAGATAACGCCCGCCGCCATTCAAACGTAATCGACACCATGATGCTGATTAATAAATTTACCAGCGACTATAAAGTAATTTTTGTGGGCGATGCTACTATGGGCCCATACGAAATAGCCTACTCCGGCGGCTCGGTAGAACATTACAACGAAGAGCCCGGAAGTGCATGGTTATCAAGAATCACCAACCACTTTGATAAAGTCGCCTGGCTCAACCCACAACCCGTTGAACACTGGCCGTACTATCAATCAATTGGCTTTATAAAAGAGCTAATGAACAACCGCATGTATGCGCTGAGTTTAGATGGGATAAGTAGAGCGATAAAAGAGCTGAGTTAATACTAAGTATTAGAGTCATATGAGGTTAAAATAACCTCCAAAACGTCAAAATAATGCTTTGAATTTTCTAAGTTATTAATTCAAACATTGTTCTTACCTTGGAGGTAGACTTGTTAAGCTCTGATCGATTTCAGCTTACTTGTTGCATATTCAGCACCTTACAGAGATTAATGCAGCATGGCCTTAAAAAGCCACACTACTTAATATTAAAAGCTATTTATTATAAGGTTATTCGATAGATCTCATTCCTACCTTTTACACTTGATACGACGACCTCTTTAACTTCAGCTTTTAATTGGCCACTATTACAGCCGACAAATTCAAAAGTGTAATTTATATCTATATAGGCTGTACCTATATCTGGATAAATTCCAAACGTCTTATAAAAATCAACTTTCCTTGTATCAAAATAAAAACCCCCATCTTTAGATAGAACTGGGGACTCTATATTGTCAAACCATTTTTTTGTATTAAAACCGACGCCCATTAGTTTGTTAGTATAAGTTTCTCTAGAAAAAAACCGCCCTCCGTATTGAGCTGTTCGGCTAGAATAATCCATATTATCATAATCATTTATTACATAAATAGATTGATTTCTTTTTAGTTGACTCCCAAAAGCCTCCAGAGCAACCTTTTCCCTTTTTGTAATAGCTCTATGGTCTCTATATTTGCTTGCTCTCATCCACCCACTCGGAAGCTCTGGTGAGAACCAATGATCATACGTATTAAAAACTACATTGTCGGGTACCGCACTTCGTTCTACAATATTTTCCCCTGTTACGGAGCCGCCTTTGTACAAAACCATTAGGCCAGTTTCTTCGTCATACCTCGAAAAAGCTGCAGGTTGTGATATTTTAAATTGCTTACCATCTACATTGGATTTCATTTTTTTTCGTTTTTCTTGCCAATCATTCCATACTGACTCTTTAATAGCTTTTCTTTCCTCTGGAGATTGGGTCGCACTGTTTCCAACATATTTAGTTATAGCGTCATAAGATTGAGAGCAATATCCGACTGTACCAGAGTATATATCGGTAGCAGAAGGCTCTTCAGATGCTAGTAAAATAGACTCTAAACCGGTACTTTTACAACCGCCAAAAAAAAGAGTTGATGTAATAAGTGCCAGTAAATAGTTTTTTTTCATTATAATTATTCCTTTATAAAATATTTAAATCGTTAAGGGATCTAAAAATCGTGCAATTATATTTTTCTACACAGTGTTGTAGAAAAATATAAAACCCATCCACGGCGCAAAAACCTGCTTCTTTAGAATTAAAAACCACTTAACAATCAATATTATATAGAAAATAACCTACAGTTCAATTATTAATACAGATAACCTCACCAATATCTAATGGGGGAACTCCAATGATATTGTGCGCGACAATGAATTAAAGTTATACATTTCGAGAGATAGCCATAATACTTTTGGTCACCATATTCAGAGGAAAATAAAAGAGGCATTTGACTTACAAATCTAGATTAATTAAACGAGTTAAAATCTAATCAAAAGATAATTGATTTTCTAAAACTTTATGAGTATGGGGGAAAGCCTTCAAGGATACTACAGAACATAGCTCGCAGTCTTTAAAACCAAATTGGTAGGAGCATCGTACAGGCAAAAACGCCTCTCCTGTGCCGGTCTCTAAACTTAGTTTTTTGTACCTCGCAAGGTCGCTTGCTCAATAATATGCGTGAGTAACTTAGCGGCTATGCCTTGGCGTAAATAGTTGCTTGATGTGCGCATTGATTTAATTTCGCCTTCGGTCACATTTAGTGCTTTTAAAGCGCCAACACCCGCTAAATTATTATCAATCCATAAGCTATAAAAAGTTATATCGGGCTGAGTGAGTTTACTCACATCAAGTGCATGTACGCTCTCAACGGGTGAGTGTTTTAACATATCGTTATGATGCGCCTGTAGTAGCTTTATAACGAGTGGGTTTGAAAGCTCACCTATTCTAATATCCATTTATACCTCGTTTAAGTTTTAAGATTTAGGGCTTTAATTAAAACCCTAAAGCAAGTAGCTATATTTAGGCTGCTAGTTTCCACACTACAAACGCTACTGCAAAACCTACTAAATACACTAGTCCTAACCACGTTAAGCTACGTAATAACACACTGTGCTTTATAGCAGGCTCTGATCGCACAAGGCTAAAGTTGAGCCATGCAAATACAGGCGTTGTGACAAATGAAAGCGTCATGGCAAACGTAAGCATGGGGCCAAGGGCTGATTTAAAAAATAAAATAACGGCCATACCGGCAAGTGCTTGCAGTATTAACCAAATATTTAGACTGTGTTTTGATTGCTTAAATCCAAGTAGTTTATGAGACTCGTTAAGCGTGCGGGCGTAGCCATCTAGCACGGTGAGTGTAGTGCCAAACATACATAAAAAGGCGATTGCTGATACAAGCGGCCTTGCCCACTCGCCTATTGTTAATGCGTACATATCAATAAGCTGCTTGGCAAACGCGACACCGCCGAGTTCTATACTACTGGTTTGCCCGTACTGCACTAATACACCTAAGCTAAAAAATACCAAGGCTAAGCCAGCTGTAAGCCAGTAACCTACGTTAAAATCGAACAAGCCTTGGCTTTTAGAAACTGTTTGCTGCGCTTGTTTTTCTTTTAGCCATAAAGAACTTAATGCAGATATTTCGATAGGGGCTGGCATCCAGCCCATTAAAGCCACCATAAAGCTAAGCATGGCAAGTTCATACGGTGAAGGCCCTATGTAATCAGCAGGTGCCATTGGGCCGTTACTAAATGCAATGGCAAGGGCAATCAAAGTAGCGAGCGTAAGCAGCCCCATAATGCCTTTGGCAACGTTATCTAGCGCTTTAAAGTGCCCAAGTAGCAATATAACTAAACATACTCCCAACAGCATCCAACAAAGCAAGGTTACTTCAATAACAATAGGCAGCGCGTAATGCAGTAAGCTTGCGGTAAGCAGTAATACACCGGCGGTATTAACTACAGCAGCTACAATGTTTAAACCAATAAAGCTGTAAAAGTAAAACGGGCCTTTGCTTTTATAGCCCTCCACTAGGCTATTTTTAGTAGCGAGTGTGTATTCCATCCCAAAGCGAAAAAACGGGTACTTTAAAACATTAACAACGAGGATAAGCCAAAATAATTGCCAGCCAAATATTGCCCCAGCTTGCGTAGAGGCAACTAAGTGAGAACCGCCAATAGCGGCTGTTGCCATTAGGATCCCAGGGCCAAGCGCACCTAGTCGAGACTTCCATACTGCTTTTGTTGTGTGCATTAATTTCTCAAAATATGTGTGTTGTGTGTTCTTTTTATTAATTTTTATAATTAATAAACTGCAAGAGCGCATAACTTACCTAAATTACAGGCAATAAAAAAGAGCCATACGGCTCTTTTTTACAATACTTTGTGACTAAATTTTATTTAAGATCCATCTCTTGGATGATCTCGTGTGCGATTTCAGGTGTAGTGCTAACAGGCTTTTCGTGTAAGTTTGCTTTTATCTGCCCTTTTCGATGTTTTAGTGCCGCATCGAGTTTTTTAGCTGCGCTTGCAATGGCTGGGTACATAACTTCGTTTTCCCCTTTTACCGATATGCGCGTGCCTTCGTAATTAGTGCTAATTTCAGCTTGGATTTTATGATGCTCTTTAGACAAAATAATATCGAGTGCAATAAGCGATGGAAAATGGCTCTCGATTTTTGAAAATTTTTCGTTGATGTGCTCTCTAATAGAGTCAGTAACTTCAACATGGTGACCAGAAAGATTAATTTTCATAGGGTATCCTTTTATTTGTTACCTCATAAATAGTATTGGGGGCTATTTAGATTAACACAAGGAAAAAAGAGAGATATTTGAGGTTTATTTGCGGTTTTTGGTGATTTAAATCATGCGTTGCGCAAAGTTTATGCAAAGCCCATAGTGCATGGGCTTTCAGACGTCTAGCTGTACTGGTTAATCTGTGTACGAACAACAGTAGTCAGCAAAATCAGATACTTTTACTTTAAAGCTTACATTTGCATCAACATTAAACGATTCACCTGCGTTAAATGTTTTCCATTCGCTTGCTCCTGGTAATAAAATATCCCATTGGCCAGCTAAAAGCTCCATGCACTCTTTTTGGTTTGTATCAAAAACAAACTCACCTGGTTGCATAAAGCCTAACGTTTTCGCTTCTCCATCACCTAAAATAACGGTACGGCTCGACACTTTTCCGTCAAAATATACATTGGCTTTTTTTACTACACTTACGTTATCGAACTTTGGCATTTTTAGCTCCTGCTATTAATTTAAGATTTTTATTTATAAATTTTATCGCACTACCTTGCCTGATAGCTTACTTTCTTGCAAGGAAAGCAGCATTGTTCAAGGTGAAGTTGCTTCATGTAAGGGCATAAAAAAACCCGCAACATGTGCGGGTTCTTCAATTACTTACTTTATTTAATCAAAGCGATTAAAAAAGCTCGTTTGCTTTGCTTACAATGTTTGCCACTGTAAAACCAAAGTGCTCAAACAACTCACCTGCAGGCGCTGACTCACCAAAGGTAGTCATACCTACTACTGCGCCGTTTAGGCCTACGTACTTGTACCAGTAGTCAGCAATACCTGCTTCTACTGCTACGCGGCGTGAAACAGATGCCGGTAATACGCTTTCTTTGTATGCTGCGCTTTGATCTTCAAAGGCATCAGTACATGGCATAGATACAACACGTACCTTTTTACCTTGGCTGCGTAGTTCGCTTGCTGAATCTTGTGCTAGTTGCACTTCAGAACCTGTTGCAATAAAGATAATCTCTGGGTTGCCGTCACAGCTAAGGATGTAACCACCCTTCTTAACATCTGCTAATTGCTTTGCGTCACGGGCTTGTTGCTCAAGACCTTGGCGAGTAAAGATTAACGATGTAGGACCGTCTTTACGCTCAATAGCTTGTTGCCATGCAATTGCCGACTCAACTTGGTCACATGGGCGCCAGTTGTATAAGTTAGGCGTTAAACGCATGCTTGCAATTTGCTCTACTGGTTGGTGAGTTGGACCATCTTCACCTAAACCAATTGAATCGTGCGTGTATACAAAAATGCTTGGTTGCTTCATTAATGCAGCCATACGTACAGCATTTTTTGCATATTCAACAAACATTAAGAACGTAGCACCGTAAGGAATAAAACCTTTATGAAGGGCAATACCATTCATAATTGCCGACATACCAAACTCACGTACACCGTAGTAAATGTAGTTACCGCTTGCGTCGTCGTGCGTTAAACCTTTAGAGCCATCCCAAATTGTTAAGTTTGAGCCAGCTAAATCGGCTGAGCCACCCATGAATTCTGGTAATAACGGACCAAACGCATTTAATGCATTTTGCGATGCTTTACGAGACGCTGGGTTTGCTGGGTTTGCTTGTAATTGCTCAATATACGCTTGAGATTTTTCAGCCCAATCGCCAGGAAGTTCGTTGTTAATACGACGCTTGTATTCTGACGCTAGCTCTGGGTATGCTTTTGCGTATGCTGCAAATTTTTCGTCCCAGCTTGATTCAAGCTGCTGACCTTTTTCTTTGCTATCCCATTGTGCGTAAATATCATCAGGAATTTCGAACGCATCGCCAGTCCAACCTAAGTATTCGCGAGACGCTTTAATTTCGTCATCACCCAGTGGTGCACCGTGACAATCGTGGCTGCCTGACTTATTAGGTGAGCCGTAACCAATAATTGTTTTACAACAAATTAGTGAAGGTTTATCGGTAACGCTTTTTGCTTCTGCGATTGCAGCACTTACAGCATCGCTATCGTGGCCATCAACACCACTAATTACATGCCAACCGTATGCTTTAAAGCGAGCTGGCGTGTCATCTGTAAACCAACCTTCTACTTCGCCATCGATTGAAATGCCGTTGTCATCCCAAAATGCAACAAGCTTAC
The DNA here is from genome assembly GCF_015864765.1 of Pseudoalteromonas sp. NZS11. Taxonomy (NCBI): domain Bacteria; kingdom Pseudomonadati; phylum Pseudomonadota; class Gammaproteobacteria; order Alteromonadales; family Pseudoalteromonadaceae; genus Pseudoalteromonas; species Pseudoalteromonas sp. NZS11. Next base: position 50,207 of record NZ_JADYWP010000004.1, on the reverse strand, counting down.
CTAAGCCTAGAGTGCCTGCAAGTGAACCTGCTTCATGAGAAATACCTTCCATAAGGCAGCCATCGCCCATAAATGCATAGGTAAAGTGATCAACAATATCGTGACCTTCACGGTTAAACTGTGCAGCTAGCGCTTTTTCAGCAATTGCCATACCTACGGCATTTGTGATCCCTTGACCTAATGGACCCGTAGTAGTTTCGATTCCTGGTGCATAGCCGTATTCTGGATGACCTGGTGTTTTAGAATGCATTTGACGGAAGTTTTTAATTTCGTCCAGTGGTAAGTCGTAACCACTTAGGTGCAATAGAGAATAGATAAGCATTGAACCGTGGCCGTTTGAAAGAATAAATCTGTCACGGTCAGCCCACTCTGGATTCGTTGGGTTATGTTTTAGATAATCGCGCCATAATACTTCTGCGATATCAGCCATGCCCATAGGGGCTCCAGGGTGGCCAGATTTGGCCTTTTGTACTGCGTCCATTGACAAGACGCGAATAGCATTTGCAAGTTCTTTGCGAGATGGCATGAATTCTCCTACCTTTATGTGTATTTGCGCGGGTATTTATGTGTTTGTTTATGCACCCAAGTAACTTGGGTTCGTTTATACCGACCATTCTTACTTATTGTGGGGGCTGTGTGCAATTAAAAACCCTATAAAAGTGAGGCATTATGAATATTTTTTAAGACCAAAAAGTTATTAGTAATTTTATTTAGACGTCTAGGCGTAAAAACACTATGCAAGGTGTTTTGTTTTCGATAAAATACGCCCCTTAATTTTTTAGCGCTAATACCGACGTTTGTGAAGCGCAATATTTGTGAGCAGAATTACAATGGCAAAACATTTATTTACTTCTGAATCAGTTTCTGAAGGTCATCCGGATAAAATCGCCGATCAAATCTCTGATGCGGTACTTGATGCTATCCTAGAGCAAGACTCTCATGCCCGTGTTGCATGCGAAACTTACGTAAAAACCGGTATGGTTATGGTTGGTGGTGAAATCACTACTAGCGCATGGGTTGATATCGAAGAAATTACACGTAAAACAATTCGTGACATTGGCTACACAAATTCAGACATGGGCTTTGATGCCGATTCATGTGCAATTTTAAACACTATTGGTAAACAGTCTCCTGACATTAACCAAGGTGTTGACCGTACTAGCCCAGAAGAGCAAGGCGCTGGCGACCAAGGCTTAATGTTTGGTTACGCATGTAACGAAACAGAAGTACTAATGCCTGCTCCAATTACTTACTCACACCGTTTAGTACAGCGCCAAGCTGAGGTTCGTAAAAGCGGCGAGCTTAACTGGTTACGTCCAGATGCAAAATCTCAAGTTACTTTTGCATACGAAAACGGCAAGCCAGTAGGTATTGATGCTGTAGTACTTTCTACTCAGCACAGCGAAGACATTTCGCAAAAAGATTTAGTAGAAGCGGTGATGGAAACAATCATCAAGCCGGTACTTCCTGCAGAACTTATTACAAGTGCGACTAAGTTTTTCATTAACCCAACAGGTCGCTTTGTAATTGGCGGTCCAATGGGTGATTGTGGTTTAACTGGTCGTAAAATCATTGTAGATACATACGGTGGTATGGCTCGTCACGGTGGTGGTGCATTCTCTGGTAAAGATCCATCAAAAGTTGACCGTTCAGCAGCATACGCTGCACGTTACGTTGCTAAAAACATTGTTGCTGCTGGTCTTGCTGACAAGTGTGAGCTACAAGTTTCTTACGCAATTGGTGTTGCAGAGCCTACTTCTATTAGCGTTGAAACGTTTGGTACAAGCAAGCTAGAAGAAAGCCGTTTAATCGAGCTTATTCGTGAACATTTTGACCTGCGCCCTTACGGCTTAATTCAAATGCTTGATTTAGAGCGCCCTATCTACCTTCCTACAGCGGCTTACGGCCACTTTGGTCGTGACGAATTCCCTTGGGAACGTACAGATAAAGCAGACGCACTTCGCGCAGCTGCTGGCCTTTAAGCCAAAATTGTTGTAGTAAATTAAAAACGGCCCTTTTAAGGGCCGTTTTTGCATCTAAAACTTATTCGCTATATTGTTTGTAGCGCGTCTACAAAATAACTATTAAATCGACCTCGAATTCTTTTGTACTTTAGGTATATACTCATTTCATTATAAAAGCTTTAGGGACAGTTAAATGGCCGATAACTTTCGCGTTATATTTGCAGGACTTGCCGATAACGTTGACATAAAAACAGCATGTACAAATTTAGCTGCAAAATTAAAAACGTCAGATGAAAAAGTAGCTCTTTTTTTTAAAGGTAAGCCGCTGTTTGCACCAAGCGATAAAGACAAAGCGTTAAAACAGGCTAAGTTACTAGCAAGCTTAGGTATTAAAAGTAAGCTTCAAGCTGTTTCAAATGCAATTCAAAATAGCTCCCCCGCAGCTGCAAATAACAACCAACGTGATGAACGTATTTTTGATGCACTCGATTACATCACTAGTAGCTTGATACGCCTTGAAGAAAAGCTAGACGAGTTAGAGCAACGCCTTCCTGAAGCTCAATTAAAAGCACCAGACGAAAGTATTGACGAATGGCAAGGTGACGATCTAATGCTAGATGATGATTTAGCGCCTCCTAAAAAACGCAGCAACTTACTTTTATATTCATTGATTGCAACTGCCACAATTTTGCTAGTCGTACTGGCTGTTTTTTTAATTTTTCCCGATTTATTCTCTTTTTAAGAATGGCTAATTAATTTAATGAGTAATAAACGCGCAAAAATAAGAGCAGAAATTCGTAACACCCGTAAAAACTTGTCAAATAATCAGCAAATAATTGCTGCGCAATCGCTAAAAATGAATTTTATTCAACATTTAAAAAGCGAAAAAACAACGAATTCAAAGCATATTGCCATTTACTTAAGTAACGATGGGGAGCTAGACACTTCATTGTTAATTAAAGAATTATGGAGTTTAAACCATACCGTTTACCTACCTATAATACACCCATTCAATGGCGCTAATTTACTATTTCAGCGCTATGAGAAAAACTCACCCATGAGAGCAAATCGCTATGGTATCTTGGAGCCTAAGCTGAACTGCTCTCAAATATGCCCATTACCAGTGCTTGATTACCTCCTTATGCCATTAGTTGCATTTGATAAACAAGGTAATCGCCTAGGAATGGGAGGTGGGTTTTACGACCGGACATTGGCGCGTTTACATGAACAAAATTGGCAAAAACCGCAACTAATTGGCCTTGCACATGAATGCCAAAAAGTTGATGCTCTACCAATCGAGTCGTGGGATGTACCACTTAAAACCATTATCACCCCAGATAAAACATACTGTTGGTAACAATTAAATTTGATTACTAACCGCATATTTCTGACATACATGAGCACAAAGCAATGACACAAGATGAATTAAAAAAAGCAGCTGCTTGGGCAGCACTCGAGTTTGTAAAAGAAAACACTATTGTAGGTGTGGGTACAGGCTCTACTGTTAATCACTTTATTGATGCCCTTGGCTCAGTAAAGGACACTATTGTAGGCGCTGTATCAAGCTCAGAAGCCTCAACCGCGCGCTTACAAGCGTTAGGTATTGAAGTATTTGAGCTTAATAACGTTGCTGCTTTAGATGTATACGTTGATGGCGCTGACGAAATAAACGCCCAAAACGAAATGATTAAAGGTGGCGGTGCAGCCCTCACTCGCGAAAAAATAGTAGCCGCTGTAGCTAAACAATTTGTGTGCATTGTAGATGACACCAAATTAGTAAAAACATTAGGCGACTTCCCGCTTCCGGTAGAAGTTATTCCAATGGCTCGCAGCTACGTTGCACGAGAATTATTAGAGCTTGGTGGTGACCCCGTTTATCGCCAAGGCGTAGTTACCGATAACGGTAACGTTATATTAGATGTATTTAACTTAAAAATTACCAATGCTAAACAACTTGAAGCACAAATAAATTCAATTGTTGGCGTAGTTACCAACGGCCTATTTGCAATGCGTGGTGCTGATAAAGTGATTATCGGTACTAAAAATGGGCCACAAATTAAATAGGATGAGGTTATGAGTAAGGTATCGTTAGCAAAAGACAAAATTAAAATTCTCTTGCTTGAAGGTGTTCACCAAAGCGCTGTTGAAACGCTAAAACGTAACGGTTACAGCAATATCGACTACGTTAAAACATCCTTACCTGAGGACGAATTAAAAGAGCGCATTAAAGATGTTCACTTTGTAGGACTTCGTTCTCGTACTCATATTAACCAAGCCGTATTAGACTCAGCTGACAAGCTAGTTGCTGTTGGGTGTTTTTGTATTGGTACAAACCAAGTTGATTTAGATGCAGCACGCGAACGCGGTATTGCTGTATTTAACGCACCATTTTCTAATACTCGTTCAGTTGCTGAACTTGTACTTGGTGAAATCCTACTTTTATTACGCGGTATTCCAGAGCGTAATGCAGCGGCTCATCGTGGTGGCTGGTTAAAAACAGCAAATGGTTCGTTTGAAGCACGTGGTAAAACATTAGGTATTATTGGCTACGGTCACATTGGTACTCAGCTAGGTATTATGGCTGAAAATATCGGTATGAACGTTGAATATTACGATATCGAAGATAAATTATCACTCGGTAATGCAAAGCAAGTTCACAACCTAACTCAGCTATTACAACGCTCTGATATTATTAGTTTACACGTACCAGAAACACCGCAAACTAAAAATCTTATTGGTAGTGCAGAACTTGCTGTTATGAAGCAGGGATCTATTTTGATCAATGCTTCACGCGGAACTGTTGTTGATATTGATGCACTTGCAGAAGCACTAACAGAGAAAAAACTAAGTGGTGCAGCAATCGATGTGTTCCCTACTGAGCCAAAATCTAACGATGAAGAATTTGTATCGCCACTGCGCCAATTCGACAATGTTATTTTAACGCCGCACATTGGTGGTTCTACACAAGAAGCACAAGAAAACATTGGTATTGAAGTAGCGGGTAAATTGGCTAAATATTCAGATAATGGCTCAACTATTACTGCCGTTAACTTCCCTGAAGTATCGCTGCCTGAGCTTGCTAATCGTAGCCGTTTATTACACGTGCACCACAACCGCCCTGGTGTACTAACGCAAATTAACCAAGCGTTTGCACAGCACGGTATTAACATTGCTGCGCAATACCTACAAACAGACGCATCTATTGGTTATGTAGTTATTGATGTAGATACAGATCAATCTGAAGTAGCACTTAAAGAACTAAGCGCTGTTGAGGGTACAATTAGAGCACGTATTTTGCATTAATAAGTACTTTTGATATTAAGAAGGGTCCTTATGGACCCTTTTTTGTATTTAGATTACATATACTTTCTTAAGTATTTTTTGAATACCGGATCTGTTGCAGCCAACTCTTTTTGCTCAGCTAATATCTCTTTTAAAATAGCACCTGAGGTAAGCGGGTTTGCAAGTACCACTCTAAATACAACTGTAGGTTGATTGTCGTATTTAGAAGGCGTTAAACGAGTACGTGATACAAATGAGCGACCAGACTCTCGCTGACGTTTTTGCATACTGGCAGTAAAACGATTCAGAGAGGCAAAAATATCTAACCGAGTTGCAGCATCTGCATCGGCTATTGCTTGTTTAATTTGCTTAGGTACATAACGATACGTTAATAAGCACAATTCAGGTTCTGAAATAAGCTCAAAGTCTTCATCAGCTTTAATTAAATCAGCAAAGTAATGTGCTTTTTTGATGCTTCGATCAATCAGCATTTCATAACCTTTACGACCAATAACACGTAAGCAAGCATGTACTAACATTGCCATACCAGGTCGGCTGCCTTCAAGCGTGTGGCTACCTAAGTCTTTTGAACCTTTACGTAATATGTACTCAGCGTGATGCTCTATTGCATCGGTTGCAGCGGGATCTTTAAATAAAACTAAGCCCGCTCCCATTGGTACATACATTTGTTTATGTGCATCGATGGTAATTGAATCTGCTCGCTCAACCCCTTTTAGTAAAGGGCGATGCGTGTTCGATAAAAGGGTTGCTCCTCCCCATGCAGCATCTACATGAAAATGGCAGTTAATGTCTTGTGCTAAGTCGGCCATTTCATCAAGTGGGTCAATATTACCGGTTTCGGTTGTACCCGCTACCCCAATAATCGCCATTACTTTAATGCCTTGCGATTCAAGCTCACGTGCTTTTTCGCGCATAGCTCCTACATCAACTTTATTATTTTCGCAGGTTTTAATGCCAATTAAGTTATCGCGGCCAATACCGAGTAAATCAACCGATTTACCTAACGAGTAATGTCCGCGTTCTGATATTAATACTGCTAAACCTTTATAGCCGTAATGCAGCATACCGGCAATTAGGCCTTGTGCGCCGATACCTCTAAAATCGCCATCGGGTTTTAATAAGCGGTTTCGAGCAATCCAAAGCGCAGTAATATTAGCGACCGTTCCACCAGAGCAAAATGCACCTAATGAGGTTTTAGCACTGTGCATCCATTTAGAATAAAATGAATCGTCTTGCCCATAAGCTAAATGGTGCATCATTCCAAGCACTTGACGTTCAAGAGGCGTAAACGCTTTAGACGTTTCTATTTTTACTAGATTTTGATTTAGCCCTACCATCAATTTTGACAGCGGTAATAAGAAATGCGGCAAGGCAGAGGTCATGTGACCAATAAAGCTAGGCGCAGCTGTATGCACAGAATGCGCAACAAGTTGCTCCATTATGTCTTGGGCATAAGCAGATACAAACGTTGGATCCTCTGGGATCACTGCCGACTGAAAATCTTTTTCGATTTCATGTAATGGTTTTTCAATTGCCGCTATATTTTCGTTTAGAAAACCTGCTAAATTACTCGAAATTTCAAGCTCGATTTTGCTTAAAGTTGAGTCTGGCGCTTCAGGTACAGTAAATATACGCTTAAGGCTTTCTTTAGAGGCGACGGCACAACGCTTTTGATCCATCTCAATACCTAGTGTGTGTAGCTAAAACACGCGCTTACCCATCAAAAACGCCTAATTATTAGGACATTTAGAGCAATCGTGTTTCTTTAAAAATTGCGCTAACTTTACTGCAATATAACTAAAATGTCTCGTTTAAACCTATAAAAGCAATCAAAGCGATGACAAAAAAATGATAATTTAGGGTCTATTTATCTTTCAAGGTTAAATTTGCAGCAGCCTGTTTGGTATTTAGGCAAGGCAGCGCCTATGTAGTGTGGTTATTCCCCATAAATAGGCGATAACGTAGCATTAATGCCAAACAGGCGCTGCCCAAAGGGTTCTGCCTAGGGTCTATTTACTCTTTGTTGCTCGGTTTTTACTTAGACCACTAGGTTACAAATCTCGCGCCGCGATTAAATCGCCCCTAGTTTGAACAAATTATAATCCGCAAAGATAAACAGACCCTAATTAAAACTCTACCAAACCTAATTATTTATTGGGCATTTACTTATTTTGGGTATAATAAATTTGATAACAAAAAAGGGACACATATGCCAGAAGGAAGAGTCAAAGTTAGTTGGATAGTGGCAGGCTTTAGCTTATTTTTAATAAGCTTGCTTACCTATGTTTACTACACTTACCAAACCACGCGTGCTGAAATAATGCAGTCGGTTGATAATCGCTTACTTAATGCCGCCACCAGCGTTAAACATATTCTAGGTGAAAATTACTTAAGTGCGGTTAATCAAGGCGACAACATAAGTTTTTCTTACTATCAAAATAAGAGTAAACAGCTCTCTGAGTTTGCTCAAGCACTTGATATTGCTTATGTGTATTCAATGATTTTAAAAGACGGAAAGGTTCTTTTTAGCTCATCAAGCTACACGCAAGACGATCAGAATAATGGCAAAGTAACTCAATTTTTAGATCTCTACCCTGAAGCTACCGATGCAAATATAAGTGCTTTTTACTCAACCGAGCCTGTATTTGAAATATCGAGCGATCAGTGGGGCCACTTTAAAACTATTTTTATTCCTTACGTTGACCCTATTAACGGCAATACCTATTTAACGGGTGCCGATATAACTATTTACAATTTAAACGAGAAACTTAAAGAAAGCGTATCAAAAGCAGCTGCCATGGCGAGCTTCTTCTTTTTTATCGCGATACTAGTTGCCGCCATATATATTTATTTACTAAAGCGCTCTTTAGCAACTGACTCAAGTACTGGTTTTTCAAATCATATTGCTCTTGAGTACTTTATTAAAAAAAGTAATGCTCATCACATGCAGTTAGCCGTTATTTGGGTTAATGAAATAGAAGATATAAACAGTTTCTACGGCACTGAAGTGGGTGACAAAGTAATGAAAAACTTACTTATTCACTTTAAACTCAGAAGCTCTGCGCATTGCCATATATACAGACTAGCAACCAACAAAATAGTATTACTCGCTCCTAAAGAAATGAGTAATGACGAATTTACCGATCTCGTAAAAACATATAACTTTAATACCCCAGTGTTAACTGACCCTTTTATTTATATAACTCTATGTGCAGGTATTGCCAGTGGCAATAAATCGCTACTACTTGAAAACGCTCATATAGCGGCGCTGCAAGCTAAACAAGGCAGGCATAGCGTAGTTAACTACTCAAAAGCGCTACACGATGTAAAAACGCAATATCAATACAATGTTGAAATGGCTAAAGAGGTGCGTGAAGCGTTTGATAACAACCGTATAGTGCCTTACTTTCAACCCATTATTGATACAAATACCAACAAGGTCGTTCAATACGAATGTTTAGCTCGAATGGTAACGGCGCAAGGGGAAGTGTTAAAACCTGATGCATTTTTAAATGTTGTTACTCGCTCAAGAATGGACGGAATACTTACCCGTACTATATTTTCACAATGTGTTAGTCGCTTTAGAAAAACCGATATTTGCTGGAGTTTAAATATAACAGCACAAGATATGCTCGACCCTAATTTAAGTGAGTTTATTGCGGACGAACTTAAGCGCTACCCGCATCCTGGTAATATCACACTAGAGCTTTTAGAAACCCAAGCTATTGCCAACTTTTCTGAGGTAAAAGCATTTATTGGAATGGTTAAAACGAAAGGCGTTAAGGTTATTATTGATGACTTTGGTAGTGGTTATTCAAATATATCAAACGTACTTAAGCTGGAAGTAGATGGTATTAAGCTAGATGGCGCACTAATAAAGCAAATAGTGAATGACAAAGATATCTATTTATTTATTGAACATATAGCCAGTTTTGCTAATCAACTTGGTTTGCAATTAATGGCAGAGTCGGTAGAAAATGCAACCATAGTAACCGCACTTAAAAAGGCGAATGTGACACTAATGCAAGGCAACTACTTTGCCCACCCAGTGTCACATGTTAGTACGGTTATAGAAGAAGAATTAGCACTTTAACTTACTTTAGCGAGGTAAGTTAATAACGAGTCGGTGGCTTTGCTGGCCACTGGCCCAGTATTTACGCTCAAAAGGCGTAATTGCATCGTCTGACTCATAAAGCGTTACATCGCAAGGGTTGCCTGTTAATTCAAGCGCCCGAGCAAACTCCTTAACGTAAATATCCCAATTGCTGCGCACTTCTAATTTTCCACCTAACTTAACGATAAATGGAAAAATAGCCGCGCCATGCCAGCGTCTACGAATATGCTTAGATTTAGGCCACGGGTTTGGATACAACAAATAATGGTGTATAGGTTGCCAATTAGCAGCAACCGCTAAACGCCAAAAGTCGTTTAAGTCTGCTTGCACTAAGATGTACTGACCACTGTCGGTTTGCTTATATTCAACATCGTGCTTATCTAATCGGTGCGACGATTTATCAATACCAATTATAAGTGCATCTGGGTGGCGCTTAGCTAAGTTAGCTGAGCTTTCACCTACGCCACAACACGAGTCTAAAATAAGCGGGCCACTAAAGGCTTGTACTTTAGCATTAATCTCGTCAAATGCGGCTTGGGTATGCGCTGCAATTGGCTTTTTAAATTCAGCATCTAAGTGCTTATTTACTATTTCATCAAGCTTTTCGTGAATACCCGCTTGATTAGATACAATACTACGTGAATTTGCATCACTCATTAGTGTCTTAGCCCCACACCTTTTTTGATCAATGTAAGCGCTAATGTAAATAACGCTGTTATAAATACTAAAATAACCCCAAGAGCCACGCTCAAATCAACATCCGACACACCTAAAAAGCCATAACGAAATGCGTTAACCATATAAATTATAGGGTTGATTTGTGATACATTCTGCCAAAATTCAGGCAGCAACGTAATTGAATAAAATACACCGCCTAAGTAAGTTAGTGGCGTTAGTATGAAGGTGGGGATAATGCTTATATCGTCAAAGCTGTTTGCGTAAATCGCATTAATTAAGCCACCTAAAGCAAACACAGCTGAGGTTAAAATAACCGTCGCCATAATTACAAAAATATTATGAATTTGAATATCAACAAATAATAACGATACACAGGTAACTATAAAGCCCACCATAATACCGCGCGTCATACCGCCACCCATATAACCTAGAACAATGATGTAGTTAGGTACAGGTGCAACTAAAAGCTCTTCAATGCTTTTTTGAAACTTTGTTGAGTAAAAACTAGAGGCTACGTTGGAATAAGAGTTAGTAATGACCGACATCATTATAAGGCCAGGTACAATAAACTCCATATAACTAAAGCCGCCCATGTCGCCAATGCGTGAACCAATTAAGTTACCAAAAATAACAAAATATAAGCTCATCGTAATTGCTGGCGGTACTAAAGTTTGCACCCAAATACGTAAAAAACGAATGCACTCTTTGATCCACAAACTCTTTAAGGCTACGCCATATTTAAACATTTATTCGCCCCGCCCTTGCTCTAGTAATCCAACAAATAACTCTTCTAATCTGTTTGCTTTATTTCGCATACTCAATACAGTATTACCTTGAGTTGTTAATGCACTAAAAACCGCATTTAATCCTTGAGATTTAGCGACTTCTACTTCAACAGTGTGATCGTCCGTCATGGTAAATTTATAACCTTCAAGCGTTACAGGGTTTGCTGGCATTTTTAAATCTAAAATAAAGGTTTCTTTATCAAGCTTTGCAAGCAGTGCTTTAATGGTCGTGTTTTCAACAATTCGGCCATTATTGATTATGGCGATGTTTTTACACAGTAACTCTGCTTCTTCAAGGTAATGCGTAGTTAAAATAATAGTAACGCCTTGCTCATTTATTTGGCGTAAAAAATCCCACATTGAACGGCGAAGTTCTATGTCTACACCCGCAGTTGGCTCATCAAGTATAAGCAACTTAGGTTCGTGCATAAGGGCACGCGCAATCATTAATCGGCGTTTCATACCGCCTGAAAGCGTACGTGCTTGTTTGTCTTTTTTCTCAAGTAAGCCAAGTTGCGCTAAGTATTTATCAGCACGTTTATGGGCTTCGCCACGTGGCACACCATAATAACCGGCTTGGTTAACAAGTATTTGGCTAAGCGTTTCAAATTGGCTAAAATTAAACTCTTGCGGCACTAAGCCTAAATGCGCTTTTGCAGCTTCTAAGTCAGTATCAATATTACAACCGAATACTTCTACTTTGCCTTTTGTTTTATTAACAAGTGACGAAATAACACCAATGGTGGTTGATTTACCTGCTCCGTTTGGACCAAGTAAAGCAAAAAAGTCGCCCTCTTTAACTTGTAAATCAACGCCTTTAATAGCCTCAACACCATTTTTATAAACCTTGGTAAGGCCTTCTATATTTAAAGCAATATTTTGCTTATTCATTACTTACCCTCACCATAACCCCAACGTTTTGTTAGGTTATGTTCAATATTTAAATGATCTAAAATTCTCGCCACCATAAAATCAACTAAGTCTTCAATACTTTGTGGCTTATGATAAAAGCCAGGCGCTGCTGGCATTATGGTCACACCTAAACGAGATAACTTAAGCATGTTTTCTAAATGAATTTCGTTAAACGGTGTTTCGCGCGGCACTAAAATTAACTGTCCGCGTTCTTTAATTACCACATCAGCGGCGCGCTCTAATAAGTTATCTGACGCCCCTACTGCAATTGCAGAAACCGATCCTGCACTACACGGGCATACCACCATTTTTTTAGGCGCCGCAGAGCCCGAAGCCACAGGGCTAAACCAGTTATCTTTACCGTATACTTTTAACTGCCCAGATTTAGCATTAAACAGCGTACTTAACTGCTCAGTGGCTTTGTCTTCATTACCAGAGAGCTTAATATTTGATTCTGTATCAAGCACCACTCGCGCTGCACTTGAGATAAGTACGTAAACTTGAAATTGCTGCTCAAGCAACACTTCAAGTAACCTTAAACCATAAGGCGCACCTGATGCACCGCTAAAAGCGAGCGTAATTCTATCTTTAAATTGCACACTATTCTCCGCTGTATTTATCAGCTAAACCATCAACAAGGTGTTGATGAAGGCCATTAAAACCGCCATTGCTCATAATTAAAATATGCTGATTAGGCTCAATATTTTCAAGCACCGTATCAATAATTGTTTGCGTGCTGCTAAAGCACTGCATGCCTGCTTTATCTGCTTGCTCTTTTAGCGACCAATTTAGATTCTCTGGTTCAAAAAGTAGTACGTCGTCAGCATCACGCAGTGAATCTAATAATGTATATTGGTGCACGCCCATTTTCATAGTGTTTGAGCGCGGCTCTAAAATAGCGATAATTTTTTCATTACCTACTTTTGCGCGCAGTCCTGCAAGCGTAGTTTTAATTGCTGTTGGGTGATGCGCAAAATCGTCATACACCTTAATATTATTAATATCAGCCTTTAGCTCCATACGCCTTTTAGGGCTAATAAATTCTCCTAAGGCATCAATACTATGATCAACAGCTATACCCACATGGCGCGCTGCTGCGATAGTCATAATTGCATTTTTAACGTTATGCTCGCCTATTGCTTGCCAGCAAACAGTACCCTGCTTTTCGTTATTTAAAAGTACATTAAACTCACTACCATCGGCTTTTATTAATTCATAGCCCCAGTCATCACCGAGTGTTTCGCTTTCGCTCCAAAGCCCTTGTGCTATTACGTCATTAAGCGCTACGTCTTGCTTAGGCCAAATTACCTTGCCGCTTTGAGGTAATGTACGCATTAAGTGATGAAATTGTTTTTTTATTGCGTTTAAATCTTCGAAAATATCAGCGTGATCGAATTCAAGATTATTTAATATAAGTGTACGCGGAAGGTAATGGACAAACTTACTGCGCTTATCAAAAAAAGCTGTGTCGTATTCATCGGCTTCAATAACAAAAAATGGCGTTTCACCTACTTTGGCCGATACACCAAAATTTTGGACTATACCGCCAATTAAAAACCCTGGTTTTAAACCTGCGTACTCTAATACCCACGCAAGCATACTTGCTGTGGTTGTTTTACCATGCGTACCGGCTACAGCAAGTACCCACGAGTTTTGTAATAGGTTATGTTTAAGCCATTCAGGGCCAGATGTATAAGGCAGGCCTTTATCAAGCACATATTCAACACACGGGTTACCACGGCTCATTGCATTACCGATAACTACCATATCTGGTTTTGGCTCTAATTGAGATACGTCGTAGCCTTGAGTCAGTTCAATGCCAAGCTCTTCAAGTTGCGTACTCATTGGTGGGTAAACGTTTTGATCAGAACCCGTTACTTTATGACCTAATGATTTAGCAATGGCTGCAATACCACCCATAAACGTGCCACAAATGCCCAAAATATGTATATGCATATACTTTCCTTAAATCGTATGCTCACTTTACAGCTATGCAAAGTTTAATGGCGCTATAATGCCAAAATTCGTGCTTAGTTACCATTGCGAGTAAGCATTTCACTCGTGCCAAAATATCCACTTGATAACAAAAAAGCCTTCTTAGTCAGAAGGCTTTTTTGTTAGGCGATTATTTTCTACATCATTAAAAATACAATCAAGCCTACACCGAGTAATAAACGATATATTACAAATGGCAACATACCCATTCGCTCTATTACTTTTAAAAACATAAATATACATGCATAAGCCGATAAGAACGATAGCACCACACCCAGTAATAATGTATTCCAATCAACTACATGGTCACCCAGTGCAAGCTCTGCAATATAATAAAGCCCCATCATAGAAATAATCGGAATCGCTAGTAAAAACGAAAAACGCGCTGCGCTTTGCTTATTCATACCCAACATTAAACCAGCAGTCATCGTGATACCTGATCGAGAAGTACCCGGGATCATTGCAACAGCTTGTGCGAAACCAATGATAAGTGCCGTTTTCCAATTGAGCTGATAAATAGTTTTAATTTGTTTCCCTTTTGCATCCGCGTACCAAAGCAATAAACCAAATACAATGGTGGTAGTAGCAATTACCCAAGCGCTTCGCAAATATAACTCAATAAAGTCTTTTAAAAGTAAACCTAAAATAGCGGCAGGCACTGTACCTAGTATAATCCACCAGCCTAATTTACTGTCATCGGTAGTGCCTTGCTTACCAAAAGATTTAAACCATGCGCTTAGTATATCTACTACTTCTTTACGAAAATAAATAACAACGGCTATTAAAGTACCAACATGTACTGCTACGTCAAACGCAAGCCCTTGATCTTCCCAGCCTAAAATTTGCGATGGGAGAATTAAATGCGCAGAACTCGATATTGGTAAAAACTCAGTAAATCCCTGTATGAGGGCTAAAATAATTATTTCGATAATACTCATAGGTTAGAAAACTCCACCTTCCATAGCTTTTGTTGAGGGTTATTATATTCATTCCATAACTGCGCAATCGTTTGCTTAGCTACAGGATGATAAAAATCTGGGGCAACCTCACTCAGAGGTTGTAATACAAATGCATTTTTAGTTATTTCATCACGTGGTAATTGCGCTGGGGAATCGCAAGTTACATCATCATAAAACAGTAAATCTAAATCGAGCGTTCGTGGACTAAATTTTTTATCGTTCGCTGTACGCCCATTATCACGCTCTATTTGTTTTAATAAAGCGCATACATCAGCAAGCGACATATCAGTTGTAGCGCCAACTACTGAATTATAAAAATTATTGCCAGCAAACCCAACTGCTTCACTTTCAAAAACAGACGAGTGCACAATGTGCTCAAAGTGCTGCTTAAGTGCAATTAATGCACATTGTATATAATGCGCTTTATTTATATTTGACCCTAGGCTGATATAAATTTGAGCCATTTAGTCAGTTGCCTTAACACGTGTAATTTCAACACCCACAGTTTGTGCTTGTGCTACTGCTGCAGGTTTACTTACTCTTATAGTAACTTGTGGCGTATTAAACTCGCTTAAAATAATCTCAGCCAACTGCTCAACCAAAGTCTCTAGCAACTCAACAGGTTTTGCAGTGCAGTGCTTAATAACGCGTTCGCTTACTTTTGAGTAATCCAGTGCTAAATTAATATCGTCATTTTCGGCTGCAGGCTTAATATCACTAAGCATTTCAATATCAAAATAAAGGCTCTGTTTACTTTCTTTTTCAAAGTCGTACACTCCAATAATAGTGTCGACGTGCAATTGAGATATAAAAACCTTATCCATTGATACTCCAAATAACAACAAACGACTAAGCAACTATACAAAGCATCAATAAAATTAATACTGTATATGGTTTAGCCAGTGTTTAAATATGTGAAAATAACTTCTACAATAGCAAAATAACCAAACTAGCTATTAAATAGCCTGTTAATAATTTTCACGATAAATTTTGCTGCCAATAATAGCTTAAAAGTACTATCAATTGGTATAGTAATTAAAAAATAAGGAAGCGTGTGTTAGCCACTTTAATGTTTGTTTTAGCTTATTTACTTGGGTCGATTTCGTCGGCTATTTTAGTGTCGCGGTTGTTCAAACTCCCTGACCCTCGTAATAGTGGTTCTAACAACCCAGGGGCTACAAATGTTTATAGATTAGGCGGAGCATTTCCGGCTTGCTTGGTTTTAGTGTTTGATATTTTAAAAGGCACTATTCCAGTATGGGGGGCTTATTTTTTAGAAGTTGAACCTTTAGAGCTTGGATTAGTCGCAGTAGCTGCTTGTTTAGGTCATATGTACCCACTGTTTTTTAGCTTCAAAGGAGGTAAAGCCGTAGCAACGGCATTTGGCTCATTATTACCTATTGGCTTATCATTGGCTGGTTTACTTGTATGCACTTGGTTAGTTATAGTGGCAATAACACGCTATTCATCGCTGGCAGCGCTTGTAGCTGTATCTTTAGCGCCCTTATATACATGGCTGATAAAGCCACTTTATACTCTTCCCGTTACTTTTATCACGCTGTTAATTATATTTCGTCACCGTACTAATATTATTCGATTATTTAGCGGGGAAGAACCAAAAGTGGGTGCTAAAAAAGCACCCACCGATGAAAACAAAAATATCTAAAATATGAGTCATTAAATCGGCTCAAGGCTATCTATAGGCCAACGAGGTTTTGTTTTCATATCAAGCGTGGCAAATTGCCCTGCTTTTAAACGTTGCATTCCTGCATAAGCAATCATTGCACCGTTGTCGGTACAAAATTCAGTACGCGGATAAAAAACTTCGCCTTTCATACCTTTCATTACGCGTTCAAGCTGCAATCGAAGCTGTGTATTTGCACTTACGCCACCGGCGATTACTAAACGCTTAATACCTGTTTGTTTAAGCGCTCGCTTGCACTTAATAACCAACGTATCAATAACCGCTGTTTGAAATGCATGCGCTATATCAGCTTTAGTTTGATCGTCATCGTCATTTTCACGAATAGTGATTGATGCTGCAGTTTTTAAACCACTAAAACTAAAATCAAGACCTGGTTTGTCGGTCATCGGGCGAGGAAAAATAAAGCGCTTCGCAACGCCTTGTTCGGCCATTTTGGCTAAGCGCGGACCTCCAGGGTAGTCAAGACCAAGTAACTTAGCCGTTTTATCAAAGGCTTCGCCTGCGGCATCATCAACTGACTCACCTAGTACTTCGTATTGTCCAATACCCGCTACTTTAACCATCATGGTATGACCGCCCGATACAAGCAATGCAATAAACGGAAACTCAGGAATATTTTCTTCAAGCATCGGAGCAAGTAAATGCCCTTCCATATGATGAACAGCAACAGCTGGAATATCCCAACCGTATGCTAATGAACGACCAATAGAAGTACCTACCAACAATGCTCCAACTAAACCTGGGCCTGCAGTATAAGCAATACCGTCTAAATCTTCTGGGCCGCAACCCGCTTGTGCAAAAGCTGCGTCTATAAGTGGTAGCGTTTTACGAACATGATCGCGCGATGCAAGTTCCGGTACTACACCGCCATAATCAGCGTGTACTTTTACCTGGCTGTATAATTGATGAGCTAACAAGCCTTTTTCGTCATCGTATATTGCAATACCTGTTTCATCACATGACGATTCAATGCCTAAAATTCGCACTGTACTTCTCCTGCCTTTAAAATTTCACTTCGCTGTTTTTATAACGTAAGGCCAATATTTGTTTGGCCATCTTCTAGAGCAAACTTTTTAAGTGCCTTCACGCTATCAGAGGTAATACGCCCCATATTTTCTACAAAATCAATTAGCTCACCTAATACTTCAATTTCGTATTGCATTAATGGATGCTCTCTAACGGCCGTGTTATCTGCAACCTCACCTTCAACCGTCATTTGATATTCAATAAAGCGGGCCACTGTTGCTTGAGATATTTTACTGACACTAATGAACTCTTGCTCATCTTGCGCCATTAAACCATGCATTAAGCTAAGTAAAGACGTTGCAGCATCAATAGCAGGGTAAGTACCAAACATATCAAAATCAGCAAGTTCAGGAACATTCGGTTCTATTTTTTCAACTTGTTTTTCGAGATCTATTTTACTTTTAGGCAGTAATATTTTTTCCCAACAAACATTAAGCGAATTACGAAGTAAGGTTTCATCACCAAACCCCGTTGCTTCGCTAAATAAACCGTAATTTGGCAGCATTCGCTCTATTAAAGCACTTGCTAAAACAGCTTTTTGTAAATAGTTAAGCTCTCTAATACGCTGAAAATTATTTGCTTTAGTCATTCTTTAACGTCTCACACGACCAACAAAAATCAAATGTTGATCCATTATGCTCATTACAGTTAGGGCATACCCAATCTGGAGCGGATTGTTTTACTTGTTGATAGTTTACCAATATTTGGCGCGCATGGCGCTCTTTTATCGCATAAACCTGCACACTAACTTGTGCTTGATCAAATGGAATTTCTCCCAATGCGCCTTGGAGCATCTCACCTTTTATTTTGCATTCGATGCCACTGGTTTGTATTAAACCTTTAATAATATTAGCTTCAAGGGTATTTTCGGCTTTATAAATTGTAACCCATTGAAAAGAGCTATCAGTTGAATTTTTATTATTAATATTTTGCAATATTCACCTCATTTATTTTGTGTTAACAATATCCTACGCTAAATTATTAGCATGCTGCACTTTTAAGGAATAAACATGACACTTACAACCCCGGGCTTACTTTTTCCGGCCATATCGCTGCTATTATTAGCCTATACAAACCGATTTTTAGTTTTAGCGCAATTAATTAGGGAGTTAAATGCACGCGAAGGTGAATCTATCCGACCTGTTGTAGTCGCTCAAATCACTAACTTACGTAAACGAATAAACTTAATCAGAACAATGCAGGTATACGGCGTAGCCTCTTTTTTACTGTGTACATTTTCGATGTTTGCTTTATTTATTGAATTTAATACCACAGGGATTATTTTATTTGGCATTAGCTTAGCTTGCTTAAGTTTATCGTTATTAACGTCTTTATTCGAAATACATATTTCTTGTGATGCGATTGAAATAGAACTACAAAGCATTGAAAATAAACCATTAAGCAGCCGAATAAATAGAAATTTTGTAAAATAAACTCTTATAGATAAAACACCCTATTATTTGTCATAATCATGTTATATGTGCGCCCTATCTTGGGGCGTACTTTTTTATTAATTAGAACAATTAAATTCCAATCTCCTAACTAACCCACTGAGTTAAAATAACTTTGCCTAGATAGTTAATTGCAAAAATATAGACAAAACACAATAAACAACTAGTTATCAATTAAAAAAGTAATACTATTTGGTCGCTTTCCTCTTTAATTAATACTAAAAGGGGGGTATCCTGCTGGAAACACGTATGAACTTGCAACCGTATTTCAATATAGAATTTTACTAAACTTTAGAATAAAAATTAATATATTTGATATCCGTGGTATCTGCGACTTACTTATAAAAAGGGACTATAAAGTGAGATTTGAACAATTAGAGCAATTTGTAGCACTTGGTGTATTACGTCACTTTAGACAAGCAGCTGAACAAACCCAAATTAGTACTTCAGCGCTAACGCGCAGCATTCAAACACTTGAAAATGAAATGGGATATGAGTTAGTAAAACGCTCAACTCGTTCTGTTAAATTAACGCCTGAAGGCGAACTTTTCCTTGAATATGCTAAAACGACTCTATCGGAACTTGAGCTAACGAAAAAACGGATTTTTCAATCAGTAAACGGTAATGCTAATGAAAAACTTGTTATTGGCTATACCAATAAGGCAAGCAGCATAGTACCTATTTCTTGTGGACAGTTTTTAGCTCAATATCCTCATATAAAAATTGAAATGCAGTTACAAGATCAACAAGAGCTAACACGCAGACTCCAACAAGGTGAAATAGACATAAGTGTATACTCTCAAGCTATTAATAGTATTGGCAGTGACATTCACTTACCTGATCAGCTTGTATTATTTGTTTCAAAAAATCACCCTCTTGCACATAAAAACGATATAAGTAAGCAAAATCTTGATAGCTACCCTATGTTTGGCTGCTTCTCTCAATCTAAACAAGTGCAAACTATGCTTAATGAAGCAATTGATTCTTTAAATAAATCATCAAGTATTAAAGTGGGTAGCATTGAGCAAGTAATGGCTGGTGTAGTTAAATCAGATCACTTTGCTATAGCAAGCATTGAGCATGCGAACACAATCGCAGAGAACTCTGAACTCGTGCAACTAAAAACAAATAAAGATTTAAATCACGAACAACTCGTTGTACAGACAAGCCAACAAACGTCTATTACCGAACATGTAGAACACTTGTTGTCGCTTATAAAAAAGGCGGGAGCTGCATTTAACTAACCCTTCTTTTTGAAAAAGTGCGGCACAATAAACAGTAGCTTTAAATCGCTTTTCGGCTACACTGTCGCACCTTTTTTAAACAGCTGATGTGAATGAACACACTTTTTGGTCCTGATGTCTATTTAGATGATATAGAACGCCAAGGATACACCGTAATTCATAACGCGCTTATTGCCGATTTAGTTAACGATTTAGTTGCAGATTGTCACCGTATAAACCCCCACTTTAGCCTTGCCGGTATTGGTCGATTAAATAACTTACAAATAGATAAAACTATTCGCACTGACAAAACCTATTGGTTTGACGGCAGCTCTCAAGCACAGCTTACGTATCAAGCAATAATGCAAAGTATAAAAACCACGTTAAATCGTAGCTTTTTTATGGGGCTATTTGATTACGAATGCCATTATGCAAAATATACACAGGGTGATTTTTACAAAAAACACTTAGATGCATTTAAAGGTCGATCTAATCGTGTATTTACAACGGTGCTTTATTTAAATACGCCAGAGCAAGGTGGCGAACTTGTTATATATAAACCTAAAAGTAAAGAAGTAGAAATAACCATTAAACCAACTGCTGGCACATTGGTTATGTTTGAAAGCGAACGTTTTGCTCATGAAGTGCTCCCTGCAGTTGACGAACGCTATTCTATTGCTGGATGGTTTAGAAAAAACGCCTCTATTAGCGGCATTATTGATCCACCCCGATAGCTCTAAATAGAGAATTTTAACAGCCTTTATTAAGGCTTTAAAATGCTATTGGGTATGAAAGTAATAACCCTATAAAGATAGCCAAGCCCACATAATGATTATTTAAAAACGCTTTAAAGCAGGCATCTCTTTCACGTTTATGAATAAGCGTTTGTTGATATGCCAATAAACCAGCAGCCACACTCAAACCAATGCCAAACGCGACACTTAAATGATTACTTATACCAATAAACGCAACCAGCGATATAAATACAGCATTAAGTAAAAAGATTATGTGGCGGTCGTATTTACCAAATAAAATAGCGGTTGATTTTACCCCTATTTTTAAATCGTCATCTCTATCAACCATCGCATACATAGTGTCATAAGCGACTGTCCAGCAAATGTTGGCTATAAATAATAACCATGCCTGCTGAGGTAATGCATTTATTGAAGCCATATAGGCCATTGGAATAGCCCAACCAAATGCAGCACCTAAAACAACTTGTGGTAATTGCGTATAGCGTTTCATAAAAGGGTAGCAAAAGGCTAAAGCCAAAGCACCAAAAGAAAGCAAAATAGTATTAACGCTAAGCATTAATACTAAAATAAACGCAATAACTATGAGCAGTAAAAATAGGCTAAGTGCTTCACCACTACTAACCCGCCCTGAAGCTAGCGGCCGCTGAGCTGTGCGTTTTACAGAGCCGTCTATTTTCCTATCTGCAAAATCATTAATTACACACCCTGCACTTCGCATAACAACAACGCCCAGCGTAAATATAATAAAGTTGAGTAAGCTCGGCATCCCACTATTAGCAAGCCATAAAGCCCAGTATGTTGGCCAAAGTAATAACAAGGTACCAATGGGCTTATCTATACGCATTAGCTGTATATAGTAAGAAATATGTTTTGGCTTTAAAACGGCTAATTTCATGAGTATAAATATGCTCCTGGTAAAAACACTTCACACACTAAAAATTTATATTCTCGTAGCGAAAACACACTTCGACGACCGAGTAAGTTTTTTCCGGGTAGGTCTAATTTTGCAACTAATTGCTGAACGGGGTGCTTGGCATCAAAATAAGCAATTTCTATATCCGTTCGTTTTAGTGCTGGGTCTTGAAAAATCACATCACCAAGAGGTCGTTCACCCATATTGTGCAAAGGATTGCTCGAATCATTTTTAGGAAGCCAGCTCTGTGCGTATACCACAGGTTTGTTATCGCACAATAAGAGTACTTCTCTATTAATAGCTGTTTTAGCGCTACAGTTTAGTAATAACTTTTGCTCTAGACTTAAAGTAAATAACTGCTCGCTTAATACTCTTACACTAAAAATTTGTGATTTACTTTTTAATTTAGCAGTTAAAGAATTAGGTTCAAAAAGCCATTCTTGCTCTAGAGGAGATAAGTCACTTACATATGAAGTGGACTGCCAATTAGCAGATATAGACAGAGGATAAGTAATCACAATAGCTCAACAAAATAAAAAACAACGAGATGATACCATTGCCAAAGCTTTTGAAAAAGTGATGTTTTATAACCATATATAATAGCTTGGCGCTGTTTATTACCCACTATTAAGTATAAACTATTTGTAACAAGTTTTAAGAAACGCTTTAAATATGAAAAAAATAGTATACGCAGGTCTTTTTACGTTCTTTGTAAGTGTCATAAGCTTTACAGCTCGTGCTGAATCTACAGTTGGTTATTTTGGTTTTGAGCCCGATATAATCACCAACTACATTGGCGCATCAAGTAAAAAAATGGGCTATGTACGTGTAACTATTGATTTAATGCTTAATGACACTTCAGATATTGCAGTAGTAGAGCACCACACGCCATTACTACGTGATGCCCTAGTAGAGATTTTATCTAAAGAGCCTGAAGAAAAAATAAAATCCCTTACTGGCCGTGAAGAAATACGCGCAAAGTGCGCCGAAAAACTAAAAAGCCTCTTAAAAGAAGAAACAGGACAAGAGATCATCCGTGAAGTCTTGTTCACTAAATATTTATATCATTAGTATTTAACGTTTTGCGTTAAATACTTTGGCGGTGTAGGCAAAAGCCATACCGCTAACTAATCCACCTAAGTGCGCCCAATTAGCCATACCTACAAACAATACATCTGCAAACCCAAGCACTAACCAAATCAACATAAAACCAACAATAGCCGTACTAACCAGCGCAGGTTTGTTCGGATTTAAAAAGCTATGAATCCAACAAAAACCAAGTAACCCATATACTACGCCACTCAAACCGCCAAAGTTGGGACCAACCATTAGGTATTGCGCCCAATTACTAATAAGCGCAGTCACTAAAAACAAACCTATTAAGCTGAGTTTTCCGCATTGCTTTTCGATATTGTCGCCAAGCGACATCCACCAAATTAAATTAAACACAATATGGATCGCGCTAAAATGCACAAGCGCGGGAGTTAGCCAGCTTAGTGGTTGTGATGGATTAAATTGCAGAACTGTATAAATTTCATCAAATCCACCCAATAAAAAAGCGACATAAATAACAATACTCAATATGCTAACAGTTTGGTTAAGCCAGCTAAGCGCTTTAAACCGCGCCATAAGATTAAGTGATTGCCCTTGATATTTAAGCGGCGATTGTGTGCTGCCTACATCCCAAGATGCTTGCTGGTATTTTTCATGATTAGGGTTTTGTGTAAACTCAACCCATAAAGGCTGAACTTGATGAAAGTCCTCCTCAGTCACGCTAATAATGACATTACTGCCATCTGCTGAGTGTATCTTTGCATCTAGGCCTTGGCTTTTTAAATAATCTATAAAGCCTTGTGCGGCGCGTGGGTTATTTAAACTGCCAAGCTCTATCATCGTTCTACTTTCTCGCTATAAGACGCTTCCCAAGCAGTAAAACCGCCATCCATGCTGTATACGTCTTCAAAACCTTGCTCAACTAAATAACTAGCTGCGCCCTGAGAGCTCATACCGTGGTAACACACAATAATAATTGGCTGATCGAATTCTTTTTCCATCATAAATTGTGCAATATTACCGTTAGAAAGTGCTTCTGAGCCTGGAATACGACCAGCTTGATACGAATTTGGATCGCGAATATCTGCAATTACAACGTCTTCTTTATCTAGAAGTTCTAACGTTTGCGCTATAGAAATGTGTTTAAATGCCATTGAAGTCTCTTTAATTAATAGTATAAAAAAGGCGGCTAAAGCCGCCCTTCTTGTAATTTAGTTAGGAACTAATCCCAGTTTAAAATTACTTTACCTGACTGACCTGAAATCATCATATCAAAGCCAGCTTGGAAGTCATCCACAGAATACTGATGTGTAATAATTGGGTTCAAATCAAGACCAGATTGAATCAAGCTTGCCATTTTGTACCACGTTTCGAACATTTCGCGACCGTAAATACCTTTAATCACTAAACCTTTAAAAATAACTTGGTTCCAATCAACTGCCATATCAGATGGTGGAATACCTAGCATGGCAATTTTACCGCCGTGGTTCATGTTATTAAGCATTGAATTAAAAGCGCTTGGCACACCTGACATCTCAAGACCAATATCAAAGCCCTCTGTCATACCTAAGTCTTTTATTACATCTTCAAGCTTTTCGCTTGCCACGTTTACAGCACGTGATGCACCCATTTTGCGGGCTAAATCTAGGCGGTATTCATTTACGTCGGTAATAACGACGTGGCGAGCACCAACGTGTTTTGCAACCGCTGCTGCCATAATACCAATTGGGCCTGCACCAGTAATAAGTATATCTTCGCCAACTAAGTCAAACGATAATGCGGTATGAACTGCATTGCCAAACGGGTCAAAAATAGAAGCCAGTTCGTCAGAAATGTTATCTGGAATTTTAAATGCATTAAATGCAGGAATAACTAAATACTCTGCAAATGCACCTTCACGGTTTACACCTACGCCTGTTGTATTTCGGCATAAATGTACACGCCCAGCACGACAGTTACGACAGTGCCCACACGTAATATGACCTTCACCCGATACGCGGTCACCTACTTTAAAGCCACGAACTTCCTGGCCCATATCAACGACTTCACCAACATACTCGTGACCAACAACCATTGGAGTAGGAATAGTTTTGCTTGCCCATTCATCCCATTTGTAAATATGTACGTCGGTACCACAAATAGCTGTTTTACGAATTTTAATCAGTAAGTCGTTATGACCCACTTCTGGCTTTGGCGCATCTGTCATCCAAATGCCCGGTTCTGCTTTTAATTTAGATAATGCTTTCATAATTCACACTCAACTAAAAAACCGAAGCAAGGCTTCGGTTTAAAATAAAATTAAATAACGCCCATTTCTTTACCAATGCGGGTAAATGCATCAATAGCAATATCGAGTTGCTCAATACTATGCGCCGCTGAAATTTGTGTACGAATACGCGCTTGCCCTTTTGGTACTACAGGGAATGAAAAACCAGTGACGTAAATACCTTCAACAAGTAACTTATCAGCCATTAACGAGGCTACTTTTGCATCTCCCAGCATTACTGGGATGATTGCATGATCTTTACCTGCACACGTAAAACCAACAGCTTCCATTTGCTCACGGAAATATTTAGCATTTGACCAAAGTTTAGCGCGAAGCTCGCCGCCATTTTCTAGCATTTCAAGTACTTTAATTGATGCAGTAACAATTGAAGGTGCTAATGAGTTTGAGAACAAGTATGGGCGCGAACGTTGGCGTAACCATTCAACAATTTCTTTTTTACCTGAAGTATAACCACCTGAAGCGCCGCCTAGCGCTTTGCCTAATGTGCCGGTAATAATATCTACACGGTCTAATACATTACAGTACTCAGGTGTACCTTTACCGTTTTCGCCAACAAAGCCAACAGCATGAGAGTCATCAACCATTACAAGTGCATCATATTTATCGGCTAAGTCGCACACAGCTTCTAAATTACAAATAACGCCGTCCATAGAGAACACGCCATCAGTAGCTATTAGTTTCGTTTTAACGCCGGCTTCATCTGCTGCAATAAGTTGCTTTTCAAGATCAGCCATATCGTTATTTCCATAACGAAAACGCTTGGCTTTACACAAACGTACACCATCAATAATTGATGCATGGTTTAATGAATCAGAAATAATAGCGTCTTCTGCGCCTAAAATGGTTTCAAACAAGCCTGTGTTTGCATCAAAACATGAAGAATATAAAATCGTATCTTCTGTTTCTAAAAACTCACTGATTTTTTTCTCTAGTGTTTTATGAATATCTTGCGTACCACAAATAAAACGAACAGACGCAACACCAAAACCATGATTATTTAAACCGTTTTGCGCAGCTTCAATTAGCTCTGGGCTATTAGCTAAACCTAAGTAGTTATTAGCACAAAAGTTGATTACTTTACCTGACGCAACTTCGATTTGAGCTTGCTGCTGAGATTTAATAATACGTTCGCTTTTATACAAACCTTCGGTTTTTACGTCTTCAATTTGCTGTTGTAACTGGCTAAAAAAAGCAGATGCTCTCATCTGTGTTCTCCATTTATTTGAACGGGTAAACAACCACATTTAAGCGACTGTTTATTATGGGGGGTATTGTAAAAGTTTAATGGGGAAAATGCACGGTTTGCAGTTCGTCGTAAACGCCCTACACTGGAAGGAATTCCTGCCAGTTTACAGGCTAATCTGTTTAGTTTATTTATGTATTTAAAAGTGCAGGTAAACTGTTTATAGAATCGATAATTAAATCAGCCTCTTGCTTAGCACTTTCATCAAAGCTTTGACCTGAATGCACTAAAACGCGGGTAGTGATCCCTGCTTTTTTCGCAGCCTCCATATCACTGAGTTTGTCACCCACCATAATGCTGCAAGCAGGGTCGATATTATGCTCTTGTATGCCTTGTAATAACATACCTGGCGCAGGCTTTCTGCAACTGCACTCTTTCAAATATTCAGGGTGCGCCTTTTTAGGGTGATGAGGGCAAAAATACACATCGGTAACTTCAATGCTGTGGGCACTAAATTGGTCTTTCATCCAGTCGGTCAGTGCTAAAAAATCAGTTTCGGTGTAATAACCTCGACCAATTCCAGATTGATTAGTGACGATTATGATTTTATAGCCCGCATCATAAAATGCTTTACAAGTACTAAAAACACCTTCAATAAATTCAAATTTATCGCTTTGATACACATAACCATGGTCAACATTTACTACGCCATCTCGGTCTAAAAAAAGTGCTTTATTTTTTTTTTGTGCATTCATTACAAAGACTCTTTTTGTACAACATGATCAAACATCGCTTTTACGTCATCAACTGTAATTTGGCTCATTAAATCATCGCCTTTTACGCGCGTACCCCACGGCACTTGCTCAGCTGTTTTACCAGTTTGCTTAAGCAAATTTTGATGATAAACCTCTACCACGTAGTCTTGGTATAAGTAAGGACCTGTGCGTGCTGGGTTTGAATGTGCGTATAAACCAATAACCGGCGTACCAACCGTTACCGCCATATGTGCAGGACCCGTATCGGGCGCAAGCACTAAGCTGCCACGCTTTAACACGCACAACAACTCTTTGAGTTTCGTTTTACCCACTAAATTTAAAATAGGTGTTTTACTATACTCAACAATACTATTTGCTAGGTTAATTTCAAGTTCTGTTGGCCCCCCCGTCAATACCACCTTAAAGCCTTGCTCATTTGCATAATCAGCCAATGCTGCATAACGATCAGCGAGCCAATTGCGCTGTGCTTTACTTGCTGCTGGCGATATTACTAACAGTTTATTAGTTAGGTACTCTGGTGTTAGTAGTTCATCAGCAACCGCTTGGTCTTGCTCTGTATATGGCATGTCCCAACTCGGTTTATAATCAGCTACACCAATGGCTTTTGCAAAACCTTTAAAGCCTTCAAGCACATGCGCCTGAGCTTCTGGGGCTATTCGTTTATTAATAAACAAGCTGTGCAATTCTTTTGAACGTGCCCAATCGAACCCTATTTTTACTTTTGCAGGAATACAACGCGCTACAAACCCAGCCCTTAATGCAACTTGCATATTAAGTAGTACATCAAACTGTTGATCTTTAAAGCGTTGCTTTAAGCTTTTAAGTGCTGCTTTACCTTGTTTTTTATCAAATACCACCAGCTCAACACCCGGTAAGTCGGCAAGTAACATCGCTTCTATTTTACCAATAACCCAGGTGATTTTTGCATTTGGGTGTGCTTTTTGAATGGCTTGTACAGCACTCACACCATGACATACGTCACCAATGGCTGAGAGTCTTAATATACAAATAGATGAATAGTTAGGAGCTTGAGTCACAC
This sequence comes from Pseudoalteromonas sp. NZS11, assembly GCF_015864765.1. NCBI lineage: Bacteria > Pseudomonadati > Pseudomonadota > Gammaproteobacteria > Alteromonadales > Pseudoalteromonadaceae > Pseudoalteromonas > Pseudoalteromonas sp. NZS11. The sequence continues at coordinate 22,086 of NZ_JADYWP010000004.1, read as the reverse complement.
ATTCCCTTAGGTATTAAATACAAAAGCCGATCTTAAATTATAATCACGCTATTGCAAGCACTTATCCTCAGCTTTAAAACGCGCTAATATAGGCACATTATTTAGCAATTACGCAGAGCTATGTTTAAACAACACGTGCAAGGCAATCACACTGTATTAAGCCACCCTAAATACACGAGCCAAATTACCCTCGATTGGTTTGATGCAAATTATTGGCAACAACAAAATAAAATTGTGGGCGCTAAAAAAGGTCGAGCAACTGCGTGGTTTTTTAAGCAAGACGAATTAACAGCCGTACTTAGGCATTATTGGCGCGGTGGCTTAGTAGGTAAATTGCTAAGCGATCAATATTTATACCCAGGACTTGAACAAACCCGTGTGTATAAAGAGTTTAGCTTAATGAGTAAACTTATAGAGCTTGGTTTAAACGTACCAACCCCTATTGCAGCTAAAGTAACCCGCAGCGGATTAATTTATCGTGGTGATATTATTACCGAGGCTGTTAAAGGCGCTAAAAGTGTACTCGATGTATTAATTGAACGCCCATTGACCGAAGATGAGTTGGAGCGCATAGCTAAAACAATCGCGCTATTTCATTCAAAAGGTGTTTATCACGCCGATTTAAACATTAATAACATTTTGTTTGATGATACTGGTGATGTGTACATTATCGACTTTGATAGAGGTGAAATAAAAATGCCTAATGTGCAGTGGCAACAAAGTAATATGGAACGACTTGAGCGCTCATTTTTAAAAGAACAAGGTCGAAACGAGTCATTTAATTGGCAAGCGACTGACTGGCAAACTCTGCATAGCAACTACCTCAAAGCACTCGCTAATATAAGTTAACCTAATATAAGTTAACTTAGTTAGCCAATGCTAAATACTGCAGAGCAACCTGCTCTGCCTGTACTTGTTTTAGAATATCTGCGTTTTCTACATTTGGCTTATCTGCTAGCACCTGCTTAACGGCATTGGCTAATGCCTCACTTTGCTGAACGGGTACTAAATATTTACTTAGCTCGCCTGTTAATATCTCGCTTGGTCCAAATGTACAATTAGTACTAACTACCGGAGTACCCACCGCTAAAGCCTCAATTAATACCGTTGGAAGTCCTTCAAAATCAGAACTCAACACTAAAGCTTTGGCATGCTTAATCCAGTTGTACGGGTTTTGTTGAAATCCTGGCACTACTAACTGTTTTTCTATGCCGTATTCCTGTGCAAGCTTTAGCGCTTTAGCCGGTTTATTACATAAAAGTACTAACTTGTATTTTTTATCAAGCTTTGCAAATGCTGCAAATAATATATCGTGGCGTTTTTGTTTGGCGAGTCTTCCTACATGAATTAAGTAGGGCTCATTTGGGATATTGTTATTTTGCTCATTTGCTTGCTGTCTTATTTTTTCAAAATCGAACGGGTTGTAAATAGTCGCAATTGCACTTGGGTTAATTAAATCCCCTTGTATTATTTCTTTTTCAACACCCTTTGATACGCAAATAAGTGATTTACCATTTAAATTTTGCTTACTTTTTTTAAGATATAAGTATGAAAATGGACCTAACTTTTTTTGACGTGCAAGTTCTGCATTAACTGAGTTGTGAATAACAAAATGAACATTTTTGATATTACTACGCGCGAGCAAGTTATTACTTTTATCAAGATTAGAAAGCACTAAATCAATATTGCCCAGCTCGCTTTGTTTTTTTTCAAACCAAGTTTGTAGTGTTAAAATGCTATTTTTACGCTGCCAAAATCGATCTACTTTTGATGCCCTATGTGCGAATAAACTCTCCACGTTAAGTACTTCAGGGATATTATATTCTATAGAGTTAGCAAGAGACAAAATAGTGATTCGGTGCTTTAACTTGGCCATTTCCTCAGCAAGGGTAAGCATTACTTTTTCAGCACCACCACCCACTAGGGAATCAATTACAATCACTATATTCATTAGCGATCCCCTATAAGCATATTTTTTATGCCATTAGTGATCACATCGAAGCTATGTGTATTATCAAGTTGGCTATATTTAGCAACGAATTCATTATAGAAAGGCTCGCTAATAACCTGAGCTATTTTCGTAGTGATTTCATCAATATCAAGATTTGCTTTTATGACAACACCTGCATTAACACAATGATCCAAACGTGTATTTTGATCTTTTGAGATAGCACATGCCACAACGGGGGTTTGAACTGCAATTGCTTGCAGTAAAGTATCTCCACCGCTAAGTAATGCGATTTTAGCTTGGCTCATTAATGCCAAAAAATCAGTACTTTGCAAACTTGCTAAACAAGTAACCTCATCACTTTCAGGAATGGCTTTCTTATAATTGGGACCAAACACAACAACTGCTTTTAAACCAGTGTGCTTAGTAATTTTAAGCGCGGCTTTAAAGTAAACATCAGCGCAATTAAGGTTATTTAATACATGTCCGCCTGAGCCAGCATTTACAATAAAATAGCCTTCCGATACTAAGTTATAGCGATTTAAAACATCACGTTTTTGCGCGCAAGAGGCAAATGTAACAAAAGGACCTACATTTCGAGGATGTGCCAAGGGAAACATGTCTAACTTCGTACTTTCAGCCCATGTAAGTGGCTCAATACAATAATCAGGTTGAACTACCCAATGTGTATCAATTAAATTAATTCTGTTAAGTTTTAAGCCTTTAGCACGTTTTTTTGCATGCTGAGAAATGAATATAACTTTAGCGCCTACCTTTTTAGCCGCCTTCATATGCCCTGCACGTCCTGCACAATCAAAAACAACGACATCAGGTTTAAATTGCTCTATAAAGTCGCAAACAAAATCAAGCTCTTTAGTCGCTGAGTGTTCGAGTAGTGTGGCTTCAAAAGGACAATCTTTTGCGTAGCTTGTATGCTTATTTAATATAAAGTGAATATCGAGAGAATCTGCAAGTTCTGCCTTTAAACTTTGAGCCAACAACAACGAGCGCATATATTCACCAATGCCTTCTGGTGATGATACTGGAATAAATAAAAGTCGTTTGTTGCTCATTGCATTCTCAATGTCCTATTTGAGCTCCAGTATATCAATCAGATACTTATTACGATAGACAGGTTACATTTTAATATATTAAATTAACTCTATAAATTTGATTATTTACTGCAATAGCAGACTTAGATTGATAAACTTAGCCGCAATCTTAATCACAAGGATCTGAACTTTGCGAAACAGAATTTTTCTACTTTCTACTCTTTTTTGCGCTATGAGCGCATCAGTTAATGCTGAGCCATGGGTAAAACCCGATGATTATGGTCTAAGAGCTGATATTCAACAATTAGCTGATGCCGGTGTTATTTTAGCTCCTGTAACTACCTATCCGCTTATGTGGAAAAGTTTTATAAGCGATGTGGAAAGCATGCCGCTGGAGCAATTATCTCCAAGCTTACAAGATGCTTTACTTCGCGTTAAACATCGATATAAATCGGAAAATAGTAGCTCACATAGTCTTCAATTATCAGCTTTTGCAGCCACAGATCCAATCATAGCAACAAGCTTTGGTGCAACAAATACTCAAGAAACAGAGCTTTCTGCAGCTTACGCTTATTTAGGCGATAACTTTGCAGCTAAAGTAGCTATAAATTATAGAAAAGACGGTAAAAAATGTTTAGTTGATGGAAAAACGACTGACGATATAGTTACCAACGAGCAAGCTTTAACCGATTGTAACGATACCTCACTTGATAATAGTTACTTAGCTTACCGTTTAGGTAACTGGATTTTTAGAGCCGGTGCTGTTGAACAATTTTGGGGACCTGGTGTTGATAACAGCTTAATTATGTCAGGTAATGCGAAACCTTTACCTGCACTAAGTGTTACCAGAGAAAAAAGTACTGCTTTCGATACACCATGGCTGAGCTGGATTGGTCAATGGAGCTTTACTGCACAAATGGCTAAACTTGAGTCTACGCGTGTTATACCTGATGCTTTACTGTGGAGTACTCGTGTTAATTTTCGCCCTATTCAACAGTTAGAAATTGCACTTAGCTGGTCTGCACAATGGGCAGGTGACGGACAACCGGGCTCTGCGGGTGATTTTATTGATGTAGTTACAGGGAAGGCTTCATGTGTTGATGGTAGCGAAAACTGCGATAATCAATTCGAATCTAAAATTGGTAACCAATTAGCAGGAATTGATATTCGGTGGTCAGATACGTTATTCAATCATCCATACGCTATATACGCCAGTACTATAGGCGAAGATGCTAGTTCAAAATTTAAACCATCAAGTAGAGCATATTTATTTGGCTTACAAACTACACAAAGAATTTATGACCAAAACATATTAATAAATTTAGAGCATGTCGATACAGGTGTTTCATGCACAACAGGGTTAGTCGATGAAAATTGCTATTATGAACATACTGATTACAAATCTGGCTATCGCTACCATGGACGCACTATTGGTTCGACGTATGATAATGATGCGCAATCAGTTGTCCTAACACTACTTGGTCAGCTTTCTAATGGTGATGATTGGCAGTTGAAATTACGCAGTGTTGATTACAATAGTGACAATAGCGATTGGTACCCTAGCAATCCAAATTTAGGTAACAGCATAACTAAAACAGCGTACAACTCTAAGCAATTAGAACTTCGTTACAGAATGCTTTCTATGGGAGGACGCGTCACTTTAGGTGCTTTTGCGTCTAACAACGACGGTGCTGAAAACGATACTTCTGCGTTTGCTAAGTACGAATATAACTTTTAATACGTTACTTTTAATAAAGTAACGTATTAAAAGTAAGAAAGGGATGAAAACAGTGTTTTCATCCCTTTTTTGTATTTTTTAGCAAACTAAATCAGTAATTACTGTTTAATTTTACTAATTACTTTTGATGTTGAGCATCCATCTAAAAATTCAAGCACTTCAACTTTTCCGCCATGGCGAAGTACATGCTCAGCACCCGCTATTTGCTCTACGGTGTAGTCGCCACCCTTAACTAAAATATCAGGGCTTATCTGCTCGATTAATTTAGCGGGAGTATCGTTTTCATCTAAGCTACCAAACGGAATAACCCAATCAACTGATGAAAGTGCGCTAAGTACCATTGCACGCTCATCTAGTGGGTTAATAGGACGTTCTGCCCCTTTCAAGCGCGTAATAGATTCATCGTTATTTAATCCAACAACGAGTCTATCGCCTCGTGCTTTAGCTTGTGCTAAATAACGCACATGCCCAGCATGTAAAATATCAAAGCAGCCATTAGTAAATACAATGGTTTCGCCGTTTTGTTTTGCAAACTCAATATGTTGAAGGACATCATCAAATGGTGTTTGGTAATGCTCACCAGTAGTATGTAAATACTGACCAAGCTTACGACTTAACTCTTCTGGCGAAACTGTAGCTGCACCAAATTTACTAACCGCTATACCTGCCGCTAAGTTAGCAATTTCGACAGCATCTTTAGGTTCCATGCCCGCGCCAAGCATAACAGCTAATGTAGCTATAACCGTATCACCGGCCCCGGTTACATCGCTTACTTCAAGCTCTTGCGCTGCAAAATCAAATTTTTCATCTGCACTAATAAGCGACATACCTTGCTCAGAACGCGTAAGCAACATAGCTTTAATGCCATTTCTGCTAATTAAATCACGCGCACTTGCGGCTAAAGCTTCTTCTGAATCGGTTTGACCACCCGCTAACTTAAACTCATGTAAATTAGGCGTAATGTAATCAGCACCTTCGTACAAGTGTAAGTCTGGCGATTTAGGGTCGATTAAAACCGTTTTCCCTGCGCCCTTAGCAAGGCTTACCATTTCTTTAATTAAGCTTAAAGATCCTTTGCTGTAATCAGAGAACACAATAAAATCGTATTCATCAAGTACAAGCTCTAAACGGTTTAATAAAAGTTGGCTGTGTTGCTCGGTAAATGTTTCTTCTAAATCAAGACGAACCAGTTGTTGGTGGCGGCTAATAACACGCATTTTTGAAATAGTCGGTAAATCACATACACTGACTAATTGTGAACTTATTTTTTCACCTTTTAGAATAGTCTCTAAAATCTGCCCGCTTTCGTCTTCACCAATTAAACCCAGTAAGCCAACTTTTGCATCTAACCGCGCTATATTTTTTGCAACGTTAGCTGCGCCGCCCGCTTTGTCTTCAAATTTACTTACTTTAACAACAGGTACTGGCGCTTCAGGCGAAATTCGACCTGTATCGCCATACCAATAACGGTCTAGCATTACGTCGCCAACAACTAATATTCGTGCCGCTGATAAGTTTTTTAATAACGATAAATCCATTACTGTTGCTCCGCAACAACCATATCCATGGCTTCACATAACCAGTGACCTATAAACATATGAGCTTCTTGAATACGTGCTGTTTCGTCATTTTTTATAATGATAGGTAACTTAGCAATGTCTTTTACTTTACCGCCATCACGCCCAGTTAATGCCACTGTAAAAGCGCCTAGTTTATTTGCAGCTTCTAATGCTAAGTTAATATTATTACTAGTACCTGATGTGGTTAAACCTATAACTAAATCTTCTGGTTTACATAGCGCTTGAACTTGGCGTTCAAACACCGTATCAAAGTGATAGTCGTTGCTGTGAGCTGTTAAAATTGATGTATCTGTAGTCAATGCCATAGAGGCAAGCGGACCACGTTCTAATTTGTAACGCACTACAAATTCTGCTGCTAAATGCTGCGCATCGGCTGCACTACCGCCGTTACCAAACCAAACAATCTTGCCACCAGCTTGTAATGCACTGTGGCATGCTTCTAACAGTTGCATAGATTCTTGATGATAAGCTTCCATCGTTTCAAATAATGCTTGATGACGGTTTAATGTTTCAACGTAGCTAGTTGCCACTGAATCGATAATTGACATGAAAAATTCCTCTAGGAACTGAAATAGCAGGGAAAAATTAAATCCATTATTCCATAATTTTATTTAATTGTGTGCATTTTATCGGGTTATAACTGAACCCAGACCATATTTTATTGCGAGTATGTTTAGAAAACGGCTATTTCACGGTAAACTAACGCCACTTCCCTTTAAGAAAGATCAGTATGGCACGCATTTTTTACTCTCTAGCATTAATTTTTATTAGCCCACTGATTGTATTTTATCTCTATATTTTACGAGGTAAAAAAAACCAAGGTTATCGTGCACACTTTAAAGAGCGCTTTGGGTTTGTCAGTAAGTCTTTATTTACGACTAAAACCAAACCTTTAGTTTTTCATTGTGCTTCTGTTGGTGAGGTACTAGCCGCAACGCCGCTTATTAAAGCTCTTCAAAAAGCGCATCCAAATTTAAATATACTTATAACCTGTAATACTCCAACAGGCAGAGAGCAAATACTTAGCCAGTTTAAAAATACTGTGGCGTGTAGCTACTTACCAATCGATTTTCCGTTTGCGACAGCCCGATTTTTAAAGCGTATAAAGCCACAAGCATTATGTATTTTAGAAACAGAGCTATGGCCAAATTTAATGGCGATAAGTCACAAAAAAAATATACCGGTACTTGTTATCAATGCAAGACTCTCTGAAAAGTCGCAGCAGGGTTATCAAAAGGTCGCTAAATTAACGCATATTATTATGCGCTCAATTACAGTACTTGCGAGTCATAACAAGGCAGATGCAGAGCGTTTTATAGAGCTTGGTCTCGAAACTTCAAAAAGCCATGTAACAGGCTCTATAAAATTTGATATAACACCAAGTGACGAGCAATTAGCCAAAGTACTCAACCTTAAACAGCTTTATAACAGTAATGAAGACAATAACGATGAACGCTTTGTATGGGTAGCAGGTTCAACACATCCTATTGAGCATGAGTTGGTACTTGCGGCTCACCAACAGTTACTAAAAAAGCAACCTAATGCATTACTTATAATTGCCCCGCGCCATCCAGAGCAATTTGATAAAGTAGCTGAGCTTTTAACACAAAGCCCACTTAGTTTTAGCCGTCGTAGCCAAAATAACTACAACAATGAACAAGTACTCCTTGCTGATACGCTTGGTGAATTACAGTGTTTATATGGCTCTGCAAATGTGAGCTTTATTGGTGGCAGCTTAATACGCAGAGGTGGGCATAACCCACTGGAATCAGCTGCGTTTTCGGTAGGTTTAATAACAGGTCCACACACATACAATTTTGATCATGTTTATCCCGAGCTAATAAAACTTAAAGGCACTGTAGTGGTTGATAGCTATGACGCACTAGCAAAGCAGCTCATAACGTTTAGCCAAAACACAAAAGCGTGCCAAACCTTAGGTATTAAAGCTGCGCAATGCGTAACTAAAAACCAAGGTGCTATACAAAAAACACTTACCATTATTAATCAATATTTAGAGCCAAAACCGTGACCAACATAGCTATAAGCCAAACCCGTGAATGGGTGTCATCTGTTATTGTTAAATATAACTTTTGCCCATTTGCTCGAAAAGAAGTAGAAAACAACTGTATTCATTACATAGTAAGCCCTGCAGCAACTATGGATGATGCCGTAATGGATATGCTTGAGCAATGTGTTGAGCTTGACCGCGAACCAGAGCGCGAAACAACCCTTATCATGTTTGACAACGGCTTTAGTGATTTTGAAGACTTTTTAGACTTGGTCGATTTAGCTAATGCACTTTTAGTCGCGCAGGGGTTTGAAGGGAAGTATCAAATTGCTAACTTTCATCCTGATTACGTATTTGCCGACAGCGATGAAACTGATGCCGCAAATTACACAAATAGAGCGCCCTTTCCTACTTTGCATTTAATTCGCGAAGCAAGTATGAGCGAAGCACTTGATAGTTATAACGAGCCTGAATCTATTCCAGAGCATAATATAAACCTAGCAAGGCGTAAGGGTATTGATTTTTGGCAGCAGTTACTCGAAGGCTGTAAAAAACCGAGCGCTTAAATGCTCGGTTTTATTTTGGTTTGTAAAAACTTTGTGCAAAACTTCTTACAAAACAAGGCAATAACTAACGCTTATTTTTTAACCCAGTTACCATTTACTTCAACGTAATGACCACTTTGGGTTTTTTCAATTGTTTTAGCGGCAGCAAGTGCCTCTACTTGTGAAAGTGACAAGTTATTCTTTTTAGCCAGCTTTAAGTACTGCGCTTTACGCTTTGCATTTATGTCATCAACAACTGCTTTTGCTTCTGCGTTTTGTACAACGAGCCCTAAATAACCAGAGCTATCTTCACCTACAAAACCTTGATTTTTAGCGTCATCAAGGCTAATAGCCCACGCAGAGAACGACATACATACTGCACTAACTAACGTAATAATATTTAATTTTTTCTTCGTATTCATGTTTTAGCTCCTTAAAATAACTCACTGTCGTCACTAAACAAACTGTCGAGTTCTTTATCTACTTTTACGCGAATTTCGTGATCGACCTTCACATTTAAATTAATAGTAATGGGCTCTTTAGCAGACACCTCAACTCGGTGCGTGCAGGCACTTAGTGCACTAATAGCACCTAGCGCGAGCAGTACTTTTATCAATAACGACTGTCTCATTATTAGTTTCCTTTTTGTGAGTATTGTTGCTCAACTTTTTGTGTAATTTCGTCACTTAAACGCAGTGCGCGTAAAAGTGTAAATACGTTTTCTTCGTGGTTATAATTAAAGTTAACTTGCTGCTGCTCTTGTTTATTATAGCCTTGTAAATTAACCCCAAGCTTTAACCAGCCATCGTTTTTTAATGCCACACTGCTATTAAGTTTTTGAATATCTAAATTAGTTAATAGCCCTAATACAGGTTGCAACTCTTGCTGTTGCTGCATTACTGAATCAAACGCGGCATTATTGGTGATTTTTAAATTACCTGTTCCTTGGCTAAATAAACTACCGTCAATTATTTCAATTTTTCCACTATCAAAATGGACAGGTAAAGACCCCGCCAAGCGTCCCGTTAATACAATGCCCGACTTATCGTCGAGTGTAACGAGTTTACTTGCATCAATATTTTCAAACTTAACATTGGCAACTTGGTTTGGCTTCCCTATTGTGTAGGTATCTAACGAAAATTCGCCACCAAACACACTTCCTTTTACATCATTTATAAGCGCGGTATTACTACTCACTTGCCATTGCCCTTTAATCGCTTTAACTACGGCACCCGCTCTAAACTCATTTAAATTAAAGGTAGTTGGTTTTACATTAAGCTTACCTGAATTATATTCCCCGCTAAATACACTGTTTAAATCACTCGCAAGGTAATCGTTATACAGTGCACTTGTATGACTAATCCCCATATTGAACAGTGCATTTTGTAAGTTTATATCGCCACTAATATAGCCATTAAATTCGCCCTCTGTTAGTTGTGCAAGTGGCTCAAATTGCCTAATAAGCGCATTTAACAGCAGCGTACTTTGTTCAGGAATAATGACTTCAAACGGATGAGCTTGCGACGACATATGATGATTTACAACTAACTCAACATCGTTTATAAATGCGTGATGCGTGGCTTTTAGTGCACGACTTTGCAAGCCTGTAGACTCTACTTTTATATTATTAAGTTTTATGTCAGGGCTATTAACAGCCTTTATATTCGTTTTTGCTGTTAGATCAGCAAATAACTCACCTACGCCTAAATTAGCATTTGCTGTTAATGTGTTACTTATATCTGTGACTTTAAATTCTTTATATTCTGCGCTTTTTAATTGCTGCGTTAACGCTACCTCTGCGTTTAACTTTTTATCCATTTTTGCAGTTAAATCACCTTGATATTGCACTGCACTTATATCAAACGCATCTACATTATTAAGCGTTAATTTAGCATTTATAAGCCCAACTGGTTTTGAGTCTATAAACTCACTTATATCAAAGTGACCACTGAGGCTAAGCCCATTGGCTGTTGCAGGTGCAAACTCAGGCAAACTTTTAAGCATAATGGCGTAATCGCCTTTAATAACAGCGCCAGATAACTGAGCATTAACGCTAATATTATTTATATCGGGTGTATTTATTTGAGCTGATAAATTTGTCTGTAAGTACTCAAATGGAGATGTAATATTTAGTGTTGTATCTGTTATTAAAAAATCAAATTGCTTATCGCCTTCACTCATCAAATTAATTACAGGTACACTGAGCTCACTACCCTCTAAGCGAATTGATTGAGGGAGTTTAAGTTGCCAATTTAAAGGAACTTGTTTGCTAAAAAAGCCTGCATATTCACTCGGTGGAATTAACTCAGTACAGCTTGGTGTTAGATTAATTTTGTTATTAAGCAAATCGGTATTAAACATTAACACTTGGCTATTTAAATTAAAATGAGTCGCCAACTTACCTGTAGTTAATACGTTAACTTTGCACTGCTGATTTGTATGAGAAAACTCATACGTGTGAGTAAACTGGGAGCTAATATCGCCATTTAACTCAAACTTTATACCGTCAAAGCTAAATGCTTGCTGAGTATTAAAGTTAAAATCTGCTATTAATGTATTTTTAGTGTTTATAACGTGCTTTAAAAGAGTGTCATTAATTAAAAACTGACCACTTACTTTATTAGCAGTCAAAATTGCGCTTGCGTTTATATCACCCGAGACATTAAATTTATTTAGTTCTGGTTCTAATATGCTTATTTTAAGTGGCTTATTGAGCTCATCACTTTTTACTACAAGCTGTTTAATATTGATTAATGGGCGGTTTAAGGGAAGTGCTAAATCGAGATTTTTAGCAAGTTGATTAGCATTATCACTTTTAGGGAGTGAATTAACTGTTAGCACTGCATTTTCAATATCTACACGCTTTGTATTTGCAGTAATACCAGTAAGTTGTAATTGTTGATTTTGATAATTTACACACACTTTATCAGCATGAATATTTAGTTCAGACGTAATTAAAAAATCGAGACAACTTAACGTAATGCCTGCTTTTTTAAGCTCAGGCGCTATAGCCCACTGTAATAACGGCAAGCGAAACACATAACTAAGCAGCAAGGTACTTAGCAATAAAACACCAACAATTAAACCAACTCGCTTAAACATACTATCCTTAAATGCTTTGTGCTTTTAGCTAAAACTATACTAATCAAAAAAGGCTGCACAATGCAGCCTTTTTTATTTTACAGTAAGATTATGAATCTAACTTGTATAAACGTAATTATAATTAACCTACGTTTTTACGTGCATTACGGAACATGCGCATCCATGGGCTATCCTCGTTCCACTCATCAGGATGCCAAGAGTTGGCAACGCTTCTGAATACACGTTCTGGATGCGGCATCATTACAGTGGCGCGACCATCAGTTGACGTAATACCTGTAATACCTTCTGGAGATCCATTAGGGTTAGCTGGGTACTGCGTTGTAGGGTTACCATAGTTATCTACAAACTTAACCGCTACAGTGCCGCTATTAAGCGCCGCTTTAGTGGCTGCATCGTTTGCAAACTCAGCATGACCTTCACCATGAGAAACCGCTATAGGCATTCGCGAGCCAGCCATTCCGTTAAAGAACACAGACGGGTTTTCTTGTATTTCTACTAAACTAAAGCGTGCTTCAAAACGCTCTGATTTATTAGTTACAAAGCGCGGCCAATGTTCAGTGCCAGGGATCAACTCTTTTAACGTTGATAACATTTGGCAACCGTTACATACACCTAAGCTAAAGGTATCTTGACGGTGGAAGAAGTTTTGGAACTGATCGCGTGCCATGTCGTTAAACAAAATAGACTTAGCCCAACCTTCACCCGCACCAAGTACGTCACCGTATGAGAAACCACCACAGGCCACTAAACCTTTAAATTGATCTAGTGTTAAACGACCTTCTAAAATGTCGCTCATGTGTACATCAACGGCTGCAAAACCTGCGCGATTAAACGCTGCAGCCATTTCTAAATGAGAGTTAACACCCTGCTCACGTAAAATAGCCATTTGTGGTTTAGCACCGGTTGCAATGTATGGCGCCGCTATATCTTCGTTTAAATCAAAGTTAAGTTTTACGTTTAAGCCTGGATCTTTTGCATCAAATTTAGCATCAAACTCTTGCTTAGCACATTCAGGGTTATCACGGCGTGCTTGCATTTGATACGTTGTTTCAGCCCAAATAGTACGAAGCTCAGTACGCGTATGATTAAGTACCGTATTTTCGCCACGGTTAAATATAATCGCATCGTCACTGTTAAGCGTGCCAATGTTGTGGCTAATTGCTGCTATACCATGTTGTTCAAACACCGCATTTACTGCATCTAAATCAGCATTTGCTACTTGGATTACGGCACCTAGCTCTTCGTTATAAAGTGCTTCAATGTCTGAACCTGTTAAGTCAGCTAAATCAACCGTTACACCGGTATGACCCGTAAACGCCATTTCAGCAACAGTGGTAAATAAACCACCGTCTGAGCGGTCATGATAAGCAAGTAACTTACTATCAGCCACAAGTGCTTGCATTGCGTTATAAAAGCCTTTTAATAACTCAGGGCTATCAACATCAGGTGTTACATCACCTAATTGCTTATAAACTTGTGCAAGGCTTGATGCGCCCATGCGGTTTTTACCCGCACCTAAATCAACTAATATAAGCGATGTGTCGCCTTTATCTGTGCGTAGTTGTGGAGTGACTGTTTTACGTACGTCGTCAACACGACCAAACGCAGTTATAACCAGTGAAAGCGGCGATGTTACTGACTTCTCTTGTGAGTCACCTTCATCTTTCCATGTCGTTTTCATCGACATAGAATCTTTACCCACTGGAATCGTTAAACCAAGCGCAGGACAAAGCTCTTCGCCTACGGCTTTAACCGCTTCGTATAAACCAGCATCTTCACCTGGGTGACCCGCTGCTGCCATCCAGTTTGCCGATAACTTAATGTTTTCAAGGCTACCGATGTTTGCACAGGCAATATTAGTTAACGACTCAGCTACAGCTAAACGAGCAGATGCACCGTAATTAAGTAATGCTGCAGGAGTACGCTCACCAAGTGACATAGCTTCACCGTGGTAAGTATCATACGTTGCCGCAGTTACTGCACAGTTAGCAACAGGTACTTGCCAAGGACCGACCATTTGATCGCGCGCTACTAAACCCGTAACTGAGCGATCGCCGATTGTTATTAGGAATGTTTTTTCTGCAATGGCTGGTAAACGCATTAAGCGCTGCGCTGCATCTGCTGCATTTATTAATGTAGTATCAAGCGCTTTACCAACAACGTGCTTTGACGTTACATCGCGATGCATTTTAGGTGCTTTACCTAATAATACGTCCAGCGGTAAATCAACAGGGTTATTTTCAAAATGACTGTCTGACACTGTTAAGTGAGGTTCAGCTGTTGCTTCACCAATAACAGCGTACTGGGCACGTTCACGCTTACAAATTGCTTCAAAGCGTTCAAAATCCTCTACGCCAACAGCAAGTACATAGCGTTCTTGTGATTCATTACACCAAATTTCGTGTGGTGCCATGCCTGGCTCATCGTTAGGAATGCTACGTAATTGGAACTTACCACCACGTCCGCCATCATTAACAAGCTCAGGAAACGCATTTGATAAACCGCCAGCACCTACATCGTGGATGAATGCAATTGGGTTTTCGTCACCTAGCTGCCAACATTTATCGATAACTTCTTGGCAACGACGTTCCATTTCTGGGTTTTCGCGCTGTACTGAAGCAAAATCTAAATCTTCGTTTGATTGACCAGAGGCCATGCTTGATGCAGCACCACCGCCTAAACCAATGTTCATTGCAGGTCCACCTAGCGCAATTAATTTAGCGCCAACAGGAATATCGCCTTTTTGAACATGATCAGAGCGAATATTACCTAAACCACCGGCAAGCATAATGGGTTTATGGTAACCACGTACTTCTTCGCCATTATGGCTTGTTACTTTTTCTTCGTAAGTACGAAAGTAGCCTAATAAGTTAGGACGACCAAACTCGTTATTAAATGCAGCACCACCTAGTGGACCTTCTGTCATTATATCAAGCGCGTTAACAATACGACCCGGTTTACCAAAATCGCTTTCCCATGGTTGCTCGTAACCTGGAATACGTAAGTTTGATACAGTAAAGCCAACTAAACCTGCTTTTGGCTTAGAGCCACGACCAGTTGCGCCTTCATCGCGAATTTCACCACCAGAGCCTGTAGCCGCACCAGAGAATGGCGCAATAGCTGTTGGGTGGTTATGCGTTTCAACTTTCATTAGTATTTCAATGTCTTCTTGATGATACGCATATTCACCTTGCGCATTTGGGAAGAAGCGACCCGCTTTTGAGCCTTTCATTACTGCCGCGTTATCTTTATACGCCGACAATACATTTTCAGGATTTAGCTCAAAGGTATTTTTAATCATTTTAAATAGCGATTTTGGCTGCTCTTTTCCATCGATTGTCCAGTCAGCATTAAATATTTTATGGCGACAATGCTCTGAGTTTGCTTGTGCAAACATAAACAATTCGATGTCGTTAGGGTTACGTCCTAACTTTATAAAGTTTTCTACCAAGTAATCTATTTCGTCATCAGCAAGGGCAAAACCTTGCTCAACATTGGCTATTGCTAATGCTTCGCGTCCGCCACCTAAAATATCAACAGACGACATTTGGCGCGGTGCATCACTGCGAAACAGTTGTGCAGCATCTTCAAGCTCACTATGCGTGGCTTCGGTCATACGGTCGTGCAATAACGCAATTACTTGTGCAAGTTGTTCTGCGTTTAAGTCACCTTCAACATAATAAGCAATACCGCGTTCAACACGGTGAACCTGTTTTAAACCACAGTTATGGGCAATATCGGTTGCTTTAGATGCCCAAGGTGAAATGGTACCTGGGCGAGGTGTAACAAGTACAAGTTTGCCAGCTGGGGTATGCTCAGCAATAGTTGGACCGTAAGTTAATAGTTTTTCAAGCTTGGTTTGCTCGGAGCTACTCAACGGCGATGTTAAATCGGCAAAGTGAGCATACTCGGCGTATACGTTAGTGACTGGAAGTTGCGATTGTTGGCAACGCGCTAAAATTTTATTAACTCTGAACTCTGACAGTGCTGGTGCACCACGAAGGATCAACATAGGTAATTTCATCCGGGGTTAGGGATTGAACGATATTTTAGGCACGCATTATAGTCCAATTAGCATTCAGATTTAACTCAAAATTACGCTTTTCATAAAATTAACTTTTTAGCTTTATTTATAGCCTCTTTTGGTTAATAAAATAAAAGGTAAAGTGACGCGATGGCTTAGTTTTGCTATAACGGTGACTGGCGAGCTTAAGGGGCACTCAATGTTCAAAGAAAAACTAATAATAATCATTACTTTAGTTATGCTGTTATGTGCATGCGATATGCAAGAGCAGCCAACTCAACTCGCCCAAATAAAAGAACACAATAAAATACGTGTGGGTACCCTTGCCAGTGCTAGTAATTATTATCAAGCCGTTCAAGGTGAGCAAGGCTTTGAATATGAGTTATCTCAGGCCTTCGCTGAATATTTAGGTGTAGAGCTTGAAATAGTCCCTTTCTTTAACTTATCTGAAATGTTTGAACGCCTTGAAAGCGGTGATTTAGATTTGATAGCATCAGGACTTACCTATAATAAAACCCGTGCAGAGCAATACCGTTACGGACCAACTTACAGAACAATCAGCCAAAAGTTAGTTTATAAACAAGGGCGCGTTCGCCCTCGAGAGTTTGACGATTTAGATGGCAACTTTACTGTTATAGCTAAAAGTAGCCACTCGCTTACTCTACAAAAAATGAAGAAGAACAATCCAGATCTAACTTGGATAGAAAGCGAAGAGTTTGATGAAGAAGAACTACTTCAAGCAGTTATTGATGGCGAGATAGATTACACACTCGCTGATACGCATACGCTATCGCTGTTTCGCCGTTATCACCCAAATTTAAGCATTGGTTTTTCAGTTAGCCATAACGACCCGATTGCATGGATACTTAATAAATCTAAAGACGACTCTTTATATGCGTTGTTGGTGCCATTTTTTGGTGACGTTAAGCAAAGTAACCAGCTCTATGTACTTGAAGAAAAATACTTCGGTCACGTGCGCCAATTTAACTATGTAAATACCCTAGCCTATATAGAAGCAATTAAAGAAACCTTACCAACATACCAGCCATGGTTTGAACAATATGCAGGTAGCCTTGACTGGCGATTATTAGCGGCACTAAGCTATCAAGAATCTATGTGGAATCCTCGCGCTAAATCACCAACAGGTGTGCGCGGCATCATGATGCTAACTCGCAGTACAGCCAAACAAGTAGGTGTTACTAACCGGTTAGAACCAGAGCAAAACATTCGTGGTGGCGCTAAATACTTAAGCAAGCTTATTAAACGTATTCCTGACCGTATCCCGCAACCCGACCGCACATGGCTTGCTTTGGCCGGATACAATGTAGGTTGGGGGCACGTTAACGACGCACGTATAATTACCGAACAGCAAGGCGCAAGCCCTGATAAATGGGCTGATGTAAAGAAACGCCTACCGCTATTAATTAAAAAGCGCTATTACCGTAAAACTCGCTACGGTTATGCCCGAGGCGATGTAGCTGTTAAATATGTCGATAATATTCGTCGCTATTACGATGCACTTGTTTGGCTAGATGAAAATGATGCTATTGCTGCAGAGCCTGAGCCAGAACCAATTACAGAGTTGAGCACTGATACTGAGCTAAAGCTAAACGAAAAAAGTGAAGTAGAAAGTAAGGCAGATGAAGCTCAAACAGAAAAACAACAACCTACAATCGAACCCGAACAGTCGAGTGAAAACAATGGCTAAGATTAATATAAGTACCCGTTTATTGAGCATGTCAGTAAGCAAAATTTAAGTAAATTAAATATCTGTTTACTTGTCACCAAATGATCACTAATGTGTGTTAATTGTATATCATTATTTTATAAGATATACCCGTGCCTTTCTCACTCTTGCATTAGGAGAAAACATGCTAAAACGTAGACGCACACAAAGATTAAAACGCAATGTCATTTATTCAACGGCCACACGTCGTCGTGTTATGTTGCGAAAACTACACAAAAAAATCATCTGGCGTCGCCGAATGTTTGCTATGCAGCAAATGGCTGAATCAGAAATAGAGCCAATCGCTAGTTAACTTTAGTTAGGCTTATTTATTTGATCATCACGAGCAGCTTTCTTAGCTGCTTTAATTTGCGCTCTTCTACGTTTAAAAAAATTCGAAATAGTATCCCCGCACTGCTGTGCCAAAACACCACCGCACACCTCAACTTGATGATTTAACTTAGGCTCTTGTAATAAATTCATAATTGAACCCGCAGACCCTGTTTTAGCATCGACTGCTCCAAATACTAAACGCTTTATTCTGCTATGCACTAACAATCCCGCACACATAGAACAAGGCTCTAACGTTACGTATAGGGTGCAATCAATTAAGCGGTAATTGTTAAGGACTTTTCCAGCTTCTCGCACTGCAATCATTTCGGCATGGGCAGATGGGTCATTATCCGTTATTGAGCGGTTATACCCAACTGAAACTAGCTGGTTATCTTTGACTACAATTGCTCCAACCGGAATTTCATCAAGCAGCTCTGCTTGCTTTGCATACAAAAGCGCTTGTTCCATCCAGTAGGAATCATCAAATGGTTCGTTCATTATTTCTACTTAAATAACCTTTTATGCTGTAATTATACCTAGTTAGCACTCTAAAGTGCGCCATTCATTACTTTATTCCAAAAATAAAACAATATTTACCCGTTTGTAATGGCTCACTCGTGCTGATTTACGCTATAATCTCACGCTTTTTTTATTTAGCTCACAACACGGGTAGCAAATGAAATTTCCTGGACGCCGCAGGCATAAACATTATTTTCCAGTGGAAGCCAAAGATCCACTTACCAATCAACTTAACGCAACAGAGCGATTACAACGTAGTTATATTACGGGTATCGATCAGATCGTTGTTGATATAGAGGCAAAAGTTGATCAAGCTTTCCTTGACGAATTTCAACTACGTAGAGGGATGTCGCAAGTTATTGATAGCGATACAACAAACGCCTTATACGATCGTTTAAAATTAAACAATATGGTTGATTTTGAGTTTGCCGGTGGAACCATTGGTAACACTATGCACAACTACTCTGTACTTGCAGATGATCGCTCAGTTTTATTAGGCGTAATGAGCGAAAATATAAAAATAGGTAGCTACGCTTACCGTTTTTTATGTAATACCTCAAGCCGTGTAGACTTAAACTACCTTCAACCAGTTGATGGGCCTGTAGGCCGTTGTTTTACATTAATTGATGAAACCGGTGAGCGTACTTTTGCAATAAGTGCAGGTCTAATGAATCACTTACGTCCTGAATCTATCGATAAAGACCTTATTGAGAATTCATCAGCGTTAGTGATTAGTGCCTACCTTATGCGTACTCAAGGTAGCGAAACAATGACTGAAGCCACTATGCAAGCAGTTAAATACGCTAATGATGCAGGTGTGCCAGTTGTGCTTACACTCGGTACTAAGTTCTTAATTGAACAAGACCCTACTTGGTGGGCAAACTTTGTCGAAAAGCATGTTGATATTCTTGCTATGAACGAAGAAGAAGGGTTAGCTATTACGGGTTTTGAAGATCCCCTTTTAGCTGCTGATAAAGCACTTGATTGGGTAGATTTGGTAATTTGTACCGCTGGCGAAAAAGGCTTATTTATGGCCGGCTACGTTGATGAAAGTTTAAAACGTGAAACTGAATACCCGTTACTACCGGGCGCCATACCTGATTTTAACCGTTACGAATTTTCACGCGCTATGCGTAAGGATGAATGTGATGAGCCTATCAGGGCATACAGTCATACTGCCCCATTTATGGGCGGGCCTGATTCAATCAAAAACACCAATGGTGCAGGCGATTGTGCACTTGCGGCTGTACTACATGATTTGTCAGCGAATGTTTATCATAAACTTAATGTGGCAAACTCAGCTAAGCATCAGCAACAAGCTATTACTTACTCGTCACTATCGCAAATTAGTAAATATGCTAACCGAGCGAGTTATGAAGTGTTAGTTCAACACTCTCCGCGTTTATCTCGTGGCTTACCTGAACGTGAAGATTGTTTAGAGCAGGTTTACTGGGAACAATAAATTACAAAGGGAGCAATTATTGCTCCCTTTTGTTTACCTAAAAAATAGAAATATCGAGTTTTTTAGATAACAGCTCGAGCGCTGCAATTCCTGCAACCGAATTACCAAACGAATTAAGCCCCGGTGAATAAACAGCCACTGTAAACTTATTTGGTAGTACAGCTAAAATAGTTCCTGATACTCCCGACTTACCAGGCATACCCACTCTGTAACCAAAATCCCCCGCAGCATCATATAAACCACTCGTGAATAAAAGCGAATTAAGCTGTTTATTCTGACGACTACTTAAAACGCGTTTACCAGAGCTATAATCAACACCTTTATTAGCTAAAAAATTATAAGCTTTTGCTAATTCAATACAGTTGAGCTCAATAGAACAAAAGTTAAAGTAAGCCCACAAAACATCATCTACTTCGTTTTCAAAATTACCAAACGATTTCATCAAATGCGCCATCGCAGCATTTCGGTGCCTGAACTCATACTCTGAATTAGCGACTTTTTTATCAATTACTACGCCTCTATTACCAGCTAATAACCTGAAGGTTTCGAGCATAGAATGCATTGGCGCAGATAAGCGGCTGTATAATGCATCACACGTTACAATTGCGCCTGCATTGATGAATGGGTTACGAGGTATCCCCTTTTCAAACTCAAGCTGTGTAAGCGAGTTAAAGGCTGTGCCTGAGGGTTCCTTTCCGACTCTATGCCAAAGTTCATCACCATAACGCTGTAGTGCCATAGTAAGTGTCATAACTTTAGAAACTGATTGAATAGTGAAGCGTTGAGAACAATCCCCTGCGCACACAGTTTCACCATCAGTTGTATAAATAGCGATAGAAAATTGTTCCGGATCAACCTCGGCAAGCGCCGGTATATAATCAGCTACTTTCCCTTGTGATAATAAAGGACGTACTTCATGTGCTATTTCATCAAGCACCTTTTGGTAATCAGCTGTAGGCAATCTAGACCTCTATATCGTCATTCATAAGAATTGGATTTTAACACGCGCTATTAGGTGCACCTAGTTTTGTTGTCGAATTTAACGGTGAGATTTTACTAAATTTAAATAGAAAAAAACGTCACATTACTGTATCTGGTTTCTCTTAATTAAATCCTGGTAATGTCATGATGCCCACTGCGGTGGAGAGTCACAGTGCAAATGCTACGAACTCATTGTCGAGCGGAGATTTTTATGATTTTAGCGTCGGGAGTCGCTACGCTCGCCCGACCTACGTGATAGGTGTTGATGTGAGTGTGTTAATTGCGTGTTTTTCACTTTTCTGCAGACATAAAAAGCCCGAATCTTAAATTCGAGCGCTCTACAATGTGAAGTCGGTGCGCTACGCAGTAGGATGTCGTAGTGCCCACAGCGGTAGAGAGTCACAGTGAAATACTACACTATTATTAATCGTATCGTCTCTTAGTATGCAGAGTTTTACTAATTTCAAAAAGAAAAAAACCCGTTACATTACTGTAACGGGTTTCTCTTAATTAAATCCTGGTAATGTCCTACTTTCACATAGCAAATGCTACACTATCATCGGCGCTGTTTCGTTTCACTACTGAGTTCGGCATGGAATCAGGTGGGTCCAAAACGCTATTGTCACCAAGAAAATTCTTTTCAATTTTCTTGTTTTTAATTATTAAGATTAAAGTCCTTCGACTGAATTTGAAGCCTGGTAATGTCCTACTTTCACATAGCAAATGCTACACTATCATCGGCGCTGTTTCGTTTCACTACTGAGTTCGGCATGGAGTCAGGTGGGTCCAAAACGCTATTGTCACCAAGCAAATATGGTGCAAAGAATTAATGACAAGCACATAGTGCTACCATTTTCTTTGCGCAAGGTGCCTCAATGTTAACGCTACGCGCTAAGAGTCACCTCTTGAATTTGGAAAATATCTGATAATATTTTTTAAGTCTTTTCAGTAATATCTACTTTAGTCATATTAACTTCTGTCTAAACTGTCGCATAAAACGCGTTTGGCGTTGTATGGTTAAGCCTCACGGGTAATTAGTACAAGTTAGCTTAATGGCTCACACCACTT
>NZ_JADYWP010000003.1:0-580112 GCF_015864765.1 Pseudoalteromonas sp. NZS11 | reverse complement strand
TCAGCAAGCTTGTGACGCATCATGACTGTGAAATGGGATACATGACAATTAAATAAAGGCATCAATTTTGATGTTTAGACATTAGCTCGTCTTGACTTCAAGGGAGCGTCCATATATGTCATTGTTAATCTTGCTTAGCGCATTCCTAGTTTGTTCCCTCTTAGTAATCTAAAGACTAACTCACAAAGAGGATATGAGGCGCTTCGCTTTTAGAGGGTAAAATAGCTTATATCAAAGCTATTCGACTAATTTAAGTTTTGATGTGTGAAGTCAAGATTTGACTTCATTTATTCTCGTAAATTCTTGTTACTTACGCTTTTTAACAAATCGAATTTCGTAATGATATAAACAGGTTCTTTTTTACATTCGACTTTATAAAGATATTGATTTTTAAGAAAATTAGTTTTTTCTTTTATTAAACTAATTTGCTCCCATGGTATTAAAAAACTCCTGGGAAATAGTAGAATCAACATCCGTTTTTGGCTTATAAATATACCTTGCTGAAATGATTTAATATTTAGCCAAGTCCGATATTCACTGTTTTTCTCACGAGAAATATCTGCCACATTCGTCAAGTACATACTGCTTGATTTTAAAAGTGAGGAATCAGAAATAATTAAATCCGTTTTATATTCTCTAGCTAGTTTAGGGTAATACCCAATAATGCTTTGGATATAATTGACTAAAATATAGAACAATAAAAATAAAATTAAGTATATAACAAAATCCATTTTTTAATACTCCGAAAACTTGCTCTGCACTGCTGACTAAGCTGAAATTTAAGATGGGTGTCTTATTAATTCTTGGTGTCTTATTAATTCTTGTGACGAGGTACGAGCACAGTAAGCTTTCTGTGTCCGTTTATGCAAGTTGTTAAATTGCATGAACTTGCATATCCATCTTTATCGATTTTGCTAAACCTCCTAAATCACCATATATAGTTTTGGCATTTATATTCATTTTTCTCAGGAGTGCATAAATATTTTCATAAAGGGAACTAGGGATAATATATTTATGTATTATTACATTGCTATATATTTGTTTAACAAGAAGATTTTCTATTCTTTGTTCCGTATCTCCTGAAATTAAGAATGTCCCTGATTGCCTATCAATTCGGGCATTTAATTCAAGAGGCTCTGTAATCCAAACAACTTCATATGAAAAACGATCTACTACATCGTCAAACAATGCATCTTGTTTCCCAATAATCTCATTTCTAGTTTTCTTAAAGCTAGAGTCACGTTTTGAAATGTAAGAAAGAGACTCATCCATTATTGAATTATAATCGATGGCGTAAATCGCTAGATCTTTTTTTAACAATGGGTTGTAGGCTTCCAGAGCAAAGTATAGAGCAACATAAGGACTTTCAGTAAAATCTATTAATCGAGTCGGAGCGCCATAATGTTGCATTACAGACAACCAAGCTAATTTACTTTTAGGCTCATGTTCATTACCGTTATAAATGTGGTACTTTGATTTAAACAAATTAAGGTAATGATCTTCGCATTTTTTTGCTAATTCACTTGACCACTTATCACCAAGAGTACGCTCTAATGTGGATTCTAGCTTCCAAGCTGAATCTGCGTGTCCTCTATAAATAAAATTATTTGGTAACTCATTAATTTTGCGAATCAGCTCGTCTGAGTCCTTTATTTCGACTTCACGAATCATCCTCTAACCCTCCTATATTCTACTTGCATTTGTTCTAGAACCTGGGAGTTTGGAGCATCTTCATCAACAGTTACCACAACCGCGTCACCTTTCATTTTTATGTTTTTCGCTTTGACTCCTAAAGACGGAATTATTCTGGCTGATGCTGTATTACCTGTAGCTGCCGTAGATTTTGCTACCGATTCAGCAACCTCTTCATTTAATGCATCTCCTGTAACTTCTAAAGTGCCAGAAATTGCACCAATGTTCTGTGCATAAACAGATAAAGGTTTTTGAAAAAGTTCATCTGCATCAACAGGGTTAGGACCTGTAAACGTTGCTTTGAATTTCCTAATTGAATATGCACCTCGAAGTTTTTCTAGAAAGTCCTCTGGATCTGGGATTACATCAACTCTAACATCAATTCCAGAATCAATTGCAGTATTAGTTGTTAAAAGTAAATCCTTAATACGGCGAGCAATACTTGAAGGATGAGGTGCTAGCTTTGATTTTTTTGAAATACCGAGTAACCCAATATTCGCATCAAATATAACAACTGTATATGGACCTGAATCATCTAATTCATCCACAAAGTCACCAGCTTCCACATCAAACTTTTCAAAAGTTGTTTTTGTTGTTCTTCCTACAGCAAATGAACCTGTAAAATTGTCGAACATTTTAACATTGCCAATATGCCATTCGCTTCCACTAGGTAATGCATAATCTGGCTTATCGTGTATTGAATTAAGAAAGAGCTCCATAGAAGATATATTTTCTACAAGCAATGGTAGTTGAGCAGGTTTTATAAACTTTGCTCTATATAAGTAATATTCACGAGTCGCCAATACCCAATCTCCTTGTGATGTATGGATGCAATTTAACAGCTTATTGAACACCACTTTCGGGGGTTATAACACCCCAAAACGGCGTATATTACATTGTTCGATAATCACACCAAACAACTCATTTATAAAAAATAATTACAATTGCTATTCAGTAGCCTTTGTTATTTAACCCCAAAACGACTTTTAATAATGTTATGGGACAAATTTCGAACAACTGTACTTATAAGCCGTCATTAATTAATTCTATTTCTATTTAACCAAACCTTTAACTAAACGATTTATAAAATTACCACTCAGTTTTGAACCGTGAATCATTTTCACAAGGTTTTCCATCACCATCACCATCCATTTTTGTATTCGGGCAGTTATTAATAAAAAACACAGCCTCTTCTCGTGAGCGCATTTCAGTACAATATTGCCTGCCATCACACGTAAAATTTTGCCTGCTTTTTGGAATAACGATTTTAGGAATAGCGAGCTTTGGATATTGTCCATCAAAGGTGGCTAAATCGGCATTGGTAATAACGAGTGTTTGGCTGCTTGAGTGAGCGTTGTATTTATTAATCGCATAAAAACAAAGTGCAGCAATTAGCGCTATTGAGGCAACTTTACCTAAAAAGCTACTGGCAAAATTAGACTTTGCGATACGGTACGGCTGGTTATTGTGTTTTTGGTAAGGTGCTTTAAGCTCTGCAACGCCTTCTATACGACAGTTAACTGCTTTGGTTTTGCCGTCGGGCTGTGTTGCTACTTCAAAATAAATAGTGTCGCCAACTTTAGGCTTGCGGCTCATGTGTTTGAGCGCTGATATGTGTATAAACGTGTCGTGTTCTAGGGTGTCTGATTTAATAAAACCAAAACCTTTGTCTGTTTTCCACGTCTTTAACAATCCTTTGTGCATTTATCTGCCTATTTTGCTTAAGCTGCGTTTTACGCAAATTCCATTTAGTTAACACTTGTTATTATACGTTCCTAAATTAAAACCATGCAACCAATTATTCATATTGCGTTAATTTTTGCGCTTTATCTATTAAACTTAGCTGAAAAACAAACGCGCTAAAAAACAACTAAATCCAACCTGTTTTATTTATACTTTACGGCCATATGTCCTTTAATTCATATGAATCATTGCGCATCCACTTATTAACTTAACAGCTTGTTTACACTGGTTTTTGTTATTAGTTATTTCTATCTGAATGATGCTTTTTTAGTATGATTTTTCATTCGTTATTTACTTAATTTATCTATACAATCCACACCTTATTTTTACGCACGAATTTCAAGTGATTATCTTATGCTACTAACCGTTGTTTATATTATTGGTATTACCGCAGAAGCCATGACCGGCGCACTTAGCGCAGGGCGAATGAAAATGGATTGGTTTGGCGTAGTGCTGGTAGCCAGCGCCACCGCAATTGGCGGTGGTAGCGTACGAGATATATTACTAGGCAATTACCCGCTTACGTGGGTACAACACCCAGAGTATTTATTAATTACCTGTATTGCCGGTATTGTCACTACCTGGCTGGCTAAATGGGTGGTTAAATTTAAAGGTATATTTATGCGCTTAGACGCCCTTGGTTTAGCTGCCTTTAGTATTATTGGCTGCCAAGTGGGACTAAATATGGGATTACATTACGGTATTTGTGTAGTGGCAGCCGTTGTTACTGGCGTATTTGGTGGGTTACTGCGCGATTTAATATGTCGCCAAGCACCGTTAGTATTACATAACGAGCTATACGCGAGTGTATCGTTAATTGTAGCGTGCTTATACCTAGCATTGCACCATTACAATATTGACGACAACATAAGCATTATTGTGAGCTTGGTTGCAGGTTACTTAATACGTATGGCATCAATACGCTTTAAATGGCGCTTACCTACCTTTAGTTTATTAGAACCCGCTAAGTAAGTAACTTAAATAAATTAAATGAGACAGGCTTGAATCTGCTAGGCAATCTCACCTGTCTCCTCTTTTATTATTCTTTAATGCTCTCTATCACTATTTAACACTCACTGCATCGCTTAACGCGGTTTTAGAGCCACTGTTATTGTGCGGCATTACGCTAAAACTGCCATCGGTTTCTAGCACTACTGCGGCTACATCTTCTATGGCTAATATACCCGCACCACGAATAGCAGCGCGAATTTCTGATTTTGTTACGCGCTGTGATTTAAGGGCTGTCGTGCAATATTCACCATCACTCAGTAACAACGTGGGCTCTGCTTTTATTAAGCCTGCAAATTTTGACGAGCGCACACTAAGCCAGGTAATTAAATATTGCAGCCCTATTAAAACAACAAAGGCCAATATGCCCTCAAGCAGCGCGACACTTTTTGAAATAATAACAGACGCTAATATAGAGCCCAGCGCAATGGTAACTACAAAGTCGAACACGTTCCATTTAGATAGTGTTCGCTTGCCCGATACACGCAACCAAAACACCAGCGCTACATACCCCAGTACACCAATAATAAGTACGCGCACTAAACCCTGAACATCATCAAAAAACATGGTTACTCCTTTATTTTTAAAGCCGCTATTAAATTTAACCCTTCTTTAATTGAGTTAATAGCTTTGCACCTAAAACCGTACCAATAGGGATAAATAAAAGCCATAGATACGCATAAAACTTTAAAGTAGATTTAAGCAATGCAAAGTCATTTACACGTTTATTTTTAAGCAATATGTAATTTATAAAATAGCCAACTATTGCTGGTGCAATTTGTATTAACGAAATTACAATACCTGATGAAATATGCCCTGCTATTAATTTAGGATCGCCACCAGCAAATGCTACATAAGCATTATAAATACCTGTAAAAAAACTAATTAGCGAGATTAGCAAAAAAGCCTGAAAAACAGGCTTACTACGGCTAAAAATACGATTGAAGATTGTTTCAAAATCATCCTTAATTTAGCTAATACATTGTTTAAAGTTAGTTTTATGGCCCAACGGTTTTATCTGACAGTGCAGCTAATACTTTACTTAATTTTGTAGCAACTAAACAGTTTGGTACGTTATGGCGCTCAGCTATATAAGTAGGATCGTTATAACTTAACCACACTTGCGATTGTGCGTCTTCCCATACCAGTGCTTTTAGCGGTAAATCGTTTGTGCGCACTGCATAAGAGGTGTGCCGCCTTTGGGGTTACCAAATATAAGAACCTCTGTTGGGCGTAGTTGTTGTTCTACTTTTTTAGCTCCAGCTGCGTGATCTATTCGTGCAAATATATTTAGCCCTTTTTGTTTTGCCAAATTCTCAAACTTATCCATAGTAGCTTTTGCGCTTAATGGGCTTTTTACTGAAATTAGTCCCTCTACTGCGTCAGCATTTGTAATAGCAAAGAGTAATGCGAGTCCAAAAATAATATTTAGTGTTTTCATAGTGTCTCCGTTTAAATATATAAATACTGAGCGTTATTGCTCCTTTAATTTTTACAATTTAGATTTTTGCTAGGTAATTAAATTTAATAAATTTTTTGGCTGATGGTTATCTGTTTCAATGTATAATAAATTTAAAGGGAGAAATACATGCACATTGGAATAATTGAAGATCATCAATTAGTACGCGACAGTTTTACAAAACTACTAGAGCTACAAGCAGACTGGGAAGTAATAATAGAAGCCTGCAATGTTAGCCAAGCAAAACTGGCTGTTGAGCTTGAACAACCCGATATATTTATTGTTGATATATCACTTAATGAATCAGAAACCGGCCTTACATTTTTAACCTACCTTAACGAAAATTTCCCTGAAATTAAAACCATTGTTGCCTCCATGCACGATTACGAACCTTATGTAAGTAATGCGCTACGATTAGGCGCACTTGGTTACGTGTCTAAACGCTCTGCGTCGGAGGAGTTAATTGATGCAGTTAAATCGGTTGCATTAGGTAAACGCTATATAAGTGAAGATGTAAATTTTGCTTTAAATACACCAAACTCAGCGTTAACTATTTTAACTAACCGAGAGCTCGAAGCTTTACCACTGTTAGCAAAGGGCTTTAATGCAAAGCAAATAGCACAAAAATTAGAAATAATGCCTAAAACAGCGCATGTGCATAAGGCAAATATTTACAGCAAGCTTAATGTAACAACATCGTTTGAACTGCTAAAAATAGCGATTGATGCGGGAGTAATTCAGCTAGATGAACTTACCTAGTACATTACCTGCTTTTAATTTTTCTATTGCAGCAACCGTTAAAGAAATTACAAAGCAGTTTTTAGTTGGCGTAATTTATTTTATTGCCTGTATTGCTGCTTTTTGGGTTGGGGCTAATTTAGAAACTGTCCCTGAAAGTAGCGCTATATTTATTCCTGCAGGGATAAAAATTGCTTTTTATTTGCTTTCGCCAACTCGGTATTGGATTACGTTGTGGATATCGTCTCGTGCTTTGGCTGCTCACTTAGGTTATACAATGACCGGGGTTTGGGAGTTTAATTTACTGCATGGTTTTTGGCAGGAGCTTTGCTTTTTTGCCCTTGTGTATGTGTTTAAACATAGCCGCTGGCCACCAAGTATTAATAATAGTTTAGGTATACTTTCGTTGATTTTATTGTGTGTTGCGAGCACCTCAATAAAGTGGTTTTTGTTTTCTAGTGCGTTTGAATTTACAAACATATTGGTTGCTAAAGAGCTATTACAGTATCAGTTAAATATGTGCCTTGGCGATATAACAGGCTCGTTATTAGTTGCGCCGTTTATTATGCTACTTCACTCTTTAAACCTTTCGTTAAAGCGCCCGGCATTACTTAAAGTAACTAATTTAACGGTTACGTTAGCTACTTTTTTACTTGTTGCGATGCTTGTATACCTGATACGGCCCGATACTTACCCATTACTACGCCTTGCATCGTTATTACCTATTATTTGGTTTTCGTATCGCTTTGGCGTATTAGGCGCAGTAAGTAGTGCGACACTTATAAATGCACTCATAATAGTTGAAGCAAGCATGACCCATGAGCCTAGCAATACCTATATTAGCCAGTTGTTTATTTTGGCTAATGCGATTACCAGCATGGTGTTAGGCGCGGCAATTACAGAGCTTAAACGTAAAAATACTGAATTAAAAAAGATTAACCGCGCACTGACTAAGCAGCTTAATCAAAATACCCTTCTTGGGGCTAAAATGGTGAGCGTGCAAGAAAACGAGCGTAAGCACCTTTCACAAGAGTTACACGACGAACTTGGGCAAAACTTA
Source organism: Pseudoalteromonas sp. NZS11 (assembly GCF_015864765.1). Lineage (NCBI taxonomy): Bacteria > Pseudomonadati > Pseudomonadota > Gammaproteobacteria > Alteromonadales > Pseudoalteromonadaceae > Pseudoalteromonas > Pseudoalteromonas sp. NZS11. Next base: position 572,412 of record NZ_JADYWP010000003.1, on the reverse strand, counting down.
ACGGCTTTAAAAACCGACTTAGCTATTTTGTCGCACCTTTGTGACGATAAAACGCAATCGTTTGTGGCTACGTTAAAAAGCAATGCAAACTCTATGTACGATTCTGTTTACCAATTAATGCACTACCTTCGCCCTCGTGAATTAGACGAGTTAGGGCTACAAAATGCGATGACTCAAGGGCGATTAAAAAGTTTACTTACAAAAGCCAGTATAGGCTATGAGGTTAATTTTAAAGTAGATGATACGCTCACTAAAGAGCATGAAATTGCCGTGTACAGAATTTGCCAAGAAGCTGTTACCAATTGTATTAAGCATAGTAACGCGACCAAACTTATTATAAATATTAAAACGGATAGTCAGTTTATAAAATTAGAAATTAGTGATAACGGAAGCGAAGTAAAACCAACAGAAAACTCAGGTCACTATGGTTTAGCTTTTATACAAGAGCGAGCTATTGCGCTAGGTGGTAGCTTTAAGGTTACTAATCAAGGCGGCTTTACCATTAAGGTAAAACTGCCTATAAATATTGGCCGATAAACACTTTAACAAATTGATACTTGCTTAGTGTAAAACTTTTGCCTTGGTTGATCATCAAATGCGCTATCTGGGTTTACCTGAATTTCAACTTGGTTACCCACCAGCTGTAGCAATAGTCCGGTAGCTATTTGGCAATTGCCCAAGGTTGATTTTACTATTACCTTTTTACCTATAGCGTCTTGCAGCCTTGGTTTTGGTAAATTAGGGTTAGTAACAGGCCTCAAACCTTCTGCTTTTACAAATAAATTTATACAGTAAAGTTTAGCTGCGGCGACTCTTTGCTCGTTCATCTTAGCTATATCAACATTATTCAAAAAATGAATAATGGCTTGGTTAGCGCGGTTAAAGTCACTGGTAACATCATCTAGTTCGCGCCCTGCTGCCCACTTTCGGGTAACTAAATACTTGCCAGCTTCAACTCTTGCTAAGGTAATCGACGCTCCGGTCATTTTACTAAACCACTCAATACAGTAACTTGCTGTATTGGTGTTATGAAGTAATACGCTCATACTGCCAAATTCTTTTGTACTTTCATCTAATAAAGTCATATTTGTATCTTAACGTCCCAGTTTTCAATAGTTTATTAGCAATTATGAAAGTAAAAAATCATCCATATTCCTAATCAACCTAGGAAAATGGCTTAGAAAATAACACGTGCTATTTATAAAGCTCCGTTTTGACAGTCAATTCCACTATTAATGGTTAATAAGTAAAGCAGTGGTTTAAATTTATAATACGGTTGATTATGATAAGTTAAGTACTATATCTATGCTTTCGCTTTATTATTTTCAGTAAGGATCACCATGTCTAGCTATAACGAATCTCCAGAGCAAATTGAACAAGCCACGCAAGGCTATGTGATGCAGCAAACTATGTTGCGTATTAAAGATCCAAAGCCGTCTTTAGAATTTTATGAAAATGTATTAGGTATGAAGCTTTTAGGTAAGTATGACTTTCCTGGTATGAAGTTTACGCTTTACTTTTTAGGCTACGAACAAGAGTTGCCAGAAGGCGATGATAAGGCAAAAGCTGAATGGGTGTTTCGTCGCCCTGCGTTAATTGAGTTAACCCATAATTGGGGCACTGAAAACGATGACAGTTTTGAGGGCTACCACAGCGGTAATCAAGAACCTAAAGGCTTTGGCCATATTGGTATTAGCGTGCCGGATGTTTACGCGGCCAGTGAGCGCTTTGCAAAATACGATGTAGAGTTTGTAAAAAAACCAGATGATGGCTCAATGAAAGGCTTAGCCTTTATTAAAGATCCTGACGGCTACTGGATTGAAATACTCTCTGCTGAGGGAATTACCGAGATTATCCTTTCTCAGTAATAACGATTTATTTATATTAAAAACCAGCTTTTTAGCTGGTTTTTTTAATCGTAAAAATTCATTTTATTTATAGGCCCAAGCATCGGTTATTGTTACTTGGCAATTGTTATAACTAGCCGCTTGTATTTGCGCAATACCTCTTACTCTAAAGTTTGTTGAATCATTAGGTAGTATAATTAGGTCTTCGTCGGTTATTGATAGCGTATCGACTAGAGTGTTTTGATCTGTTAAAAAATCGACCTTAAACTTTATATTTTTAAACGAAAAATCTGATTCATTTTTTATTTTCCCTATACAGGCAACATACAAACCATCGGTTTCATTTTTAGTGCTAATTTGGTTTACATTAGCAGTTAGGTTTTTTTGTGCTTGTTCTTCAAGCCCTGCTACATATATATTTTGATAAAAAACAAACCCAAAAATACCAACAATAATTAAGGCCAATGCACCAATAATAATGGGATTGTTTTCTAAATTAGAATATTTAGCTTGAAGTGAGGTGCATTGCGGGCATTTTTTAGCGCGTGAATCTATAGCGCTAAAACACATAATGCATTCTTTAGTTTGCTGCATCTTTTCCACTACAATAAGCATCCTTGTTAAGTATTAAATGTTAAGTATTAAATGTTAAGTATTAAAACCAGTAGTATTGCTGGCTTTAAGGTATTTTAGTTTACTCATACATAGTAACTCCGTAAACACATATAGCCTAAATAAGTAGCGATTTTAGCTGGCATTAAAAACAACTGTATATACAAACAGTGCTGTTGTTTTTAGCATTTTGCGTAAACATAAAAAAGCCAGCGATTAAGCTGGCTTAGTATATTAACTAATTTACATAATTACTTACGAAGTGCGTCGATTCGAGCATCAAGCGGTGGGTGCGACGAAAACAACTCAGCAACGCCTTTCCCACTTGCAATACCAAAGGCCATCATTGAACCTTCTAATTGCGAAGGATGGTTTTGCTTTAAACGCTCAAGGGCTGATCGCATTTTATCGGCACCTACCAATTTAGCCGCGCCGCTGTCGGCTGCAAATTCACGTTTACGGCTGTAACTTGCCACTACTATGCTTGCTAGCACACCAAATAATACTTGGAATAACATATCGAATAAGAAGTATGTCCAGCTACTGCCACCCTCTTCTTCATCGCTATTAATAAAGTTATCTACTATGCCTGCCAATACTTTTGCAGCAAATATTACAAAGGTGTTTACCACGCCTTGTATTAGGGTAAGCGTTACCATGTCGCCGTTAGCCACGTGCGATACTTCGTGGGCAAGTACGGCTTCGGCTTGATCTTTGGTCATGTTGTGCATTAAGCCTGTGCTTACTGCCACTAACGAGTTGTTTTTACTTGGGCCGGTTGCAAATGCGTTCATTTCTGGGCTGTCGTAAATAGCCACTTCTGGCATTTTAATACCTGCTTTTTGTGCTTGCGCAGATACCGTTTGTACAAGCCAGCGTTCGGTTTCGTTTCGGGGCTGTGTAATTACATGCGCGCCGGTTGATTTTTTAGCAATCCATTTCGACATAAATAACGAAATAAACGATCCACCAAAACCAAACACAGTGGCTATAAGTAAAATTCCGCCAAGGCTACGATGGCTTAAACCCAGCGCACTCATTATTATTGAAAGCACTACACCTAATACCAACATAACCGCTAGGTTAGTTAATAAAAACAAAAATACACGTTTCATATTGTCCTCACAAAATTAATATTGATCACCGAACGCTTAAAATAAATTAGGTTAAAGCAATCACTACGTTATGACACACTATGTCATAACGTTAGCGCTATTTTGTGACAAACTATGTCATAACACAAGTGTTATTTATGTGTTTATTGATAATTTTTTTGAGAGGCGTTTTATAGCAAATTTAAGACTGAAGTTTCTTTATAAATCAGTTTATTACAAGCTGTTATTTAGCTCTGCCATATCAATTGGAAAACCACGTTCACCTGCCAATATGCGCGCAACTTCACCAATATTTTCGCAGCTATTGTGTTTAAGGTACGACCATTGGTGGGAACTGCGGTGATGGTTTACAGCAGGATCGCTACTTATTATTCCTAATTTTATAAACTCAGACACTATTTGATCTGCAGCTATTAACGTTGACGATGCTTTAACATTTTCGGCCCGCGCATAACTAATATGCGAATATAAACTTACATCGGCTACGCGCAAAGTGTCGTCATCACCTGGGATTTGTTGCCCGCCAAACAAGGCATTATTTTGTGTATTAGCAGTTTTAAACGCAGGTACAAACTCGGCTACATAATCAATTGCTGTTTGGGTGCGTGTTTGCAACGCTGCTTTATCCCAGCCATCTTTAATATAATGCAGATATTTATCGGGGAGTTTAGGTTGTGCGCTCATTAGTGTTGCATCAGCTAAGCCATCATTAAACAATGTAATGTTGTTAGTCATGCCATGTATTTGAAAGTAACCATTAGGGTAAGGCGTCAGCTGCGCCATACCTTCTGGCGTACCACGGTTACCATAAATAATTATTTCGGGTATTTGCCCACCAGCACCTTGCCAATGAGTGATGTAAGAGGCTTTAAATTCAACCATACGTTTAACATCTACGCCAACCAAGTCATCAATAATACCGGTTTGAAAACCACACGCATTAATTAGGTAATCTACCTCAATGGTTTGTGTATCGGCTTGTGTATCGGTTTGAGTATCAGGTTGTTCATCAAGGCTTGGATCTGATTGGTATTCAATGCGCCACTTAAGTGTTTGCTTATCATTATTGGTATTTATAACTGGCGATACACTTTTAACACTGGTGCTTGTTAAAACGTGAGCGTGTTTGTACTGTGCAAGGGCGAGTTGTGCACTGGCCGATAAACGAAATATATTCCAACCATATTCTTGTGCAACAATAAGCGGAAACTTTAGCTTATCTAAAGTTAAATGCTTAGCAACGGGTATCATCCACTCATCTAACGACGTGGGCTTGGCTACTTGTTTTTGTTTAGCAAGCTTTAGCATTTGCTCATAACTATATAACTGATAATAATGCTCTGGCTCGCCTAATACTTTATTAGCGCTGTCTTGTTCAACAAGCTCGCTGTAGGATTTTACTAATTTATTTAAACGCGGAAATAAGTCCTCTGGTGAGTCGTCATCTCGTTTAGGCACTGCAAATACTGTGGGGCGAACATCGATGGTGTGAGGATAAAGGCGAGCAATATCTATACATTGCTTGAGTAAATCTATGCAGTCTTCGTCGGGTATTTCGCGATATAAATTGCCACCTGCGTGCAAATGGCACATTGGAGGGCCATCAATTAACGACTTTTTCTTTTCAAATACGTAAGTTTCTAACCCTAACGCAGCAAGCCTGATGGCTATTGTTGAGCCCGCAGTGCCCCCACCTATTATGCCTACGCGTTTTTTAGGTAAACCCTTGTTTAGTGCTTTTGGCTCTGCACTTACGTGCGAATTTGGGGCGTAGCTTTCAATAAATGGGTGCGTCATATAGTCGTTATGTCCTTAGTAACATTGTTTTTGAGCAAGCTTTGTATTTATAAATGTTTATATGTGTACTAAGGCTGACTATTTCAATATTTACCTAAAAAAGTAAATCTTTCTAAAACCGCTTAAGTGTTTATAGATAACGCACTAAGCAAGCTTTTGTATATTTGTAACTTAGGCGTTTGCTCGCTGTAAGGGCTTATGGCAAGTATTGGAAACGGTAAACGTGCTTTTAGTGAATCAAGGTTTGCTTGGTACTCGTCCATATTTTTATCTACTTGGTTTGCAATCCAGCCAACGCAGTTTATACCCATGCTTTGCATATGCGCAGCGGTTAGTAATGCATGATTTAAACAACCTAGCTTCATACCAACAACGAGTATTACTGGTAGCTGCTCAGCCTTTACCCAATCGTATAAATACTCCGTATTGTTAATAGGTAGTGCCCATCCACCCGCGCCTTCGGTAAGTATGTAATTAGCACCCTGTTGTTTTACGTTTTTATAAGCGTCACTTAGTTTATCGACAGTTATACTTACTCCAACTTGATCAGCAGCTATATGCGGCGCAATAGGGGGTGCAAACGCAAACGGATTTACTACGTCGTATTTAGCGCTTACTGTTGCGCTTTCCATTAGTATGAGGGCATCAGCATTTACTAGCTGTTCAAACGCCATTTCGCAGCCAGCAGCAAGGGGCTTAAAGCCAATGGCTTGTTTTTTATGTTGGGCAAGTAACTTTAATAGCAAACTGGTAACGTGGGTTTTTCCGGCATCGGTGTCGGTGCCTGTTATAAAAAATTCTTTCATGCGTTGCCTTTAATGTCTTTGGGCTTATTTAGTGTTTTTCTAATGATAACAGCACAACATGATAAGACACACATGCTTTGTTATTTATAAGCGGATACGCACTGCACACTTTTTGTAGCGCAGATTTGGTAAGTAACCCTTGGCGTGTATTAGTATGAGTTTGCATAGTTGCCCCTATAGCTTTAATTGAAGCAATCGCTTTTAAAGGTGTTGTGTATTCATCGGTATAAATACATTTTTTAGCACTGTTAATAATAAACCCTGCATTTTGGACTGATTGGTTTATATGCAATTCACTATTAAAAGTATTTATGTGGCTGTTTGAATCAAGCGCGGCAAACGCTGTTTTTATTTCGTTAAGTGAGCCCTCTACCACAGTGCTTATGTACGCCTGCCCGCCTGGTTTTAATATGCTGTAAAGTGATTGCATTAAAGCCGAAAAATTAGCAGACCACTGCACTGCAAAGTTACTGTAAATAACATCAACACTGTTTGCTTGCAGCGGTAAGTTATCCATATCGGCGCATATTTTTGGTGCGGTTAAATCACTACTTTGCAGCATATTTAAACTCAAATCGATTGCCACAACGCTAGAAAACATGCTTTGTAATGTGTGTGTATTAACAAGCGGACCTGCACCTAAATCAACACATACTTTATTTTTATTAAAGCCTAGTTTTATAAGTTTAAATAGATCGGTCGCTGCGTGTTTTTGTACATTTGCATGAGTGTTATAACTCGCCGCCGCCTTTGAAAACTTACTTTGGGTGGACTTTTTAAGCTCCTTGCTTAGCTCTTTATCCAATTCGCTAGTTAACTCTTTATTTAACTCGTTACTCACTAGGCACGGTTTTACTTTACATGTTTTCATTAAGCCTGTTTTTAATACTGGCTGAGCAGTCATGCTATTGCACCTACTAAGTGCTTAACTAAGTGCGTTATGTCTTGCTCGGTATGTGCGGCGGTTAAAGTAATGCGCAAACGTGAGGTGTTATGCGCAACCGTCGGCGGCCTAATTGCGGTAAGCCAAATACCCTGTTGCTTAAGTTTATCTGCCGCTTGCAATGTTTGCTCAGCGCAGCCTAATACAATGGGTTGTATGGCTGTGTTTGACTCCATTACAGCAATATTATGGCTTTTAGCGAGTTGCTTAAATAATGCAATATTGGCATTTAGCTTATCGCGTTTATCATCAGCTGTTTTTATGCTTTTAATACGCGCAAGTGTGTGGCTTGCCATAAGCGGCGACATAGCAGTTGAATAGGTATAATCGCGATTAAACTGCAGCATGTAATCAATAAACTGCTCGCAGCCCAATACACACGCGCCACTACTGGCAACGGCTTTGCCAAAGGTAATAACCAGTACCTCGGGTAGTACTATCCCCTGATCTAGCAATGCTTCGCAACTGCCTAAACCGGTTTTACCTAATGCACCAAAGCCGTGTGCGTCGTCAATCATTAGCCATGCGTTGTGCTGTTTTGCAAGTGCGAGTAATTCTTTAAGAGGTGCGGTATCGCCATCCATCGAAAACACGCCTTCACTTATAATAAGCTTGTTTTGCGCTTTTGATTTTTCGAGCCGTGAACGTAGGTGGTTTAGGTCGTTGTGATTAAAACGCACTAATGCAGCGTTAGAGTGCATAGCACCGTCAATCAGACTTGCATGATTTAACTTATCTTGAAAAATAGCACTGTTTTGTGCAGCAGCTTTATCTTGAAACAACGCTTTAATTACGCTGCTATTTGCACTAAACCCTGAGTTAAACAACATGCCTGCGCCATAACCAAATTGCTCGCATAAGTATTGCTCAAGCGCTTTTTGCTGCGCCTGATAACCGGTAACCAATGCTGAGCTGTGACTGCCTAATGCGTAGGAGTCATTAAGGTTCACAGCCTCATCTCCAAAACCTAAGTAGTCGTTACTGGCAAAGTTAAGGTAGGTTTTATTATTAACCGTTATGGTGCGCGCTGTAGCGTGCTCTACTACATTGCGTTTACGAAGCAGTGCATCTTGCAGGCGAGCCTCAAGATGCGTGTTTATAAAATCAAAAGGCATAGATATAAAAGCCTACGCTTCGTAAAACAATTCAGAGGTTGCTTTGTCTGCTACTTGCGATGAAAGCGAGGCTTCTACGGCTTCATCTGAATAGTCGTGACGCTTTTCGGGGTTCATCCCTAGTTTTTTTATTAGGTTCATATCGGCATCAGCGTCTGGGTTTTCGGTGGTAAGTAGTTTATCACCATAAAATATAGAGTTAGCGCCTGCAAAAAAGCACATAGATTGCATTTGCTCGTTCATAGCATTACGCCCTGCCGATAAACGTACATAACTGTGTGGCATCATAATACGCGCTGTTGCTATGGTACGTACAAATTCAAAGTGATCTAAATCGTCTGCGTTTTCAAGCGGTGTGCCTTTAACTTTAACTAACATATTAATAGGCACGCTTTCTGGCTGTTGTGGCAAATTAGCTAGCTGCATAAGTAACCCATAACGGTCGCTTGCTTGCTCGCCCATACCCACTATTCCGCCTGAGCATACTTTCATACCGGCATCGCGTACGTGATCAATGGTATTTAATCTATCTTGAAAAGTACGGGTTGATATAATTTGCTCGTAATACTCAGGTGACGTGTCGAGATTATGATTGTAGTAATCAAGCCCTGCGTCTCTAAGCTCATGTGCTTTTTCGTTAGTGAGTTTACCTAGCGTCATACAGGTTTCTAACCCTAGCTCTTTTACTTCTTTAACCATTTGCGAAATGTATGGCATGTCTCTGTCTTTTGGATCTGACCATGCTGCGCCCATACAAAAACGCGTCGCGCCTTTTTGTTTTGCAAGGCGTGCTTGCTCTACTACTTTTTCTACTTCTATTAAGCGTTCGCGTTCTAAATCTGTTCGGTAATGCCCCGACTGCGGGCAGTACTTACAGTCTTCTGGGCAAGCGCCTGTTTTAATTGATAACAACGTAGAAATTTGCACTTCATTTGGGTTGAAGTTAGCACGGTGAACCGAGGCGGCTTTAAAAAGTAAATCGTTAAATGGCATTTCAAATAATGCTTTAACCTCATCGTGGGTCCAATTGTGACGAACAGGTGCAAGTTCCATAATACTCTCTTATTTTTTTCTCAGCGGTGATATTGGCTTAGTCTACGAGTTGAAGTACCATTGTCAACGAACTCAACCAAGTTAAAGTTTACATATGATTAAAAAGAATGCGATTGACCTTGATTTTGATCGTGAGCACATTTGGCATCCATATACATCTATGACCAAGCCAATTCCGGTATACCCCGTTACACATGCAAATCACAATATTATTCACCTCGAAACTGGCGAGCAATTAATCGATGGCATGGCCTCGTGGTGGAGCGCAATACATGGCTATAACCACCCTGTTATAAATAACGCCATGATTGAGCAAATTAATAATATGAGCCACATTATGTTTGGCGGCATTACGCATAACAGCGCGGTAGAGCTGTGCAAAAAAATAGTAAATATAACGCCGCCTAGTTTAACTAAAGTGTTTTTAGCCGACAGCGGTTCGGTAAGTGTTGAAGTAGCAATAAAAATGGCGCTGCAGTATTGGTTAAGCCAAGGCATTACAACAAAACAAAAATTAATGACGCCTTACAAAGGCTACCATGGCGACACCTTTGCAGCCATGAGCGTATGCGACCCCGTTAACTCAATGCATAGTTTATATTCAGGCTTTTTACCTGAACACGTTTTTGTACCTGCACCGGTTAGTCAATTTGGGGGCGAGTTTAACCAGGCAGAAGCACAAGAGCTTGAAGAATACTTTAAAGCAAACCACAGCCAAGTAGCCGCCTTTATCATTGAGCCTATTGTACAAAACGCGGGTGGGATGAACTTTTATCACCCCGATTATTTAGCCTGCGTTCGTAAATTGTGCACCCAATATAATGTACTGCTAATTTGCGACGAAATAGCCACCGGCTTTGGCCGTACAGGTAAATTATTTGCTGTAGAGCACGCCAATATAGAGCCCGATATAATGTGTATTGGTAAAGCATTAACTGGCGGCTCAATGACGCTATCGGCCACTATCACTAACGATAAAATAGCCATTGGCATAAGCGAAGGTGAAGCAGGTGTTTTAATGCACGGCCCTACTTTTATGGGTAATCCGCTTGCCTGTGCTGCGGCCTGCGCAAGTATTGATTTATTACTTGAGCAAAACTGGCAACAACGAATAAAGCAAATAAATACCCAACTACAACAACTTAATAAATGCAGTGAACTAAATGAGGTTGCTAATGTGCGTACCTTAGGTGCAATAGGCGTTGTTGAACTAAACGAGGCTGCTGGCAATGTTGATGTTGCTAAAATTCAGGCTTATTTTGTAGAGCAAGGCGTATGGATACGCCCATTCGGTAAACTAATTTACCTTATGCCACCGTATATAAGTGATAACACCAGTATAAAAACACTGTGTGATGCCATTTATAATGCCATTAAAGGCAAGCATTACGCTTCCTAATACAAGTTATAGCGCTATTTACTGTAACCTACCGCTACATTTAGTGTTTTTATCTATTAAGCGAGTTTGTGGTTATTGATCTCGCTAACCATAAGCTATATGATAATGGCTATCATTTACAATTACTCTTTTTGGACTTTTCTGCTATGAATTTATTATTTAAACCAGCAAAAACCTTAGGTGCAAGCCTTTTACTAGCCTCGGCGTTTATGGCTCAACCAGTATTAGCTAACGGCCCTATTGGCGAGCATGTTAATCATCTTCAAGCTAACCTTAAAAGTTACGCAGAAGAAGTAGAATGGATGGTAGGCAAAGTTGATACCATGGTAAGCGACTACGACACTAAAGGCGCAAAAGCAGTAAAAACTGATGATTTAATTGAATATTGGGAATCAGTTAAGTTTCACAGCGCAATAGAAACTAACTTTGTACCGGTATACGCTTCTATTTGGCAGGGTCTTTATGGCGTAAAAATGGCCATTGATAATAAACAGCCTGCTGAGGAAGTTCGTAAACAAAAAAAAGCGATGAACATAGCCTTGTGGCAAGGCCTTGGGGCTGTTAAGCTTGCTGCAAAATTCCAGCAAAAAGGCTTGTTAGACACTGTAAAAGCAACCGCTACAAAAGAAATGACACAAAGTGCCACAATTGATGAAATTAAGCACAAATTAGACCGTGTAGTAGCTAAATTTGCTGAGCGTTTACAAGACGAAGCAACTGAAATTGTTCACGATACTTATCTACACCTGTTTGAAGGCGTTGAAGGTACACTTATTGAGCAAGACGCTAACCTAGTTGAAGTGCTGGAAAAAGACTTTAACGTAACACTGCCACTAGCAATTAAAAACAGCAAAAGCGTCGATGAAGTACGCGATGTGATCAGTGATATGCAAACAAAATTAGACCGCGCTAAGGTTTTAATAGAAAAAGCCGAAAAAGCCCGTAAGGATGTATTTTAAGTGAAGCGTAGGACCTTTATTCAAGGCCTAGCTGCGTTAGGGGTGGTTGGCTCATTGCCACTACCTCTTTCTCGTGCGCTAGCCGCTGATATAGCAAACCCAGTTTCTGTTGATGATTTACCAAAGCTTAAAGGCGAGTTAACCCTTTATTTAGGCCGAGGCGAAGGTGGTTTGTATGAAAACGTATTGCAAGCAATCCAGAAAAAAAATCCAGACTTTAAACTCGGTATACGCCGAGGTCCTACTGCTGCTTTAGCAAATACGATTGTTGCAGAAGCTAAAGCCGGCGTTCGCCGCGCTGATTTGTTTTGGGCAGTTGATTCAGGCGCGATTGGTTTAGTAACCGATGCAGGCCTTGCACAACCTATCCCAGGTGATTTATCTGCTCAGTTACAACCACAGTTTAGATATAAAGAGTGGGCTCCAGTAACTGGCCGTATTCGTACATTGCCATATAACACGTCGCGTTTGACCAAAGATCAAATTCCAACAAGTATTATGGAAATTGCCGACAGCGATTTAAGTATTGGTTGGGCGCCCGCCTACGCTTCTTTTCAATCGTTTGTAACCGCAATGCGAATTTTAGAAGGCGACGACAAAACTGCTAAGTGGCTTAAAAAGATTAAAAAACGTGCTAAAACATACGCTGGTGAATTAGGTGTTGTTATGGGCGTTGAACGCGGTGAAGTTGATATTGGTTTTGCTAATCATTATTACACATTGCGTTTAAAATCAGGCAAGCCTAATGCTAAGCTTGATTTAGCATTTACACAAAATGATGCGGGCTGTTTAGTTAATGCATCGGGTGTATTAGCGCTTAACGACGATCCGCTTGCTACTAACTTTATGCGTTACTTACTTAGTAAAGAAGTACAAGGTTACTTAGCCAGTGAAGCGTACGAAATTCCGTTAGTAAATGGTATTACCCAACCTGAGGGTCTACCGTCACTTGCTAATATTTCTCCACCTAAAGTAGATTTAACACAGCTTGCTGATTTACGCCCTACTATAGATTTGATGCGTAGCAGCGGCGTATTGTAATGAGAATACCTGCCTCTTATCCAATGGCGCTGCTTGCAGCGCTTGTTGCGCTTACCCCTGTTTATGTATTAATAGTGCTTGCAAGCGATGCAAGCTCAGTATTTGACACCCACAATCTTCAAATTTTAGGCAACACGTTATCGTTAATGGGTTTGACGGTACTCGGATCTATTTTAATTGGTGTGCCACTGGCGTTTATTAGCGCGTATGTGCATTTGCCATTTAAAAAACTCTGGCTAGTTGTATTTGCGGCGCCGCTGGCAATCCCCAGTTATATTGGCGCGTTTACACTTTATGCTGCTTTTGGCCCCGGTGGCGAAATAAACACCTTAACAGGAATAGAAACACCATCAATGTATGGCCTAACAGGTGCCGCCATTGTAATGACACTTTATACTTTCCCGTTTGTAATGATGACGACTCGCTCATCCCTACTGAGCCTTGACGCGAGCATGGTTAACGCTGCACGAACGCTAGGTATGTCGATGACGCAAAGTATATTTAAAGTTATATTACCGCGCGTAGTTAACGGTATTGCAGCAGGCTCATTGTTAGTCGCCCTTTATACGTTATCAGACTTTGGCACGCCCGCAATGATGCGCTTAGATACGTTTACCCGCGTAATTTACGTTGAATACAACGCTTTTGCGTTAGGGCGCGCAGCTATGCTTTCGCTTCAACTGATGGTTATTGTTGGCTTTTTACTTTTAGTTGAATCACAAATAAAAACAGCCCCTGAGCGCCAAGGTCGCCCGTTAATTTTATTCCCAAGCAAACTACAGTTAAGTGCAATGTTTGTTACGTTTGCACCTGTTTTGCTACTCGCTATTGGCTTGCCTTTGGCTATATTTTCGCTTTGGTTAGCTCGTGATGGTTTTAGCTCATTTGATTTTAATATTGCGTGGAACTCTACGTATGCATCGGGTATTGCGGCAATTGTAGCCGTTATCGTTGCGATCCCCGTTGCACATGCCGCACTGAGTGGAAAAGCGGGTCGTATAATGGAACGTGTTACTTACTTTGGTTTTGGTATTCCGGGTATAGTAATGGGCACAGCGCTTGTTTACGGTGGTTTGCAGTTACCGTTTTTATACCAAACACTGGGATTGCTTATTATTGCTTATATGCTGCGATTTTTACCACTTGCTGTAGGCTCTGTTAGAACAAGCACCGAACACTTAGATCCAAGCTTAGTAAAGTCTGCGCGCGTATTAGGGGCAAGCCCACGTGAAGTATTTACTCGTATAACACTGCCTTTAACTATGCGCGGTATTATCGCCGGTGCAGCACTGGTGTTTTTAGAGTCAATGCGCGAACTCGAAGCCACGCTATTACTTGGCCCAACAGGGTTTGAAACCCTTTCTACCTATTTATGGCGTGTATACGAAGCGGGCTATTTTGGTCGCGCCGCTATTCCAGGATTATTGTTAGTAGTGATATCTGCCTGCGGGTTAGCTATTATGATGTCTGGCGAAAAACGCAACCAGTTTGAACATTAAGGATTTAAGAAACAATGCTATCTGTAAGTCAGTTGTCTATAGATTATGGCAGTAACCGCGTAGTAAGCGATTTAAACTTATCGCTGGGTGAAAACGAAATCCTTATGCTTGTAGGGCCAACAGGTTGTGGTAAAAGTACAATTTTACAAGCCCTTGCTGGCCTTATACCTATTAGCGAAGGCGAAATAAACACGGGTAAATGGCGCGCTACACCCAAATTAACACTACCTCCTGAAAAACGCAGTGTAGGTATGGTGTTTCAAGATTTTGCGTTATTTCCGCACTTAACCGTACAGCAAAACATTTGCTTTAGATTAAAAGATACAGCCCCTGCTGAGTATTGGATAAACCTACTTGGACTGAGCGATTTTAGAGATAAAAAACCAGCAACACTTTCTGGCGGACAAAAGCAACGTGTAGCACTTGCGCGCACCCTAGCCCACCAACCTGACTTTGTTTTGCTTGATGAACCGCTTTCTAACTTAGATGCCGCCCTTAAAGACATGCTTCGTTGGGATATTAGAAACGCACTTAAAGCCGCTGGCGTGCCTGCGATTTGGGTAACACACGACCAAGAAGAAGCACTCTCAGTTGGCGATCGTGTTGGTGTACTTAAAGGCGGCAAAATTCAGCAAATCGATACACCCGAGCGCTGCTTTAGTACCCCAAACAATCGCTTTGTGGCACGTTTTTTAGGTGAAGCTAGCTTTATTAGCGGCCAATTTAGCCAAGGACAAGCCACTACCTCAATTGGTAATGCGCCAGCTCATGGCGTTGACTGTGAAAGTGGCGACGTTGATGTACTACTTCGACCAGACGATGTGTTACTTGTACAAAGCAGTGTTGGCAATAACGGCGAAGTAATTTGGGTACGTTTTGAAGGTGGCAGCCGCTTGTGCGCTGTAAAACTTGCGTGCTCTACTGTTGTAACCAGCCGAGTAAGCCATGAAGTTGTGGTAAACCCTGGCGACGAAGTGCATGTATCACTAAGTACCTCGCACCCACTAGCGGTTTATAAACAAGAAGCTTAACTACTTTTTTACTTACATAAACCAAAAAGCCCATATATGGGCTTTTTAATAGGTATTGCTATGTATGTTACTAACTAAATTCGAAGCACTACCACTCAAACATGTAGGCCATTTTGCTTATGGTTTTAAGCGGGACATTATGCGAATTACGTTTAGCATATAAGTGCTGCATTGATTTGTCTTTCACTTCACCCACTATTACTTCTTTTACTTGATAACCTAAAGCAACAGCAGCTTGAGTGTAAGCTATAAATTCCCACTTTTTAATATTGGTGTTATCTACAATCACCAATGGCATACCTTGAGCAAGTGCATTTATAAAGCGCGCTAAATTTAAATTATGAAATTGCGACAATTTAAATTTATCGAAATGATATTCGCCCTGCTCATTAATAAAGTAATCATCAGTTGAGCAGATTAGGTATTGGCTTTCGTCAACTCCACCTAATTCGTCAGCAAGGCTTTGCGCGTAGTAAGACTTACCGCTTCCTGGTAGTCCTCGTAAAATAAAAACTTGTTTCATAGCATCGATTTTTTAAGTGTGAATAAATATTAATTTGATTTGTTTGTTAATAATGCCACAAAATCATTAAATTTAAGAGCAACAAATCATAATAGTAGCAATTAAACTCTAAAAACTGTTTAAAAATAAACCGCATGCATAAAAACTTTTAAAGAGTTGCCCACAATAGTTTTTTTATTCAACTTTACTAGGTAAGATACAGGGTTCAAGTGCAGCGCCGTTTATGTGCAATTTATGCCCGAGTGTTGCGCACAGTTAAAATAAAATAGTTAGGCAACTTATATCATTGGAGTGAAGATGAGCCATTTAGCGATTTCAGAGCTATTAAAAGGCAATGTTGCGGTAGACAGCCAAGTAACAATTAAGGGCTGGATCCGTACTCGCCGCGATTCAAAAGCAGGAATTTCATTTTTAGCCGTTCATGACGGTTCGTGTTTTGATCCTATTCAAGCGGTAGTTCCTAATTCACTGAATAATTATGATGAAGTTACTAGCTTAACAGCCGGTTGTTCTGTGTCGGTTACTGGTGTTTTAGTACAATCTGCTGGTCAGGGTCAATCTTACGAAATTCAAGCTAATACAGTGACTGTATTAGGTTGGGTAGAAAACCCAGATTCATACCCAATGTCGGCAAAGCGCCACAGCATTGAGTACTTACGTGAGCACGCTCACCTTCGCCCTCGTACAAATATGATTGGCGCGGTAACTCGTGTACGTAACTGTTTAGCACAAGCTATTCACCGTTTTTACCACGAGCAAGGCTTTTACTGGATCAGCACGCCAATTATTACGGCAAGTGACTGTGAAGGCGCTGGCGAAATGTTCCGTGTGTCTACGCTTGATATGCAAAACTTACCGCTTACAGACAAAGGCGAAGTTGATTACAGCGAAGATTTCTTCGGTAAAGAAGCATTTCTTACTGTATCTGGCCAGTTAAATGGCGAAACTTACGCTTCTGCAATGTCAAAAATTTACACGTTTGGCCCAACATTCCGTGCAGAGAATTCAAATACATCTCGCCACCTTGCAGAATTTTGGATGGTAGAGCCAGAAGTTGCATTTGCTGATTTAGAAGACATCGCAAAACTTGCTGAAAATATGCTTAAGTATGTGTTTAAAGCCGTACTTGAAGAGCGTCGTGATGACATGGAATTTTTTGCACAACGTGTAGAAAAAACTGCAATTACGCGTTTAGAAGAATTTGTAGAAAAAGACTTCGCGCAGGTAAATTACACTGAAGCAGTAGAGATCCTTAAAAACTGTGGTAAAAAGTTTGAGTACGCTGTTGAATGGGGTGTAGATTTACAGTCTGAGCATGAGCGCTACTTAGCTGAAGAGCACTTTAAAGCACCGGTAGTTATTAAAAACTACCCACGTGACATTAAAGCATTCTACATGCGCCAAAACGAAGACGGTAAGACCGTTGCCGCAATGGACATTGTAGCACCAGGTATTGGTGAGATCATTGGTGGTTCACAACGTGAAGAACGCCTTGATGTTCTTGATGCACGCTTAGAAGAAATGGGCTTAAACAAAGAAGATTACAGCTGGTACCGCGATTTACGTAAATACGGTAGCGTGCCGCACTCAGGCTTTGGTTTAGGCTTTGAACGCTTAGTTGCTTATGTAACAGGTATGGGCAACGTACGTGACGTTATTGCCTTCCCACGTACTAAAGGCAGCGCCACTTACTAATATTCAGTAAGTCGTTTATAAATACTAAAAACCAGCCAATTGGCTGGTTTTTTTGTGTCTTTAATTTACCGAATAAAAAAGCCGCAGCACTCAAAGAGCACCACGGCTTTCAACCAGAATGAATTTTGCTTAATTAAGCGCTATAAAGCACTTTCGAGCTGTGGCAGTACTTCAAATAAGTCAGCCACTAAACCGTAATCTGCAACTTGAAAAATAGGTGCGTCAGGGTCTTTATTAATCGCGACGATTACTTTTGAGTCTTTCATACCGGCTAAATGCTGAATAGCACCGCTAATACCTACTGCAATATATAAATTAGGCGCTACAATTTTACCTGTTTGCCCTACTTGCATGTCGTTAGGTACAAAGCCAGCGTCAACTGCTGCACGCGACGCACCAATCGCAGCACCGAGTTTATCGGCAATACCATTAAGTAGTGCAAAGTTTTCACCGTTTTGCATACCGCGACCACCCGATATAACCACAGTGGCAGCCGTAAGTTCAGGTCGTTCAGACTCTGTTTGTTCAACACTTACAAAGCTACTTAATTGCGAATCAGACACTGTATCAATACTTGTTATAGCAGCAGCTGATTGCTCACCTTGTAAATCAAAGCTACTGGCACGTACGGTAATTACTTTTTTACTGTCGAGTGATTTAACCGTTGCGATTGCATTACCTGCATAAATTGGACGTTTAAATGTATCGGCGTCCACTACTGCGATAATTTCAGAAATTTGCGCAACATCTAATAACGCAGCAACACGTGGCATAAAGTTTTTACCTGTTGTAGTAGCACTTGCAACAATGTGGCTGTAGGTGTCGCTAAGCGATAAAACTAAATCGGTCATGCTCTCAGCTAACTGATGTTCATAAACGCTATTATCGGCAACTAAAACATTAGCTACGCCATCAATGCTGGCCACTTGTGAGCTCATTGCGCTTAGGCTGTTACCGGCAATAAGTACATCAACAGGAAAACCCATTTTTACTGCAGCGTTAATAGTTTTTGAGGTTTCTGGTTTTAAGGCACCGTTGTCGTGCTCTGCAATTACGAGTGTTTTCATTTAAATCACCTTTGCCTCTGTTTTTAATTTTTCTACAAGCTGTGCAACGTCTTCAACAATAATTCCTGCGGTACGTTTAGCTGGCTCTTCTACACTTATTAATTGAATACGCGGTGTTAAATCAACACCAAGCGAATCAGCTGCTATTACTTCAAGCGGCTTACGTTTGGCTTTCATAATATTTGGCAGTGATGCGTAACGAGGCTCGTTTAAGCGTAAATCAGTTGTAACAACCGCCGGTAAGTTAAGTGCTACCGTTTGCAGGCCCCCATCAACTTCGCGGGTCACGTTTACTTTGCCATTTTCAATAACAACCTTGGATGCAAATGTACCTTGGCCACGTTTAGTTAAAGCCGCTAGCATTTGACCTGTCTGGTTATTATCTGAATCGATTGACTGTTTGCCCAAAATGACAAGTTCAGGAGATTCTTGCTCTACAATTTTAGCGAGTAGCTTTGCAATATGGAGTGACTCGAGCTTTTCATCGGTTTCGATGTGAATGGCTTTGTCGGCACCCAGTGCTAATGCTGTGCGTAATTGCTCTTGCGATGCTTTTGGACCAATAGTAACAGCAACAACTTCACTGGCTGTACCGGCTTCTTTAAGGCGTATTGCTTCTTCTATAGCAATTTCACAAAACGGGTTCATTGCCATTTTAACGTTGGTTAAATCAACGTCGCTGTTATCACTTTTAACGCGTGCTTTTACGTTGTAATCAATCACTCTTTTTATTGGTACGAGAACTTTCATAGGAACTCCATAATTATTTAAACCTACAAGGTAACGTGCACGTCAACTTATTTATTTTATGAAATTAGACTACTTCCTGTTGACGTAAACGTCAACCTAAAATAACCTTTAACTATTCACAGTCTGTAACGTTTAATTTGCAAGGTTAAAAATAGGCTGTACACCTTATTTAAATGCGTAGTAAACATTCGAATAAGTCCGTCATAGATAAAGAGGTTATTATGGTCGAACGTGAAACCATGGAATTTGATGTAGTAATTGTTGGCGCTGGCCCTGCGGGGCTTTCAAGTGCAATTAAACTCGCGCAATTAGCACAAGAAAAACAACAAGAGTGCATGATTTGCGTAGTCGAAAAAGGTTCCGAAGTGGGTGCACATGTACTCTCTGGCGCTGTTTTTGAAACCAAAGCTTTGGATGAACTGCTACCAAATTGGCAAGCGCTTGGCGCACCGGTTACAACCAAAGTAACTAACGATGAAATTTATTGGTTTAATAACGAGCAAAAATCGACATCAATCCCCCACTTTGCTACGCCAAAAACATTTCATAATGACGGTAACTACATTGTATCTATGGGTAATGTATGTCGATGGCTTGCTGAGCAAGCTGAAAGCTTAGGCGTAGAGATTTTTCCAGGATTTAGCGCACACTCTTTAATAATTGAAGATAAAGCAGTAAAAGGCATTATTACTGGTGATATGGGTGTCGACAAAGACGGTAATGAAAAAGACGGTTACATGCCTGGCATGGAGCTTCGTGCAAAATACACTATATTTGCAGAAGGCTGCCGAGGTCATTTAGGTAAGCAGCTAATTAATGAGTTTGCACTTGATGCAGATTCATCGCCGCAGCATTACGGTTTAGGCTTTAAAGAAATTTGGCAAATTGATGAAAGTAAGCATGAGCTTGGCAAAGTTGTTCATGGTACAGGTTGGCCACTTAGCGGCGATACTAATGGTGGTGCATTCATGTATCACAGTGAAAACAACCAAGTCGTTGTAGGTTTAATTGTTGACTTAAATTACTCAAACCCACATTTAAGCCCGTTCGATGAGTTTCAGCGAATGAAGCACCATCCAGTATTTAAAAACGTACTTGAAGGCGCAGAACGCATTGCTTACGGTGCGCGTGCTATTGCTAAGGGCGGTTTACATTCATTACCAAAAATGCATTTTGCAGGTGGCTTACTTGTAGGGTGCGATGCAGGCACACTTAATTTTGCAAAAATTAAAGGTAATCACACCGCAATGAAATCAGGAATGATTGCCGCTGAGGTTATTTTTGAAGCATTGCAAAATGAGTTGGCAAATACCGATTTAGCTCATTATCAAACTGCGTTTGAGCAATCTTGGGCATATAAAGAGTTATATCAATCTCGTAACTTTGGCCCTGCTATGCACAAATTAGGTAAATTTATAGGTGGTGCGTATAACACGCTTGATCAAAACATTTTTAATGGTGGTTTACCATTTACGTTTAAAGATAATACGCCCGATCATTCAACCCTTGTTGATGCTAACGCCGCTGACAAAATAGCGTACCCAAAACCAGATGGGCAGCTTAGCTTTGATAAACTCTCAAGTGTGTTTTTATCAAATACTAACCACGAAGAATCACAGCCTTGTCATTTAAAACTCAAAGATGCGTCAATTCCTATTAACGTAAATCTAGTTAAATTTGATGAACCCGCACAGCGTTATTGCCCAGCAGGCGTTTACGAAGTACAAGAAATAGCAGGCAATAAAGAGTTTGTTATTAACGCTCAAAACTGTGTGCATTGTAAAACCTGCGATATTAAAGACCCAAGCCAAAACATTACCTGGGTAACTCCAGAAGGTGCTGGTGGGCCAAACTACCCAAATATGTAACTAAATTATGCGTTATATACACATATAGTCACTTTTTTTACATATAAATTATAAACATATCCTAAATTGCAGGGGCTTCGGCCCCTTTTTTACGTTATGCTAATAGTAGTTTTAATAATAAGAGTGTTATCTATGCCGTCGTCAAAAGTTGTTTTTCGTTTTTTAGCAGAGCCTACCGATGTTAATTTTGGTGGTAAAGTTCATGGTGGGGCCGTCATGAAATGGATTGACCAAGCAGGCTATGCATGTGCTGCGGGTTGGAGTGGTCACTACTGCGTAACGGTTTCGGTTGCGGGTGTTAAATTTAGACGCCCAATTTTAGTGGGTCAAATAGTCGAAGTAGAAGCTAAAATTGCCCATACGGGTAGAAGTAGCATGCAAATATTTATACAAGTGCGTTGTGGCGATCCAAAAACACAAAATATGGTTGAAACAAATCATTGTGTTATCAGCTTTATTGCAATGGATGAAACGGGCTACCCTATAGAAGTGCCTTCTTTTAAAGCTGTAACAGAAGAAGATATTAAATTAGAAAATTACGCTATAAAAATGAAAGAAATAGCAATTGAAACAGAAAACTTACTTCATACAGTGTAATTACTAGTTTAAATAAAGTCAGGCTATGTAAAAAACTCATTATACTTTGTAAAACATACAACTTATTTTAGAGTACACAATTACACAAAAGTTCACTTTGATTATAAAACACGCTAAACACCGTAAAAACCAATACAAAAGAATTAATTAAGGCGTGTTTTTAATCCATTTTAATATTGGCACGCTCGCTGCAAGTAGATAATTGAAGTTTGATTAATGAAATCAAGCATTTGATTATTTTTTGTAAAGGAGCTATTCAATGATTAAAACACTTTCTCTTTCAGCTATTGCACTAGCAACACTGGGTTTTAACTCTGCAGCACACGCTGACATTTCTGATTTCGATTCTCCACGTATTTATACTGGTATCGGTTACGGTCAATATTCTTTTGAATTTGAAGACAGTGACAACGACACTGACTTTGACGACGATGCACAAATGCTTAAGGGTTACGTTGGTGCACAATTTAACGAGTACTTAAGCTTAGAGCTTGCTTATCAAAACTTTGATGAAGTAAGTGATATAGACAGCAAAGCTGAAATTGATGGCGTATCGCTTGCCGCACGTTTGGGCTACCCTATAACAGAAAGCTTTTCTGTGTATGCAAAAGGCGGTTGGCTTGAATGGGATGCAGATTACACACAAGATTTACCAGTAGGCGGTGTAACAGCTTCTACAGATGGTGGTGATGCATTTTACGGTGCGGGTATTGAATACGCACTTACAACAAATGTACAATTTCGTTTAGAGTACGAACGCTACAAACTTGATGACGATATTGATCCAGATATGGATGTAGCATCTGTATCAGTTCAGTACATGTTTTAATTAATATTTAACATGTATAAAAGGTAAGCCTAAGGGCTTACCTTTTTTGTTTCAGGCTCTTTTTAATTAATACACCAATATAAACCATTCAGTCTAATTAAAGATTTAAACCGAGCGGTTTATAAGTAATAAACTTT
Source organism: Pseudoalteromonas sp. NZS11 (assembly GCF_015864765.1). Classification (NCBI taxonomy): domain Bacteria; kingdom Pseudomonadati; phylum Pseudomonadota; class Gammaproteobacteria; order Alteromonadales; family Pseudoalteromonadaceae; genus Pseudoalteromonas; species Pseudoalteromonas sp. NZS11. Next base: position 549,729 of record NZ_JADYWP010000003.1, on the reverse strand, counting down.
CTTACCTTAATGCGATAAAGATTAAATGCGGGTAGAATAGCGCTCTATTTTATTTGTACCCGAGTACTATGAGCGATTACACCATTTCGGCTATTGGCCACATTGAATCTCCTTATAAACAAAAGTTTGCTATACCTAGGCAACCGCGTTTAGTGCCCCAAGCTAAAGCAAAGCTTATTTTTGCACCTGATTTTAATCGCGAAGAATTTGTACGCGGGCTCGATGAATTTACTCATATTTGGTTGCTATTTCGTTTTCACGAAACAGCTGATAAAGGTTACTCTGCTATGGTACGCCCTCCACGATTAGGTGGTAATGAGCGAAAAGGCGTATTCGCTACCCGCGCTACATTTAGACCCAACGCGATTGGAATGAGCGCAGTAAAACTTGAAGGCATTGAATATAAAAACGGACAGCTTAGCTTATTACTTGCTGGGATTGATTTACTTGATGGCACACCAATCATTGATATAAAACCGTATTTGCCTTATTCAGACTCAATGCCCGATGCAAGCGCTGGCTTTGCTGACACGCGCCCTGAAACACAAATGACGGTTGAATTTAGCCCTCAAGCAATTGAGTTTGTTAATGCGCAAACACAATACCCAGATTTACATGATTTTATTGCCAATGTTTTAAAACAAGATCCCCGCCCTGCATATAAAAAACAAAAAGACGGCGAGCAGAGCTATGGTATGACTTTGTATAATTATAATATTCGCTGGCAGGTTAATGATGCACATAACTTAGTAACAAGCATAGAAAAAAACTAAATAACTCAGTTAGCGCTTTAGTGTAAAAGCATCCGCTGGTAAACTTAAGCTCTATTAAAAGAATATAATTACTCTATTTCGGAAAAAACATGCGTACAAGCCAATATATACTCGCAACACTTAAAGAAACGCCATCAGATGCTGAAATTGTATCGCATCAGTTAATGCTTAGAGCCGGTATGATCCGTCGCGTCGCTTCGGGTTTATACACTTGGTTACCCTCTGGTTTACGCGTGCTACGTAAAGTAGAAAACATTGTACGTGAAGAAATGGACAAAGCTGGCGCCATTGAAATGCTAATGCCTGTTATTCAACCTGCTGATTTGTGGGAAGAGTCTGGTCGTTGGAATGAATTTGGTCCTGAGCTTATGCGCTTTACAGACCGTCATAACCGTACGTTTGCACTTGGCCCAACACACGAAGAAGTTATTACAGATTTTGTTCGTAAAGAAATAAGCAGCTACAAACAACTACCGGTTACTTTATACCAAGTACAAACTAAAGTACGCGACGAACGTCGTCCTCGCTTTGGGGTAATGCGTGCTCGTGAATTTACAATGAAAGATGCCTACTCTTTTCACTTAAGTGAAGAGTGTTTAGATGCAACTTATCAAGCAATGCACAAAGCATACTGTAACATTTTTGAGCGTTTAGGCCTTGATTACCGCCCTGTTATAGCCGATACAGGCTCTATTGGTGGTAGCGTATCGCATGAGTTTCATGTACTTGCTGAATCGGGCGAAGATGCCATTGCATTTAGTGATGGCAGTGATTACGCCGCTAACATTGAAAAAGCTGAAGCACTGGCACCTATTGAAGCTCGCCCTGAAGCATCAAAAGAGCTTAAAGCGTTTCCAACACCTGACGCTAAAACTATTAACGAGCTTAAAAAACACTACGGTGTTAAGCCACATCGCGGTGTTAAAACGTTAATTGTTTATGGTACGCCTGATGAAAATGAAGTACGTGGTTTAGTTGCCTTAGTACTTCGTGGCGATCACGAATTAAATGAACTAAAAGCTGAAAAACACCCATTAGTAGACTCTCCGCTTGAAATGGCAACAGAGGCGGATATTGTTGCTGCTATTGGCGCAAAGCCTGGCTCATTAGGCCCTGTTGGCTTATCAATGCCTATTATTGTTGATAGAACAGCTAACATACTTGCTGATTTTGTTGCCGGTGCAAATAAAGACGACGAGCATTACAGCGGTATTAACTGGGATCGTGACGTAACTGATTACGACGTTGCTGATATTCGTAATATTGTTGAAGGCGATATGAGCCCATGTGGTGAAGGTACTTTGCAAATTAAACGCGGTATTGAAGTTGGGCATATTTTCCAACTTGGCACTAAATACTCAGAAGCCATGAAAGCCGGCGTGTTAAACGAAGGTGGTAAAAACCAAACCATGACTATGGGTTGTTACGGTATTGGTGTTTCACGTATTGTTGCCGCTGCTATTGAGCAGAACAACGATCAATACGGGATCATTTGGCCAAAATCAATCGCGCCATTCGATTTAGCAATTGTTCCAATGAACATGCACAAATCGCATCGTATTCCTGATATAGCAAATAACCTTTACCAAGGTTTAAAAGATGCAGGTCTTGATGTGTTATTTGATGATCGTAAAGAGCGCCCTGGCGTTATGTTTAATGACATGGAGCTAATTGGTGTGCCATTTACGCTAGTAATTGGTGAACGTAACCTTGACGAGAATAAAGTTGAGCTTAAAAACCGCCGTACAGGTGAAAAGCTAATGATTGATATCGATACAGCAATTGATGCAATTAAAGCAGCCGTTAAAGGTTAATAACACCCACGCTTAGAACAGACTATAAGGCCGCATTTAAAATGCGGCCTTTTTTATGCGCAATTAATAGCAATGCGTAATGGTAGCTGATCATCAACTCACCTTTCCTAAGGCGCATTGATCTCGTGGATCGAAATTCGCTCAATCTAGGGACGATTTAATCGCAGCGCGAAGTTTGTAACCTAGTAGACTCGATAACTGCTCCTGCGTTATTCTACTGACTTACATCCATGTAAGAATAAGTAAAGCCGAGCAAGGCTTCCGCGTCCTGCTTACGGCCCTTACCGACATCTATGTAGGCAACAAAGAGCTAATAGTCCCTTAAGAACTCAAAGGGCAGCGCATGTTTGGCATTTATACTGCGTTATCGCCTATTTATGGGGAATAACCACGCTACATATGCTCTTCCTTGCCTAAAAACCAAACAGCCTGCTGTAAAATCAATCACGAAAGGTCAACACGCCCTAGCTCTATATAAGTATTTTAATTGCATGACTTTGTATAAATTGTCATAGAGGCTTCGCTAAAGTGTCTCATAAGTGTCATTGGGTTTATCTACAGTGTTAACTATTACACTATGGATAACGGGCATGACAAACAATCAACAGCGTAAGAAACAACACTACCCTACTATTTGGATATCAGATGTTCATTTAGGTTACAAAGACTGTAAAGCCGATTATTTGCTCGATTTTTTAAACTCGGTAGAATCCGACACACTTTATTTAGTGGGTGATATTATTGATTTATGGTCGATGAAAAGACAGTTTTATTGGCACCCTTCGCATTATCAAGTATTGAGCTGTATACAACAAAAAGCAGTTAATGGTACACGCATCATTTATATACCCGGTAATCATGACGAAACGTTTAGGAACTATATAAATCAAACGTTATTTGGTATTGAAATCCACCAGCAGTTTATTCACACCACTAAAGCTAATAAACGTTTTTTACTCGTACACGGTGATGATTTTGATTCAGCGACACGCTATAACAAACTTATTAGTATCGCGGGCGATGCAGGATACGACTTTTTATTATTTTTAAACCGCTGGACCAATCGTATTCGAAAGCTATTTGGTGGTAATTACTACTCGCTTGCATCATGGATAAAAGCTCGCGTACACAAAGCACGTGAAGCAATTAAAGCCTTCGAAGATGCCGCAATTCATGAAGCTAAAAAGCAAAACGTAGACGGTATTATTTGTGGACACATTCATCATCCCAAAATAAAAGTAGATGACGGAATTATGTATTGTAACGATGGAGATTGGATTGAGAGCTGTACAGCGCTGGTAGAGCAGCAAGATGGAAAAATTGAATTACTACATTGGTCAGACACACAATCCGTACTCGATAGCGCCGACATAACAAAGTTAAATATATCGACGGATGCTAAACCAAAAAAATCAGCTGCATAAGCAGCTGATTCACAATTAATAACTATTAACTTAGCCAGGTGATTAACTTATCTTTTAGCGTTCTTGGCTTGATTGGTTTAGTAATATAGTCGTTCATGCCTGCAGTTAAACAACGCTCTCTATCACCTTCCATCGCGCTTGCTGTCATAGCAATAATAGGAATGTGTGTGTAATCGACTCCGGCTTTACTATTTCTGATTTCACTTGTTGTATCGTACCCATTTAGATTAGGCATTTGGCAGTCCATTAAAATTACATCAAAGGATTGTTCTGTGTTTTCTCTCAATGCTTCTAATGCTTCTACGCCATCTGATGCACAGGTGATTTTTACTTTAGTTCGTTTTAAAATCGCCTTAGCTACTTCAATGTTTATCATATTATCGTCTACTAATAATATATGATAAGCAGAAAGGTCAGGCTCTACTTGTTCTTCTGTTAAGCCTTTGGGTGGCGCTATAATACAGTCATTACTAGCACCAAATAAGCTTGCTAATTTATAGCTGAATTGATCTTGGGTAAGCGGTTTATTTAAAATATGGCTACCTTCAGGTAACACCAGTTTAGTTGGTTTATCGGTCACCATGTCGCGTAAAATTAAGACGTACTTTTTATTAAACTGTTTACAGTAATTAATAAGGGCATCAATTTGAGGGTGTTCATCATCAATCAATAATAAGTCAGCCTCAAACTCTTTATGCTCACTAAAGTAGTCGAGTCTTATAATGTTTTCTGCATTTACTTTACAAGTTAATAGCAACAAATCGCACACATTTTGATAGACATTATCGCGCGCTATTAATGCAGCTACGCTAATGCTAGTAGCAAGTTCAATACCTGTATTTAGTTTTTTCTCTTGTGCGACGTGTAGCTCAACCGTTGCTGTAAATGTACTACCAACGCCCTTTTCACTTATAACAGTGATATTACCACCCATTAACTGAGCAAGTTTTTTACATATAGATAAGCCTAAGCCTGTACCACCAAAATGACGGGTTGTACTTGAATCTTCTTGTGTAAACACTTCAAATAGTTTGTCTATGTTTTCTGGCGCTATACCAATTCCGGTATCTTTTATTGTAAAGCTCATTAATAACTTTGAGTCGGTAATGTACTTAGAGCCGACAGTTAAACTTACTTCGCCTCGGTGGGTAAATTTAAATGCATTATTAACTAAGTTAATTAAAATTTGTTTTAGTCGATGGCTGTCGCCAATAACCATTCTATCTACTACATCTTTTGTATCTAAGAATACTTCAAGACCTTTGCGCTGGCCCTGTAACGCTAAAGAGCTAATCATATCGCTACATACTGTAACAACATCAAATGTATGATTATCAATATCAAGCTTACCCGCTTCAATTTTAGAAAAATCGAGAATATCGTTAATCAAATTCATCAGAGAGTTAGCACTACTATTAGCTAATTTTAAGTAATGGTATTGTTGTTCACTTAAGCCATCTTCTTTGAGCATTTCAAGCATACCCAAAACGCCATTCATCGGTGTGCGTATTTCGTGAGATATATTTGCTACAAAGTCACTTTTTGCTTGGCTCGCTGCTAATGCTTGATCAATTGCTCGCTCTAGCTCAACAGTCCTTTGTGATACTTTTAGCTCTAAAGTACTGTTTAAGCCTTCAAGCTCTGATTGAGTATTTTTTAATGAGCTAATATTTCTTAAAATAGCCGCTACCTGATAACGGTTATTGTAGACATCAAAAATACTACTGAGTGTAATTGAAAAGTATTGTTTGTTGCCATAACCATCTGTGTAGATAGCTTCAAACGGCATTTTTGATCCGTTTGAAATAGTCTCTTCTATACAGTTATTATCGGCTTCATTTAAGTTAAATAAAGAAACAAAGTCAGGGCTAGTGCCTGAGATTGAATTACCGAAAACCTCTTTAGCTGTATTATTAAAGTGAACAATTTCGCCGTTTTGCTCAATTGTAAAAATAGCATCCAAAGAATTTTCTATTACTTTATTGTTTTGCTCTTTTAGAGAATTAATTAACAACTTACGGTTTATAAAACGTTGGTATAAAAAGGCAATAACTAAAAATACGCTAAAGAATACCACTAGCATTGCAATAAAGTTTTGACGCCTTTCGTTCACCTTTGCAAACAACGTTTTAGTATCAACACTTACACCAAGCTCCAAAGGTAACATCGCAATATCACCATCAAGCGAAATACGTTTTTTTAACGTGTAAGCAATTGGGTAATTACTTAGCGGTAAAGTGCCTTGCTCTGCCATTGTGCTTGCAGTAGAAAATTCTTCAGTCCATGTTTTTGCTTTATTAAATTCAAAACCGAAGCGTAATTGAGGGTTTGGATGATATAAAAATTCACCTTCATTATTCATTAGGTAAATTTGTGTTCCTTGTGGAGATTCAACCGTTAAACTTTTTATTAATTTATCAGCAAAGTAGTTAGTGACTAATATTGCAAAAATTTTATTTTTTTCATCAAAAACAGGTTTAGCTACACGAAAAGTGCTTATATAAGGTTCTTGTATCTGCCCATTTTCACGGTTGTAGTTAATAGGAGAAATATAAACACTTTTATTATCGAGCATACTCGCTTTTATCATGTAATCGCGTTGGCCTTTCTTTTGTAATTGCAGGCCTTGCAGTCGATTAATTTCTCCAAGTTGGTTTCTATCAACCCTGACAACTTCTTGCCCACCATCTGCGAGAATAATATAGCGAGCCTGAAGTATGCTGTCGTCTGTGCGCATAAAACCACTAAAAATACTCGCTAAGCGCTCTTCCCAAACGTCAATGTGCGTGCCTAACAAGGGATCTATTTTCTTGTTTTCAGTGGCGCGAGTAATGCCTTTAATCGGGGGCGTTGCGTCTAAAAAGCGAATAGCGGTAACACTATCTTTAAGATGGTTTTTTAGTGAAAGGCTTTTTGTTTCAAGCTCACGTTTTAATTCTATTTGGGCTGAATTATAAACATCACTTCTTACTTTTTGGTCAAACAAATACAGAGATGGTAAAGCTATAAGAACAAATATTATTGTTGCAACGAGCATTAGTCTATTATTTTTTGTCACATTCAAAAAATTATTCTTTTTCAACATTTACCTTCACCATAAATTTTTATTGTTATTAGTATAGAGCATTAACGAAAGAATTGGACCATCTAACTAATCGGTTATCGTTATAATTTTTATAATAAAAAGACTAAATCATTAGTTTTATTTAGAGCACTCTCTCTATATGAATTATAAATGAATGAGAGTAACCATATCGACTTACACAGACTATAAAATAGTTGTTTCAACCAATCGTCCCTTTAAAATATAAAAGGTAGCCAATGCTACCTTTTATATTTTTTCAGAATGCTAAATCTATATAATTATCTAAATAATACATCTTCTCGGTTAAACCATTTAACACAAAATGCTAGTAACGCACCTGCAATAAGTACGGTTGCTAAAAATATTAGCCCTACAAAGGTATAATCAACAGTGCCTTTAATTATGTCTTTAATGGCTAATGCAACGTTTGTTACCGGGATAAACGCGGTTTTAGCAGTCAATTCCATATTTGGCATTATTGAAATAATGATAGGGAAAAATACGACCATACTTAAAGGCTGCATATAATTTTGTGCCTCTTTAAATGTACGCGCATAAATTGAAATAGCTAACGCTAAAGAAGAGAATATGGCAGCCAGCGGAAGTAAAAGTAAAAAAATCATCAGTAAATCACTAACCGCTAGCGTACCGAAGGCCGTTTTAATGAAATCTAAGTCAGCAAATGCTAATGCAACTGCAACCCAACACCCCATACTCACAATCGTAATAGTGGTTGATGCAATAGAGGTAGTAAGTAATGTTATAAATTTACCGAGCACCAATTCTGTACGTGTAATGGGTGTTAGTAGGAGTGTTTCTAGCGTGCCGCGCTCTTTTTCGCCTGCACCTAAATCTATTGCTGGGTAAGTAGCCCCCATTAAAACCAATGGGATAAGTAAATAAGGTAAATAGGCGCCTATTTTTTCACCTAAGTTTTCACGTTTATCGGCTGTATCTACTTTAACAACTTCAATAGGGTCAAGAATAGCTTTATGCGCAGACTCTTTTATCCCAAAGCTTTTTAACTTATCAGCTTGCAGTACGTCACTGTATTCCTGAGCAAGTTCTTTAACCCGATCGAATAAATAGTTTATTGATTTAGCATCGTTAAATACAACTTGCCATTTGCTTTGCTCACCATTGTCGAGAGTTTTTACGGCATTACTTGGCAAGTAAATCCCCATATCTATGTCGCCGGCGGTAACACCTGCTTTGAGATCTTCTATTGTATTAAAGGTTTTACTGCCATTATAAAGTTCAAAGCTTTTATGGTAAAACACTTTGTCAGTAAATTCTTGTGCATATTCGCCGTTAATAATTACGTATGTATTTACTTTTTGATCGGCGTCAAGTGCAGCTTGGGTGCCAATAAAAGCAACAATAGCAAATATTATTGGGAAGATAAGTACTGGCAGCAACACAACAAACATAAGGGTTTTTTTGTCGCGAAGGAGCTCTTTTAATTCCTTTTTATATACTTCAAACATCATGTTTCTCCGTTAATATGTTCATAAACGCTTGATTAAGCTCATCACTATTACCTGCTTGTTTAAATTCATCTACTGTTCCATCAAAGCAGCTAATACCTTCGTTAATTACAGCGACTCGGTCACATAAAAGTGCAACTTCATCTAAATGATGGGTCGAAAAAATAACAGGTGTACCTTGCGCCTTTAAGCCTTTAATAAATTGAATAACGGTTTGCGTGGTCATTATATCGAGACCCGTTGTTGGCTCATCAAGCACAACAACTGCTGGGCGATGCACAACAGCACGCGCAATATTTGCTTTTTGCTTCATACCTGTTGATAGATTTTCTGCGCGTTTATCTACAAACTTATGCATATCAAGCAATGTAAATAGCTCATCACAACGCGTTGCTATATCGCTTTTGCTCATACCGTGGAGCTTTGCAAAATACTCTATGTTTTCTTTTACAGTTAAGCGGCCATACAAACCGGTAGAGCCCGATAAAAAACCGATAGACTTACGCCCCAGTAGCGGTTTTTTTACAATGTCGTTTCCGGCAATTGTTATTGAGCCTTCATCGGGCTTTAACGCGGTTGAAATCATTCTAAGTGTCGTTGTTTTACCCGCACCATTTGGGCCTAGCAATCCAAGTACTTCACCCTTTGCGCAGCTAAAACTCACATCTCGTACTGAGTGAAAATAATCTTTATCTTCACGAGGGTCGATGTCGTCTATTTTATTTTTTTTGTGATCTTTAGTTAGCTTAAATTTCTTTTTAAGCCCAGCAACTTCTATCATGTTCGTATCCTTCGTTTCGCTCTAAAATAATCTGTATTGTTGTAAAAAGAGTCGTCTTTGTTTTCGTCATGCCAGCCAGGCACACCTAATAAAGGCAGTGGTGAAAGCTGTTTGTTATCAGCTAAGCAGTTATCTGTATTAATCATCTCATAAAGGGCTTGGTCAAGGTACTGGTATTGAGTTACTAAATCTTTACAAAATATTTCATTAGGTACACAAACAAATAACGCTTTACCTGTTAAGCCTATATAAGGTTTAGTAAGCATTTCGTAATTTGCATGACCAAACATAAAAGGTTTTATTGTTTTACCCCACTCATGTTTGTGTTCAACAAATGCTGTTTTCCATTGATGATCGCGAAGCAACTCTTGCCATTTAGTATCGCTTATTGCAAGTACAACACCACATTCATCAAAGAGCGTTAGTGCATTACGATGCTTGGTACGCTTTTGCAAACCATGCTCAGCTATATCTTGTACATGCCGCTGGTTTATAAGTGCTTTGGTTTTAGGAAATAAACACCAAATAAAGCCTCCAAATAAGTCATGCCAATTCTCACTGCGTGTAGGTACAACACCCGTTTCAAAAATAACTTGTTCGTAATAACGATCGCCAAAATCTACTTTTGCATCATCTTTAAAAGTAATAGGTATATTATTCGCATTAATAGCGTTTAAAAATGGAGAAAACCACTGCGGCACCGGCCAATCTGTTAGTTCGTTAACTTTAAACAGCTCACGTAAATGCGCAAATGCACCTGTTTCTAAACTACTGATTTGCCACTGCTCGGGGGGAGTAAAACGCTTCATTTAAACCTTTAACTATTTATGCCTATAATTTACGAGAAGTTTACCGCAAAAACTGGTTCTACTTAATAGAAGTTAATATACTAATCACAACTTAAAACAAAAAAAGAGCTGACATGAAACATTATTTCTCTCTCACACTCCTTGCCACTGCTGTTTTAGCAGGTTGCGCAACAACAAGTATTACACCTACTGATGTAACAAATGGTTATAACAGTATTCAAGCTGATAAACTGGCTAAACATGTAAAAGTACTCGCATCGGACGAATTTGGTGGTCGTGCTCCTTCATCACCAGGCGAAAAGCTAACGCTTGATTATTTAACTGCGCAGTTTAAAGCTTTAGGTTTAAAACCAGGTAATGGCGACAGTTACTTACAAGAAGTGCCATTAGTTTCTTTAGAAGCTGATTCGAACATGGTGCTTAGTATTGGCGGTAAAGACTACCAATACAAAAAAGACATGGTTATGGGTAGCAGTCGGATAAGTGCTCAAGAAGGCATAGAAAACTCTGAACTTGTATTTGTGGGCTACGGCGTTAACGCACCTGAATACAATTGGAATGATTACGAAGGTTTAGACGTAAAGGGCAAAACGGTTGTAATGCTGGTTAACGATCCGGGTTTTGCAACAAAAGACCCTGCTTTATTTACTGGCGACGCAATGACCTATTATGGGCGTTGGACATACAAATACGAAGAAGCGAGTCGCCGTGGTGCCGCAGGTGCAATTATTATTCATGAAACAGCACCTGCATCTTATCCGTGGTCGGTTGTTGAAAACTCGTGGAGCGGCGAGCAGTTTGGTTTTCAAAAAGAAAACAACAATATGGACCGCGTAGCCGTTGAAGGCTGGGTTACAACTGACGTAGCAAAAGAGCTTTTTACTAAAGCAGGTTTAGATTTTGATACCGTTAAAACGAATGCTGCTAAAGGTGCTTACCATGTTGATATGGGCGATTTAACTGCTTCTGTTAGTATTAAAAACACGATTAAAAAATCGGTGTCGTATAACTTTATCGCTACGTTACCAGGAAGCGAGCAACCAGATGAGCATGTTATTTACTCGGCTCATTGGGATCACTTAGGTACAGACAAAACACGTAAAGGCGATCAAATTTATAACGGTGCTCACGACAATGCAACGGGTACCGCTGGGCTAATTGAAGTAGCTGAAGCCTTTACTAAACTACCTAAGCACCCTAGCCGTTCAATGACATTTTTAGCGGTAACTGCTGAAGAGCAAGGCTTATTAGGTTCTAAATACTATGCGGCAAACCCAGTAATTGCAGCGGATAAAACAGTCGCTAACATAAACATGGATAGCTTAAATTTATTAGGCAAAGTAAAAGACATGAATGTGGTTGGTATAGGTAAATCACAAATGGATGAGTTTTTAGAAACTGCAGCTAAAGAGCAAGGCAGAACAATATCAGGCGATCCTAAACCGTCATCTGGTGGCTATTACCGCTCTGATCACTTTGCATTCGCTAACATGGGTATTCCGGCTATGTACGCAGGTGGCGGCACCGTGGCTGCTGATGAAGAAACGGCTAATTACCGTAAACGTATGAGCTTAGTACTTCGCGGTTGTTACCATCAACCATGTGACCGTTACCGTGATGAATGGGATTTATCGGGTGCTGTTCAAGACTTACAATTATTTTATAAGGTAGGTTTTGATATTTCTGAAACAGAACAGTGGCCAACCTGGAATACAAACTCTGAATTTCAGCGTAAGTAGCCCAATTTAATCACAGCCTTTAATTCAAATTTAAACTAACTTAGATTTGGCTATCGAAAAACTCAAACAGAGTAATCGATTTAAATAGATGCAAATGATATTGATTATCATTTAATTAAAATATACAGTGTGACCTAGTTAATTTATTAGGTCGCATTGTATGATTTCACTTCCTCACATTGGTTTTATTACTCCTGCCTCAAAACGATTTTTGAGCCAAAATAAACGCTTACTGCTGCCTTTATTTATTTTAACTTGCCTTGCAATACCGCAATTACGCGAAATAACAATGACCGCACTCAGTGATGCATTTTTTCAAGTAAGTGTGTTTGTTGCTGCTACCCTTTTAATTTATTACTACGCTATAGAACACTTACCTCAATTAGAGCTTAGTTATTTAAGTGCCAAGTCCCCTATTTTAGAAATTAGCTTTGCAGCGCTTTTAGGTGCATTACCTGGCTGTGGTGGGGCTATTATTGTGGTTACTCAATTTACAAAAGGCCAAGCAAGCTTTGGTGCTATTGTTGCTGTGCTAACAGCTACAATGGGCGATGCAGCGTTTTTATTACTTGCTACCCGACCTACTGAAGGTTTGTTAATTATGGGGATAGGGTTAGTTGTGGGTACATTCAGTGGTTTACTGGTTAATACAATACACAAAAAAGATTTTTTACGCCCAACAGTGCAAGAACAAAAGCATCAAATTAAAATACTCTCAACTAACATTATTAAAATCAGTAAACCGGTTTGGATGGTAGCAATTATCCCAAGCCTTATAATTGCCTTTTTGATTGCGTTAAATGTTGATTTTTCACAGTTTGGTTCAAACACAAGCACTGTAATTACACTATTTGGTGCATTAATGGCTTTATTTATTGTTAGTATTTGGGCACTTTCGTCAAGAGGTGAAAGCTATCAAGAAGTAACGTCAGAAGACGATACATGTCACCCTCCTTCTAAAATAATAAAAGTATTACAAGATACCCATTTTGTTACGGCATGGGTTGTAGCCTCTTTTATGCTATTTGAGATTTTGGTTAACATTGCAGGGCTTGATTTAAAAACGTGGTTTGTACATTACGCCTATTTAGCCCCATTAATTGCAGTGCTTATTGGTTTTTTACCTGGCTGTGGCCCGCAAATAATTGTTACAACGCTTTATATTCAAGGCATTATTCCCTTTAGTGCTTTAGCAGGAAACGCAATTTCTAACGATGGTGATGCGTTATTCCCAGCAATAGCAATGGCGCCTAAAGCTGCAGTTATAGCTACACTTTATACGTCTATTCCCGCATTAATAGTTGGTTATGGGTTATATTTTTTTGCTGAAATTTAAAAAATGAGATTTAAAAATACAAAAAAGCTCAGCAATTGCTGAGCTTTTAACATGTTAAGTTATTCTTACTTATACAGTAGTTGGTTCTGCTGCTAATTCTTTTGGATTTGGACCAAAATCGTTCTCGCCTTCGTGCGAATCTTGCGCAAGAAAAACAATTAAAACAATCCAACCGATGATTGGTACTAACCAAAGTAACTGCCACCAGCCTGAACGGCCTGTGTCATGAAGACGACGTGCACCCGCACTTAAGCCAGGAATTAATAGCGCTAAGCTATAAATAGAGCCAATGAACATTGTACCTAGTACACCATCAATCGCATTACAAACTACTGAAAAAATGAAGTTAAATAATATAAACATCCAATATGCTTTACGACGATTACGACCTGAAAAATCTGCGTAGCTACGCAACGCGTTCATATAATGTTCCATGAAATTTCCTTAGTGTTATTTTTTATATTCCCTAACGGGGTTAACTTTATTACTTTTTAGTAACATTTGTATCTTAATTAAAAACAGCTCAAATTAAAACAAAAAACCAGCTAAAAGCTGGTTTTTATTACATATTAACAATTTAGCTATTAACTCATAGCCATCATCATTGCTGATGGATTTTCTAAGTACGATTTCCATAGGTTATTAAAACGAGCAATAGTGCCCCCATCAATAACGCGATGATCGCCAGACCAGCTCACTTGCATAATAGCTTTACTTACAACTTGCCCACTTTCGTCAAAACGCGGTAAATGCTGTAGTTTACCAAGCGCAACAATAGCCACTTCTGGTTTATTAATTATAGGGGTCGCAATAGTGCCGCCAATCGCACCAATGTTAGAGATGCTAATTGTCCCACCTTTTAAATCATCCGGTGCAACACGCCCTTCTCGCGCTGAATGAGTTAACCGGGTTAAATCATTTGCCACATCAACAATGCTCTTACTCTGGCACGATTTAATATTAGGCACTAACAAGCCAATTTTAGAATCAACCGCTATACCGATATTATGATCGTTATAATAGGTAAGCTCTGAGCATTCATCGTTCACTTTTGAATTAAGTACAGGGTACTCTTTCATTGCTAGCGACAATGCTTTTACAAAAAATGGCATCATAGTGAGCTTTACGCCTTGTGCTTTGTACTGCTCTTTTAAAGAACTACGCAAAGCTATAAGCTGCGTTAAGTCTATTTCATCACTAAACGTAAAGTGCGGAATAGTTGAAACCGACGCTACCATTTGCTTGGCCATGGCCGCTTTAATGCCTTTAATTTGCTCGACTCTTACGCCACCGCTTTGATTCTGCGTTTGGTTTTGTACTGCACTTTGAGAAGCATCGCTATCAAGCGGTGAAGTATCAATAGTATTTGGCACTTCGCCTTTTACAAACTCTTCAATATCTTGCTTGTAAATACGTCCATTTTTACCACTACCTGGTACACAGGTTAAATCAACATCTAGTTCACGTGCTTTACGACGAACCGCAGGCGATGCCACCGCTTTTTGATTGATAATTTTAGCAGCTTGCTCTGTTTTAACTGGGGCAACTTTTTCAGCGACGGCATTAGTTTGAGCCTTTACGACCGCTTGGTTTATATCAACACTTGGTTTTACTGCACTGCCTGCAATTGTCATTTGAAACAACGGGCTATGTACTTTGGCTATTTCGCCTTTTTGATAATATAACTTTTGTACAGTGCCTGTATATTTTGCCGGAATTTGTACTAATGCTTTGTCGGTCATTACGTCACAAACCGCTTGGTCTTCTTCTATTTCGTCGCCTTCAGCAACTAACCAATCAACAATCTCACACTCAACAATACCTTCTCCAATATCCGGTAATATAAAGTCCTCAACCACATCAGCTGCATCATTAGTTTTATTTTCAGCTTGTACTGGCTCTTGTACTACTTCATTGCTAATGCTTTCACCGGCTACATCCATAGCAAATAAAGGAGCGTGTACCTTAGCAATCTCTCCTTTTTGATAATATAACTTTGAAATTACGCCATCATGCACTGCCGGAATTTGTACTAATGCTTTGTCTGTCATAACATCGCAAATTGGTTGATCCTCAGATACGGTATCGCCTTCTTGTACTAGCCATTCAACTACTTCGCATTCAACAATGCCTTCACCAATATCGGGTAATATAAAATCTTTAGCCATGGTAACCCCTAAAAATCCATTGATTGTTTAATTGCAGCCAACACTTTTAGTGCATCCGGTACGTATTCTTTTTCAAGTGCCAGCGGGTATGGGGTATCTAGACCACATACACGTAAAATTGGCGACTCTAAGTGCAAGAAACACTCTTGTTGTATTGTCGCGGCTATCTCTGCACCAAAGCCATTGGTTATAGGCGCTTCATGACTCACGATTAAACGGCCGGTTTTAATAACCGATTTAGCAATCGTTTCAACATCCCATGGTAAAATACTACGAAGGTCAATAACTTCACAGCTTATACCTTGCTCACTTGCTTGCTTTGCTGCATCTTCAATAATCTCCATTTGAGCACCCCACGCTAAAAGCGTAATATCGGTACCCTCTTGTACTACTTCAGCCGTGCCTAATTCGATACTATAATCTTCTTCTGGCACTTCGCCTGTTGATGCACGATATAAACGCTTAGGCTCAAAAAATATGACCGGGTTATCGTCTTTAATTGATGCACGTAATAAACCTTTAGCTTGATAAGGGTTACGCGGTACAACTACTTTCAAACCCGGTGTGTGCGCAAAATACGCTTCGGGTGATTGTGAATGGTATAAACCACCGGCAATACCGCCACCATAAGGTGTACGAATAGTTAAGTTACCTACATTAAATTCATTACCACTGCGATAACGAAATTTAGCGGCTTCATTTACTATTTGATCAAACGCTGGGAAAATATAATCCGCAAATTGAATTTCTGCCAATGCAGGTGCACCAAATGCCGCTAAACCATTAGCAAAGCCTAAAATACCTTGCTCGGTTAAAGGCGTATTAAAAACACGATGTTTACCGTACTTCTCTTGCAAGCCCGATGTTGCTCTAAATACACCACCAAAGTAACCAACATCCTCACCAAAAATACAGGCTTGAGGGTGTTCATTCATCGTAATATCGAGAGCAGAGTTAATTGCGTGGAGCATGTTCATTTTAGCCATTACTTAATTCTCCCTGCGGTTACTGGGTAAGCATCTGGATGCTGTTTTATATGTTCTTTTAGTTGCTCGTACTGGCGTTGCAATAATGGAATTGGTGTATCGTAAACGTCAGATACCAGTTCTTCTAAAGCGGGCTTCGCAACAACTTCAGCACGTTTAAGCGCTGCTAAAATTTCTTCACGAATCGACTCTTTTGCTTTTAAATCGTCTTCTTCGTTTAACCAGTCTTGCTTGACCAGCCATTTTCTAAATTTATCAATAGGACACGTTTGATGATTCGCTTCTTCATCTTTAGAACGATAACCACTTGGATCGTCTGACGTAGAATGCGCTCCTAAACGATAAGCAATCGATTCAATAAGTACAGGCTCACCTTGTGTTGAAGCTATTTCGCGTGCTTTTTTAGTTGCCGCATACACAGCAAGTGCATCTGTGCCATCAACACGAATTGTTTTAATGCCATAACCCACACCACGCGAGGCAATACCATCGCCTTTAAATTGCTCATCAGCAGGGGTTGATATTGCATAGCCGTTATTACGTGCAAAAAATATAACCGGCGCTCTGTGAACAGCGGCCATATTTAAACCGGCATGAAAGTCACCTTCAGATGCAGCACCTTCACCAAAGTAACAAATAGTCACATTGTCAATTGTGCTGGCAAGCTCGCCTGTTTTAACGTCGATGTGCTTTATTTTTTGGCCATATGCATAACCCGTTGCCTGTGGTATTTGCGTACCCAATGGCGATGAAATCGTCATGTAGTTTAGCGCTTTAGAACCATAATGAATTGGCATTTGACGGCCTTTGCCTAAATCCAATTCATTTGAAAACATTTGGTTCATAAATTGATCAAGCGTAAAGCCACGATAATGCAGGGCTGCCTGTTCACGATATTGAGCCATGATCATATCGTCTTGATCAAGTGCAGCAGCAGAGGCTGTAACTGCGGCTTCTTCGCCTAGGCATTGCATATAAAAACTAACACGGCCTTGGCGCTGCGCGCCTTGCATACGTTCATCTAACAAACGTATAAAACGCATTGTTTCATATAACTTAATAGCGGTATGTTTTGAAATGTCAGGTGCGGTTGCACTAGGATGAATGTCGCCGTCCTCAGTTAAAATACTAAGGGTTGGAATATTAAGTGCTTGACCATCAATAAATTCAAGCTCGTGGTTAATATTCAGCGATACGTTATTTGGATTACTCATAACCTACCTTCTTTTGTTGTCGGTA
Source organism: Pseudoalteromonas sp. NZS11 (assembly GCF_015864765.1). NCBI lineage: Bacteria > Pseudomonadati > Pseudomonadota > Gammaproteobacteria > Alteromonadales > Pseudoalteromonadaceae > Pseudoalteromonas > Pseudoalteromonas sp. NZS11. The sequence continues at coordinate 532,088 of NZ_JADYWP010000003.1, read as the reverse complement.
AAACAGTGCCCCTTTAAATTATTATTGTGGGTGATTGTTGCTGGTTAAACTTTGCAACATCTGCACTATCTTTAATTAAAGCTGCCAACACTTTACGTTAACGTAAAGTGTTATTCAACAGATCTGGGACGAAACAAAAGCAAATACTGGTTAAATAAGTGGCAAGTTAACGATACGATCACTTTACTTAATAGTAATCATATAGTTAACTTTAAGTTAATAGTGGTCTGATGAGTTAAATTAGACGAAATTGCTATCAATATCCATTGGAATAACAGTAAGGAGTGCTCTTTGCCCTAATGCTACGCTCGCATTTGGGAAAATAATAGCCTCTCCTTCAACGTCAGCGTAAATCGCTTTATCACCGTCGGTTGCAAGTAGTTCACCTTTCGCAAAGCCAGTAAAGTTCTCAGCATTATCAGAAAAAGGAAAACTAAAATCGTTCTGTGTTCTATTAATTGTGCGATGGACAGCAAATAACTCAAAATCGTTTGCATTAAATTCAGGATATTCAACTTCATTTTGACTAATTAATGCAGTTAAGGTTTGCTTTGTTTTTTCAAAGCGAGCCATATCGTTTTGACCAAATGGTTTAACTTGACCTAGCTCTACGGTAAATGAATCAGCTCCATGTACAAATGACGAATAATAGCTAAATGTTGTTGCAGGAGATTTCATCATAAGTACGGTATTTACACCACAACTCAATAAAAATTGTAACTGAGACTTTTTCCAAGGCTTACCATGTAAAAATGGATACACAGCAAATTTTTCGTTTTTAGAGCCTCTAATTGCAGTGTGTAAGTCGTAGTGACACCGGCTACTGCCTTGCTCGCCACGCGTATAAAAATCGCTTACGTATTGCTCAAGCTTTGCAGCACGGGTACGCTCATTATTCATTGGTACACCTTCAACTGTATGGTGACCATTAAATAATCTATTTAAGTTTTCTTCTACAAAACGCAGGCCAATATTAATTGATTGTGGATTACCATAAATAAACAAAGCGCGCTGCTTAAGTATCAACTCGCCTTTTATAATTTGTTTAATAAGTGCATCACAAATTTCAATTGGCGCAGTTTCGTTACCGTGTACGGCGCTTGAATAAACTACATCTTTCGACGTTGTAACAGCAGGTTGAAACTCGATTACACCGGTATCGTGTATATTTACACGAGTCCCATTATCTAAAACAAACTCACCTGCATCTAAATGCCATTCGTTATTACAACTAAGCGTTAAAAAATCGCCAGTGTGTTTTAATTCATTTAAGTAAGATGGATTGGCTGACATATAATAAGCCCTTAAAAAATAATGTGAGAGTAGACTCTTATGAATATATTTTTATATACACAAGGTATAGAAACGAAAACGGCTGAATAAATCAGCCGTTTTAAAATTATTAGATTAAGTTAGCTTATAACTGAATCTACAAGCTTTTTAGCTTCTTTTTCAAGTAATGCTAAATGCTCTTCACCTTTAAATGATTCAAGGTATATTTTATAAATATCTTCAGTGCCTGATGGACGCGCTGCAAACCAGCCGTTCTCAGTTACCACTTTTAAACCACCAATGGCGGCATCGTTACCTGGTGCATGAGTCAATTTTTGCAAAATAGGCTCGCCAGCAAGTGTATCTGCTTTAACATCAGAAGCACTCAATGCTTTTAAACGTGCTTTTTGACCGCTTGTGGCTGGTGCATCTAGGCGTTTATAAATTGGAGAACCAAACTCTTGTTCTAATTCTTTATAAAGCACTGATGGCGTTTTACCTGTCACAGCCAAAATCTCTGCGGCTAATAGACCCATAATGAAGCCATCTTTATCTGTACACCATACAGAGCCATCAAAACGTAGGAATGCAGCACCTGCGCTTTCTTCGCCACCAAAGGCAAGCTTGCCTTTGCTTAAGCCTTCAACAAACCATTTAAAGCCTACTGGTACTTCTTTAACCTTACGGTTGTTGCGAGCAGCTACTTTGTCGATCATAGAGCTAGAAACCAATGTTTTGCCAATTTCTACGGTTTCATTCCAATCACGGTGTTTAAGTAAGTAATCGATTGCCACTGCTAAAAAGTGGTTTGGATTCATTAAGCCATCTGGCGTTACAATACCGTGACGATCGTAGTCAGGGTCATTACCAATAGACACATCAAAATCATCTTTTAGTGCAATAAGATTTGCCATTGAATAAGGTGATGAACAATCCATACGAATTTTGCCGTCTTTATCAAGTGGCATAAAAGCAAAACGTGGATCAACAACATCATTAACTACGGTTAAATCTAAATTATATTTTTTTGCAATGACTGGCCAAAAATTAATACCTGAACCACCTAATGGATCAATACCAATTTTAATACCTGCATCGCTGATTGCTTTTAGATTAACGATATTTGCTAAGTCATCAATATAAGGAGTCATTAAATCTTCGTAGCGGATAAAGCCCGAACGCGATGCTTTAGCGAATGGGAATAACTCAACTTCAACTAAATCTTCTAATAAAAGTTGATTAGCTCTGTCTTCAATCCACTTAGTTACGTCGGTATCAGCTGGTCCGCCATTAGGTGGATTGTATTTAAAGCCACCATCTTCAGGAGGGTTATGCGAAGGCGTAACAACAATCCCGTCTGCTAATTCATTTGGGTGTAGTTTATTGTGGCTCACTATAGCGTGGCTGATAACTGGCGTTGGTGTAAAATCACCGTTTTCTTGCGTTATCACTTGCACTTCGTTAGCAACTAATACTTCAATAGCCGAGTTAAATGCCGCTTCACTCAATGCGTGTGTGTCTTTGCCTAAAAATAACGGACCAAATATGTCATTTTGTTTTCTGTAATCACAAATAGCCTGAGTAATCGCTAAAATGTGTGACTCGTTAAATTTAACATCGTAAGAACAACCACGGTGCCCTGAGGTACCAAAGGCAACACAATGCTCTGGATTTTGTTCAAGATCAGGTTCATTTAAGTAATACGCAGATACTAATTTAGGTACGTTAACCAGTGCCGATTGTGGAGCAGTTTTGCCTGCGCCTGAGTGAATAGCCATTATATTTCCTTACAGGTAATCGCGAATTTTTTCAGCTTGCTCTGCACTATATCCAAGGCAAAGAGCAACTTCATGAAGCATCATTTTTTTACGCGTTGTATTAGAATTAGTCATAACCCAATATTCACTATCGGTTATGTTTTTAGGATTCATACTACTACCGCTATTTACTAAAGCTTCTTTACTAGTAGCAAAGTAAACACGGTCACGCCCTTTTATGTCTAATACCGCAGAAAAATCAGTTTTATGTGTGCGGTAAAATGCACTTAAAATAAACAAAAAGCGTCCAACAACACCTTTTTGCATTGCCAGCTCTTCTTTATTTAATACATTAAAAACATTATCGCTTTTTTGCTTCACGAGTGCATGAGCTACAGGCGTTTGTTTTTTTGAAGTCTCAGCAGCAGATGGCTCTGAGCTTTTTAATGTGGCGGTAGACGTAGTCGCAGTTTGATTATTTTGAGTTAGTTCTACGTTTGCGGTTTGAATTTTTTCGCCGCTCAGATTTAATAAACGACGTAAAATAGTGGATGCACTTTCACCAATACTTTGCGTATTGCTTGCAATATATTGATATAACTCGTCGTCTATGTCGATTTGTTTCATGTTCTTCCTGTCATTACGGGTCACATTTTTTTCTCCCGTGTGATTATACCCAAACCAATCAGAAATGCGAGTTACAACAAGCACTCCCGTAAACATATTAATATTTACCTCATTGTTGTTGATTTAACAAACAAAAGCCCAATTTAATAAATAGTCGCTGTATTTTTTGCTTTTTAGAGCAATGCTCGGCAAACTATGGCGAAATTTTCAGGAGGCGAGTATGCAGTTAAATTACAAGCAACAAGGGCAAGGTCCTAATGTTATTTTGATACATGGGCTTTTTGGATCATTAGAAAACCTAAATGTAATAGCAAAGCCATTAAGTGAACACTTTACTGTTATTAACGTTGATTTACGTAACCACGGGCTTTCTCCTCATAGTGATGAAATGAACTACCCGGCAATGGCACAAGATATTGTTGAGTTATTAGCACATTTGAACATAGATAAAGCACATTTAGTTGGGCACTCTATGGGTGGTAAAGTGGCAATGGAATTAGCGCTTACACATCCTGAACTTGTAAATAAGCTTGTTGTACTTGATATAGCACCTGTTAGTTACCCTGCTCGGCACACAAAAATATTACAGGCATTAAAAGCGGTTTCAGCACAATCAATTGACGATAGAAAACAAGCTGATGCTCTAATGCAGCCTTACATAGAAGAACTGGGAGTTCGACAGTTTCTACTTAAAAGCCTCGCTAAAAATGAGGAAGGTCATTTTGCATGGCGATTTAATTTAAATGTGCTTGACGAAAAATATTCTACAATTACATCCAATGTTAATGAAAACAATTCTTGTTTATGCGATACTCTTTTCATTAAAGGTAATGATTCTGACTATATTTTGCCCGAGCATCGTACTGCAATTAAAGCCCGCTTTAAAAATACCAAGGCTAAAATAATTCATGGCGCAGGCCATTGGCTTCATGCTCAAAAGCCACTTGCCGTAAATAAAGCGGTAAACGACTTTTTAACTGCGGTTTAAAGCAATTTTAATCGCGTGTTTTTGATTTTGCGCACTAAATATATGAATAATTATATGCTATAGTACGCGCCGTTTAATTTAAAGGTTATACGTTGATGGTCAGTCAGTTAATTAACGAATTTGATACCCTAGGGTTGTATTTTGGCTTAGCCGGTATTTTCATATTCATCGGCATGGCAATTAAAGACGTACTAAAAAGTGGCAATGTGCCTAAGTTCGGACAATACATTGTCTGGGGTGTGCTCTTTTTAGGTTGTTCAGGCTTTATTGCTAAAGGTCTTATTCAAGTATTTTGGCAAGGCGCAGGTGTAGGTTAAGCATGGCGAAGTCAGAAACAGATAGAACTACACTCGATTTATTTGAATACGAAAAACGCCCAGGCAGACCTAAAACCAATCCCCTTTCACGGGATATGCAGTTAAAGGTAAATAAACGTAATCAAATAAAAAGAGATAAAGCACGTGGCTTAAAGCGTGTTGAATTTAAAGTTTCATCGCAGTTATATCAAGCATTGAGTGATATGGCAGATGCACAAAATATTAGCCGCAGTGCGCTGATTGAAACGATTTTACAAGAAAGATTGGCTATTGATACATAAAAGGTTTTAAATCCATGGCAAGTGTAGGCATTTTTTTCGGAAGTGACACAGGTAACACAGAACACGTAGCAAAAATGATCCAAAAAGAATTGGGTAAAAAGCTAGTGGCTGTTCATGATATTGCAAAAAGCTCTAAAGAAGAGATTGCTGAATTTGATTTAATCTTATTCGGTATCCCTACTTGGTACTACGGCGAAGCACAATGTGACTGGGATGACTTTTTTCCAGAACTTGAAGAAGTAGACTTTGAAGGTAAACTTGTTGCTATTTTTGGTTGTGGAGACCAAGAAGATTACGCTGAGTACTTTTTAGATGCGATGGGCATGATCAACGATATCGTTACTGAACGTGGCGCTATTGTTGTTGGTCATTGGCCGAGCGAAAGCTATGACTTTGAAGCATCTAAAGGCATGGCTGATGATAAGCATTTTGTAGGTTTGGGTATCGACGAAGACCGTCAACCAGAGCTTACAGAACAACGTGTTAAAGCATGGTCTGCTCAAGTATATGAAGAAATGTGTTTAAGTGAATTAGCTGACTAATTTACTGCATATATCGCTAGCTGTTTAAATAATTATCAAACAGTTAGCGTTTTAAGCTTTAGTGGCAATATAAATCAATTGTTCTTTGCACTTAACGCTTAGGCACGTTATCCTGTTTGTTGCTAATGTGTCGTGTACATCTTTGCAAGATGTCTAGTATAACCAAATAAAATTGAGACAGATTTAATGACTGATCATAACTTGGAACTTAAAAAAGCCGGTTTAAAAGTAACTTTACCGCGTATTAAAATATTAGAGATTTTACAATCTCCAGATAACCAACACATCAGTGCTGAAGATGTTTACAAAATTCTTTTGGATCTAGGTGAAGAAATTGGTCTTGCAACTGTATATCGCGTACTTAACCAATTTGATGATGCGGGTATTGTAAACCGTCATCACTTTGAAGGTGGCAAATCAGTATTTGAACTTTCAGGAAGCACACACCACGATCATTTAGTATGTTTGAAGTGTGGCAAAGTTGTAGAGTTTGAAGATGAGATGATTGAACGTCGTCAACTTGAAATTTCTGAAGAAAATGGTATTACACTTACAAACCATTCTTTATATTTATACGGTGAGTGTAATGATAAAGCAGCGTGTAAAGAATTTAGCGACGCTAACAGCTAATACCGCTTTTAAAAAGCAATAAAAAACCTGCTAAGTGCAGGTTTTTTTGTGTCTAAAATACGCTTGTAATGAATATACCCAGTAAATACTGGGGATATTAAACCTGAACTCTGGTTAAGAGATTTACCAACGTATTGAATCATGGTGATATTTAAATTTATTTCTCTAGCCAGAGATTTTAAGTAAAAACAAGGCGAATTCACGCGTCAATAGCTGGCCTATTGCAAGTAAATTCAACGCAGTTAGCGCTGAAAATAGCTGCTCGAGATAGATTTATTATCCAGGGTTCAGGTTTTTAGATATTACTTATTGAGTCTTAGACCATGAATCACGAAGACCCACTGTTTGGTTAAATACAACGTTCTCTGATTTAGAATCACGAGAGAAATAACCCGTACGCTCAAACTGAAAGCCCTGCTCTGCTTGTGAATTAGCAAGCGATGGCTCTAATTTAGCGTTTGATAAAACAACCAGTGACTCTGGATTTAATGTTGTTTCAAACTCATCAGCGGCTGCTGGGTTTGGAACACTAAACAAACGATCGTATAAACGAACTTCTGCCGTAATACACTCTGGTGCTGAAACCCAGTGAATAACACCTTTTACTTTACGTCCATCACTTGGATTTTTACCAAATGTTTCAGTATCGTAAGTACAGAATATAGTTGTAATTTCGCCATTTTCGTCTTTCTCAACACGCTGTGCTTTAATAACATAAGCGCCACGCAAACGTACTTCTTTATCAAGCACTAAACGTTTAAACTTGTTATTTGCTTCTTCTTTAAAGTCTTCTCGTTCTATATAGATTTCGCGAGTAAACGGTACATCACGACGACCCATTTCTTCTTTATTTGGGTGGTTAGCCACAGATAAAACCTCAACCTTGTCTGCATCGTAGTTTTCAATAACAACTTTAACAGGATCGAGTACGGCCATTGCACGTGGTGCATTTTCGTTTAGATCTTCACGGATACATGCTTCAAGCATACCCATTTCAACCATATTCTCTTGTTTTGTTACACCAATACGCAAACAAAACTCACGGATTGAACCTGGTGTATAACCACGGCGACGTAGGCCTGCAATTGTAGGCATGCGTGGGTCATCCCACCCTTCTACATGGTTATTTACCACTAAATCGCTTAGCTTACGCTTAGACATAATTGTGTATTCAAGATTTAAACGTGAAAACTCAATTTGCTGTGGGTGACACTCTAAACTAATGTTATCAAGTACCCAGTCGTACAAACGACGGTTATCTTGAAACTCGAGTGTGCATAATGAATGTGTAATACCTTCGAGTGCATCAGAAATACAGTGCGTGAAGTCATACATTGGGTAAATGCACCACTTGTCTGCTGTTTGATGATGATGAGCAAAACGTACGCGATAAATAATTGGATCGCGAAGCACCATAAATGAGCTAGCCATATCAATTTTAGCACGCAGGACACATTCGCCTTCTTTGAATTCGCCAGCACGCATTTTTTCAAATAACGCTAGGTTTTCTTCAACTGATGTATCTCTGTACGGGCTATTTTTACCTGGCTCTTTCAATGTACCACGGTATTGGCGTGCTTCGTCTGCTGTTAAAAAGCAAACGTACGCTAAGCCTTTATTTATAAGCTCAACAGCGTAACCATATAAAGTATCAAAATAGTTAGAAGAATACTTTATATCGCCATCCCAGTTAAAACCTAACCACTGTACGTCTTCTTTTATAGAATTAACGTAGTTAATGTCTTCTTTTTCTGGGTTTGTATCGTCAAAACGTAAGTTACATAAACCGTTATAATCTTTTGCGATGCCAAAATTTAAACAAATTGATTTGGCATGACCAATATGCAAAAAGCCATTTGGTTCAGGTGGAAAACGTGTATGCGTTGTTGCATGCTTTTTACTTGCTAAGTCTTCATCAATTCGGGTTCTAATAAAGTTACTTGGGCGATTCTCAATTTCCGCCATAGGAGTGCAGTCCTCTAAATATTACGTAATAACAAAACTAATGCATTATTACAAAAACATACACTAACATACAGCACTAGATTAAGGTTTATTTTTGATATTGCTTAACTTTAATTCAGCTGAACCATTGTTTATGAATAAAATTTGTTTTAACGCAATATTTAAGTCATCTAAACAGTTTATAGTAGGTAAATAACCTACATTATAAGGATTTAAAGATGGCGACACTTAATCAACATCGTGTATATATTCCAACTAATGCACGCGCTAACCACTACCTTTTAGCTGAAATAACCCCTAATCACGATTTTTATAAAAGCTTTAGTGATATAAATTGCTGCTATGAACGTATTGCACGCCAGCTGTTTGCTTCTTGTGATGAGTATGAGCTTTATAATGTGCACTTATTAGCAAATGATAAACTACCCGTTGTAAGATTTAATGATGAGTCTTATCAATTAGAAACAGATAAACAAATGCTCTTTTTTTATAATCCCCGTTATCACGAAGCGCATAAGATTTATTACACTGAAGGTACACCAAGTAAAAAAATACGCATTCTATTTTTAGCAACAGGCGATGATTTACGAGCCAATTCTGCAGAATTTCATAATAAAGTCCAAAAAGTGTTAGACACTTTACAAGGACAACTCTTAATAAATCAGCCCCAGTTTAAACTACGCGACCATCAACACTTAACGTATGACCTATTTGCTAAAGAAAAAGGCAACAAGGAAAGCTATGGTTACAAATTAAGAAGTCTCTACCCTCGCTACCAATCAAGACAATGCAGCATACCCAATGATTATGCAGAGATGACTTACGCCACTTTTACTATACCGGTTTCGCGCGCTATTAAAACGCAGTTTCAAACACTAATGAACACAAACGATTATGCTAAATTTTATGACTACTTTGCTTATGCATTTATACGGGCGTGTCAAAATAATAACTTAAACCATGGCGCTATGGTTGCTAACGGTGCAACGCCTATTATACGCAACAGTAAAATAGATAAAAGTGAAGGCAATGATGAACTTCAAAAGTTAAGTTTTGATATTGAATCTAATGAAAATCAAATTAAGCACTTTTATGAAGCAAGTAAATTGGTAGAAACGCTGCATTTTGTAGTAGTCGCAACGCAGCAGGATAAACATGAAATGGGCTACGGTCGATTTATGAACCAAGTAGAAAAAACAATCTATACTCTGTGTAATGAGCTGGCTATAAATAAACAACGCCAAGACTTATCTGTACGTTTTTTCCAGCATATTAGTTACCCTTTCTAAATTTTCATCTAATAACAAAAAGGCCCGCATATGCGGGCCTTTTTAAAGAAAAACAAGCGATTACCAGCCTGTTTTCTCTTTAAGTGCTTTACCGATATCAGCAAGTGAACGTACAGTTTTTACGCCCGCAGCTTCTAATGCAGCAAATTTCTCATCAGCAGTACCTTTACCGCCGGCAATGATTGCGCCAGCGTGACCCATACGCTTACCTTCTGGTGCAGTAACACCAGCAATGTAAGATACTACAGGTTTAGTTACGTGAGCTTTGATGTACTCTGCAGCTTCTTCTTCTGCAGTACCACCAATTTCACCAATCATTACGATTGCTTCAGTTTGTGGATCTTTTTCGAACATTTCTAGAACGTCGATAAAGTTAGTACCTGGAATTGGATCACCACCAATACCAACACACGTAGACTGACCAAAACCAGCATCAGTAGTTTGCTTAACTGCTTCGTACGTTAAAGTACCAGAGCGAGAAACAATACCTACTTTACCAGGTTTGTGGATATGACCAGGCATGATACCAATCTTAGTTTGACCAGGAGTAATAACACCTGGGCAGTTAGGACCGATCATACGAGTACCTGTTTGATCTAGTTTGATTTTAACATCAACCATATCAAGTGTAGGGATACCTTCAGTAATACAAACTATTAGCTCGATGCCAGCATCGATAGCTTCTAAGATTGCATCTTTACAGAAAGGAGCTGGTACGTAGATAACTGAAGCAGTTGCGCCAGTTTCTTTTACAGCATCACGAACTGTGTTGAATACAGGAAGACCAAGGTGCGTTTGACCGCCTTTACCTGGGCTAACACCACCAACCATTTGTGTACCGTACTCAAGCGCTTGCTCTGAGTGGAAAGTACCTTGGCCACCAGTGAAACCTTGACAGATAACTTTTGTATCTTTATTGATTAATACAGACATTATTTGCCCTCCGCAGCAGCAACAACTTTTTCAGCAGCGTCTGTTAGTGATTCAGCAGCAATGATATCTAGACCAGAGTTCTTAAGAACTTCACGACCTAATTCAGCATTAGTACCTTCTAAACGTACAACTACTGGTACGGTTACGCCAACTTCTTTAACTGCGCCAATGATGCCTTCAGCAATCATGTCACAACGAACGATGCCGCCAAAGATGTTTACTAAAACAGCTTTAACATTGTCGTCAGAAAGAATGATTTTGAATGCTTCAGAAACACGTTCTTTAGTAGCACCGCCACCAACATCCAAGAAGTTAGCCGGCTTGCCGCCGTGTAGGTTTACGATGTCCATAGTACCCATTGCTAGGCCTGCACCGTTAACCATACAACCAACATTACCGTCTAGGGCAACGTAGTTAAGTTCGAAGCTTGCTGCATGTGCTTCACGAGCATCTTCTTGAGATGGATCGTGGAATTCACGGATTTTAGGTTGACGGTAAAGTGCATTACCATCAATACCGATTTTGCCGTCAAGACAGTGAAGGTTGCCTTCATCTGTAATTACTAACGGGTTGATTTCAAGTAGTGCGAAATCAAAATCAGTGAACATTTTACCAAGACCCATAAAGATCTTAACAAACTGTTTCATTTGTACTGGGTTAAGACCCAATTTGAAACCTAGTTCACGTGCTTGGTAAGCTTGAGGACCTACTAACGGGTCGATCTCTGCTTTGTGGATAAGCTCTGGTGTTTCTTCAGCAACAGTTTCAATTTCAACGCCGCCTTCAGTAGACGCCATGAAAACTACTTTACGAGATGCACGGTCAACTACTGCACCTAGGTACAATTCGTTAGCAATGTCAGTACAGCTTTCTACTAAAATTTTAGCTACTGGCTGGCCTTTCTCGTCTGTTTGGTAAGTAACTAGGTTTTTACCTAACCAGTTAGCTGCAAACGCTTTTACTTCTTCGATAGTTTTAACTAGCTTTACACCGCCAGCTTTACCACGCCCACCTGCGTGAACCTGAGTTTTAACAACCCACATATCGCCGCCAATTTTTTCAGCAGCTGCAGCAGCTTCTTCAGGTGTATCGCAAGCGTAACCTGTAGAAACGGGTAAACCATATTCGGCAAAAAGTTGTTTTGCCTGATACTCATGCAAATTCATGATGCTTTATCCAATTTTTTATACTAAAAGAGCTGAATATTTTTTCAAATAAACAACTATCCCAAATTGCGCACCTAGTATAGATCCCAAGGCTTAACATGAAAACCCCAGTACGACCAAAGGCGCAAAAAAAAAGCTGTGAATGTTCATTCACAGCTTACATTTCATACAACTAGATTAAACATCTAGCAATAAGCGAGTTGGATCTTCAAGTAACTCTTTAATAGTTACTAAGAAACCAACAGATTCTTTACCATCAATGATACGGTGGTCATAAGAAAGTGCTAAATACATCATAGGTAGTATTTCAACTTTACCATTTACAGCCATCGGACGGTCTTGAATTTTATGCATACCCAAGATTGAAGACTGTGGCAAGTTAATGATAGGTGTAGATAGCAATGAACCAAATACGCCACCATTAGTAATAGTGAAATTACCACCCGTCATATCAGCAAGCGTAAGCTTACCATCACGACCTTTAAGTGCTAACTCACGAATACCTTTTTCGATTTCAGCAACAGATAGTTTGTCACAATCTTTAAGTACTGGAGTAACTAAGCCACGTGGAGTAGATACTGCAATGCTGATATCGAAATAGTTATGGTAAACAATATCGTCACCATCAATTGAAGCATTTACATCTGGAAAACGCTTAAGAGCTTCAGTTACAGCTTTCACATAGAAAGACATGAAACCTAAACGAATGCCGTGACGCTTTTCAAACGTTTCTTGATACTGCTTACGAAGGCTCATGATTGGTCCCATGTTCACTTCGTTGAATGTTGTTAACATTGCAGTTGAGTTTTTAGCTTCAAGAAGGCGTGTCGCAATCGTTTTACGTAAACGAGTCATAGGTACACGTTTTTGAGTACGATCGCCCATCGGTGCAGCTGGAGCAGAAGCTTCTGCTTTTTTAGCCGCTGGCGCTGGTGCTTTTAAGAAAGTATCAACGTCTTCTTTAGTTACACGACCATTTTTACCCGTGCCTTTAATTTTAGAAGCGTCTAGGCCTTTCTCAGCAATTAAACGACGAACTGATGGTGTTAACACATCTGAACTTTCGCTTGAATCTGCTGCTGGCGCTGCGTCTGCTTTTGCAGCTGGAGCCGCTGGTGCACCGCCTGCTTTAACCGAACCAATTACTTGCTCGCCTAATACAGTATCGCCTTCGCCATGAATGATATCACCCATGATGCCATCTTCTTGAGCTACTACTTCAAGAACAACTTTATCTGTTTCAATATCTACCAAGTTTTGGTCGCGTGTTACCGCGTCACCTGGTTGTACATGCCATGTAGCAATTGTTGCGTCTGCAACTGATTCTGGAAGTACAGGTACTTTAATATCCACTTCTTTACCTTCTGATGCTGGTGCTGATTGCGCCACTGGCGCGTCTTCTGATTTAGCTGGTGCTGATTCTTCTTTAGTTGAACCTTCACTTGCTGGCGCTGCATCAGCATCACCAAGTAAACCCATAACTTGGTCGCCAAGTACGGTTGCACCTTCTTCTTGTGATATTTCTGTTATTACACCGTCATGCTGTGCAACAACTTCTAAAACCACTTTATCTGTTTCAATGTCTACTAAGTTTTGATCGCGAGTTACTTTGTCGCCAACACTTACATGCCATGTAGCAACGGTAGCATCTGCAACCGACTCAGGAAGAACAGGAACTTTAATTTCTGTGCTCATTGCTTATCCTTTATTTTCTATAGTAAGCGCGTCGGCAACGAGCGCTTGTTGTTCTTTAGTATGTACTGACATGTAACCACACGCTGGTGATGCAGACGCTTTACGTCCTGCATATTTTAATTTAGCACCTTGTGGGATTGCATCAATAAAGTGATGTTGTGAACAGTACCATGCACCTTGGTTTTGTGGCTCTTCTTGACACCATACAAAATCAGTTACGTGTTGGTAGCGCTCTATAATTGTTTGCATTTCATCGTGTGGGAACGGGTATAACTGTTCAACACGTACAATTGCAATATTATCTTGCTCAAGCTTACGACGCTCTTGTAGTAACTCGTAGTAAACTTTACCGCTACAAAATACAACGCGCTCTACTTTCTCAGGGTTAATATCATCAACTTCGTCGATCATATTATGGTAAACACCGTGTGAAAGCTCTTCAAGTGATGAAGTTGCAAGCGGGTGACGAAGTAGCGACTTAGGCGTCATAACAATCAGAGGACGACGAAGTGGTCGAACTGATTGACGACGAAGCATAGCGTAAACTTGCGCCGGCGTTGAAGGAACACATACTTGCATGTTGTGATCAGCACATAGTTGCAAGAAACGCTCTAAGCGCGCTGAACTATGCTCTGGCCCTTGACCTTCGTAGCCATGAGGTAACAAAATTGTAAGCCCACATAAACGGCCCCACTTTTGCTCACCAGAACTTAAGAACTGGTCAAATACAACTTGTGCACCATTGGCGAAGTCACCAAATTGCGCTTCCCATATTACGAGAGACTTAGGTTCAGCGGTAGCATATCCATATTCGAACGCAACGACAGCTTCCTCAGATAAAACAGAATCAAAGACTTCAAATGTGCCTTGATCTTCACTTAAATGCTCTAAAGGAGTGTAAGTTGTACCATCGGATTGACCATGAACAACAGCATGACGATGAAAGAATGTTCCTCGACCTGTGTCTTGTCCTGTTAAACGAATGTCAGTACCTTCAGACGCAATTGTTGCATAGGCAAGAGTCTCTGCCATACCCCAATCAAGTGGTTTTTCACCTGTGGCCATTAGCTTACGATCGTCATAAATCTTTTTAACGCGAGATTGAGCTTTATGTTGTTCTGGGTAAGAAGCTACTTTCTCACCAAGAGCTTTTAGCTTCTCTACAGATACGCTAGCATCGTAGTCAACATTCCATTCATGACCAATATATTTGGCCCACTCAGAAGAATGCGACGTCTCTGGCTGTATTTCTGAAACAACACAGCTGCCTTCATCTAGTGCATCACGGTACTCATCAGCTAAGGCTTTAACTTCTTGTTCAGAAAAAGAGCCTTCAGCAATCAGTTGGTCTGCATAGATTAAACGCGGCACTGGATGCTTTTTAATTTTTTGGTACATGACAGGCTGAGTTGCATTAGGCTCATCAGCTTCATTGTGACCATGGCGACGGTAACAAACTAAATCAATTACTACGTCACGCTTAAACTGATTTCTAAAATCAAGAGCAAGTTGAGTAACAAATGCAACGGCTTCAGGATCATCAGAATTAACATGGAATATTGGAGACTGAACCATTTTAGCAATGTCAGTACAGTATGGCGTTGAGCGAACGTCATCTTGCTTAGAGGTTGTGAAACCTACTTGGTTGTTGACAACAATACGAATACTACCACCACAACTAAACGCATTAGTTTGTGACATGTTAAACGTTTCTTGAACAACACCTTGTCCAGCAATAGCAGAATCACCATGGATGGTAATAGGTAGTGCTTTAATGCCTGACTTATCACCTAAACGGTCGAGACGACCACGCACAGAGCCCATTACAACAGGGTTTACGATTTCTAGGTGAGATGGGTTAAACGCAAGCGCCATGTGTACATTGCCACCTTTGGTAGCAAAGTCAGACGAATAACCCATGTGATATTTAACATCACCAGAACCTAACGTTTCTTTATGTATACCAGCAAATTCATCAAATAATTCTGATGGGTTTTTACCAAGTACATTAACTAAAACGTTTAAACGACCACGGTGAGCCATACCAATAACAGCTTCTTGTTGGCCGCTTTCACCAGCGCGGTGAATAAGCTCTTTAAGCATTGGAACTAACGCATCGCCACCTTCAAGTGAAAAGCGCTTAGCACCAGGGAACTTAGACCCTAAATATTTTTCTAGACCATCTGCTGCAGTAAGCCCTTTAAGGATACGTAGCTTTTCATCTTTTGAGAATTTAGGCCTAGACTGGACAGATTCTAGACGTTGTTGTAACCAACGTTTTTCCTCTGTTGATGTGATGTGCATATACTCAGCGCCAATTGAACCACAATATGTAGTTTTTAGTGCTTGGTATAGTTCACCTAAAGGCATAGTATCGCGCCCTACGGCAAACGATCCTACGTTAAACTCGCGGTCAAAATCACTTGAAGATAGGTCGTGGTACTCTAGCTCTAAATCTCGTACACGCTCTCGTTGCCAAATACCTAATGGATCTAGGTTTGCATTTTGGTGCCCACGAAAACGGAAAGCATTAATAAGTTGTAGAACTTTAACCTGTTTAAGGTCACCGCCACTACCCTCTGCTACCACTACTTCTCTATGCTTGTTTTTTGCAAGCTGTGCAAACTGTGCTCGAACCTCTGAATGTTTTACTTCAACATCCACACCATCAACTTTAGGTAATTGTTCAAACACTTCTCGCCATTCGTCTGGCACAGAAGTCGCATCGTCTAAATACGCTTCATAAAGCTCTTCTACATAAGCAACGTTGCCGCCGTTTAAATGTGAAGATTCTAGCCATGCCTTCATCACACCTTCGTGCATTTATAAGCCCTTTTTTTTAGCGCAGAAATTAATAGTTATTATAACAAGATGGCTAATATAATTTAATATTAGCCATCTTACCTTTACTAAGCTATCAAACCGCTCGGTTTAGTAACATAGATTTGATTTGTCCAATTGCTTTGGTCGGATTAAGACCCTTAGGACAAACGCTAACACAGTTCATGATACTGTGACAACGGAACACACTGAACGCATCGTCTAAATCCGCTAAACGTTCTTCAGTTGCTGTATCTCGGCTATCAGCCAAGAAACGGTAAGCATGAAGAAGGCCTGCTGGACCAATGAACTTGTCTGGATTCCACCAGAACGAAGGACACGATGTTGAACAACATGCACACAAAATACACTCATAAAGCCCATCTAATTTATCACGTTCTTCAATAGTTTGAAGACGTTCGCCTGCTGCAGGCTGATCATTAATTAAATAAGGTTTAACTTTTTCGTACTGAGTGTAGAACTGACTCATGTCAATAACAAGGTCACGAACCACAGGTAAACCTGGTAATGGACGTACTACGATTTTACCTTTGCCATTTTTTTGTAGCGTAGATAAAGGAGTAATACATGCTAAACCATTTTTACCATTCATGTTAACACCATCAGATCCACACACACCTTCACGGCATGAACGACGGAAAGATAATGTAGGATCTTGTTCTTTTAGAAGAATAAGTGCATCCAACACCATCATGTCGTGACCTTCCTCTGTTTGCAAGGTGTATTCTTGCATACGAGGAGCGTTGTCAACATCTGGATTATAACGATAAACTGAAAATTGTACTTGTGCCATCGTCTATCTCCTAGTAAACACGTGCTTTAGGTGGGAAAGCTTCACGCGTTTTAGGCGCATAGTTTACATCACGCTTACTCATTTCATCCGTTACAGGATTGAATACTGAGTGACATAACCAGTTTTCGTCATCACGATCTGGGTAGTCAAAGCGAGAATGTGCACCACGGCTTTCTGTACGGAAGTTTGCAGCTACTGCAGTCGAGTAAGCTGTTTCCATTAAGTTGTCTAGTTCAAGACATTCGATACGCTGCGTATTGAAGTCTGATGATTTATCATCAAGACGAGCATGTTGCAGACGTTCGCGAATTTCTTTAAGTTCTTGAAGACCTGCAGCCATTGAGTCACCTTCACGGAATACCGAGAAGTTAAGCTGCATACATTGTTGTAGGTCTTTTTTGATTTGAACTGGATCTTCACCTTGGCCAGCCGTTGAATTTTCCCAACGATTGTAACGTGCAAGAGACGCTTCTAAGTCTGATTCTGAAGCAGCTTTAGATATTTCAACGTCATTTAGGTACTTACCTAAGAAGTTACCCGCAGCACGACCAAACACAACTAAATCAAGTAATGAGTTACCACCTAAGCGGTTTGCACCGTGTACAGATACACATGCAATCTCACCTACTGCAAATAAACCTTGAACTACTGTTTCGTTGCCTTGAGCATCGATTTGTAGCGCTTGTCCATTTACATTAGTAGGAACACCACCCATCATATAATGACAAGTTGGAATTACTGGAATTGGCTCTTTTGCAGGGTCAACGTGAGCAAATGTTTTAGCAAGGTCACATACGCCAGGAAGACGTAAGTTAAGTGTTTCTTCACCCAAATGGTCAAGTTTTAACTTAAGATGTGGACCCCAAGGACCATCACAACCACGACCTTCACGGATTTCAGTCATCATTGAACGTGCAACAACGTCGCGAGACGCTAAGTCTTTTGCGTTTGGTGCGTAACGTTCCATGAAGCGTTCGCCATCTTTATTTAAAAGATAACCGCCTTCACCACGACAACCTTCAGTTACTAGCGTACCAGCACCTGCGATACCCGTTGGGTGGAACTGCCACATTTCCATGTCTTGCATAGAAATACCAGCACGTGTTGCCATACCAACACCGTCACCAGTGTTAATGTGAGCATTAGTGGTTGATGCAAATATACGACCTGCACCACCAGTAGCTAATACAACAGCTTTAGATTTGAAGAAGGTAACTTCACCTGTCTCAATCTCAATTGCAGTACACCCTACTACATCACCATTATCGTTTTTAACTAAATCAAGTGCATACCATTCAGAGAATACATTTGTTTTGTTTTTAACGTTTTGTTGATATAGAAGGTGTAATAAAGCATGACCAGTACGGTCAGCAGCTGCTGCAGTACGCGCGGCTTGTTCACCACCAAAGTTTTTCGATTGACCACCGAAAGGACGTTGGTAAACACGGCCATTTTCAAAACGAGAAAATGGTAAACCCATGTTTTCTAATTCGGTAATAGCTTCTGGGCCAGTTTGACACATGTATTCAATAGCGTCTTGGTCACCGATAAAATCGGAACCTTTAACGGTATCGTACATATGCCATTCCCAGTTATCTTCGTGTGAATTACCAAGCGCAACCGTAATACCGCCTTGAGCAGATACAGTGTGTGAGCGCGTTGGGAATACTTTAGAAATTAATGCACACGTTTTGCCAGATTCTGTAATTGCTAAAGCAGCGCGCATACCTGCACCACCTGCACCAATTACTACGGCGTCAAATTCACGAACAGAATATTTCACTTAAACACCCCATAATACGATTAGACCAATAGCTACGTAAGCAACGGCCATTAGGTTTAATACAAAACCTAAAACTGCACGAAGCTTTGCGCACTTAACATAGTCTGTAAGAACTTGCCAAAGGCCAATGCGGGTATGAACCATAATGCAAACAAGGGTAATTAACGTAAACCCTTTCATTGCTAGGTTAGAGAAGAGGCCTGTCCAGGCTTCGAAAGTGACTTCTGGCGTCGCTAAAAAATAGCCTATAATAAAAATCGCGTAAGCGCTGATTATTAATGCCGTGGTACGTAAAGATACGAAATCTTGTACACCATCACGTTTTAGAGTTGCTTGATTTAAAACCATATCCACACCCCTGCCAATACGGCAAACACAACACCAAGAGCCATTGAAACTTTAGCGCTGAGGTTACCTGATTCAAGTTCTTCCCAATGTCCCATATCCATAATCATATGACGGATACCACCAATAAGGTGATAACCTAATACAGAAACAGTGCCCCAAGCTATAAATTTGGCAATGAATCCGTTAAACAGACCCTTGACGAATTCAAAACTTTCAGCTGAAGAGAGAGACTCAGACCAAGCCCAAATGACAAACGTTAAAGCAAAAAATAATGCAACACCGGTGACGCGGTGAAAAATTGAAGCTTTAGCCGTTGCCGGCATAGATATAGTTGTTAGATCTAGATTTACAGGTCTTTGCTTTTTCACAGTTACTTGCCCATCTTTGCTCACAGTGGAGCTCATCTACTTGTTTTTCTAAAAACCCACCAAATATTACTGATGGAACTATCAAAATAAACGTACCAAAACAATTAAAGTTCACAAACCTGTAAATTTTAAGCTGTTAAGAATATGTTTACCCAAATACAATACGGTTTAAAACCACCGTTAGTATATATACCCACAGGGCTTTTTACAATTCTTGTTTATTTAGAGATGTTTGCGAATTAGCCAATAGTATTATATTTAATTAATACCGAATATTTATTATACATATATGCATAATGTTTATAAAAATTGACTTTAACCCCCTCTTTCACGTTAAAATGAGAAGATGTGCTTAAAACAGATTTCAGAACTTTAAAATCTAAAAATCAGAATAGATATCTTAATAGGAGATACATAACGATGGCAGATAAAAAAGCCACAGTCCAAATTGATGGACTAGATCCAATCGAACTTCCAATTTATCAAGGCACTGCTGGCCAAGATGTAATCGACGTACGTACGTTAGGTTCACACGGTCACTTTACTTATGACCCAGGTTTCATGTCGACTGGTTCTTGTGAATCTGCAATCACCTATATTGATGGTGGTAAAGGTGTACTACTTCACCGTGGTTACCCAATTGAGCAATTAGCTGAAGACTCAAATTACATTGAACTTTGTTACTTACTTTTAAATGGTGAGTTACCTTCTAAAGAACAATATGAAGTTTTTAAGAATGAAATCACTACAAGCACTATGCTTGACGAGAAGATTGCTAACTTTTTCCAAGGTTTCCGCTTTGACGCTCACCCAATGGCAATGCTTTGTGGCGTAGTAGGTGCATTATCATCTTTCTATCATGAAGACCTTGATATTACTGATGCTGAACAACGTAAAACAAGCGCAGTTAAGCTTGTTGCTAAGTTACCAACAATCGCGGCAATGGCTTATAAAACAAATATCGGCCAACCGTTTGTATACCCACGTAACGATTTAAGCTACGCAGAAAACTTCTTACACATGATGTTCTCTGTACCTGCTGAAGAATATAAAGTTAATCCTGTAACTGCAAAAGCAATGGATAAAATCTTTATGCTTCATGCAGATCATGAACAAAATGCATCAACTTCAACAGTTCGTCTTGCTGGTTCATCTGGTGCTAACCCGTATGCATGTATTGCAGCTGGTATTGCATCTTTATGGGGACCTGCTCACGGCGGCGCTAATGAAGCATGTTTAAACATGTTAGAAGAGATTGGCTCTGTTGACCGTATCGATGAATACGTAGCTAAAGCTAAAGATAAAGCTGACCCGTTCCGCCTTATGGGCTTTGGACACCGTGTTTACAAAAACTTTGACCCACGCGCTACAGTAATGCGTCAAACGTGTCACGAAGTTTTAGCTGAGCTGAACATCCAAGATCCACTTCTTGATATTGCTATGAAGCTTGAGCAAATTGCGCTTGAAGACCCGTACTTTGTAGAGAAAAAACTATACCCTAATGTAGATTTCTACTCTGGTATTATCTTAAAAGCGATTGGTATTCCAACAAGCATGTTCACTGTAATCTTTGCAATGGCACGTACTGTTGGTTGGATCACTCACTGGGATGAGATGCTATCTCAACCTGGTCATAAGATCAGCCGTCCTCGTCAACTTTATACTGGTTACACTCAACGTGACTACGTATCAACTGACAAGCGTTAATTAACGTTGGTTAGTTTAAAAAGGCCGCATTTTGCGGCCTTTTTTATTAACAACACTTGAGAATTATCATAAACCGATTACAATTCCTGCCTTAAAAACACTATGTAGATGAGCCATGCTTGCTTTAAAGTTTGATATAAATAAAATTAGAAACGACTTCCCAACATTAAATCAAACAATAAACGGCTGCCCGCTTGTTTATTTAGACTCAGCAGCAACCTCACAAAAGCCTCAATCAGTTATAGATACAATTACTGAATTCTATACGTTTCAAAACGCTAATGTACACCGTGGACGCCATACACTTAGCGAGCAAGCAACTTATTCATATGAACAAGTACGGGATAAAACTGCACAGTATTTCAATGTATTTAGTAAAGAGATTGTATGGACTAAAGGCGCTACAGAAGCCATTAACTTGGTCGCTAACGGATTAAAAAAGCGCTTAAATGAAAGTCATACCATAATGATATCTCCGCTTGAGCATCATGCAAACATAGTGCCTTGGCAAATAGTGAGTCAACAAACGGGTGCTAAATTAATAGCGCTTCCACTAAATAAAAATGGCACGCTGAACACCAAAGAATGCTGTGAATTTATAAAAGAAACAAAACCTGCCCTATTAGCTATTACACAAGCATCTAACACACTGGGTAATATAACCGATTTAAAACCACTAATTAGAGCTGCAAAAGACGTCAATTCTCTTGTTTTAGTCGATGGTGCACAAGGTGCACTGCATTTAAAACCCGATTTACGTGAATTAAACTGTGACTTTTATGTCTGCTCAAGCCATAAAATGCTCGGCCCAACAGGATTAGGTGTGCTTTATGGTCGATATGAGCAATTAAATACACTTGAGATTTACCAATCAGGTGGGGAAATGATCGATAAAGTGTACTTAACTCACAGTACTTATCGTCCTGCGCCTGCAAAATTTGAAACTGGAACACCAAATATCTCTGGAGTTTTAGGCTTTGGTGCCGCATTAGACTATTTAAATGAATTAGATCACGCAAAAATTCAGCAATATGAGCAAAAATTGTTTAGTTATGCAGCTCAAAAATTGGTAAAGGTTGATGGTATTACAATATACAGCAACCTATCTGACAATATTGGTACACTCTGCTTCAACTTAAATGATGAACATCCTTATGATTTGGCAACTTTACTTGACGGGTACGGGGTTGCAGTAAGGAGTGGACACCATTGTACACAGCCATTAATGACACATTTAGGGCTTAATGGAACGCTAAGAGCGAGCTTTTGTTTTTATAATACCTATGAAGATGTAGATATATTCATTGATTCACTTAAAAAATGTATCGCTTTACTGGACTAAACGTCACTTTAATAGAATTAATTAGGATAACTCATGACAAATACGTTTAACAAAGTCACAGAATCTATAAAAAATGCGCCCGCTTGGCAGCAAAAATATCGTGAGATAATGCTTTTAGGAAAAACTTTACCTGTTTTAGCTGATGTTTTGAAAACTGATGATGCACTTGTACCTGGCTGTGAAAGCAAAGTATGGATGTTTGTTGAATTTGATTTAACAGAAAATACACTTGTTGTAATTGGTGACTCAGATACACGTATAGTAAAAGGATTATTAGCCATTATTTTAGCGCTTTACAATGGCCTCACACCAGAGCAAGTAGTGAATAAAAATGCGTATGAAGAATTTGAAAAGCTCGGTCTTATAAGCCACTTAAGCGCATCACGTGGTAATGGTATTAAAGCCATGGTTGATAAAATACAAACCATGGCACAACACAAGCTTAGTTAACGAAAACTAAGCTTGCGAGCGTTGTTTTTTATCTAGATATTTACGCACCGCTTTTGCCGCAACAAAAAAGCCGAAGCTTCCTGTGATCATAGTCACAGATCCAAAACCATTATTACAGTCCATATTCATCGTGCCATCAGCACTTTGCTTTGCATGACATACGCTGCCATCGCTTCCTGGGTAAACCAATTGCTCTGTTGAGTAAACACAATCAATATTAAACTTACGTTTAGGATTATTACTAAAATTATACTGCTTACGCAAAATATAACGTACTTTTGCAAGCAATGGGTCTTGCGTAGTTTTGGCTACATCACCAAAAGTTATTTGGCTAGGATCTGTTTGCCCGCCAGCACCACCAGTTGTAATTATAGGTAGTTTATTACGTTTACAGTGAGCAATTAATGCTGCTTTTTCTTTAACTGCATCAATACAATCAATTACATAATCAAAACCTTGAATATGCTCTTGAATATTATCAAGCGTAATAAAATCATCTATCACATTAATTTGGCACTGTGGATTAATAAGCTCGCAGCGCGCTTTCATTGCATCTACTTTAGCTTGACCAATAGTGCCCGTTAACGCATGAATTTGTCTATTGACGTTAGTCGCGCAAATATCATCCAAATCAATCAATGTTATTTTACCAACACCTGTACGTGCAAGTGCTTCAGCCGCCCAGCTTCCTACACCACCAATACCTACTACACAAAAGTGTGCTTCTTGAAGCCAATCAAATTGTTGATGACCATACAAACGCTTAATTCCACCAAAACGTATATCTGTAACTTTTTCGCTCATTTACCAATCCAGTTGCCATGGCGATTGCCATGCTTGAAAATCTTGATGTTTAATTAACGCCAAATACTCATCACCATTATCGGGTAATAAAGTTAGCTGTATTTGTTCACCTTGCCATAAAAAGCTCAACGCATATGCATGTAAATAGGTACGATTTGAAGACGTACCTGCATACATTGCATCGCCTAAAATAGGTGAGCCAACACTTTTTAGTGCCACTCTTAATTGATGCGTCTTTCCTGAGTAAGGTTTTAAAATATACCCTCTAAACCCAGGCTTATAGCTTTGCGAATAAAATCGGGTGATTGCAGGGTTAAGCTTACTCGTTAGTAACTTAAACGAGCCACGGCGAGATTTAGCCATATCGCCTTTAATCCAACCTTGCTTCTTTTTTGGTTTAGCATCACTAATCGCTAAATAAAATTTAGCGATAGCATGCTCGGTAAACATAACAGTAAAGCTGGCCGCAGCGGCTTTGTTTCTAGCTAAAATAATAAGCCCTGATGTCACTTTATCTAAACGGTGAACGGCATAAAGCTTTTGAGATAATTGTTGTTCAGCTAAAACAACAAAGCCGGGACCATCTTCTGAATGAAAATTAAGACCCGCTGGCTTTTCTAAAATATAAAAATCGTTATGTGTAAAAATGATTTTTAATATTTTACTTACTTGCTCACTCACGCGTTTGTACTTTTAATATGCGCTATCACCTTCGCTAAGTCATCGGGCGTATCGACACCTGCATGAGGGGCTATTTGAGCTTGTTCTATTTTGATTTTATAACCATGATACAACACACGTAACTGCTCAAGCGATTCAAGTAGCTCAAGTGGCGATACGCTCAATTCTATATATTGTTTAATAAAACCCGCTCTGTACGCATAAATACCTACGTGGCGCTGAAATGGCGCTAAATTAAGAGCACTGCTGTCATTCATCATTGTGCTTCTATCAAACGGAATACTTGCACGAGAAAAATACAGCGCATTTTTATTTATATCGCTAACCACTTTAACGGCATTAGGATTAAATACTTCATCAAGCTCTTCGATAGCAACACTTAACGTTGCCATTGGTGCTGTTGAATCACTTAATAGTGCAGCAACTTGGGATACATTTTCTGGCGCAAGTAAGGGCTCATCGCCTTGTACATTAACCACAATTGTATTGCTGTCGAGATCAAGTAAATCAACTACTTCGGCTAAACGCTCAGTACCCGATTGGTGATCTTCGCGAGTCATTACAACATCACTAGTAAATAAACTTACTGCATCAAACACTTTTTGATGATCGGTTGCTATAACCACTTTACTTGCACCTGATAAACATGCTTTTTCGTAAACATGTTGAACCATTGGCTTACCGCAAATATCAGCAAGCGGCTTACCAGGTAGTCGGGTTGATGCAAAACGTGCAGGAATTACAACTACGAATTCCACTTTTCAACCTCTTCTAAAGATAACTCACGTGCTTCGTTTTCAAGCAATACTGGAATATCATCTTGAACGGGGTAAGCAAGCTTAGCTGCAGTACTAATTAGTTCGTTGTTTTCTCTATCAAAGCGTAATTTACCCTTACAAACTGGGCAGGCAATTATCTCGAGTAATTTTGTATCAAAGGCCATTGAGTATTCCTTTTTCTTTTAATAATGAATTTAATGTGTTTATTACGCTATCGGAAGGCTCTGCATCTACAGGTAAATAATACCAATTAGGTTTTGCAAAGGACTTACATTTAACCGCGTCTTTTTCGGTCATTATAATGCAATCATCACCAAACTGAATAAAATCATCTGCTGTATAAGCATAATGATCTCTAAAGTGATGAGTCGACAATAGCTTAATATTTTGTGCTTCTAATGAGTTTTCAAACCGTTTAGGGTTCCCAATTGCACTTATTGCATGCGCCTCGCTTACGTTACTTTTTGCATCATCACTTGAATTAACTAAGCGAAGGTTACTTACTTGCAGCACGTAGCTATTATTAGCCTCACCGCCATTTTCAATTACTATATCAACACTTTGTAAGCGTTTAGTTGTTTCGCGTAGTGGCCCTGCGGGCATAACAAAACCATTACCAAAGCGGCGTTCACTATCAACAATACAACACTCAATGCTACGAGGCATTTTATAATGCTGCATCCCATCATCAGAAATAATGACATCTAGCGTATAATTTTTTTCTAATAAATCGATATTGTGTTGTCTATTAGGGCCAACTGCTATTGGGCACTTTAAACGATGGTATAAAAGTACAGGCTCATCTCCAGCCTGTTGGGCGTCAACAACTGAAGTGACTAACAGCGGGTAATTATCTGATTGCCCACCATAACCTCTACTAATAATACCCACTGATAAACCTTGCTGTGTTAAATGACTATACAGCCACAAAACAAAAGGCGTTTTACCATTACCGCCAACGCTTATATTGCCAACTACAATTACAGGCGTTTTGCACTCAAAAGATTTAAGTATTTTAGCGCTGTATAAGTATTTTCGAAATGACGATACAACCCAAAACAAAGCACTTAATGGTAATAACAGTAAAGTAATTAGACCAAATGGTTTATACCAGCTTTGCTCTATTTTGCTCACGCCTGATCACCAAACTGCATTTTGCAAAGTGCTGAATAAGTACCGTCATTTGCTAATAAGCTACTATGATCGCCACTTTCTATCACACGACCGTTATCAATAACATAAATTCGGTCACTGTTTTCAATAGTAGATAAGCGATGTGCTATAACAATAGAGGTTTTATCTTTCATTAGCGTTTCTAACGCTTGCTGAATAAGCTTTTCTGATTCGGTATCAAGTGCTGATGTTGCCTCATCTAAAATCAAAATAGGTGCATCTTTTAATATTGCACGCGCTATCGCTATTCGCTGGCGTTGACCACCTGAGAGCATTACCCCATTTTCGCCTACCATGGTGTTTAATTGCTCAGGCAGGTCTTTAACAAATTCCCACACGTGCGCTTGTTTGGCAACTTGCTCTAACTCTGCAACAGACACATCGTGCTTTATGCCATAACAAATATTATTGGCAATCGTATCGTTAAATAACACAACCTGCTGAGAGACTAAAGCAAATTGGCGACGCAGATCAGTTAATTTATAGTCCTGCAGTGCTATGCCATCAAGTAAAATTTCACTCGGTAGTTCTAAATCATAATAGCGGGGTAACAAGTTAGAAATTGTTGACTTACCAGAGCCTGAGCGACCTACTAAGGCAATACTTTCACCCGCCTCAATCGTTAGCGACAAATCGTTTAATACGGCTTCATCTTTAGTTGGGTACTTAAAGGTTACGTTCTTAACTTCAATTAAACCTTTAACTTTATCAACCGAAACAGTGCCTGTATCTTTTTCCATTTCTTCGTCTAAAACTAAAAATATACTTTGCGCTGCAGAGATACCACGTTGCATATCACTATTCACATTGGCAAGTTGTTTTAGCGGACGTAATAACATCATCATTGAGGCAATTAATGCCATGAAGTCACCAGATGTAATCGTATCAATCATTGATGGCAACGACACCGCCCACAAAATAACTGCCATGGCACTTGCCGCTAAAATTTGAATTATAGACACACTAAGCGCTTTAGTTGCGTCCATTTTGATACGTTGCTGACGATTATGATTATTAATTTTCGAGAAGTGATTAATCTCTTGATCTTGACCACCAAAACCATGAATAACTTTATGTCCGCTCAGCATTTGTTCTGAGCTACGGGTAACTTGCCCCATGGCAGATTGAATGTTTTTAGAAATGTGGCGAAAACGTTTAGAGACGACGGCGACAATAATAGCAACAAGTGGGATGATCACTAAAAATATCAGTGATAGTTGCCAACTGGTATAGAACATTACCGCAAGTAAAAATACAACAAATGCCCCTTCACGTACAACTATTAGCAAGGCTTTAGTAATCGCCTGTTGAACTTGTTCTGTATCAAATGTGATTTTTGAAATTAAATCTCCCGTTGAGTTTTTGTCATGAAAAGAAACGGGTAAGTGCAATATGTGCTCAAATAACTCTTGGCGTAAAGAACGTACAACTTGGGAGCCTACATAACTTAAGCAGTAGGAAGACATAAAGTTAAAAACACCACGCCCTAGAACTAACGCGATAACGACAAAAGGAGCGTACTTTAAAACTTCTGTATTACGCTGGTTCAAACCTTGATCAATAAACGGCTTCATTAATTGAATAAATAAAGCATCCATTGCTGAATAGCCTATCATCCCAATAATTGCGACAAATGCGACGCTTTTGTAGGTGCCAACATACGAGACAAGTCGTTTATAAATTTGTGTAGTACTTTGATCCATAACACTCTCTAAATACAGTAACAACCTGTATTGTATCCTTCGATGAGATAAAACTAAACGTCAATCTTTGATAAACCAGTAACTTTCCTGCCCTCTTGCTGTTTCTATAGCCAAATTCTTTGCATAAAATTTAATACTAATTTGTCCTTCAACGCCTGTCGTAAATTGCTGAGCATTTATTTGGTTATACCGTTCGACGACAAGAGGCTTTGGGAATTCCCACTGCCCTTTATAGGCACTTGAATGAATAACTACTTTAGGAGCTACGTTATTTATAAAATTAACACTTGAGGATGTATCGCTGCCGTGATGCGGACTTAACATTACTGTACTTTTTAACGATGTATTATCCGCTAATAACGATGCTTCACGCGCTTTTGATATATCACCGGTAAGTAAAACGCTATGAGTATTATCTGATACTCTAACAACGCATGAATCATCATTTTCATTTCCAAATCCTTTTGTACTAAAGCTTTGTATTTTTAATCCAGCAAAATCAATGTTTATAACTTCACATACACTATGTGTATTTTTAGGATGAAATTGTTGTAATGTTTCTCCAAAGCCAGCATCTATGAAATGCTGTAATCCTCCAGCGTGATCATTATCTTCATGACTTAGAATCGCCGTTTTCACTATTAAATTATTTGCTTTAATATAAGGCAATAAAATACTTCGCGTACGGCTAAAACGATTGAAATAACTGGGGCCAAAATCATAGATAAGCACTTGGTTATCTTTTTCAATTAAAGCCATAAGTCCATGTCCTACATCAAATACATGAAGTTGCCACTTAGATTTTTCTGTTAGCCAATAATTTAATAAAAGCGTCATTGCTGGAATAAAAGCGAGCCATTTATAAGGAAGGAAATAAATCATCAACATAATGATATAACTAAAAACGACAAATATTGAGTCAACTTTCCCAGTCGTTATCCATCTTAACGATTCTGGTATTTCATAAAGTAATTGAAATAATGCGTATAAACCAGTATCGAACAAATTTATTAAAATACTTATATCTAAAAAGATACTCAGTAATGTAAAAACAATTAAAAAAGGTAAGATAATGATTGAAAGCAGCGGTATAGCAATTAAGTTTATTATCAAACCCGCAATACTTACCCCATTAAAAAAATAGAGTGATAGTGGCAATAAACCAATAAATAACGCTATTTGAATAACAAACAATGAAATAACTTTGTTTTTTATGCGAGCGTTTAATATTGGTAATTTATTAATAACAGTAAAAATTATAGCAACCGCTAAAAATGAAAAGTAGAGGCCTGGATTGAGCAAATTAAATGGATTAACAACAAGAACAATAACTAAAGCAAATAAAATGCTCCGCCAGCGCAGCGGTTGCTTAGCAAGAAAATACAATAATAAATAACAACCCAGCATGATAAGCGCTCGCGTTGCCGATACTAAAAAGTCACTTAAATACACATAAGCTAAGGCTGCTAAAAACCCGGATGAACTGTAATAAAGTGTAAGGTTGAATGATTGCCCAATCGAAAAATTAATTTTTGCAAAAATGAATCGAGTAACAAGATAACCGAAGCTAAAAATCAAACCAATATGTAACCCCGATATAGCAAGTAAATGACTTAACCCAAGAGATTGCATTAATTGTTTATCAGCGTAGCTCATCAACGATTTTTCACCGCTCAGCAATGCATAATAGAGCCACTGTAATTGTGTATCCGTATAAGTGTTTTTAACGAAGTGTTGATAATCTAAAATTATGCTTTGTTTGTCGCTATTTATAATCTTAAGATTTTTATTAAGCACTTTACCTTTAAATAATATTCTACTTATAAAAGCATAACGTTCATTATCAAATACATTAAAATTTTTATTACTACGAAAAATTTTTAAATGAATTAAAGCTGAGAATTTATCGCCTACTTCCAAAGATTGTTCAGAATTAACACTGAGCATTGCTTTGGGTGCTCTAAAGTTTGAAAAATGACTTTCTTCTAATGCCACTATTTTAACTTTAATGTATTGAGGTTTTTTATTAGAAATAACCTCTTCAACAATTAATGTAGAATCAAGTGCATACTTTTCATCCTGTTTTGGTATTTCAAAACTATAAAAAACGTAATAATGCATACCAACGAAGCAAATTGCACAAATAAAGCCTAACAATACGGTTAAAAACGGCTTAAAATAAGCGCTCACTATAACAATGAAAATTGTGAATACTGTAAATTCGAGAGTTTGATAATAAAATACGGTTGCTATACAGCCAATTACAAACCCAAGACTTATCCACACTGATGTAAATGGTTGCTTTAAATGGCTAAAAAAACGATCCAAAGATTTTTACCTGATCCAAATAAAATTAGACATCATAAATCACTAAGGATATTTGGACGCCTTTTACAAGATGCAAATCTTTGGCATTTAAATAGACGTTCTGCTCGGGGTGCATTTGCAGTCGGGTTATTTTTTGCTTTCATCCCTGTTCCTTTTCAAATGGTTTTAGCAGCAGCCGGCGCTATATTATTTAGGGTTAATTTACCTATCTCAGTTGCATTAGTATGGCTTACAAACCCTCTAACTATGCCACCTATTTTTTATGGCTCATACTTAGTCGGTACATTAATACTTAATCAGCCGGAGCAACACTTTGTATTTGAAGCAAGTTGGTCTTGGTTTCTAGAGAGCATAGAAACTATTGGTCCTGCGTTTTTACTCGGTTCATTAGTATGTGCTTCTATTGCATCAATTATCGGCTATTTTGGTATTGATATTATTTGGCGCCGTTCTGTCAAAAAGGCATGGTTATCGCGAAATAATTAGTAGCGTTAAAGCTAAATAATAATTATAAGATTCACGGCAATCCTAATCTTATAAAATATTATAGACGAAAAAAAACCAACTTTATTAAGTTGGTTTTTTATAATCAATATTAGTAAACTTTAAAAACGAAATATACGTCTTAAGCCAACTAATGGTAATAGCAATAATGTATACCAAGGAAAGCTAGCAGAGTTACGCTCATACACTTCTGCTTCTACTGGAGCACAATTTTCTACTTCACCATTTGCAATTGGCGTTAACTTAACTGCAATTGCAACACTCTCATATTCAATTTCGCCATTGATATCAGTTACAACACCGCCTAAAGAATCAAGTTTTTCAACTGTCTTAGTCGCAGTACCAAATATTTCATTATTTTCATTGATAGCTGTTGCTTCAACCATAGAATAAGCGTAATCAGTTTCGCCATCAGTGTCATAACAAGGCAGTAAATCGTTTAGATTAGTGATTTTATCTTCACCAATTTTGTAAATAAAGGCTTCTTTAAGTCGTGAGCTATCAGAAACACCCACTTCCCCTTCGCCTACAATATATCCTTGATTATTTATATCGTTGCCATAAGAACTTGAGCTTGAAAAATAATCAGTTGGAAAAACGGTATTACCTGTTTCGATGTCATGATAGAAGAATTTATTACGAAGAGTGCCTTCAATACGCTTAGTCGCATAACCTGTAATTACATCATTATCATTAATAGCGATTGATTTACCAGCCTGCCAATCGTCTTCTTGATTAATAAAGTCAGTGACTGCACCGTCTTTAAAAAAAACTGGCATTGTAAGAATCGTATCATCATTTTTGTAATAACGCGTATTTGATGAACCTACAATTGTACCGTTGTTGTTCACTGCTAAAGCAGTACTCGTAAATGCGTCATCTTCCGTTTCACCTTCATCAGGTGTAAGTGCCATACCAAGCTCTTCAACAGAAATAATATTTAACGATTCATCAAGTTCCCATTTAACAGCACGTTTATTAAATAAGCCTCGTGAAATATTAGAATTTAATAAATTGATACACACTGACGTTGGTTCGTCTTCATTATCACAGTTATCATCAATATTATCTTGTCTGTCATCAGGAATACTTGTAGAGATATTACCGACTACAGTGTAACCACTATTAGTTTTGACAATATCGTTAGCACGGCTTGTTCCGCCGTATTCATTAAACTCTGGCTCTAACTCAACACTTATACTGCCATCAGCACTTATTACAATCCCACGTTCTATAAATTCGTGGGTAAACCACGTTTCTGCATCATCTTCACCATCAGGTGTAAAAGACACTTTATCGTAAGGAGCACCGCCCCAACCAACAGTAACGCCGTCTTCACTTACAGCATTAAAAAGGTTAATAGTTGAACGCGTTAAGCCATCATAATCAACAGATGCAACATCAAATAACGGTTGCTCTGTTACTTGTGTGTCATTGTACTTAATGCCAACTAATGAGCTTAATTTTTGATATTCAAAATTTGTAGAAATTGAAGATAAAAAACTAACCATGAAAGTATGTGCATCAGAATTAGTAAGTACTGCATCATTATTTTCAATGTCATCAAGTGTAAAGGTAATCTCTTTATCACTTAAATCAAATGCAGCCTCTGTATTATCGTAGCTATTTTCAATAATATTTTCGGTAAAATCTATATAGCTGATATCAATAGGTAAATTGTATAAACCATTTGCGAAACCAATAATATGCCCGCTTTCGCTTACATCTGTTACATAAGAATATTTAGCGTCTTCAAGAGTCCCTAATTCACTTAACTGGTACGTAGCACTTGTTGCTGAAGTGCTTAATGTCGCTAAAATACTGGCAGCGAGTAATTTATATTTCATTTTAGTCCTTACTACTGATTCTGTAATTCTTCAAGTTCTTCCCAGCGCTCAAGCGCAGCTTCAAGGTCAGACTCAAGTTGTGCCAAATGGTTCAATGCTTTAGTTGTTACATCACTCTCTTGTTTAAAAAAGTCTGAGTCACTAACTACAGCTTGTTGAGCTTCAATTTCAGCTTCTAGTTTTTCCATTTTATTCGGTAGTTGCTCTAATTCAAGTTTTAATTTGTAAGAGAGTTTATTAGTCTTGGCTACTGGCTTGGCAACTGGAGCGACCACTTTTTCAACTTTTTTTACTGGTTGTTGCTGAGTTTTTTTTTCTTGTTCAGCTAAGTAGTTAACGTAAGCCTCATAGTCGCTATAACCACCTACAATATCTGTAACTTTACCGTTACCTTCAAACGCCCATACACTTGAACATGTATTATCAATAAATTCACGGTCATGGCTTACAATCAGCACTGTACCTTGGTATTGATTAATGATGTCCTCTAGTAACTCTAAAGTTTCAATGTCTAAGTCATTTGTTGGCTCATCGAGAACAAGTATATTAGACGGTTTTAAAAACAATTTAGCTAATAGTAATCTGTTTTTTTCACCACCAGAGAGTGCTTTAACAGGGGTTCGAGCACGTGCTGGCGGGAATAAAAAGTCTTGCAAATAACCTAAAACATGACGTGAGCGGCCGCCCATCATCACTTCTTGTTTACCTTCGGCGACGTTATCTTGAACTGTTGCTTCTTCATCAAGCTTTTCACGATATTGGTCAAAGTAAGCAAATTCTAAATTAACACCTTGCTTAGTTATACCGCTATCTGGTTCTAAATCACCAAACATTAGCTTTAATAGTGTTGTTTTACCAATACCATTTGGGCCTACTAGACCGATTCTATCACCACGCATTACAAGTGTAGAAAAATCATCAGCAATAACTTTGTCTTTAAATGCATGACAAAGATGTTGAGCTTCAAATACTAACTTGCCAGAGCGGTCTGCTGTTTCAATATTGAAATCAGTTTTACCAACTTGGTCAACACGTTGTTTGCGCTCGGTACGAAGCTGCTTTAACTCACGAACTCTACCTTCGTTACGCGTTCTACGTGCTTTAACACCTTGTCGAATCCACGTTTCTTCTTCGGCTAAGCGTTTATCAAACAATGCATTTTGAGCTTCTTCAACTTTCAGATCATGCGCTTTTTGTTCTAAATAAGTAGCGTAATCGCCTGGGTACGAAATAAGCTTACCACGGTCTAAATCTAAAATACGCGTAGCAACAGCACGAATAAACGCACGGTCATGCGAGATAAATACAATACCGCCTTTAAATTCTTTTAAAAACTGTTCAAGCCACATTACACTTGCCATGTCTAAATGGTTTGTTGGCTCATCTAGTAATAATAAATCAGGCTCACTTACAAGTGCACGTGCAAGTGCCACTTTACGTAACCAACCACCAGAAAGAGACTCAAGTTTAGCTTCTGGCGTTAATTCTAATTGTGTTAGCACTAATTGAATTCGGCTATCAAAGCGCCAGCCATCAGCTGCTTCTAGTTGATTTGATAAACGTTCAAGTTTATTTAATAACTTATCGTTACACTCTGTTTGAAGCTCGTTACTAACATGATGAAAATCAATTAGTAAGTTTGCAATCTCAGGCATACCTTGCGCAACGTAATCAAATACGGTGCCGCTTGCACCTTTTGGTGGATCTTGCTCTAAGCGAGAAATTCGAATGCCACCTAGCTGATTTATTTCGCCATCATCTAAAACAACTTGTCCATCAAGTACTTTTAATAAAGTTGATTTACCCGCGCCATTTCTACCAACAACACACACTCGCTCGCCACTTTCAATAACAGCATCAGCTTTGTTAAGCAAAGCATGTGTACCAAAAGCAAGTTGTGCTTTTAAAATTCTAATTAAATCCATAGTTCTTATTTGCTCTTATTCTGCTTGTGCTAAAAATTCGCGCACAGAGTTTAAAGTAAAAGGCCAAAATAATTGCTTGCCTTTTTCACTTTTTAATACAGGAATAGTAATTTGATACTCAGCTATAAGCTGCTCATCAGTCATAATATCGATTAGTAATAACTCGCGAGTACCACAAAGTACCTCAGTGATAAGTTGCTCAGCTTGCTCGCACAAGTGGCAACCATCAGTGTGGTATAAAACCCAATTAGCCATGTGTGATTAGCCAGCTATTATGGATTTTTTTATTACGTTTAAAGTCTGGTGATAACGTTTTATCTGAAATATTAACGGCTTTTAAACCTAAACCAATCAGACCAACTTCATCTATAACAAAGCCACGTTTGTTATTAGAGAAAATCAACGTACCCGATGGGCTTAAAATCTTTTTTACCCACGTTAATAATTTAATATGATCGCTCTGAACATCAAATGCATCTTTCATACGTTTTGAGTTTGAAAACGTTGGAGGATCTAAAAATATCAAATCGTATTGCGCTGTTGCGTGCTCTAACCATTTTAAACAATCTGCTTGTTCAAAGCGGTATCGTGTATTACTAATACCATTTAAATCAAAGTTATCTTGGCCCCATTTTAAGTAGGTCTTTGATAAATCAACTGTAGTAATGGCTTTAGCACCACCAAGAGCAGCATGTACAGAAGCTGTACCTGTATATGCAAAAAGATTTAAGAAACGTTTATCTTTAGCATTTTCTTGAATATAACGACGCATTAAGCGGTGGTCTAAAAACAAGCCTGTGTCTAAGTAGTCAAATAAATTAACTTTAAACTTAGCACCGAACTCTTCAACAACCATAGTACGGTTTTGTTTAGACATAGCGGTGTATTGATCTTCGCCCTTCTGCTTTTTACGTACTTTTACAGCAATGTTTTCAGGTGAAATTTCAAGCTGTTGAGCCGTTAAACTTATTACGTCTTGCAGACGCTTTTCTGATGTTTTTTCATCAATTTCTTTAGGCGCTGCATATTCAAAAATTACAGCAGAGTCCCCATAAATATCTACAGCAACATTGTATTCAGGGATATCCGCTTCATAGACGCGATAAGCATCTATTTTATTTTGTTTAAGCCAGTTTTTTAAGCCTTGCTTATTCTTTTTCAATCGATTTGCAAATGACGTTGAGCCTTCAAAATTAAGTGCTTTTTTATCATCTGTGGTCAAACTGACTTGCTTATCATCTAATTGATATAAGTTAAGTTCTACATCAAGCGGGCCATTCTTAAATTTATAACGCTTAAGGCGCACAAGTTTTAAAAGTTTAAATAAGCTCTCGTCCATACCAAGTAAGGCAAGTTTCCAGTGATTAAAGTGCTTTTTAAAGCCAACGCCTAAATTACGGTGTAAATCAACAAGCTCAGCCATAGAGCCAATACGCTCACCATATGGTAAGTTTGAAATTACAACACCCGGTAATTTTGCAACAGCTGTAAGTTTAGTTGCATCACTTTGCTTAAACTTAATCACGTCGTCAAGCTCGGCTCGTTTAGCATTATCAATTGCTTTACTTAATACTTGTTCATCGTAATCGTGGCCAATTAACCACAATTTAGGATCGGTAATATTAGCGAGTAACTCTTCTTTAAGCTCTTTAAACTTAGCGGCTCTAAAACTTGGTAAACGCTCAAAAGCAAAACCTTCACGGAATAATCCTGGCGCTTCGTTTCGCGCCATACCCGCAGCTTCTATCAAAATAGTACCCGCACCACAACATGGATCGAATAAAGGCTGTTTTACATTTTCAAGCCAGCCACTTCGCTTAATTAATGCAGCAGCTAAGTGCTCTTTAATTGGCGCTTTACCTTGGCCTTGGCGGTAACCACGTTCTGACAAACGAGGACCTGAATAGTCAATATACATCGATACGCCGTAACGATTTAATCGTGCAACTACGCGCACGTTAGCATCTTGCTTATCAACGTTAGGACGTTGCTCGTATAAATCATTAAAATAGTCAACAATTGCATCTTTGATTACAAGACCCGAAAATTGCGTGTTTTTTAATGAGTCATTGGTACCATTGAAGTCGACAGCGAATGTTTGCGTAGGTCCAAACCATTCTTGCCAAGGTTGCGAGCGCGCAAAATTATACAGGCTATTTTTGTCATCTACGCCTTCTTTTTCTTCAATAAGCATAAGCACACGCGTTGCAAAACGAGTTGATAAACAAACCTTTTGCGCAAGTAATGAGTCAGCCTCAAAACGAACAGAACCAACAGTTTGCTTAGACACGGTTGCGCCAAGTTCTGTTAGTTCATCAACCAATAAATTTTCGATTCCGATAGAAGTAAGTGCGATAAATTGCAAAGTAATAACCCTTAATAGCTAATTGCGCAGGATTATAACATAGGTTGGGCGACAAACACGCCATAAAGACACGCTTAAGACTTAAATTTGGTTAGGCGGTTTGACTTTGATATTGCTGATTTAGGATGGGGTGTACTCGATTATTCAAAATACGGATTACTTCAAATTGCGCTAAAGATAAGTTTTCGTCTAATTTAAAGGTTTCACTTAAATTCAAACAAATAGATGCATCAGGACAATGCTCTACAATTAAAAAATCACCTGACTGCGCTTTAGATGTTAATTTTACTATTGCCTCTACGCTTGGCTCTGTCCCGGTATATTCTTCAAAAAACCAACTTTTTGCTAAAACGGGTTTTAAGTGATACTTAACAGCAGTAGCATTTAATGATATTTGACAAATTTGAGCCGCAGACCACAATTCAAATCCATCCAGATAATTATAAACTTGTTCGTAAAATGCAGCATCTTCGAGACTAAAACGTGGATTTTTAAAAACAGAATCGGTGAGCTGTCTTAATTTATAAGGCGTGCATAATTGCATGTCGTCATTTAAATCAAGTAACAAACGATTTTTATCAGGACAAGTAATCCACTGCCATTGCTTTGATGCTTGTAACATTTACTCCTCCTTGGGTATGTTGAATAATTATTGCTCAGAGTATAACCGCTTTTGACCACTTTTAAAATGTTTGCTTAGAACATTTAGCTAACGATCAAAAGCTTAGATAACTGATCCTTATAAGCCGTTAACGATCGACTTTACCAATTGTGGACCT
Organism: Pseudoalteromonas sp. NZS11; assembly: GCF_015864765.1. Lineage (NCBI taxonomy): Bacteria > Pseudomonadati > Pseudomonadota > Gammaproteobacteria > Alteromonadales > Pseudoalteromonadaceae > Pseudoalteromonas > Pseudoalteromonas sp. NZS11. The sequence goes on along the minus strand of NZ_JADYWP010000003.1, from coordinate 494,106 downwards.
TTGTAGATGAACCCAGTATAAACCTGAACTAAATTTGCGCCTGCATCTAACTTTTCTTTTGCAGATATAGCATCATCAATACCGCCGACTCCGATGATTGGTAGCTGACCTTGTGTTAAGCGTTTTAGTTCACTTACTACCTCTGTAGAGCGCATTCTAACAGGGTGACCTGATAAACCGCCCGCCTCTTGTGCATATTGCTGCCCCATGACTGCGGCTCGTTCAAGCGTTGTGTTTGTGGCAATTACACCATCAATTTTATTATTTAAAAGTGACTCACTTACTTGCTCTATTTGTATTTGATCGAGATCCGGTGCAATTTTTACAAGCATAGGAACTTGCTTATTATGCTTTGCAATTAAATCTAACTGTTCATTTTTAAGACTTTGCAATAAATCATCAAGTGCAGCACCATATTGTAAATCACGAAGCCCTGGGGTATTTGGTGATGAAATATTTACCGTAATATATGAGGCATGCTCAAATACTTTACGCATACAATGAATGTAGTCATCTTTACCTTGCTCGTTAGGTGTATCTTTATTTTTACCAATATTGATACCGAGTATGCCACTGTACTTTGCTGCTTTTACATTTTCGACTAAATTATCAACACCTTTATTATTAAAACCCATACGGTTAATAATTGCGTTTGACTCTGGAAGTCTAAAAATACGTGGCTTGTCATTACCAACTTGAGGACGCGGTGTAACCGTTCCAACTTCAATAAAACCAAATCCCATTTGACTAAATGCATCTATACATTCTGCATTTTTATCCAGGCCAGCGGCAAGCCCTACTGGATTTTTAAATTCAAGACCTAAAAAGTTTACGGGTTTATCTGAAACACTTTGTGACCAAGCTATATTTAGAGGCGTATTAGCAAAACGACGAAGATTATTAAGTGCAAACTCATGCGCCCACTCCGCATCACGGGTAAACATAAAACGGCGAGCTAAATCATAAAACATCAATATAATCCTCTTTTTAAATTTCAGACAAAAAAATACCTCAGACAAGGCTAAGGTATTGTATAACAATTTTAACAATCAGTTATTTATTTACTAAACAAATAACTGATTAAAGCTAAATTATTTTCCTGATGTATCACAGTTGTGACTTAATAACATAAGTTCACGAAGTGCAACTGAGAACTTAGCAAAGTCATGGCTTTGTGATGTTTTAAACTCAGCCAACATTTGTTTCCAACGCTGAAGTAATAAATCTTGGCTATCCATCCACTCATCTATTTGACTATCAACATCGCTCTCGTCACCTTCAAAGCTATTTAGCACCACTTCAGATAACGTACGTTGCTGCCAATCAAGCTCTTCACGGTAAGATGAACGAGCAAGTGCTTGCCAATGATTTGCTACTGGTTGCTTAGTTATTTGCTCTAAGAACCAATGCAGACCCATTCTCGCGCCTAGTTTAAAGTAAGTATTCGATACCATCGAAATACTCTTACCTGAATTATTAGCAACTTCAGCTAAATCCATCACAGAGAATAAGCTTGATAACGAAACAATACGCTTAGCTATATCTGCAGGAACGCCGGCATCAATTAACTTATTAGCTTCAATTACAATACGGTCATTTTCTTTTTCAATCATGTACGTATTTAAATTATCGCTTAAATCTTTAAATGTTGGCGCAAAGAATTCAATTCCTTGTTCAATCGTTTGTGACTTATTACGATGACGTAAGAACCAACGCGTAGTACGACGAACAGTACGACGAAGTTGGTAAAGCATTTCAGTTTGTACCGCTGCTGGTATTTTATTATCCAGTGCGCTGATAGACGACCATGTATCGCGCATTTCAAATATTTCGCTAGCAATTGAGTAACACATTGCAATTTCAGCTTCGTTGGCACCGGTTTCTTCATGCATACGTACCATGAAGTTTAAACCCATATCGTTAACAATGCTGTTAGCAAGTTTGGTTGCAATAATTTCTTTACGAAGTGGATGGTTGTTCATCGCATCGTTAAACTTCTCACGTAGAGGACGTGGGAATGACTTCACAAGCAATTGACGATAGTAAGGGTTTTCAGTAATTTCATCACTTACTAAAGACTCTTTTAATACCATTTTTGCGTAAGACACTAGCACTGAAAGCTCAGGGCGAGTTAAGTCTTTACCTGCGGCTGCACGTTCTGCCAATTCTTCATCACTTGGAATGAACTCAATAGCACGGTTTAACTTGCCATCTTTTTCAAGTGCATGAATAAAGCGAATCTTTTCTTTAAGCGTTGAAGTACCTTTAGACTGCGTAATTGAAATAGTATGTGTTTGACGGTAACAGTCTTTTAATACTAATTCAGATACTTCATCTGTCATTGAGTAAAGTAGCTCATCACGTTGTTTACGTGTTAAGTCACCTTCAGCAACCAAGCCATTAAGTAAAATCTTAATGTTAACTTCGTTATCTGAACAGGCAACGCCTCCTACGTTATCAATAAAGTCAGTATTAACACGACCACCCTTAGCTGCAAATTCAACACGACCTAATTGAGTTGCACCTAAGTTACCGCCCTCACCAATTATTTTAGCGCCTAAATCTCTACCATTGATACGTAGTGCATCGTTTGCACGATCCCCTACATCTGCATCAGTTTCTTTAGAGTTTTTAATGTATGTACCAATGCCGCCATTCCACAGTAAATCGAACTCCATCATCAATGAAGCTTTCATTAACTCATTTGGGGTCATACTTGCTTTTTTAGTACCCAACATTTTTTTCATTTCTGGGCTGAGCGTAATTGATTTAGCAGCACGAGAGAAAACACCACCACCGGCAGAAATTAACTCTTTATTGTAATCTTCCCAAGATGAACGCGGCATATTAAATAAACGTTCGCGCTCTGGGTAAGAAGTAGTAGCATCTGGGTTAGGATCAACAAAAATGTGCATATGGTTAAAGGCAACTTGTAAACGAATATGCTTAGATAACAACATACCATTACCAAATACATCACCAGCCATATCGCCAATTGCAACTACCGTAAAGTCGGTAGTTTGACAATCGATATCCATTTCACGGAAATGTCGTTTAACTGACTCCCATGCGCCTTTAGCTGTAATACCCATTTTCTTATGATCGTAACCAACCGAGCCACCTGATGCGAATGCATCACCTAGCCAGAAATTGTATTCATTAGCTATGCCGTTTGCGATATCAGAGAAAGTAGCGGTTCCTTTATCGGCTGCAACCACTAAGTAAGCATCATCTTCATCGTGGCGAACAACATCGCGAGCTGGGACTACTTCACCGCGCTCTATGTTATCTGTAATATCTAGAAGACCACGGATAAAGATTTTGTAACACTCTTGGCCTTCTTTTATAAACGCTTCGCGCTCACTAGGTAATTGTTTACATACAAAACCACCTTTAGAACCAACAGGTACAATTACTGTATTTTTAACTTGTTGAGCTTTAACTAAGCCAAGTACTTCAGTACGGAAATCTTCACGACGGTCAGACCAACGCAGACCACCACGCGCTACTTTACCGTAACGTAAATGCACACCTTCAACGCGCGGTGAGTATACAAAAATCTCAAACGCAGGAAGTGGAAGTGGTACATCAGGAATTAAGCTAGGCTGTATTTTAAACGAGACATAAGACTTAAACTGACCTGCATCATCTTTTTGGAAATAGTTAGTTCGTAGCGTCGCAACAATCATATCTACGTATAAACGTATAATACGGTCATCATCAAGGTTTGCTACATTTTCAAGTTCTAAGTAAATTTGCGTACTTAACTTTTCAAGTGTTTTAGCACTTGCTGGGCTCTTAACTGAGAACTTTTTAGCAAATAAATTAACAATTTGCGCTGCAATGTTTGGATAATTTGCAAATGTGCTTTCAATGTAACTTTGTGAGAACGTTACACCAATTTGACGCATGTACTTAGCGTAAGCACGTAAAATAGAGGCTTCGCGGCCAGTTAGGCCACCCATTAACACTAAACGGTTAAAACCATCATTTTCAAGGCGGTTGCCCCACACATTTGTTAATGCAGCGCGAAAACGTGCTGAAATTTTATCAAAGTCTGCCATCCCTTTGCTGTCAATAAGCATCGAGAAGTCCATGATCCAGTTAATACGACCATCGCTAGTTTTAACTGAATATGGTGTTTCACCAACAACGCGCAGACCAAAGTTTTCAAGCATTGGCATAACATCAGATAAGTGAATTGGCTCATCTTTATGGAATAAGCTTAATCGTACAATATTACTGTTTGCTTCTTCTTGAGGACGGTAGAACAGCATTTCTAGCTTGTTTTCATCGCTAAGTAGTTCTAACTTTTCAATATCAACAACCGCAGCACTTGGAAGCACTTCATCTTTGTATGAGCGTGCAAACGCATTACAGTATTTACGATTTAAATCGTTACCACGTGCTTCACCCGCAGACTCTAAAAGTGCAGATTGAAGTTTATCTTCCCACGTACGTGCAGCTTCTACTAAATTGTTTTCGATGTCTTTCACGTTATATTCGATCTTGTTGTCGGTCACACGAACGGTATAATGAGTACGCGCCAGTGTTGACTCAGAGAAATAAGTAGTAAATTCGACTTTATCGTCAGAATTAAATGCATTAGCTAATATATCTTGCGTTTCACGACGAAGAGCCGTGTTATAGCGTTCGCGAGGAACATAAACCATGCAAGATAAAAAGCGACCATACGCATCTTTACGTACAAACAAGCGACACATATCGCGCTCTTGTACTTGTAAAACACCCATAGCAACTTCAAGTAGCTCACTTTCGCGCGCTTGAACTAGCTCATCACGTGGGTAGGTTTCTAAAATATTTAAAACAGCTTTGTAAGCGTGTGTACCTTTAGCAAAATCACACATTTCCATAATGCGGTTAATTTTACTTTTTAAAACAGGCACATCAGTAGCACTATTATTGTAAAAGCTTGATGAGAACAAACCAATAAAGCGGTCTTCACCAATTACATTGCCTTCATCGTCAAAACGCTTAATACCTACGTAATCAATGTAGGCTGGACGGTGAACGCGAGAAACAGAGTTTGTTTTTGTCAAGATCAGTAGGTTGCTGCTGCGTGCTTCTTGGCGAGCAACTTCTGGTAATTCTGATAATAATCGTGTGTGTTCTTCAGTAGAGTTTTTCATCAAGCCAAGGCTTGATTCCATTTTACCTTTTAATTGGTAATCACCTTGAACTGGGCTTAGCTCATATTCACGGTAACCCATTAGGGTAAAGTTATCTTTCGCTAACCAATCTAAAAACTCAGTTGTTTCTGAAACTTCTTCTGTCGTTTTATTATGATGACGTTTAGGTAACTCTTTGGTTACTGCAATCAATTTTTTACGAATTGGCTGCCAATCATCAACAGCAACTGACACATCAACAAGAACCGACTCTAACTCTTTCTTGAAAGACTCAATCACAGAAGAATCTGTTTGACGGTCAATTTCAATAAAAAATACTGTTTTAGTAGATGAGGATTCTTGCTCTGCTTTTAAATTTGATAATCCAGAAATTTTAGCGTTTTCATCGCGCTTAATTTTTAATGGGCAGTGAAGTAATAAGTGAGAGGCGATATTTTCACGAGTCATGGCCATACGAACAGAATCAACTAAAAACGGCATGTCTTTAGTAATAATCTCTACGATTGTATGTGATGACTGCCAGCCATCTTTTGCCACTTCAGGGTTGAAAACGCGGATAACAGCGTCGTCGGTAGTATTTTTTTCTAGCGAGTTCCAAAGGCTTAATGCTGCGCCATATAGGTCACTATCGTTGCGGTTTGCCAAATCCTCTTTAGACATATTGCTGTACAAGGCTTTGGCGAATTTCTCAACGAGTAACACATTATCAGCGCGAACTTTTTTCTGGATCAGCTTGCAGACATTATCTAGGATAACCGAGGCTTGGCCTTCATTTCGTGTCATTGTATGTTCCTTAATCTATTACTGCTCAGGAGCAGGAATTTGTACAGCTATTCATTAGCGTGGAGTCAATTAAATTCTAACCCTTTTACAGCTAATAAACAGCCTTTTCGATGAAAACATTTTAAGCATTTCAGCTATTTGGTCATCTATTCACAAATTGTAGATATAAATGGCCTTTACAGGCCATTTAGGAGCAAAATTATTCACATTATTTTTTCTGGTCAGTCCAGAGAAGGCTACCAATAGCGGGTAATAACAACACTGCACCTAACATATTTACTAAAAACATGAAGGTTAACAGTATACCCATATCAACTTGGAATTTAAGATCTGAGAATATCCACGTACTCACACCAATCGCAAGTGTAATACCGGTAAATAGAACCGCACTTCCACGTTCAACAAGCGCATTTCGATAAGCAACACTTAATGGTACATTTTGCTTAAGCTGCCCCATCATCGACGACAGTATATAAATACCGTAATCGACCCCAATACCTACTCCTAGAGCAATAACTGGCAAAGTAGAAACGGTTAAGCCTATTTCTAATTGCACCATAAGTGCTTGTGCAAGTGTTGATACGATATAAAGCGGCAATACCACTGCAATCGTTGCTTTTACGCTTCTAAAGCTCATTAAACATAAAATGATAACGGCACCATAAACATAAAGCATCATTGGTATTTGCGCTTCTGCAACTGATTCATTAGTGGCTGCCATTACACCAACAGGTCCTGACGCTAACTTAAATGCTAATTTATCAGTGCCCTCTTCTTGCGCAAATTGCTTAACACTCTTAATTACAGTATCGATAGTTTGTGCTTTATGATCATCTAAAAATATAATCACTGGCATAACTGAACAATCACCGTTAAGTAAACCTGTACTAGTTTCAACTCGAGACGTTGACTGCACTAAACTTGCTGAATTTCGTGGCAAGCTTTGCCATTTCAAATTGCCTTCGTTGTAGCCTGCGTTAACCGATTGAGCTACAGAGCTCAAACTTACAGCAGACTGCACACCTGCTACATTCTCTACTTTGTATTGAAAACGGCTTATACGCTCCATCACATCATGCTCAGTACATGCTGCAGGATACGCTTCTACAATTACCTTTAAGATATCAGACGAGATAGTGTACTTGTCTGATATTAAAAACGTGTCTTGATTATAACGAGCATCTTGATGCAGTGATGGCGCGCCTGCATGTAAGTCACCTATACGCATTTTATCTGCTTGCCAGTAACCTAAAGCAAATAGAACAAGTGTAAAACCAATAATCATTTTAGCTACTTTAGGATCAGTCGCTTTAACAAGTAAGTCTCTTATTTTATCGAGCATGTTTGGTTTTGCTGCATCACCAGATTGAATATGTACACTGTTTTCAAAGTTCATGTACGAAGCCCAGACCGGCAATAAAATTAAATTTGTAAATATAATTACTGCTACACCTAAACTCGCTGTAATGGCAAGTTCACGGATAATACCAATATCGATGGTAAGTAATGTTAAGAAGCCTACTGTGTCTGAAAGCAGTGCAATACCGCCTGGCACTAATAAAGCCCTAAAACTTGACTGACAACAAATACGTGTTGTTTTACCTTCACCTACTTTTTTACCAATCGCATTTATCATCTGCACACCATGGCTTACACCAATAGCAAATACTAAAAACGGTACCAAAATAGACATGGGATCAAGGCCAAAACCTAAACTTGAAAGCAGGCCTAATTGCCAAATAACAGCAATAATGGAACATGCAATAGGCAAAATAGTCAGCTTTAAACTGCCACAAAATAGCCAAACCATAATAAAGGTAAAAGCGATAGCAATGGCAAAAAATACAACCACCCCTTTTGCACCTTCAGCTATATCACCAGCCATTTTTGCAAAGCCAATAATATGAATACTTACTTTGTCCGTACTTAAAGGCTCTCTTAAATCACTTTCTAGCTTTTGCGCAAAAGCTAATGTGTCTAATTTTTGTTGTGTTTGAGGATCAGTTTCTAAAAGTTGAGCAGTTACCATTGCACACGAATAATCGCTGGCAATCATACGTCCTACAACTTTTGCTTTTTCAATGTTTTCCTTTACTACACCTAAACCACGCTTATCTGCTTTAAAGTTAGCAGGAATAATTGGGCCACCGGCAAAGCCATCCTCCACTACTTCAACAAAACGAGCACTGGGTGAAAATATTGAGTTAACTAATGGACGATTTACGCCAGGAATGAAATAAAGCTGATCGTGAACCGCTTTTAATTGAGTAAAGAACTCTGGATTAAATATATCACCACTGTCATCACACACTGAAATCAAAATACTGTTTGCACCACCAAACTGCTTTTCATGCTTGGTATACACTTTCATATAATCGTGGTTTAACGGGATATTTTTATTAAACGATGCATCTAATTGAATTTGAGTCGCTTTGAATACAAGTAAACAGGTTATAAGTGCAAAACTTATAAGCATAATTAAGCGATGTCTAAAAATCGCCTTTTCAATAAAATCGAGTAGTTTATGCATTAAGGGGTTAACTCCTTCACTTTAATGCCATCTTCTGTAGCCATGATCAGCCTGTTATCTAAAATTACACCATCAAGAATCGCTTTACCGTCAGCAAGCTGCTCGTGGGTGAGTAACCCATCTTGAAGATGAAAAATAACGCCACTGTTGGCAAGCATAAGCCATTGTTTGTTATTATAATTAATGATGTTGTTGATCGTCGCTGTTTTAACATTTTCGAAATGCTGCCACTGCTGTTCACCATTTTGCTTTGCAAAAACATTACCTCGAAGCCCTGCCACAATTTCTTGTGTGCTATCTGATGCAACTGCAAAGAATGAACCAGGATAAATTTCTTCTATTCTTTGCCAAGTTTGACCATCATCAATGCTTCTGGCCATCAAGCCCATCTCACCAACCAGCATTAAACCATTATCTGTTTTTTCGATTCGATTAAAGTGCGGTAAAATTGAAGCAGTTTCGGCTTCGTATCCTTCGGGGTCATTTTCTTTTAAATCGTTCAAGTAATCACGATCATCACTAAATAATAGCGAATCTAAAAAGCGTTTTTGCCAATGTTTACCACCATCGGTGGTTTGATAAAACATGCCATATGCGCCCACTGCAAAACCTTTTAAATCATCTTCAAATAGAATATCTAAACATGGTTTGTCTAATTTTGGTTGTGCTTGTTGTAGTTGCCAATTAATACCACCGTCAGTAGTATTTATTATTGTTGCATCGTGGCCACACGCCCATCCATTATTTTCATTACTAAAATCAACGGCAGTTAATAGCACTTGAGTTGGGACTAGCTCAGCTTGTTGCCATTTATCACCCGAGATACTTTTAATAACAGTACCGTGTTTACCTACTGCAATTAGACTATTGCCTGTGTTGGTTATGTCGGTGAGTAAGGTTTTAGCTGCATTTGTTGCACTGATTGCATTGTTAGGGGCTTCTTGTGCAACACTCGCACCGCTTATTATCAGGCTGGCATATACCAAATACTTCATAAATTTTAATCGCCTTGTACGAGAGAGTTGTTTGTCTTTTTACTGGGGAAAGCGTTGCGCGCTGTAAGACAAACGCGATGAGAAAGGAAAAGGCACTTAACAAATTGTTAAATGCCTAGTTTAATACTATCTACCTGCGCGACGTAAAGCGCTTGAAGTAAATTCGTTATCGTTAAATGACTGTGAAAAATCGTACATTTTTTCTTGGTTATCTAAACCAATTGCTAAATAACGACGAGAATTCAAATCATGATAAACCTCAAGCGTACTCCACTGTGTAGGTACTTCGTAGTAGTTAAGGCCATAAGCCATTGCTACACGGTAAAGTTGGTCGCGGTTATCATAAATATCAGTAACCTGTACTTGCCAGCTATCTTCATCGATGTAAAACACACGTTTTTTATAGATATGACGTGTATCATCTTTTAAGTTAGCTTCAACAACCCAAACACGGTGTTTTTCGTAACGTGTATGTTCTGGGTTAATATGGCCAGGCATTAAAATATCATCGTACTCTAGCTTATCACTATGAAGTTTATAGCTGTTGTAAGGTATATATAACTCTTGCTTGCCTTTTAGTGTCCAGTTGTAACGATTTGGCGAGCCATTAAACATATCAAAATCATCGGTAGTACGCAGGCTATCTGCAGCTGTGCCTGGTGCATCATATGCAACATTAGGTGCACGACGAACACGACGTTGTCCCGAGTTATAAGTCCATGCTTGACGCGGCGTTAATATTTGATCCATTGTTTCATGAACTAATAATGCAGTACCCGCTAAACGAGCCGGTTCTGTAACGCTTTGTTTAAACTTAAACAAAATATTTGAGTCTTGCAGCTCTGCTGGTGTTGCACTAGGGTCTGAGTATTTAACTAATAACTGCTCATCAAAGCCAACATAGTTATAAGAACCAGATGCAGTCGGTGCAGCTTGACCACCAAAACGCTCAATAGACTGGCCACGGTAACGTAATAAATGATTCCAAATTGCCTCTAAACCCGTTTTAGGAATAGGGAAAGGAATACCAATCGCCGTATTTTTAATACCGTTACCGCCTTCAATTAATTCAGCAGTCGGTGCAAACTTTTTAGTCGCATCATACACAAACTGAGGGTAAGACGCAGAACGACGTGTTTCATACACTGGCATTTTAAATGTGTCTGGGTATGCTTCAAATAAAGCGATTTGACCCGGACTTAAATTGGCTTTGTACTTTTCAATATTACTTTTATCAATAGTGAAAAGCACTTTATCAGCTGTAAATGGGTCAAGGTGATGCATACCAGCTTCATAACCTGCAGGGGCTGTTGTAATGCCATTATTCCATGCTGGAATAGAGCCATCAGCATTAGCTGCTTTTTCTGCGCCCATTGGCGTTAAGTTTTGACCTAATTGAGCAACTTCATCAGCGTTTAATTTAGCTAAAGCTGCGCTGCTTGCAAACAAGCTACAAAAAGCTGTAGCGATGAGGGTAGGTTTTTTAATCATAATAATGTTACCCCTAAATAGAATATTTTAAGTTAAAAGAAACGTAATCGCGATCTGAGAAAGTATTAATATCGCCGCCGCCCCAAAACGAGTTATAGCTCACATCAAGTGACCACGCATTTTGGTAGTTAAAGTTCATGGTTGCACCCAAAGATTTACGGTCTTCGATAAATAAGAACATAGGGTCTGGTGTATTACCATTTACGTCATGAGAAAATACAAAACGTGGAGAGAAGTTAATACCTTTGTAAAGGTTAAAATAATCACCTTTAGCAATTAAGCGGTAACCCCAAGAAGATGCTGTGGCGAATGATTTTTCTTCAGCGCCATTTGATAAACCAAGTTGCAATGTTGAATAATCAGTAGTACCTGGGCCTGTAATTGTGCCACTACGGCCAGTACCGGATACATTTAAACGCATTTCGTCATATTCTGGCATGTTATGAATTTTTACTGCACCCACTTCACCAACTACAGCCCAACTATCAGCACCTAATGAAGGTCCAAATAAGTGAGTAGCCGTGAATTGAATTTGTGATGTATCACGTTCAATATAGCCTTGAGCAACTTCACCCGCACCAACAGAACTAATATCATCGCCAAAACTCATTTGCGAAATACCTGCAAAATCAGGACGAAGACCTGCAAGAGCTAACTGCTCAGGCATAGCTGTATAAAGTAACTCTACGTCATCAATTTGCAGTGGTTCATCTTGACGAAACGCAAACTCACCCGCAAAGGCTGTTTCACCAATAGTTGTGTTAAAACTTAAACCATATAGTTTAATATCTTCTGGGTAGTCGTTTTCAGCTTTAGAAAAAGCGGTTAAATCAGCAACATTATCTGACGTAATTTCTGTTGTCATGATCATCGCTAAATCTTGAGCAATTGCTGCCTGCGAAAAGTTTGATACACGACCAGATATAAGCGGACGACGACTGTGGTAGTTCACGTGGTATAACGCAATTTCAGTATCATTAAATTCAGGTAAAAATATACCTAAACGTAAACCGTACTGGCCGCCATCTTCAGGTTCTGTTTTACCATTATCCCCTTTGCCTTTTAATGCAACCTTAGTTGGGTAGGCAAGATACATTTGGGCTAATAAAGCGCTTCCTTCAGCACTTGAAGGATCAATACCTTGAGCAGCTGCTGCTAATGCAAAATCAGATGTTAGGTTATTTAAACTATCCGTTAAAAAAGCAACATCAATATCAGGATTAGACGTAAAGCCTAATTGAACATTCTGCTGATAACCATTTTCTGCTGCAAAGTCATTGGTAGAGAAGTATGTACCGGCTGCTGGTAAACGTGTTTCTTGCCATTGATATTGGTAGAAACCTTCAAGCGTAATGTTCTCAGTAATACCGAGCGATGCCCAAAGCATACCGATTGGTATAAATGCTTCTTTTAGCTCAGCGCCAGGTGCTTTTAATCGATCTATATCAACTGGGTTTACGTTAATACCATGAGATATAAGCGTACTTTCACCCCAGTTAACTACTTGCTGGCCTAAACGGACAGATAAAGGGTTATTACCATCATTTAAATCAAAATCGGCCCATACAAACGCATCTAATAAACGAATGTCGGCACAGCTTTGTGCTTTGGTGTCTTTATCGTCACACGGGTCAACCCCCTGCCCTGATGTAGGATTTGAATAAGCGTGGTACCCATCCATTAAAGCAAAGTCATAAAAATACATGAAGCGAGTGAACAAACCGTAGTTATCTTTATTTATTGAAAGGTCGTGTGTGCCCTTCAATAGTTTTGAGAATGAGTCACCACTATCAAAATTTAAATTACCCGCGTCACCGTTATTTGAATAAGACCCAGGTTGAGCCCATACATCTTGAGATGAGTAAATAGTGTTGTTTAGCGCTGGGTTGTATCCTGTCCAATCAAAGGCTGGATTATTACTTTTGCCAATTAGGTTAAAGTCTCTATCTTCTACGCGAACACTTTGCCCATATGAAAAGGTTGAATCGAAGGTAATATCAAAACCTCCAGCTTCAAATGTTACAGCTTGAGTACTTGCTGCAGATAAACCTAAGCTAGCGGCTGCTAAACCTATAGCGATTCTATTTTTAACAAAAAGCGATCTTCTTATCATTTTGGTTCCCCCCTGTCGCGGGTCATTTTGTGTGATCAAGTTATTGTTTTTAGTGTAATCATAACGATAGAAGCGAATCAGTAAAATTACAAATACTCGCTCTAATCTGTCATATACTTCTTATTCTGGTTAACGCTTACGTATTGGTAAGACGTCGTACCAGATAATTTATACACGTAATTTAACAATAGGACAAATTGAAATTAACAAAAATACAATATTTTTATGTATATATAACATAAAAACCGAGTGTCAGGCCACTCGCTCTAGGCGGATGAACTTGTTTTCGGGGGTTAATAAGAGTCTAAAACGGCCACGTACACCCAAGCTCGAAATGAAGGGCCTCAAATGCGTAGCAGCAAAACGAATTGTTTTACCGCCATCCTCTACAACTTGTAAAGAGCTAAAACGGCCATGGTAGTAATCCATGCACTCGTTATAGCTCAATCTTAAGGTAAAATAATACTCAATCATTTATGCGAGCGCTTTTTCAACCTTTTCATACAAGTCAGCACTTAGGCCATCTAAGTTGGCTAAGCGTTGTAATTGCAGCTTCATTGCTTGTGAGCGTACATCATCGTAACGCTTCCACGACATAAACGGTGTTAACATACGAGATGCATTTTGTGGATTAATTGCATTAAGTTTTATTAATAAATCACCTAATAACGCATAGCCTTGAGCATCTGCTCGATGAAATTGTGCTGTATTAAAGTGGCTAAAACTTCCTACAAGTGCACGTACACGGTTAGGATTTGAAAAATCAAAACACGGGTGTTCGTAAAGTGCCTTAATATCATCTATAGCAGTACTGCCTGATTGCATAGCTTGCAGTGCAAACCACTTATCCATGACTAAAACATCATGACGCCACTGACTATCAAAATGACTCAAAAGCTCATCTCTAACAGGGTGTGAAGCTTTTACCACAGCGCTTAGGGCACCAAGTACATTAGTCATATTAGTCGAGCTTGCAGCTTCTTTAATAAAGGTTACAGCTTCTGGACTTTGTGTTTTAGCAAGGTAGTGCAGACATATTTGCTTTAAAGCACGATTCGCAACAGCGCTTGCACTTATACTGCCATCATCTTCAAGAGATTCGTAACAACTAAGCAGCTCATCAGCAAGTTCATCAGCAATTTGTTGCTCAAACTTTTCTGTTATTTCAATAATGTCATCTACAGGTATTACATCAAATTCAGCAGCTAACGTGTCAAAACTCGGCAATTTAAACAGCTCTGCAATTAAAGCTAAATCGCCCTCTTTGGTGTTTATAAGTACACGTAGCGCATTTATAATTTCGCTGCTTAATACGCTATTCGTTGCATCGGTGATTTGAGATTTAATCGCCTTAATGAATAGCTGCTGTTGTGCATCCCAACGTGAAAAATCACTGCGCGCAAAACGCATAATATGCAATAGTTCGGGCTCTGTTGTTTGCTGGTTTAAAATACAAGGAGCAGAAAAGTCTTCGAGTAAAACCGCAACAGGCTTTTCTAAAATATTATCAAAGCTAAATGTTTGAGTCGCATTAGTTACATCGAGTACATGATCTAGCTTTTTACCTTTATATTGCAGAGCAATACTTTGTCCATTGGCATCAAGTAGTTCAATAGCAAAAGGTATATGAAGCTTTTTATTCTCTGGCTGATTAGCTGGCGCTGTTTGCTCGATTGTCAAAGTGTATGTATTTGAGCTGCTATCAAATTCTTGAATTGCATTTAAACGCGGTGTACCTGATTGGCTGTACCATTGTTTAAATTGCTCTAAATCAACACCTGATGCATCGCTCATCGCACTTACAAAGTCATCACATGTAACTGCTTGCCCATCGTGGCGCTCAAAGTAAAGCGTCATCCCTTTTTGAAAGTTAGTTTCACCCAGTAATGTGTGCATCATACGGATAACTTCAGCACCTTTATCGTATACAGTTACTGTATAAAAGTTATTCATTTCAATAACTTTCTCAGGGCGAATTGGGTGAGCCATAGGGCCTGCATCTTCGCTAAACTGATGCGTACGCATAACTTTGACCGCATCAATTCGGTTAAGTGCACGAGAGCCTAAATCACTACTGAACTCTTGGTCTCTAAATACAGTTAACCCTTCTTTTAGCGATAACTGAAACCAATCTCTACAAGTAACTCGGTTACCTGTCCAGTTATGAAAGTACTCATGCCCTACAATGGATTCAATCGTATGGTAGTCTTTATCTGTGGCTGTTTCTTGATTAGCTAATACGCATTTACTGTTAAAAACGTTTAGCCCTTTATTTTCCATCGCGCCCATGTTGAAAAAATCGACGGCTACAATCATATAAATATCAAGGTCATACTCTAAATTAAAGCGTTCTTCATCCCACTGCATTGCCTTTTTGAGTGAGGCAATAGCATGGGGTGTTTTAGATAAATTACCTTTATCAACAAACAATGCTAATTCTACATCTCTGCCGCTTTTAGTCGTGTACGTATCTTTTAAAACATCAAAATCGCCCGCTACAAGTGCAAATAAATAGCTCGGCTTTTTAAATGGGTCTTGCCATTTCACAAAATGACGACCATCTTGTGTTTCACCACTGTCTACTTGATTACCATTAGAAAGAAGTTGTAGATACTTTTTATCGGCAATAATAGTTACATCAAACGTGGCAAGTACATCAGGGCGGTCCATGTAATAGGTGATCTTTCTAAAACCCTGCGCTTCACACTGTGTACAATACGCACCGCCAGATAAATACAAACCCTCTAAAGAAGTATTCGTCTCAGGCGATATCTCGGTCACAATACTTAATTGGCAACTATCCGGTAGGTTATTAATTATTAGCTGCTCGCCAATAATTTCATAATCAGTTATATCAACCGTATCAATAGATAAAGACAGTAAGCGTAAATCAATACCATCAAGCACTAAAGGTGCTTTTTTATCACCAACACGCGTAAGCGTTAGCAAAGAGCTTACTTTGGTTGATAATGGCTGTAAGTCAAAGGTTAGCTCTGTGTGGTCAATTAAAAAATCAGGAGCTTTATAGTCTTTAAGATATTGTGCTTGAGGTTTACTTGATTCAGTCATAGATACTCCAAAACAGCTCCTTTTAAGTTAAAAGGAGCTGTTTAAAATTAGGCGGATTGTTTTGGCTTAATACGTAAAATTTTAATGCCCAAGTAGGCATAAACCACCGCTAAAACAGGGTTAATTAAGTTAAAGAAAGCGTAGAGTGCATAATCAAAAGGATTTATTAGTAAAACGCTTTGCATATATGCGCCACACGTGTTCCATGGAATTAGTGGGCTGGTAATTGTACCGCCATCTTCCAATGTACGAGATAAGTTAACAGGCTTCAAACCACGTTTTTCATATTCATCTTTAAACATACGACCAGGTACAACAATTGCAATATATTGATCGGCCGCTATCACGTTAGTACCAATACACGTTGCTATTGTTGCCGCAATTAACGATCCCGTACTTTTAGCTATTTTAAGTATGCTTTTAACAAAAATATCCAAAAGGCCCGTTTTTTCCATAATGGCACCAAACATCAGTGCAGTCATAATAAGCCATGTGGTTGTAAGCATTCCGGACATACCGCCACCACTGAGTAGGGAGTCCATTTTGTCATCGCCTGTACTTATGCTAAAACCATCAAAAAACGTCGTCCAAACAAGCTTAAAATAGCCAACTAGCTGCCCTTGAGAAACATCAATTTGGCTAGCAATTAAATCAGATTGAAACAACATGGCCCAAACAGCGCCCACAACAGCACCGATAGAGATAGCAGGAAAGGCTGGCATTTTTTTAATCGCTAAAACTAAAAGTACAATTAGCGGGATTAGCATTTCAAAACCAATATTAAAGTTTTGCTGTAAAATAGCCGTTATTTCATCAATGCGCCCCGCTTCGCTTGAAGCAGTTGCGTTAAAGCCCATGAATATAAATATAATCAGTGCAATTACAAAACTTGGTACTGTCGTCCACAGCATATGTTGAATATGCTCAAATAAATCAGCGCCTACAACTGCTGGCGCTAGATTGGTTGTTTCTGACAGCGGGCTTAACTTATCACCAAAGTACGCACCAGATATAACAGCGCCTGCTGTAACTGTTTGTTCAAGTCCAAGACCCGTTGCAACGCCTAATAAAGCAACACCTATCGTAGCGGCAGTAGTCCAAGAACTACCTATACTCATAGCTACAATGCCACAAATTAAACAACTCGCTGCATAAAACCAACTTGGGTTTATAACTTGCAAGCCATAATAAATTAAAGTTGGTACAGTTCCAGAAAGTAGCCAAGTGCCAATTAACGCACCTACCATAAGTAAAATTAGGATAGCGCCAAGTGAAAGCGTTATACCTTCGATCATGGCTTGTTCTAATTTTTTCCATGTATAACCGTTTTTAAGCCCAATTAAAGCCGCTGCAAAAGTAGCAAATAAAAGTGCAATTTGGTTAGGGCCTGATGAAGAGTTATCACCAAATAAGTAAACTGCAGCACCAAGTAAACAAATTAATACAGAGATAGGAATTAATGCATCAAAAAACGAGGCGGGCTTGATTGGTTTGTCATCCAATAGCTTCAAAGTAGAGACTCCTAGACACACTTACTGTGTGTTTAATTATTATTTTTAGCACGTAAAGCGCATTAATTGAGCATGATTGATCTAGCTCAACTTTATGTAATCAAATATTATAACAATTTAGTAAATTTTAGGTAGTAAAAAAGGCGCTAATGCGCCTTTTTTATAGAGGTAAAACCAGTTGTTACTTCTTAGCTATACGACCATAATTAATATAATCTTGAGTAATTAATGCAGCTTCTTCCAAAAATGGGTCAAGCTCTTCAATTACTTCAGGTAAATCGTCTAAGTTTTCTACCGGATCTTTACCTAAACGCTTAAGACGTTCGTTAGTACGTACAAGTGCACGTGCTTCACCTTCATCTTTTTCTTTAATACGCGTAGCTTCAACTAAAGAGATAGTTTTACGGTCTTTCTCTTCGTTGTATAAGGTAATGTCATTAAATACATAACCAAATTCTGGTTCTGATTTAATTCGTACTTCGTGTTGTTTCTCAAGGTACGTAATAATAGGTGTTAAATTACCTAATTTTTTGTATTTCGCTTTAACAATGCTGTCCCAAGGAAGTGCATTATCTTGCTTACTTTCGCCCCACTCTGCAGGATCGATTGCTGATGGAAACGAAATATCAGGGATCACACCTTTATGTTGCGTACTACCACCGTTAATACGATAAAACTTAGCAATCGTATATTGTACGCTACCCAGCGCATTATCGTATAAATCGTAAGCGCGGCCTAAGCCTTTGTGCTGCTGTACTGTACCTTTACCAAAAGTTTGCTCGCCAATAATAACTGCACGACCATAATCTTGCATAGCTGCTGCAAATATTTCAGAAGCAGAGGCACTGTAACGGTCAACTAAAACAGTTAAAGGACCGTCGTAATAAGTTATACCATCACGATCTTTTTGCTCTTCAATACGGTTATTTAAGGTATGAATTTGAACAACTGGACCTTGGTCAAAAAACAAACCAGACAGTTGTGTTGCTTCATATAAAGAACCACCACCATTTTGGCGTAAGTCGATAATAATACCATCAACTTTTTCTTCTTTAAGCTTAGCCAGCTCAACTTTTACATCTTTCGAAAGATTATTGTAAAAGCCTGGAATTTCAATCACGCCAACTTTACTTGTTAAATCAGAGTATTTTGCTTCAAATACTTCTGATTTAGCCGCTCTATCTTCAAGTCGAATTTTATCACGCGTGATTTCAACAACTTTAGGTGCGCCGTGAGCGTCAACACCTTTTAAATACTGTAGACGTACTTTAGTCCCTTTAGGACCTTTAATTAAATCAACTACGTCATCTAAACGCCAGCCAATTACGTCTACAAATTCTTCGCCATCTTGGGCAACACCAATAATGCGGTCATCAGCTTTAATTTGATCTGTTTTATCTGCAGGGCCTCCCGGCACTAAGCTGCGAATAACAGTGTAGTCTTCATCTGGGCTTAGTACGGCACCAATGCCCTCAAGCTCTAAGTCCATATCCATTTTGAATTGCTCTGCACGACGTGGCGATAAATAAGACGTATGCGCCTCAATACTACGTGCTAGCGAATTCATAACAATTTGAAAAGCATCTTCTGAATTAGATTGTACTAAACGTTTTTCTGCATTTTTATAGCGTTTGGTCAGCACTTCTTTAATGCCTTCCCAATCTTTACCCGTCATTTTTAAACGCAGTGCGTCGTACTTTACACGCTCACGCCAAATTTCATCAAGCTCAGCTTGTGACACAGGCCATGCTGAATCTTCACGGTCAAAAAAGTATTCATCTTCTTTATCAAACGTCATTTCTTTTTCAAGTAAAGTAAGTGAATACTCGTAACGTTCAAAACGGCGTTTAAGACTTAAGTTAAAAATATCAAACGTAAAGTCTAATTTACCGGTAGTAATAGCGTTATCAAAGTCATCACGATATTGCTCAAAAGAAGCGATATCGCTGGCTAAGAAAACGCTTTTATTAAAATCAAGGGATTCGATATAACGATCGTACACTTTACTAGAAAGCTCATCGTTAAATCGAACCGGTGTATAGTGTGAACGAGCAAATAAGCTGGCCACTCGTTTGCTAGCAGTACCATGTTGACTCTCTTGCTTAAGCTGGGGTAAATCGTCAATTGTAACGGCTTCTACAGCAGCAAATAATGAACCTGAAAACAGGGCAGCAACTAACGGAATGAGCGTAAACTTTTTACTCATACACAACTCCTTAATTTATTTACAACTTAAACGATGTATAAACTGTCAGCTTTGGTTTTAACTTGCATACCTGTCACTAATTCAACATGAACGTCATCTTTGTTCACTTCAGTGATTACTGCATTTACAAGTGCTTGGCCAAGTTTAACCTTAACCTTATTATTAACCTTGACCTCAGTTGCTGGTAAAGGTTCAATTTTTCCTGAACGTTTAACTGGCGCTGCTTTAGCAGGTTTGTTAGCTGCAGGTGCGTTTTTATCGCCTGCTTTGCTAGCATGAGCTGGTTTTTTCTTGAAAGATTTAGAATCAGAATCTTGGCGAGGACGCTGTTGTTTTTTGCGTTTTGCCATTTTAGCGCGGCTTTCTTCCAATGCTTTTTGTGCATGGTCGATATGCTCTTGCTCAACTTTTTCACCTTGATTACCATCAAGATCAATACGAAACTCTGACTTTGTCACAGCTTCTAAATAACGCCAATTAGACGTGTATTTTCTAAGCGCTTGACGAACTTGAGTCTTACTTACTTTTTCAGACCCTTCAATACGCTCAGCAATATCTTTAAAAATACCTACTTTAAGCGGCTTGATGCCATCTTTTTGTTTAAAACATTGTGGGAATTCTTGATATAAAAATTCCAACACTTCATTAATATCTTTTAGCTTGTTTGTGGTTTCCATTTTAGAACCTATTTTTCACATCTTTTCATCAAGGGACGAATCGACGTAGTGTGTTACCCAGTCGACCAACTCTTCGAAATCGGCTTCTATTACAGCCATATCACCCCGAAGGTGTTCCCAAATACCATTAATTGTTTCATCAATAAATTCACATTCTGAATCATCTGGAAGACGATCCCATGCAATATGAATTAAATCATTGAGCGTTTCCGCTACATGCTCTTCTTCGCCTTCCCAGTCGCCAACATCTTGCACAGCAAATAGGTAGTCTTGAACATTTAGCAAATCTTTCATTACAGGCTCGCCTCTAAGCATTTCACTAATGCTTCAAGGCCAGCTTTATCATCAGCATCAAATCGGCCAATACTTGGACTATCAATGTCTAGTACTGCGAATACTTTACCATGTTTCATGATAGGTACAACCACTTCAGAGTTAGACGCTGCATCGCAGGCTATATGCCCGTCAAAAGCGTGAACATCTTCAATTAATTGTGTTTCAGCGGTTGCCGCAGCTGTTCCACATACCCCTTTCCCAACGGGAATACGGATGCATGCAGGATTACCTTGAAACGGACCAAGTACTAATTCAGTAGGAGAATCCATAAAGTAAAAGCCCGCCCAATTTACATCTTCTAAAGAGGTAAATAACAGCGCGCTTATGTTTGCCAAATTGGCAATTACATTAGATTCACCAGCTATCAGCGATTCAGTTTGCTTAACTAATGACTGGTAAAAATCGTGCTTTTGCATACCAAACTACTTCTTATTAAACATACAGTAGCTAAAGGTACTCTTTGTCGTGAAAAATTGGAACCTTTTGGAGGTAAAAAAAAGGAAATCGCACCGTTTATCAGCGTGCTTGGTTAATAATGCTGCGATTATTTTTTTACCGATTTGCGAAGACCAAATAAAAACAGTCCGGCTGCAAATGCTGACATAACACTATTAATCAAAAATATCTCGCCAGTTGAGGCACTTAATAAGTAACTAAATATAGCGCCACCTAACAAACCAAGCGTTAATACACCTGAATAATTAACTTTAGAATACTTAAACATTAGTAAATACCCTGGCACAACAAAGGCCGCCATCGTTAAGCCTACAATATGTGCATTTGAGATAGCAGTCATCAATAGTTGAAAAAATACGGATAAGAAATCACCCTGTAGCGTTAGTGCATAATACAATCCTAACAAGCTGCCAATAATTACCGGGGACAATAATGAAAGCGCGACGCTTTTTGCGAGTTGATGTTTCATCTAATAATCCTTAATACAGAGTATAAATTTTAATGTATTAAGCATGCACCAAGATCTAAAGCTTAGAAATAGAGACTATGGTCGTAATTTATGATTAAAAATAAACCTTATTGCAGTATGAGCCTATTAATATATTAATAGGCTCATACGTTTGGGTTATACTTATCAAAGTGCTTATAACTGAGCTATTTTATTTGATAACTCAAAGTGGCGAGATGTTACTATTTCCTCTAGCACTGCCAATCTTTTGTACAACATCGCTGTTTGTTCCTCTAATTTTGTTATCTTATTATTATTCAGTCCTTTAAATTTTGCTTGCGCTGCCATTATTGTAGTTTTATAGGTGAAATAACGTTTAGTAATAGTAAGAATCAAAAAGGGTGAGCTAAATATAATTATTACAATAAATAGTTCTAGCATGGTCGTTTCCCAATCAATTTAAGTTAGCTTGTTGCGTATAAAGTCCACTTTTAGTGCATTGAAATAATTTTGATAATGTAACTTCACGCTGCTTTCCTCGTCGAATTAGCATCTCAACATACACAATACTTAGTACAATTGCTGTTGCTTTAAATAAGTTACCTTGTAGATCACCTACTGCGCCGCCCGACATACCAAATATTCCGTAAGCTGCATTCATAAAAATATGCATCCACATAGGAAACCAAATACGATAACCACATTCACAATATAGCCACGCAAACCATGTACCTGCTACAGTAGTGATAGCAACCGCCATCAATGCAGAAATCGCATCATTACCTTGATAAATATGGCCCAGGCCAAATATTACTGAACTAATCAATGCCGCAGGCACAAAGCCCCATCTACAATATTTAAATAAAACACCAAACAATGCAGCCCTAAAAATTAGCTCTTCAAAAAAACCCGCATAAACTGAGCCGGTGATTATTGCTGGTATTGATAGGTTAAGTTCATCACTCAAAAATCCATAACCTATTGCCATAGGAGCACAACAAATAATTGCTGCGAGTGCATAGTTAATAAAACCAGAAGAATTAAGCCCTATAGATTCAAAAGGCTCACTTTGTTTAAACAAAATAATAGCCGCAATAACTAACGGTCCATATAAAAAAGTATATTTAGCGGGGGTAAATAAAATGCCAGTTAGATTATCAAGTTCAGACAACCAGCTAGACCAACCTTCTCCCCAAAACTGCCTCATTACATAGTGGCAAAATACAAATATAGAAATTATTACAAGTGCCTTGATAGCGTATTTCATATCTACTTTCCTCGTTAAGTTGTAAATTTCAACTTAATCTTGGCAATAGTAAAAATACAAAGCGACTTATTAGGTCTCAATTACAAGACGAGGTATAAAGCCCATGTTTTAGGGGGGATTAACATGTTTTTGGGATTAATGACAAAGCATCTTTTATTACTTTTACATAAGAACGAGACACCGGTATTTTAATATCAATTGTATGCAGCGATAATTGCAACCCTCCAGCATTACCACTGTAGTGCTGAATGTTTTGCAGGTTGACCGCATAAGAACGGTGGCATCGTAATATAATTGTATTTTCTGGGAGCTGCTTTAATAAACTGCTAAGAGATACACGTAATAGTTTACGTGAAGTTGAAGCTCCTTCCAGTATTGTTATTTCACAATAGTTGTCTGAAGATTTAATAAATAAAATATGGTGATGAGCTGTGTTAATTTCGTCGTTTTTATTATCGCCTTTAAGAGTAATTGTCTTTAATTCAACTTCTCTCAACTGCTCTTGATCGACGCTAACTGTACTTGGCTTAGTTAAATCTATTACATGCCTATTTACCACAAGTAAAAAAATAAGAGGAAATACACCAATACAAAAAATATACCCTACAAAAAGTAATTGATTCTGCCAATGCCAAGACCCAAGTACAGCAACCACAAAATACCCATGATTGAATAACGCAGTAATTAAAATATATGTGATAGGAATAATAATTAAACGGCTTAATTTACTTAGCTTAAACTTAAGTAACACTATTTCTATGAAACCTGACAATAGCAAAGCACAAAAGGTTACTATCCCATAGCCAAAAAGCCGCAGAAACTTGTAAGACTCGGTATCGCTTGAAGTGCCAAAAGGTTGAAATACAAAAAGTACAAAAAGCGCTATAAACGAAAACATGACGGCACGATATACAACTAACTTTCTCGAATCTAGATCATCTTTGAGCCACAACATCCTATTTTGCATACCTTTAATCCACCAATATTTAAAAATAGCACACATTAATATGTGCATTCCAACTCATTTAAAATTTTTTGTGATGGTAGTTTTATTAAAAACAAAAAAAGGAAGAGAACATCAACGTTATTTAACAGCAGAAGATGGTGTGTGAGCAATTCTATCTGCTTTTAAGATTTTACTAATGAGAGATAAAACATGTAATACCAATTCGCTTAATTAAGTGGTCTATTTTGAGGGCGGAAAAACGTGTTGATAGCTAGGCAAAAAATTCGCTATTTAGTTGTTCTAAATGAGAATTTTTTAACGCAGCGAGCGACACGTTTAGCCCCACAAAATGATTAAGTATTATTGCGGATTGGTATAAGTGCACTGATTTTGTTCCAAACACAAAAAAGCCCGCTAAATTAGCGGGCTATTTTGTTATATGGTGGAGAGATAGGGATTTGAACCCTAGATGGGCTATAAACCCATGCCGGTTTTCAAGACCGGTGCATTCGACCACTCTGCCATCTCTCCGATACTGCTAAGTTAAAAGTAAGAGTGTACTAATAACTATTTAAATGAATGATACTTTAATTACCACACACTTATTAAATAAGTGGTGGAGAGATAGGGATTTGAACCCTAGATGGGCTATAAACCCATGCCGGTTTTCAAGACCGGTGCATTCGACCACTCTGCCATCTCTCCGTACGGCCTGCATAATAGGGAAACCCATCCCTTTTGTGAAGCTTTTTTTTAAATTAATTGTTTAAGTGCTTAAAAAACAATTAATTTGTCTAAAGTTAGAACAAAGTGTTTTTAATTTAGCCGTCAAAACTCTTTTATTTAAATATTTAACTCTATTGATCTACAAAGGTTTGCCCAAACATATAAGAGTTGGTAATCTAATTTTAGTTAAATTATCGAAACACACACGTTTCACTTAAAGGAGCTCTACAATGGCGTTTAATCAATCGTACAATACCGCGAAACCGGTAATGTCTACCATTGAAACAAACAAGGTACTTAAAAACACCTACTTTTTACTAGCTATGACACTTGCATTCAGTGCTGTTACAGCCGGTATTTCAATGGCACTACAATTACCTTACTTTATGGGAATTGTGTTTACACTTGTTTCGTTCGGTTTATTATTTGTTGTAAATAAAAAAGCAGATACAGCATCTGGTGTATTTTGGGTGTTTGCTTTCACAGGTTTAATGGGGGCTGGCTTAGGTCCATTGCTTAACCATTATGCTGCAATGCCTAATGGCCCAATGCTTATTATGCAAGCGTTAGGTTCTACGGCGCTTATCTTTTTTGGTTTATCTGCTTATGCACTGAACACTAAAAAAGACTTCTCATTTATGGGTGGCTTTTTAACGGTTGGCTTAATCGTTGTGATTGTAGCTAGCATCGTTAATATTTTTGTTGGCAGTTCACTTATGTTTATGGTGCTTAATGCGGCAGTTGTATTGATCATGTCTGGTTTGATTTTATTCGATACAAGCCGAATCATTAATGGCGGCGAAACCAACTACATTCGCGCAACAGTGTCTTTATACCTAAGCGTATATAACTTATTTACGTCTTTACTTGCTCTACTTGGCGCAAGTGATGACTAATTAAATAGTTCTGTTAAAATAGCCCCTTAATTGGGGCTTTTTTATTGGAATTGTTTTGTCACGTTTTGTTCTTTCATTACATACACCACCATCCGATCACGATACAACGCAAAGGTTAGTTAAGTTTGCGAATGCATGTTTAGCCCAAGGGCACACCATTGATGCTGTTTTTTTATACCAGCAAGGTATTTATCATGCATCTACCCACTTTGATTTATCCTCAGACGAACTTCAAATTTCAGCACTTTGGCAGCAACTCGCCGATCGAAAACTAAATTTAATGCTGTGTGTTACCGCCGCTGAAAAACGCGGGTTAGATATTAAAAACACAGGTGTATTTGCAGTCGCAGGGCTAGCTGAATTTGCAATGCTTGCAAGCGACGCTGATAAATGGGTGCAATTTAAATGATAAACGTATTAGTAATGAGTCAGTGCAGTCCATTTGACGATTTAAATATTCGTGATGCACTTGATATGACATTGATATTTGCTGCCGTTGACCAAAATGTGAGTTGGTTGTTTAGCGGCCCCGCCGTTTTGGCTTTAAAAAAGCATCAACAACCAAACAATATTGGATTAAAAGATTTTTTTAAAAATATTAAAACACTCGAAATTTATGATGTTGAAAACATTTTCGTGTGTGAAAAATCATTGCTTGATTATGGTTTAAATAAACATGATCTACTCATAGAGGCAAAAGCTCTTAACTTTAGCCAACAGCAAACATTAATTAAAGCGCAGCAACATGTGGTGAATTTATGAGTACATTACATATTTTTTCTAAGCCGCTTAACTATTATTCGGCAAATCAGCTAGAGAACTTAATTTTATCAGACGATAACGTGCTACTTGTTGGTGATGCCTGCTTTGCAAAAAAACAATTTAGGCAATTTGCAGATACACTGTTAATACTTGAACAAGACGCGCAAGTACGTGCAATAAAATTAACAGATAACGATAAAGCCATTAGCTATGAAGACTTTGTAGCACTCACTTTATCAACTAATCAATCAATTACGTGGTAACTCATGCTTGAATTTAACAACCAACAGATTGAAACCGACAAACAAGGCTACTTGCTTGACCATACTTTGTGGTCAAAGGAGCTTGCACCTGTAATTGCTATCCAAGAAAACATTACCCTTAGCGTTCAACACTGGGAAGTCATTAACTTTGTTCGTGATTTTTATATTGAATATAACACCAGCCCAGCAATTCGGATGCTTGTAAAAGCAATGGCAAAAGCACTCGGTGAAGACAAAGGAAACAGCCTTTATTTATATAAATTATTCCCTAAAGGCCCTGCTAAGCAAGCAACAAAAATCGCCGGATTACCAAAACCAGCTAGGTGCATATAATGAGATCTAAATCAGGCAATAATCAAGTAACTGAATCCAAGCCAAAAAGAAGTACAGGCCGTACTTATTCACGCAGTGCACTTAACAAAACGCCATCTGGTAAAAGAGAAATAAAGCCGCAAATAGCATCTAAAGACAGAAAAATTGTGTTATTCAACAAGCCGTTTGATGTGCTATGCCAATTTACAGATGACGCAGACAGAAAAACTCTCGCTGAATTTATACCTATTAAAGAAGTTTACGCAGCAGGAAGATTAGACAGAGACAGTGAAGGTTTATTACTTTTAACAAACTGTGGAAAATTGCAAAACACCCTAACGGCACCTGATAAAAAGACGAATAAAACCTACTGGGCACAAGTTGAGGGTGAACCAACAAGCGAATCAATTAATGATTTATGTAATGGCGTAGAACTTAAAGACGGGCTTACACTCCCCGCTAACGTTAAAATAATTGATGAACCTACAATTTGGGCGCGTAATCCGCCTGTACGCGAGCGAAAAGCAATCCCGACTACTTGGTTAAGTATTACCATTAACGAGGGTAAAAACAGACAAGTTCGCCGAATGACCGCGCATATTGGCCACCCTACACTTCGCCTCATTCGTTATAGCATTGGCAACTATACCTTGGATAATATTAATTGTGGTGAATACAAAGTAATTAAGGGCGTAGTTGATGCATAAACCGCATGTCACGGTTGCAGCAATAGTAAAAAAGCAAAATGAGTTTTTACTTGTAAAAGAGCGCGATAAATTTACAAAGCAAATTTGTTACAATCAACCTGCGGGTCATTTAGAGCAAAATGAGACACTTGCACAAGCTGCAAGCCGAGAGTTGCTTGAAGAAACAGGCTTAGCGCTTGAGCCAGTCGGCTTTTTAGGTGTGTATAATTTGCATGCCGAAAATGGAGTGCACTATTTACGATTCTGCTTCTTATTTAAAGCGCCTGATAATATAAAAGCGCCAACGCCAATAGATACCGACATTATCAGCGCTAACTGGTATACATTAGAGCAAACAAAATCACTACCGCTTAGAAGTCCTTTAGTATTGAAGTGTATTAACGACAGCCTGAATCGACCAGTATTAAGCCTAGAAACTATTTATAATTAGCTATATTGGGGAGTAGCTTAAATAAAATAATTAACTCTATTTTATTTACTCGGAGCTTAGCGCTATACAGTTACGCCCTTGTTTTTTAGCATAATATAGGGCGTTATCAGCGGCTTTTACAAAGCTGATTTCATCACTATTTGTATAGTCACTGATGGTATTAATACCCATACTTATAGATAAAAATCCGGTAAAGCTATCCTGGTGCGCAATAGCTAAGTTTTCTACGGCTTTTTGTATTTGCTCAGCTATAAACAACGCCCCTTGCCTATCGGTTTGAGGTAATAAAACAACAAACTCCTCTCCCCCATAGCGAGCAACAAAATCTTCTGGGCGACTAACCGTTGAAGCAATTGTTTGAGCCACATCATATAAACACGTATCGCCCGCTACATGCCCATACCGGTCATTAAATTGTTTAAAATGGTCAATATCGATAATAATCATCGATAGCATGCCTTCGCATTCTTTTGCTCGTTCGTACTCATGCGTTAGTTTTTCATCAAACCGACGCCTATTTGCAATCTTGGTTAATGCATCCAAAAAGGCCATATCCCTAAGTATATCCTCTGCTTCTAAACGCTCTGTAGCATCATTAAAAACAGCTAAAAACTCTTCGCCTATATCAATCCCTGAAATTTCCATCATCACTTGTGAACCATCACGACATGAAACTCGATAGTTATTTGCGGGTATATCGTTATTATTATTCAGCGCCTTTTCAAGTGAGTCTTGCCACAGATCTTTTACAAGTGCTCTATATTGCGGATCTGGATACGCTTTTTCCCACCACGATTTAAGATTAGGTACATCCTCTACTGTATAACCAAAAACATCTACAAAGCGTTGATTAACTTTCAAAATATCACCCGTTTTGGCACACACATTACATACCGGCATTGGCAAAACGGTAAATAATCTAGCGTAATGACTTATCTCATGTTTGCGCATAGGGTTGAGCGTACTTTGAGGTAAGTAACTCATTGGCATATCACTTTTTTCAATACTAAGCTTTTCGTCCATTTCTAAAGCAAAATACCATTCAAGCCACCAATGCTCTACACGCTCAAGCACCTTTAGCTCAATGTTCTTTTTAGCGGTTGAGCCCTTAATTAAGCTAAATAACTCATGTACATGATTTGGTTCTTGGAAAATGTGAGGGTTTTTGAGTTTTATTAACTCATAAAAAAGGTGATAGGCTGACTTTTTAAACTCTGTCGTTTTACTGGAGAGTAATTCACTATCCACAAAATCAGATTCGTTTGTGTAGTGTTCAACTAAAGAATTTATCTTGTTTATTTGATAGGCGTAATTCATATATTCATTCCATTGACTATATATCAAGCGACTTAAAGTGGTTTACATTCATATACTCACCACTATTTTTATTTTATTAAGTGTATATTTACTCTAGTAGTTTTAAAAGAAAATACTATTAATAAAACTCAATAACTACATGAATTATTCTATAGTCTTAATTTATTAGTAAAGATCACTTTAATATTACTAAAGTTACAGCCTGATAACGCGCTTAAGTCTAGTTTGCTATTTGTTATATAAATAAAATACTGACTAATTCCCCTCTTTGCGCCCTTAGTCTCTTTAAGCACAAACAAAATACATGCTATAATCGCGGCCTTTCCAAGTTAACAGCAATCTGTATAAGCGAAATTATTCATGAGCGAAAATAGTCACATTAAAGTCATTGTTGGCATGTCCGGCGGTGTTGATTCTTCTGTATCTGCATATTTATTACAACAACAGGGCTACCAAGTAGAAGGCCTGTTTATGAAGAACTGGGAAGAAGACGACAATGATGAATACTGTGCTGCCGCTGATGACTTAAAAGATGCACAATCAGTGTGTGATAAGTTAGGCATTGAACTTCACACAGTAAACTTTGCAGCAGAATACTGGGACAACGTATTTGAGTACTTTTTAGCTGAGTACAAAGCAGGTCGTACACCTAACCCAGATATAATGTGTAACAAAGAAATTAAATTTAAAGCCTTTTTAGAATTTGCTGCTCAAGCACTCGGTGCTGACTTTATTGCAACGGGTCACTATGTTCGCCGTGAGCTTCGCGATGACAAATACGTAATGTGTCGCGGACTTGATAACAATAAAGATCAAAGCTACTTCTTATATACTCTAAGCCATGAACATATTGGCCAAACGTTATTCCCTGTAGGCGATATCGAAAAACCAGAAGTACGCCGCATAGCAGAAGAACAAGACCTAATCACTCACGATAAAAAAGACAGTACAGGTATCTGCTTTATTGGTGAGCGTAAATTTAAAGACTTTTTACAAAAGTTCTTACCAGCACAACCTGGCGTTATCGAAGACACAGACGGTAATAACGTAGGCGAACACGAAGGCTTAATGTACCACACACTTGGACAACGCAAAGGCTTGTTAATTGGTGGAATGAAAGAAGGTTCTGGTGAGCCTTGGTACGTAGTAGATAAAGACCTTGAGCGAAATGTACTTATTGTGGGCCAAGGTAAAGATCACCCTCGCCTATACAGCAACGGTCTTAACGCAAACCAACTTCACTGGGTAGACCGTATTGGCCCTAAAGGCACAACTCGCTGCACAGTAAAAACGCGTTACCGCCAAGAAGACTTAAACTGTACCCTACTTGTAGGTGAAGACGGCATGGCCCGCGTATTGTTCGACGAGCCACAAAAAGCAGTGACGCCTGGTCAATCTGCCGTATTTTACGCAGAAGATATCTGTTTAGGTGGCGGTATTATTGATTCGGTGATTAAGTAATGAATGAACACCAAGTCATGGCGCTTGCCGCCATGTGCCAGGCTGCTAAACAAGTTCAAAAAATTGCCCAATATGGCAACAATAACGAACATGATTTAGAAATATTACTTTCAAGTATTATTCAAACATCTCCGGCATCGCCAGAAGATGTTTACCAAGGTACTGACAACTTACGTGATGGTTACAAAACATTAATGGCGCAGCTAACCGCAGGCGCTCAAAAAGATGTTGAAATTGTAAAGTACGTAGGTGGTTTAATGCAGCTTGAGCGAGCACTAAGTGCAAACGGCAAAAGCTTAAACGAATTAGGTAAACGAATTGATGATATTCATCGTCGTTTAGACCACTTTGCTATTACCGATGAGAGCGTTGTTGCCGGTTTAGCAGATATATACTCGTCGGTGCTGAGCCCCCTTGGGCACCGAATACAGGTTTATGGCAAACCCGAGTTATTAAAACAGCAGCTCACTCAAAATAAAATCCGTGCGTTATTATTAGCCGGCATTAGAAGTGCAGTATTATGGCGACAAATGGGCGGTAAACGCCGTCACTTTTTCTTTGCAAAAAGAAAAATACTCGCTATTGCTAAAACAAAAATTTAACTATCGTTCAAACTAAAATTTAGGAGTTATTATGGAGCTTTCAGCGTTAACGGCTATCTCTCCAGTGGATGGTCGCTACGGCAGCAAAACCACTGAACTACGCAGTATTTTCAGCGAATTTGGCTTAATCAAATACCGCGTAATTGTTGAAGTGCGTTGGTTGCAAGCGTTAGCTGCAGCAAGCGATATTAAAGAAGTACCTGCATTTAGCGAAGAAGCTAATGCACTTCTAAACGCCATTGTAGATAACTTCAGTGAAGCTGATGCACAACGCGTTAAAGATATAGAACGCACTACAAATCACGATGTTAAAGCGGTTGAATACCTACTAAAAGAAAAAGTAGCCGATAACAGTGAGCTTCATGCAATAAACGAATTTATTCACTTTGCTTGTACTTCAGAAGATATTAACAATCTATCTCATGGTTTAATGCTAAGCGAAGCGCGTAAAAATGTTTTACTTCCTTATTGCGATGAACTTTTAAGCGCAATTAAAGCTAAAGCAATTGAATACAAAACAATCCCAATGATGACTCGTACGCACGGACAACCTGCTACACCATCAACTATGGGTAAAGAGTTTGCTAACGTATATATGCGTTTAAAGCGTCAACGCGGGCAAATTGCACAAGTAGAGATGCTAGGTAAAGTTAACGGTGCTGTAGGTAACTACAACGCACACCTTAGCGCATACCCTGATTACGACTGGCATACACATGCAGATAAATTTGTATCAAGTTTAGGCTTAACACTAAACCCATTTACTACACAAATTGAACCGCATGACTATATTGCAGAGTTGTTTGACGCAATTGCACGTTTTAACACTATATTGTTAGATTTTGACCGTGACATGTGGGGTTACATTGCCCTTAATCACTTTAAGCAAAAAACAATTGCTGGCGAAATTGGCTCATCAACAATGCCACATAAAGTTAACCCAATTGATTTTGAAAACTCAGAAGGCAACTTAGGCTTAGCAAATGCTATTTTTGCTCATCTTGCACAAAAATTACCCGTTTCTCGCTGGCAGCGTGACCTTACTGATTCAACGGTATTACGTAACCTAGGTGTAGGTATGGGTTATGCAATTATTGCATACCAATCAACACTTAAAGGTGTAAGCAAGCTTGAAGTAAACGAGCAACGTTTAGCTGACGAGCTTGATCAAAACTGGGAATTGCTAGCCGAGCCGATTCAAACAGTTATGCGTAAATATGGTATTGAAAAGCCATACGAAAAACTTAAAGATTTAACACGCGGTAAACGTGTAAACAAAGAAATAATGGCTGACTTCATCGATGGTTTAGACCTTCCAGAGCACGCTAAAGTAGAAATGAAAAAACTAACACCTGCTAATTACATTGGTCGTGCTGTTGAGTTTATTGATGATTTAGTTTAAAAACTAAATTGCTCTTTTAAAAAGCGAAAGGATCATCCTTTCGCTTTTTTTGTTTTAACCCCATTGCACTAACTAGTAGGCATAATGTATGTATCAATTAAAAATAAATAATTTGTCTGAGCAAGAGTTTTTAAGCCATTTTTGGCAAAAAAAGCCGCTTTTAATCAAACAAGGTTTTGCTGATTTTCAAGACCCGCTTGATGCTAATGAATTGGCCGGCCTAGCAATGGAAGAAAGCATAGAGTCACGTATTATCACCAATCATAAAAATGACTGGCAAACGCACCAAGGTCCATTTGAAGACTTTGAGCAGTTAACCGACGATCACTCTACTTTACTCGTGCAAGCAGTTGATCACTGGCATAGCGATGCTGCACAACTGCTAGAACCATTTAGGTTTATTCCCAACTGGCGTATAGATGATTTAATGATCAGCTATTCAACGCCTAATGGTGGTGTTGGTCCACACTTAGACCAATACGACGTATTTATTATTCAAGGCGAAGGTAAACGTCATTGGCGTGTAGGCCTCCCTGATCCAACACTTAAACAGTTTGCTCAAAACAAAAAGTTACTGCAAGTTGAACCTTTTGAAGCCGTAATTGATTGCATATTAGAACCAGGCGATATTTTGTATATTCCACCAGGGTGCCCTCACGAAGGTTACGCTGTAGAAAACGCACTAAATTATTCAGTTGGTTTTAGGGCGCCAAATCAACAAGATTTATTGTCGAGCTTTGCCGATCATATTATTGATACCGAAAGCGGACAAAAACGTTATACCGATCACAACATCACACTAAGAAAATCAAAAGGTGAACTTACAAACCTTGAAGTTGATAAAGTTAAAACACTGATGGCGGCACTTTTAGAAAATGACGATTTATTTAAACAATGGTTAGGCTCAACGCTTAGTCAGCCCAAACATGAAATGGATTTAGCACCAGTAGAACCTCCATTTACACCTGAGCAAATAAGCGATGATTTAAGTGATGAAGAAACTGTGTTTGAGCGTTTAGGTGGCACGCGTGCTATTTATCAGCAGCTCGATACCGAAGTGTTATTAAGTGTAAACGGTGAAAATTACGCTATGCCATTAACTGACTTAGCGGCGGTAAAACTACTTACCGATAATACTGAATTTGAAAGTTCAGCATTAAATTTAACAAACCCAAGTTTAGTTTTTACTCAAACTTTTACTACACTTGTTAATGAGGGGCTTTGGTTTAATATAGACCAAGAGTAATAATACCAATTTTATTAATAATGGTGAGCATTTTGCAGCGTAAAATATTATGTATACAGGTCAGTTAAATTTTTAATTTTCACCTGATATTGGCTTAAATAATTTTGCTGTGATTGCTTACTCATTTTAATTGGCTATCAATAGGAGTTTGCAATGGGCTATCTGGTTGATAAGGTTGAGTGGGATATAAAAAAAGATATGCTACAAAAAATTCGAGAGCGAGTTTTTGTTTACGAGTTACATATCCCCAAGCACATCGAATTTGATAGCCTAGATAAAATTGCATCACATGTACTTGTTACAGACGATGCAAACTGCCCTATTGCAACAGGTCGGCTGTGTACAGATGGCTTAATCGGCAGAATAGCTGTATTACCCGAGCACCGTAATCGCAAAGTATATAAATCGCTTCTCAACTTTATTGTTGAATTAGCTTCCAACCAAGGTATAGAAGAAGTTAGCATTAATTGTATTTTAAATGAGGTAGAGCGTTTTAAGCGAAATGGCTTTATTCAGCAAGGAAATGTTTTTATGGAGGCGGGAATTCCTAGGCAACGTATGCAATGCTCTGTTTCAGCGTTTAAAACAACCCCCTTCACACTTGTTCATTAGATAAAGAAAAGGGCAATAAATAAGCTATCACCCTCTACTTTTTTACTTAACCCAAACTGTAGTTACTTTGGTTCATTTGCCCATAGTGGTTCATTATCATACATTTCGTACAAGCCATGTGCTCTATTTATAAGTAAGTTAGCAAAATCTACCTGCGTTTTATCACGCGCGCCTGTACTCATAATTTGATCCGCTTTTAATTGCCACTGCAAAGAAAAATAACGCATTGCATCGCGAGCATCTGTAGCTGCACTTACTTCAGCATGATCTGTAGGTAAGCGCCCTGTTACTACCCAATATGTTTTACCGTTTTGGGCTTTAAATTTCCACATTGCACAAAGTGGTGCTAAAAATCGGCTGTCTTTATCAACTACTGATTTTGGCATAATGCCCTTTTCGGCTAAATGTTTTTGCGCTGCTTGAAAACATTCGCGTTGCCACTGCATTCTTTGCTCATCAGTTATAACTTGCTCTTTTGCTGTTAACGGCTTTTTTTCTTGTTGTTGCATTTTTAATAACCTTTTACTTCTTTTTTAACACTCTAAGGGCTTAGTAAATAAGGTGCAAGTATAAAAAGGTCGTTTGCACCTTAAAGCGCTCTGTTTGCTGTGTTTTTAGCCAAACTATTATTTTATATTGTGATCAAAAGAACCTACATCACCCGGAAAAACTACTGGAGACTCAATACCGTCTTTACTAACAGAGGCTACACCAAAGTAATAATTATCAATCACTACGTTTTTAAGTGTGTACTGTGAAACCTTACCAACGTATTTACTAAACTGCCATTGCGGCTCGCTCGTGTAACGCCAATAAATTTTATAGCCAGCAATATTTTCATCACTGCTTTGTTGCCATGAAAACGACGTATCAGCTGTAACAGCGCCCTTTATTTTAACTTCTTTTGGCGGTGCGGGTGCCCACGCCATAGACGCCATCGTTACCGCATTAAGTGAAGTTAACTTAGCCGTATAATCAAAATCAACACCTTCAATGGTATCGCCATACTCAACACCATTTTCAGTGCGTAAATCTTGATGCTGACGATCGTAGTGCTCGTTAGTTTCCATAATACGCACTGCTGCAAAACCTGCATCATTAAATGGGCGATGATGCCCACCACGACCAAATCTATCTAATCGATATACAAGCATTGTATCTAAATTAGGAATGTATCTGTCAGCAATAGTATCTATGTAGCGAGCTAAATTACGACTCGCAGAATCGACTTCACCACCTGTAAAGCGCCGAGTATTAGCTTGCTCTTTTGTTTCTACAACACGGGTACCTTCTGAAAATATACGTGCAGTCGTGTTATTAGTTACCCCATTAATACCGGTAATATTGCCAATCATATCGTTGTTTAAAACGCCATGAACTTGCCAGTTATGCTTTTGTGCATAAGCCGTTAATATTTTACCGCCAAACAAACCTTGCTCTTCGCCCGAAAGCGCCGCGTAAACTACCGAACCATTAAATTTGTATTTACTTAAAACACGAGCTGCTTCTATTACTCCTGCCACGCCCGATGCATTATCGTTAGCACCCGGTGAATCACTCGTAAAGTCCATAACATCACTTACACGTGAATCTATATCACCCGACATCATCACCATCCGATTCGGCTCGCTCGACCCACGTTGAATAGCCACTATGTTAACCACTTCAACAGGATTAGGAATGCGTTTTTCGCCCGATATAGTGTCTTTTACTTCAATTATTTCCAAGCACCCACCACACTGCGCTGATATTTTTTCAAATTCTTTTTTTATCCAACGCCTAGCCGCACCAATGCCCCGAGTATCCGATTTAGTCTCTGAAAGCGTATGGCGAGTACCAAAATCCACCAGCGTTTGAATGTCACTACCGATACGGGTAGCCGACACTTCACTTGCTATATCGTGTAACTTTTGTTGGTCGGTATATTGTAATTGCGTTTCACCATGTGCTGATAATGCAAGTGAGCAAGCGCCTGCAATTGCAGTAAATTTAAGTAACGTTGTTGTGATTTTCAAAGGTGTTTTAAGCATCTATTAGCTCCTAATTATTATAGTGTAACCATTACCTAAGTAAGATTTTATGGCAATACATTTGAGGTAG
Organism: Pseudoalteromonas sp. NZS11; assembly: GCF_015864765.1. Classification (NCBI taxonomy): domain Bacteria; kingdom Pseudomonadati; phylum Pseudomonadota; class Gammaproteobacteria; order Alteromonadales; family Pseudoalteromonadaceae; genus Pseudoalteromonas; species Pseudoalteromonas sp. NZS11. The sequence goes on along the minus strand of NZ_JADYWP010000003.1, from coordinate 457,292 downwards.
ATGCAGAAAGGAGCACGCTAAAGCGCATTTACAAGAGGTTACTAGGATAGTAAAAAGCCCACTACCTTGAATGGGTACTGGCCAAAATTTATTATGCATATTTTTAATAAGTGGTTTTAATATCAAATTCTTTTAAAAAGGCCTCATGTCCCCCTAAGCTTGCAAGCACACCAGCAGAAAACATAAATATTAATACAAATGCTAAACAGATCAAAAACTCCGAACTATTTTCAGGATTAATATAGTAGTTAAGTAAAAAACCACTCAAGACACCTATAAAAGCAATTTTGCTAAATAAAAAATAACTTGGGATCTCAAATGCCCAAACAGAGGTGTTGTTTACAAACTGCCTATATCCATACGTCATAAAAGCCAACAGACCAATAATACCAATTGCAAAAGTAGTCACTGTGGTCAGTGCGCTCATGTTTTTATAAATAAGCACATACCCTAATCGTAAAGAATAGATAAATACTGCAAACCATGCCAAAACAGCAGGCCCTAAAATTAATCCCATTTTCAATCCTTGAATAACGTCTAACTAATTAATTGCTAATACAATATTATATTTTGAGGTTAAATTACAAACCTTGTTACACAATAATCTATTAAAAATTATGTTTTTCGTGGCACACTGTAATTGTGTATACATTAATAGTTTAAGTTATGCGTCAGCTAAAAGAAGATACAATTAAAAGTAACCTTATTGAGTCGCAGCAAAGTGCATACGGCCCCGTATGCGTGTATCAAAATAAAGAATGCCGTTGGTTAACGCTTGCACAAAAAGCCAATGAAGACATAACAATTCAAGGCGTTATGAACCTTACGCACCCAGAGCAAGTAATAGTACCTGTAAACCAGTGTATGATGTTATTTTTACTTAAATCGGTAGATACACTAAATATATTAAATCTAGGTTTAGGCACTGCAGGGTTTGAGCGAATTATGTATCACTTGCAAAGTAGTACGCCTTACATAAACACCATCAATACATTTAACACGGTAGAAATAAACCCAAGCATTGCCTTAATTGCTGCCCAGCACTTTAAGTTACCAATTAAGCACAGCACCTATTTACAATGCGCCGAGCAATATATTACCCAATGCACTGATCACTTTAACGTAATCACTATCGATATTTTTAGTGGTGAATATCACCAGCCTTTTTTAACCAGCGATAGCTTTTGGCAAAATATAAATAGCTGCAGTGAGCAAAATACGCAAGTAATCATTAATTTAAACCCACAAACTGGCCAAGAGCTGCAAATGCTTTTAGTACTTTTAAGGCAACATTTTAAGTGCTTAGCGATAATAGAGTTTAACGAATACAAAAATATAGTGATCATACTAAGCCAGCAAACATTAATGCACATAAACGTTGATGAAATACAAAACTCACCTGTGTTTATAAATTTTGCGCCAAACCTTTATAAAAGTATTAACAGCATTTACCACATTGAATAAAATGCTTTACCGTCCAGGTTCATGTTTTTCATAGCACGGTAAGCTTGTTTCTAACTTCTCCCAGTTAGCTTTAGACGTAACAAAATTATGCGATAAAACCTGCTCAGTAATATCGCTATCGAATATTCCTAAACGAATTCGTATTCTGCTTTTGTCATCATTGTTGCTACTGTAAACAGGCGAGCCACAACATTTACAAAAGTAACGAGTACGCCCTACTTTAAAACTATACTCGCTAAGTAGTGCCTGCCCTTTAGTTATTGTAAAGTCATCTGTATTTACAAAGCCATTAGTTGCAAATGCAGTCCCGCTGTTTTTTCTACACAATGAACAATGACAATGAATAATGCTGGTTATACTGCCCGACACTTCAACGCTTACCTCACCGCACAAACACGAACCCGTATACATATAACATCCTAACTATTAAATTATTTTAAACTCAGCTGAAATTTGCTGAGTTGATTTAATGGATAAGTTTACTGGTTAATTTTTTGAATGGAATAATAATTTTTGTATCTTCGCAGTTCCCACGCCATTACCTATTTTTTAATGATTGACATAAAAATATTAAATTGGTTACATAACCTTTACTTTAAAGTTATAGCCAAAAAAATAATTGGTTAACCAAAAACACCTAAACTTACTGAGAGCCAATTATGCATTTTAAACACATGTCACTTTTATGTTTGTTAAGCGCGTTAGCGTCGTGTTCAACCATTTCTAAAAACACATCGAGCGATTGGCTACTTATTGATGACTTTGAAAATTCACTTAGCAAGTGGCAAAGTGTCGATACCCAAAATGAAACTAAGCCACAGGTTAAAAACCCACAAATAACAGTTATACAATCAGAACAAGCAAACTCATCAACAAATCATTATTTACTAAAAAAGCCTGCGGCTGAGGGCATTGTAGGAAATCGTAAAGCACTTTCTTATACAAAGCTTCCACAAGCGGTTGAAGTTGGTGACACCTACACATTTTATATGCGTATAAACGTGGCTGCTTTTCCTAATAACCATGCTTTTGGGTTAAGCAACCTTACGCCAGAGCTAATTAATAAACATGCGTACGATGCGTTTGAGCCTACACTTCGCGTAACCGATAAAACAGAATCAAACGGGCTTGTAAACGATGGCGCATTAATGGTTAAAACCGACAGCGGGTATAACAACATTCAAAACTACACTACCAAACAATCGGCCAAGCCACTGCAAACAAATACCTGGTACGACGTATGGTATGTTGTTAATAACGCAGCAGCCTCAGAGCAAGGTCAGCAATATGATGTTTACGTAAAAGGTGGGGAATTTAGCAAGCAAACACTGGTGTATAAAAATGCACAATTTAGAATGAAGCGCGAACAACCTCTTATATATTTTTTAGCAAACTGTAATACAGGCCCAATTAAAAAACCTTATGGTAATGGTGGTCTCAGATATGACGATTTATATATGAGCAAAGGTACAAACCTAAATAATCCAATGCTATAAAAACAAATAAAGCACTTTTAAAAGTATTAAATTATATTAATAACGCTCTACCATATTCACAATTAATCCCTTACAAACCTGCATTTAAAAATACTTAAATGGTATGATAGCCACCATTATTTGCCATTTAAGTTTTTAAAATGTATCGATTATTTGAAAAAATGACAAAAGCATTCCCTGAGGACCAACCCACTCAGCCGCCTTCGACTTTATTCGCTTTTTGCCGTCACTACACCAAAGGAATGGAATTGTCGTTGGTGCTAATGTCAATCAGTGCCGCCATGCTCGCTATTTTAGAAGTCTCTTTATTTAGCTATATGGGGCAGCTTGTTGATTGGTTAACGGCCTACACACCCGAAACCCTATTTGTAGAGCAAAAGTCAGAGCTTATCAAAATGGCTGTAGTGCTATTACTGGTATTGCCCGTAGTCGTATTTTTTCATTCTGCTATTTTGCACCAAGCATTGCTGGGCAATTACCCTATGTCGATTCGCTGGTTAGCGCATCGTTATTTACTGCGCCAAAGTGTGAGTTTTTATCAAAATGAGTTTGCAGGAAGAATAGCCACCAAAGTATTGCAAACCTCTTTAGCCGTTCGCGAAACAGTGACCAAACTACTCGATGTATTAATGTATATCGTGGTTTATTTTGGCTCAATGGTATTTTTAGTTGCCGAAGCTGATTGGCGCTTAATGATCCCTTTACTGGTTTGGTTAGTTTTATACATTTGCGTACAGCTTTATTTTGTTCCGCGCCTTAAAAAAATTGCCAGCTCACAAGCCGATGCGCGCTCAGAAATGACCGGCCGAATTGTTGATAGCTACACAAATATTTCTACTATTAAATTGTTTTCGTATACCCAGCGTGAAGAGCAATACGCAAAACAAAGCATGGATGTATTTTTACAGCCTGTGTACAAACAAATGCGCTTGGTAACCAGCCTAAACTTTGTTATTCAAAGCTTAAATTATTTATTAGTATTTTCGGTTACCGCAGTATCACTTTATTTATGGTCGCTTAGTGCAATTAGCGCAGGTGCCATTGCAGTTGCTGTTAGTTTAGCGCTTAGATTAAACGGTATGGCGCAATGGATCATGTGGGAAATAAGCAGCTTGTTCGAAAACATTGGCACCGTAGCCGATGGCATGAAAACACTGTCTAACCCTATTGAAGTTGCCGATAAACCAAATGCCGATACACTTAACGTGAGCCAAGGTGCCATTGAGTTTAACAATGTACATTTTAACTACGGCAAAGCTGCAAACGAGACTAATCGCAGCCCAGTAATGGACGGTTTAAACTTAAACATTAAACCTGGCGAAAAAATTGGCTTAGTCGGTCGCTCTGGTGCAGGTAAATCAACGCTTGTTAACTTATTACTGCGTTTTTACGATACCGACTCAGGAACAATAAAAATTGATGGGCAAAACATCACAGGTGTAAGCCAAGAAAGCCTACGCCGCTACATAGCGATGGTTACGCAAGACACTTCCCTGCTTCATCGCTCAGTAAAAGACAATATTTTGTACGGTCGCCCCGATGCAACGCAAGCTGAGATGATCAACGCCACCAAACAAGCCAAAGCACTTGAGTTTATAAACGACTTGGTAGATAGCAAAGGCAACAAAGGCTTTGATGCTCAAGTGGGCGAACGCGGTGTTACTCTTTCGGGCGGTCAGCGCCAACGTATTGCTATTGCACGTGTGCTACTTAAAAATGCACCCATACTTATACTCGACGAAGCCACCAGCGCACTCGACTCAGAAGTAGAAGCGGCAATTCAGGCAAGCCTTGATGACTTAATGACAGGCAAAACAGTAATCGCGATAGCGCATAGGCTCTCAACCATTGCACAAATGGACAGATTAATTGTACTTGATGATGGCGGCGTAGTTGAGCAAGGCACTCATGAAGAACTAATCGCTAAAGGCGGGATTTACGCCGCTCTATGGACACACCAAACAGGCGGGTTTATAGGCGTCGATTAGCCATTAATATTACCTTACTGTAGACGTGGTTTATATTCTGCTGCTACCTAAACAAAAAAGCGAAGATGCCTTAAAGGCTCTTCGCTTTTTTGTTTAAAGTTATAAATAGAGTTTATAACTTTTTTATAAACTAAGAGATTAGTCTTAACCCTATCATTATCAGCATAACCACATTAGCAAGCACACCGATTAAAAAGAAGTAACTACGTGGGCTTGGGTTTCTCTCTGTTGCTATAGCGTAGTACAGCACCATGTGAATCAAACGCGCAATTAAGTACACCCAAATACACATAGCAAAAATCGGGCTTTGATAATTAATTACAAACGCAAATAACACCGTACCTATAAATAATGCGCTGTTTTCAAGCGTATTATGAAACGTACGATGCGCTCTAAATATAAAGCTATCGTGCGATAAATCCTCGTCAATTTTACCTGGTACAGCATTTGGCTCTTTAGCTTTGCTAAACGTAGCCACAGCCCACTGTACAAGCAACATAATTAAATAGAGGTAAAATGCCAAATAGGCCGAAAGTGCAACTTCAGTCATTACTAAATCCTTTATTTTGTTTTTTAACTTAGTTTAGAATGCAATTTTAAAGCCTAAGTTAATACACTGATATTTAAAGGGTTAATTTAATAAGCCTGATTACATGTGTAAGTAACTCACAGCGTTGTATAAAGTTTACTTGTTATGATTTTAAAAATAACATCAAAACTGAGCTGTATACTGCTGGGTTTACTCCGATCTAAAAAGCTTAAACTCTTCAAACGCACAATCCCACAACACAACTTGATTACGACCCAAAGACTTAGCCTCATAAAGTGCTAAATCGGCCTGTTCAATTAACTCAGAAGGTGTTCTGGCTTTAAATTTAATAGACGTAACCCCAAAACTACACGTAACAGGAATATCATCAAATATCGCTTTTTCTACTTTAATACGAATAGCCTCAGCAATACGTATTGCTTGCTCTTGAGTCGTATTGGGTAAAATAATACAAAATTCTTCGCCACCAAAACGGGCAACGCTATCGCTCGTACGTATATTGGCTTGTAAAAGACTGGCAACACCACAAAGTACGGTGTCGCCAATGCTGTGCCCATAAGTATCGTTAACACTTTTAAAATGGTCAATATCGACCATTAAAATACAATATTCTTCAATCTGAGGTAAATCCAAAAAGTCGCGATTCATAATCTCAAATAAAATGCGGCGGTTATAACAATTGGTTAAAGGGTCTCTCGCGGCCAAATAGTCTAACTCTTCATTACGTTTTTTAGAGGCAATAAAGCTTCGATAAACCAATAAAACAATAGCTAAACAAGCGGCTAATAAAAATGCGAGCGCAATACTCGCGTATTTGTTTTTTGCAAGCTCTAGCTCTGATATAACCCTAGCTTGGCCTGATATTTCAATTTCATTGTTTTTCTTTTCAAGCTCAAGTTGATGGAGTTTTTCTTTTTCTCTTAACGTCTCCAGCTCTATTTCCATTTTGTGAGAATGCAAATGTGCTTTTTCAAGAGCAAGCTTACTTTCGTCTCTTTCGTATTGAATGATTCCGGTCAGGGCTATTTCTTCTTCCGCGTAACGTAGTGATTCATTTATTCGTCCACGCTGTTTTTCTGCTATTCGAATTTCACGATAAGCGTATAGCATATGTAACTTATCATCTATTTCGGTTGATAAAGCGAGTGACCTTTTTAGTAAAGAAATCGCCTCATTTGTATCAATACCAATTAAAATCGCCGCAAGCGCTGTTAGCGACTTTATCTCATAAAGCTTACTGCCCGTTTCTCTGGCGAACGACAACGACTCTTTGTAATACTCTATAGCCTTGTTTTTATTCCCTTGGGCACGATAAATATTAGCAATAATACGCGCTGTTATAGAAATGTAGGATGTAAGATTTTTGGTTTTATAAGTTACGTAAGCTTTCTGAGCAAATTTCATCGCTGATTCTAAGTCGTCAGACTCATAGTTAATAACAGCCATTTCTCTTAAGGCCGACGCGAGCGTTTTGTCCTCGACCACACCTTTTGGTAAATCGATAGTTATTTGATAGAAAATCTCGGCCTGATCATACTGCTTTAATCGTGTGTATAGCAGCCCCATTTGATTGGATGTTTTAGCAATCCCAAGCACGTTATTTACTTTTTTATAATATAAATATGCCTCATTTATATGCTTAAGTGATTTTTCATAAAGGTTGATATGTCGATAAATAATACCAGCACCTAATAATGCTTTAGCTAAGCCCACAGGATCGTCAATGTCTTTATGTATTTCTAATGCACGAGTGGAGTAATCAAGGGCTAAAACTAAGTTGTCTAAATAGCGCTGCGCTTCTGCTAGTGTATTTAATGTACGCGCCATCAACTTTAAATCATCTAAATTAGTATATATCTCTAAAGCTTTGGTATAAAAATGAGCTGTTTGCTCTCTATTTTCAAGGCGCTTATACGACTGAGCTAATTTTTTATACGTTTCACCTAACTGTTTTTGTATTTGTTCGTCTTTATTTACAAGGTATTTTAAAGCAGATGAATATTGCGTGATCGCGTCATTGTATTTTTTTTGTTCATAAAACGAATCCCCTTTTGTTAGGAGTACTTGTGCTATAAAAAACTCATCGCCATACACAAGCGTTGTTGGTAATAAAGTTTCAATGCGGTTAGCAAGTTCGTCATAACGTTTTTCATCTGATAATATTTTTATATAATTAATAGACGCCTTTATTTGGTTGCGTGGATCATTTAATTTACTGTAATAAGCCGAGGATTGTGAAAAGTGATGAAGCGATTCATTAATATTGTTATTTTTTTTATTCGCTTTACCTAATAAGTTATGTAATTTTGCGCTGAGTAACGTGTCATCAGCACTTTGCGCTTGTAACAACAACGCCTTACTTAGTTCGATACTTGTTATAACGTCAGTATCCATAAGTAATTCGGCTCTTTTTAGCAGCCCTGTATTAGATTCATTGATTAAACTGTATGAGGTAGTTTCTTGCGCGTAAGCGCTACTTAAACTAATAAACAAAGCAAAAAGCAAAGCTTTCACTAACAATTTAGAATTATAAATTCGATTTACGAAGAAAGTGTGTACTTGCGAAGTTAAGTCCATCTTTCGCGTGTGATACGAGTAAGTGTAAAATTCCATATTTACCATTTTAGTGATTTGTTATTAATTTAATGCAAAAATTCTGGCGATAAAATATACACATAAAGACTGCAGGTCAAGTTTCGCTGCAATATGGGTAATTGTTAATTTATGATTTTAGCATAATTATGCATATTGCAGCTTAATTCTTTTTTAGCTTAATCGTACGCTGTAAGTTATTAAATGAGAAAACCTAGCTTCTTAGTTTAAGGGTAACCAATACAACACCGTGGTCGGTAGTTAAATCATCACGCTCATACTCGGGGTTTATTAAGTGCCTGTCGTAAGTGTTATAAGCGCTTACTTCAAAAAAGCTGTCATCGTAACTAGCGTCAAACTCACACGACAATAAAATGTAATCAAGCACAGAGCTGCTCGCGCCATAATAATGTGTTGGCGGCCTTAACGGTGCTGGCTTTGTTATATTTATATTTTTTACTTGGCTTTTATCCGCTGAATCAACAATCTCGCTGTTATTGCTATCACAATCACTTTGTTCATCGTTTGTTATTGCTTCATCGCTAAAAACCTCATCATTACTTAGCTGCGACTTAACAAACAAATCCCATGAATCATTTAAACAATATTTTGCTAAGTAGGTTTTAGCGTCAAACGCAGGCGCAAAGCGTAGCGTATTCGTCAGTAAATGGCTCAATACGCCATCCGCAAGTTCATTATTGAAGTCCCCCATTAATAGCATGGGTTGTTGCGTGGCTTCGCGGCGAGTAATCATTTGTATCATTAGCAATGTAGCTTCACTGCCACGCTGAATAGTTGAGCCCCAACCACCCGCTACATTCGCTTTTAAAATCTCAATTATGTTTTGCTCGGGCGCTAGCTCTTTGTTGTGTTCATCAACATTAATCATCGGGCGCTTAGATTTAAAATGCACCACATAACAATCAGTATTGCCTATATGCGGAAGCGTTATGGTTGCTCTTAGTACTTTACGACTAAAAGTAAACTCACTATTAAGGCCAAGCGTACTTGCAAGCTCACTATCGTGTTCAACCGCTGCTACTTCAACTATGGGATATTTAGAGGCAATCGCCACTACGGGGCGTTTATAAATAAAATCATCAATCACCTCTGGTGTATCTACCACCGCAAAGTAATTATAGCCTTGCTCAGCAACTAGCTCTTTTAACGAATCAATACTAAACACTTCCTGAAAACCAATCACATCAGGGGCATGATCTGTTAAGTAATCAACAATCCAACGCTGCTTTTTAGCCCACTGCTGCGCGGTATAAATTTTCTCAAACTCATAGTATGCATTGGGTGGCTCAAGATAGTTAAACAGGTTAAATGTGGCTATTTTTAGTTGGGTGTTAATAATTACAGATTCATCACGGTTTAAATCTGTATCTAACTGTTTAAGATCTTGATTACTGATGGGTATCGCCTAAGTAAAGTTGAAAGTGTTGCTTGCTTATAAACTATCATTTTATTACATGTTTACGTAATAAATCAGCCTGCTTAATTGTAATTTTATACACTCTTTTATTTTAGTCTTTATTATATCCCTCAATAAATAGCATTAACGTGCTTAACCAGATAAAATTCGCGGCAATTAAATATGAGCGAAGTGAAATTGTAATGAGTAGAAAGATTGAACTATTAGCCCCAGGCGGTGATGTAAACGCGGTAAAAGCCGCCATTGTAGCCGGTGCTAATGCGGTTTATTGTGGGTTAGATACCTTTAATGCACGTAACCGAGCGTCTAATCTTTCGTTTGATGAGCTTAACGGCGCACTTCGCCTAGCCCATGAATACGGCTGTGAAATATTTTTAACGCTAAATGTAGTTATATTAGAGCACGAAATGGGTGCGCTATTTAAGCTATTAAATCAGCTAGTAAATACCACGCTCGACGGTATTATTGTGCAAGATTTAGGGTTATTCAATATAGTTAAAAAGCACTTTCCTACTTTGCATATTCACGCATCAACTCAGTTAACTACGCATAACGAATCACAAGTTGAGTTTTTAGCGCGCATTGGCGCTACACGTGTAAATTTATCGCGCGAGCTTAACTTAACTGAAATTAAAATACTGACCGACGTAGCGCATAAATGCGACGTATTAACCGAAGTATTTGTGCACGGCGCATTATGTATTGCGTTTTCAGGGCAATGTTATTCAAGCTCAGTAAGTGTGGGTAACTCGGGTAATCGTGGTCGCTGCTCGCAAGCGTGTCGTGATGAATACGAGCCAACGGCGATGGGTAACAAACATCCGTTAAACTTAAAAGACAATTCAGCTTATTTTGATTTACCAGAGCTTGTAGCTGCAGGTGTTGACTCGTTAAAAGTAGAAGGCCGTATTAAAGGCGCTAACTACGTACATACGGTTATTGATAGCTGGCGCAAACAAATAGACACGTTTGTGCAAACCGGTAACCTAATTGAAGACGATTCAAGCTTATACAAAGTATTTAACCGTAACTTTACTAATAAGTTTTTAACCGGCGACATGACCAAAAACATGTTTACCGATAACCCGCGCGACCATAGTTTTGATCACGCAAATGAAAAAAACAATGCAATTTCGGTCGTGCAAATTTACGATGCTCAGCAAGAGCTTTCCACTCAAAAAAGTGAAATTGATTCGTTAGTTAAAAAGAAAATTGAATTTTTAGATATTTCAAAGCGCGAGCTTACATTAGAATTTTCAGGGCAATTAAATCAGCCATTCACTGTAAACATAATTATTGAAGATAAAAGCGATATTACGCTTTCGAATAAAAACGAAAAAGAGCCTCTACGCTTTGAAGTTCAATCGCAAATGGTGATGCAAACTGCCGATAAATCAGTTGTTGATATTGCTGCTATTGATAAACGCTTTAAAACCTTTAGTAATGCCAATTTTGAAATTAAAAATATGGATTACTCAAACTTAGGCAACAACTTAAGCATTCCGTTTAAAGAGCTTGCCCGTATTAAGAAGCAAGTCGCGTTTTTATTAAACGAAGGTAAAGACGTACTCGCCCCTGTTGAACTGCCTAAATTGGTGAATCACGAAAAAGCAGATAAAAACAAAACAACACTCTCTATTTTAATATCGGACATAAAAGACGTTCACCTTTGTGATTTAACAAATGGCGATGTTTACTTTAAATTACCTGAGAGCTTTAGAACCGATAACGATAAATACATCAACGTATTTTTAGAGCACCCGCAGTTAATTCCGTGGTTTCCGGCGGTGTTAATTGGTAAAGATTTTGAAGAAGCAGTGCGTTTGCTCGAGGTTGTAAAACCTAAGCTTATTATTAGTAACAACACAGGCGTAGCATTTAAAGCAGTGCAAATGGGTATTGACTGGATTGCAGGTCCATTATTAAACACTACAAACTCTTATGCGTTACTAACACTACAAGAAGATTTAAACGCAAAAGGCGCGTTTATTTCAAACGAAATAAACAAACCACAAATGCGTAGTATTAAACGCCCTAACAACTTTAAAATGATGTACAGCATTTATCATCCAATACTAATGATGACCAGCCGACAATGTTTTTTCCAGCAAACCGTTGGCTGTAAAAAACCACGTATTGACGCAAGCTGTATGTTGAGTTGTAAAAAAGAAACAACCGTTACCAATGTTAAAGGCATTAGCTTTGCTATTGATAAACAAAAAGGCGGCTACCCGAGCATTTATAACCACGAGCAATTTTTAAATATGGATATTGTGACCGATTATGCCGACAAGTTTGACGAGTTTATGATTGATTTAACCGACATTGGCTCAGGCGATAAAGAAAAACTCGATAAAGCCGTGTTACTTGCGCATTTTCAGGATTTAATTAGCGGGCAAACACAAGCAGCTGATCAGTTAAATCATATGGTAAAAGTAAAAACACGTCAGCAATATGTTGAAGGCTTAAACAGTTAAGGTAAGTATTAAAATGACACTGCCATTATTATATTCATTACAACACTGCCCATACGCAATGCGTGCACGAATGGGTATTTTAATGGCAGAGCAACACGTGCTTCTACGCGCTATAAAAACTAAAAATAAGCCACCGCATCTTTTGCAAATATCACCTAAAGGCACGGTGCCTGTTTTATTACTGCCGAATAATCAAGTCATAGATGAAAGCCTAGACATTATGCTCTGGGCTTTAAAGCAAAACGATCCGCATAATTTACTGCATACTCAAGACCCATTAGCACTTGAGCGCATGCTTGAATTAATTAAGCTAAACGACACGCAATTTAAACCGGTGCTCGAAAAGTACAAATTTTATGCTCGCACAAAAGACATGGCACAAATTTATTACCAAAAAGCCTGCGAAGAATTTATTAAGCAATTTGAAGTAAAGCTAACCACGCATAAATACTTAATGGGCGATGAAAAAAGTCTAGCCGATTATGCCCTGCTGCCATTTATTAGACAGTTTGCCCGCGTAGATAAACACTGGTACTTACAAAGTGAATACACGCATTTACGCGCATGGTTAAACGAATTTTTGCACGCCCCCATGTTTACCAAAGTTATGACCAAATTTGATTTGTATATGGACTGCGGCGAAGAGTTTTTATACGGCGTTAAAAAACCTTAATTTAGCCTTTTTTTATAAGAAATTACATTACTATAGCTACCTGTAAATCTCAGCATTGAATTATTCTCATCATCGAATTTAAGCCCTTTATTTACGCTATACTGCCCTCCCCATTACTAACAAACGCTATGCATTATGAACTACTCAAACTTTGGCACTAAATTCACACAACCCAACGGCATTACTCAGTTAATGGAAGATTTAGGTGGTGCTAAAAACAGCAACAATCCTAATATTGTTATGCTGGGTGGCGGTAACCCCGCACTAGTACCACAAGTAAATGAGGTTTTTTTAAGTGAATTACAAAATCTTGTTGCCAGTAACAAGGTATCGCAAGTATTTGGGCTTTACGATGGCCCAACCGGTAACGACGAGTTTAGAGCAGCATTAGCTGGCCAGCTAAGTAAAGAGTTCGCATGGGATATTAGCGCCGATAACGTAGCACTTGGTAATGGCAGTCAAGCTAACTTTTTTGTGCTGTTTAATATGTTGGCAGGCGAAATGCCGGATGGCAGCCATAAAAAGATTTTATTTCCCCTTGCGCCAGAGTACATAGGTTATGCCGATCAAGGCTTATCGGCTGATATGTTTGTTGCCATAAAGCCTGATATCGAAATTTTAAATACAGGTAGTGCATCAAAACAGTTTAAATACGTAATTGATTTTAAAGCAGTTGAAAAAGTACTAGCAAACGACAGCAGCATAAGCGCGCTGTGCGTATCACGCCCTACTAACCCAACAGGTAATGTAATTACTGACGATGAAGTAAAACACCTTGATTTGCTCGCTAAGCAATATGGCATTCCACTCATTATTGATAACGCGTACGGCGATCCGTTCCCAGGTTGTATTTACACCGACGCAAACCTAACGTGGAACTCAAACATTATTTTATGTATGTCACTTTCAAAACTTGGCCTACCGGGTTTACGCAGCGGTATTGTGGTTGCAAACAATGAGATTATTAAAGCAATTGGCCGCGTAAATGGCAGCATGGTGTTATCGCCAAATAGTATTGGTCCAAGCTTAGTGACACGCTTAATTAACGACAACGAACTACTCCCACTGTGTCGTAATGTTGTACTGCCTTTTTATCGTAATAAAGCACACATAGCGGTTGAGTTGTTTGACGAAGTATTTGCCGAACTGCCTGTTTATTTGCACAAAGTTGAAGGCGCATTTTTTATGTGGCTGTGGTTTAAAGATGCAAAAATGACAAGCGAGGTGTTGTATCAAAAGCTTAAAGAGCAAGACGTGTATGTGATCCCAGGTCACAACTTTTTTATCGGCATTGACGACAGTTGGGCGCACAAGCACGAGTGTATTCGTATTAACTATGCTACCGATGCAGATACCCTAAAAAAAGGCTTAGAAGCGATTAAAAACCTAATAAAGTAAATATACTGATGCCGATATTAATATCGGCATCAGTCATTTAACTCGCTTATATATACGTTTAAAATTCATGCAAACGCACTGTATCCCCTTTAAATTTATATACAAGTTGGTATCCTACTCGACCTTTTTTAATAGCAATTCGCTTAATTAAGTGATCTATTCTGAGGTGAGAAAATCGTGTCGATAACCAGGCAAAAATTTCGTTATTTAGTTGTTATCACTAATTGCTCCTGCATTGCTCTGCATCCATGCAGTCGTATATCAGAAATTTTTAACGCAGTTAGCGTCATATTTAATCCCTCAAATTGATTAAGTATTATTGCGGATTGGTATAACATATGCTTATAAAAAAGAGCTCGTCAAGGAGCGACTATCGCTGCAAGGCACTTACTGTAAGTGGCAGCAATAACACAACAGGCATCGCGTATAATTTATTGATTTTAAACGTTAGATGTAACTTTAAATAGCAACATGCAATAGCACTATTAAGGTCAATTATGCGATTAGGACCAGGACTGCTCGTCACCGCTGCCTTCATTGGACCAGGGACTATTACTACCGCCAGCGTGGCAGGTGCAAACTTTGGTTTTGCACTTATATGGACATTACTGTTTTCAGTAGTTGCCACTATATTATTACAATCTATGGCGGCGCGCCTTGGCGTTGCTACCGGGCAAGATTTAGCTCAAGCGCTCAGAGCACATATTCAAACGCCTTTATTTAAATCTTTAGCTATATTTTTAGTCATTAGCGCCATTGGTGTGGGCAGTGCAGCTTATGAAGCGGGTAATTTAAGTGGCGCTAGCATGGGATTAATTGAAATATTCCCTCAAGTTAGTCCTCAACTATGGACACCACTTATTGCTTTTTTTAGTGCAGCTTTACTGTATAGCGGCAAACATAAAGTGGTTGAAAACGCGCTAATTTTACTCGTTATTTTAATGAGCTTAGTGTTTATCTCAACACTTGTAATGGCAGCGCCCTCACTGGGTGATGTATTTGCTGGTTTTATTCCTAGTATGCCTGAAGGCTCTATTACAACCATACTAGCTTTAGTTGGTACTACCATTGTGCCATATAACTTATTTTTGCACTCCGGCGTACTCGCTGCTAGACACGACAGTAACAGCGACATGCAAAAAGTGATTAAACAAACAAATGTTGATACAGGTCTATCAATCACTTTAGGCGGTGTGATCACTTTAGCTATTTTATCTACAGCTTCAGTTGCATTTTATGGCACCGATGCGGGGCAAATTAGTGCGGCTAACATGGCCGTGCAGCTAGAGCCATTGCTTGGTGACGCCGCTCATTACTTTTTTGCTATTGGTTTATTTGCTGCAGGTTTAACAAGTGCTATTACAGCGCCACTTGCGGGTGCTTATGCTGTGTGTGGCATGTTAGGTTGGTCAAACGATATGGGTAACACGCGCTTTAAAGGCGTCGCTATTGTTATTTTATTGTTTGGTGCTGCGGTGGCGTCACTCGGTTTAGACCCTGTCGCGGTAATTATATTCGCACAAGCGGCTAACGGTTTATTACTTCCTATTGTTAGCACCTACCTTGTATGGCTGGTTAATCAAAAAGGGGTTATGGGAAACTACACTAACTCTTTGGTATTAAACCTGGTTACCCTACCCGTTTTAATCCTAATTTTTGGGCTAAGTAGCTACAAACTAATTAGTTTAATTTTTTAATTCAACTCTAAAAACCATATTTAAAGGCCGCTGTTTACAATAAACAGCGGCCTTTATTTATTAATCACTAAATAACGTATAAGCCGTATTTATATTCACACATCTAACACGATTTTTGGGTTTTAGTTGCCTTAACTAATTGCGAGAACGCCAAACCACCTACCGCGCCTGCAAGCAGTTGAGCATAAAAACCCCAGCCTCTTGCGCCCGCTATAATATGAATATTCATAATTGATTCAATGGCAATTAACACAATAGCAAATGCCACAATGCCAGCAATAACAAATAGCTGAGTACTGTATTTTTGAACCTTTTTATTAAGCTTTGCGGTAACAAAAAAAGCGATGGCAAGTGCTACGGCAATAATAGCGCCGTAGGTAGGTAATAGGCCTAACCAATCATCAAGCGTTAAACTAGCACGATCACTAAAGCCCACCACTACACCTACATTAACTAATTGATTGACAACATATTGGCTATGAAACAAGCTAGCAAGTGTGAATGTAAGTAACCAAGAAACTAAAAATGAAGGCAATATACGTGTTAAAAACGACATGGTTATCTCAACTTAAAATAAAGCTTTTTTCTTATGCAAGCCATGCTAGCAAAGGCTTGCCCCGTAAACAATGTATCTCTTTTTTTACTTTGCTTTCGCTTTTTTCGTTTTCTGTTAATGCAGATGCTGCGCTACCAAAGGAGCAATACAGTACACAAACACTGGCTACGCAATTACAGTCTCCGTGGAGCATGGTTGAACTACCAAACGGCACATGGTTAATTACAGAGCGTGATGGCCACGTAGTTATAGTTAAAAACAATGTGCAATCAAGAGTAAAATTAAACCTAACAGGTTTATACGTAGCAGGCCAAGGTGGTTTACTCGACATTGTGTTATCACCAGATTATAACGACTCAAAAGAAATTATTTTTACTTATGCCCAAGGTGGTGCAAGCGCAAACAGGCTTGTTGTTGCCAAAGCCACGTTTAATGGCACTGACTTTTCAAAACCTAACATTATTTATAAAGTAGCGACTGATAAAAACACACCGCAACATTACGCAGGACGCGCCCTTGTCCTACCCGACAATACGTTATTAGTTTCAACGGGCGATGGGTTTGACTTTAGAGAGCAAGCACAAGTTATCACCAGCCAACTTGGTAAAATATTACGTATAAACCTAGATGGCACCATTCCAATAGACAACCCATTTATTAATCACAAAAACCCAAATGCGCATGCTGTTTACTCACTCGGTCATCGTAACCCTCAAGGCTTAGTTTATGATTACGATACGCAGCAAATTATTAGCAACGAACACGGCCCTGCAGGCGGTGACGAACTAAACTATTTAACCGCTGGCACTAATTATGGCTGGCCGGTAATCACCTATGGCAAAGATTACTCGCAAGCGCGTATTTCACCCTTTACCGAATATAAAGGCATGCAAAAACCAAGTGTTAATTGGACGCCATCAATAGCGCCATCAGGCATGGCGTATTACGGCTCTAAACATGCAGCTTTTCCTTCATTACAACAACATGTGCTTATCACTACTCTTGTTGATAAAAAGCTCTACAGCGTTAATCTGGTAAGTGGTGAATTTACGCAGTCTCACGTATTTCCCAAGGCCGCAGGCAGGTTAAGAGATGTGTTTATAACTGATAAAGGTAACGTCGCAGTATTAACAGACGGTAAAGAGGCAAAGCTAATGTTGATGACAGCAAACTAATTCATAAAGCAAATAAAAGCCGCTGCGCTTTTAAAGTAAGTAGCGGCTTTCAATAAGCCACTTTGGTTAATTAAGTAATTTGATCAGTAAGATCAGGGGTTAACCCCTTTAGTTTTAAGATTAAGGTGAGCGTCTTCATTATGTTATTAATAACGTTCTTGTCTCCAATTGCCTTTGCATATACTTACTGTGCTTGTTATTTACCCGATTCTAATTGCTGTCTCAATAATTCAATAAGTTGAGTGTTAAGCCCGGTAATTTCTGCTTCTAGTACCCTCACTTTAGCCTGCGACTCTTCATCATCTTTACTGCGTAATAATGCAGTTTCCTGTAATAGTTTTTCTATCTTTTCTTGTATTTCAGCAATCTGTTCATCAATAGGGTCACCTTCTGATTGTGATGCCTGACTTGCATCTTCATTGCCTGATAATTTACGTAACGCTTCACGATTTTGATCTTCCAGACTTTTTTCTTTTCCTTCTTCGGATATATCCACTTGGTCACTTTGAACCGCTGCTTTGTGCACAGTCGCTTTTTCGGTTACTTCATCAGCTACCACCTTTAAAATTTGTTTTTGCGGGTAAGTATCTAAAGGTTTAGAGGTTATGTGAACTGACATTTTATCCATTTTAATATTCCTTGTTCCGTCAATTATTAGCGACCAGTGGTTAACTATAAATATAATGCTTTACCAAAAGCCAATTGTAATAGCCCTTGTTTGATTCTTTATTAGATTACACTTCACTCACAAGCTTGCCCATTGCTGTTTTAAACCAACAAGGTGAATAATACCAAAAGATAAACAAATAATAGAACTCCAAATCCAAAACTCAGGCGAACGCCCCATAGGGTTATTTATTAGAAAGAACCCTGCAACACCTCGGGCTAAATAAATAAAAGTTATTAATACAAGAGCTAGGCGGATGAATGGAAGTTTAAAAATAACACCTGCGGCTGAAAATGCATACAATGACCAAGTTGATAGAATCAGAACAATTACACTAGTAATAAGAGTTGGTTTAATACTTCCTTGCTCAGAAAGTAATGCCATTTGCTCTCCTGCACCGAAGAACCGATACCAAGAACCTCCAAAATAGATACAACCCAAATGCAAAGTTGCTACAACAGCACTTAATGTACCTGCAATTATTAGAAAAACATTCATAGAGCGATAAAACCTCCGTGAGACATAACGAACATGTAAATTAGCTGGTTTATTTATCTTGATAAACAAACCATAGCCGGGTTTCTACCTGGGTACAATCGATTGTTGAATGTTTACGCGTGATATCAAAGCTCGCATTAAACTAGACAGCCACTCCAATTGTAAATTAATCTGGCCCTAATGGTGAGTTTACGCAGTCTCACATATTCCCAGAGACCGCAGGACGATTAAGAGATGTGTTTGTAACAACTGAGGAAAATATAGCTATATTAACCGATGGGGAAGATTCAAAGCTTATATTGGTGATACCGAATTAATTTACATGAAATAACCAATAATAAAGCTAATGGCAAAAAGAAAGACCTGACCCCATGGTATTTTGTTGTTATGTTGCATTTACCACAGGTTGGTAATTAAAAAAAAGAACTAAATTACGAACCGTAGTTACTTTGCCATAAAATGGATTTTCTTCATATCCGTCTAAACTGCGACCAGTTCGCTGAGCTATAATTTCTATTAGATCCAAATCTAAATCATCTCCATCGAACTTGAGCGTATCGAATAAATGATCTGTCGCTTTTAGCGGTACTAATTGATCAGAACATATAGCTCGTTGAACTTCCTCATATGTAGCGCGAATTATCCAAGTATCTACTCCGCGAGCATCGAACTCTCTTGCGAAGTTGCAAATAGTAATACCGTTTCGGTCTGTGCACAGTTTTGCAAAGTAAGCATCAATCTTTGATTGTTCGAAGTAACTCCAGACAAACGCTAAAATCGCGATACCTGCAAAAACTACCAAAACAATTGGCGAATAATAAAATGTAGCAAGAAATAAACAAGCCGTTAGAAAGAGAGCTATTTTCCCTCCCTTTTGCGGTTTGTATTCAGGCATAAATCTAGATGCTAGCTTCATACTTATCCTTGCAATATAAACGCCCACTTAAGCGGACAAAAATAGTTGGTTAAAATGTGAATCGAAGCGGAACCTAACCAACTGTATTTGTTCCGTTTGAAATGCTTGTTAGGGTTTTATTAATTCTGCCCATTTGTTGTTTAAAATGCCAGTCTCTTGCCCAACTGACATTATTACTGGACTGATATTATTAGTTTTAGGCAACTCGAAAACTACGTCATAGACGGTTATATCTTTAGCACTTGTACCATTAGATTTAGCCCATTCTAGAATAGCAGGATCTTTAGTATCAACGATACTCGCTTTGTCGAGCGCCTTAAAAAATACATAGTGCTCTAATTCAGATTCAATTTTCGTTGGGTTGCGTTTAATAGAAAATTCAATAACAAGAAGTTCAGGCTTGTTACTGTACAGCAGAGAAATATAACTTTCAGCTTTGTTTTTATATGCAGCTTCTGTATTCCAGAATTCATCAATTTCATTCGAATACGCGAATGTTGAAATAAATACGAGGAAAATAAAAAGTAGTTTAAATTTCATCCGTGACTCCAGAAAGCCCTAACGAGCCTGTAGATTAACTCGTTTTAAATTTATTTTTATTGATGCATTAACCATAGCTGAGTTCCTATTTTGGTTCAATTGATTACTGTATTTTTACGCAGAATATAAAGAAGTGTTTGGTGTTGTTTAAATTGGCGTTTTGGAAGTGATTACGAGTGGTTGAGTGGCTTTTATTTAGGTTAAAAGGGCTTCCCCTTCTTAATGCATCGTGTTTTGCAGTTTTTCTATATTATGAACAATACAATACAGTTGCCCCAGCGTAAACTAAAGGTATTCACTTTCGTTTGACCTCATAAGGCCAGTTTATTCATGTCTTTATTGACAGTAATTTTAGGATGGGTGTCTAATTAATTTTCCGTCGCTGACATACAACAATACGCAGGCATTGCTCCAGTAACCGAACGCAGTGGCAAAAAGGAATGGATACACTGGCGGTAATCATGCACTAAGTTGTTAAGGTAAACGTTTGTGGAATGGGCAGGATTATCTGTGCGCTATTCATTTTGGGCAAAAGCATATTATCGGCAGCAAGAAGCCAAAGGAAAGCCCCATAATACCATCATCAAATCATTGACGTTTAAGTGGACACGAATACTATTTAGGTGCTGGAAAACACATACGCCATACGATGAATCAACTTACTTAACTGCATTGAAAAGTAAAGGATCACCGCTGTTAAAATTTGCGGTGGAAAGTGAGCTTTAGCGCTTGCTGTCCACCTCAGGGCGTGTTGTTAGCTGTAGATTAGTTGCGGGGGTGTTCGTTACATTGCTGCTTTTTACCAAAAACACCAAACCAAAATGTAAGTTCCAAAGCCACACCTAAAACAACAAAGATAACTATGCCTTGAGAAAATCCGTAGCCATACGAAATAAGAGCGGCTAATAATAAACCCGCCAAAATTATCCATTTGTGTAATATTTTCATAAATCCCTCTTATTAAAACAATTAAGTACCAATTAAATATATGTGCAGAATATTTTTTGAGCAAGGGCAAATCTGTAACATTATATAATCACAACAGTACGACAATACAGCTAACGCTCCCATAAGCCGTGAGCTGTGCTGGCACAATTTGTTGCGCCTTTGTTCTTTGCAACAGCGTTGCGAATCAGCTTGATGGGCTTGTTAGTTGCCTTTTGCAAACTGCCAAAAGTCTCTGTTTGCATATAAAACCCAATTTAAACTTTTTGGCACCATATAGAAATAAAGAATTTCGGTATCGCTTTGAAAAGCATTAAAGCTAGCCCAGTTTAAATCTAGCTGTTCAGTTAACCTTTTAGTTAAACCTGAATCTTTGTATATGCGTTCGAAAGACTCAAAGACAAACACAGTCTCGTTATTTTGATACTCTAATAGGTTTGAGAAAATCTGATTAAATTGATCTTCAGATAACCAAGGCTTCAATTCTGAATTGGAGTTTTTAGTGATTTCCCAAAAATTAGAAGTAAGTTTTAATTCTTGGTCATTTTCAGTATCGATAATCGATTTCAAATCATCAAAATTCAACTGTGACTCCTAAGGCAACTAAAAAGCCTGTAGATTAACTCGTTTTTAAATTTGTTTTTATTGATAAACAAACCATAGCTGAGTTCCTATTTTGGTTCAATTGATTACTGTATTTTTACGCAGAATATAGAAGTGTTTGATATTGTTTTAATTGGCGTTTTGGAAGGGATTACGGGTGTTTGAGTGGCTTTTATTTAGAGTAAGAGGGCTTACCCTTCTTAATGCATCGTGTTTTGCAGCTTTTCTATATTATGAACAAGGTAATACAGTTGCCCCACCGTAAACCAAAGCTATTCATTTACGTTTGACCCCATAAGGTCAGTTTATTCATGTCTTTATTGACAGTAATTTTAGGATGGGTGTCTAATTAATTTCCTTGGGCTAAAGCGTATTATGAGCAACAAAAAGCCAAGGGTAAGCCGCATAACAGCATTATTAGATCACTGGCATTTAAATGGATAAGGATTGTATTTAGGTGTTGGAAAACGAATACACCCTACAATGAATCGACGTATTTAGCGGCCTTAAAACGCAGAGGCTCACCACTTTTAAAATTTGCAGTTAATAGCTAAATTTTACTAGTCGTCCACCTCAGGGCGTGTTGTTATAAGGTTGTTTACAACACAAACAAGACGTCACCTTTTTCCATAAACACGTACAGTAAAATACCAAAGATAGATATTAATGCACCAGCTAGTCTAGCACTTGTTCCCTCTAAAGATTTAGTTTGAGAAGAAGTGAATTTTGTACGAGAGCCTGATTGACCATTAGTGATACCAAACTCGACATCCATTTTACCGATATAAACAAATCTAGCACCGACTAAGAAAAATGCGATGCCAATAACCAACTCGAATGTGACTTCCATATCAAAACCTTATAACGCCCATTTAAGGGGCTGATAATTGTTTGCTAAAATGTGTAGCGAAGCGAAACCGAGCAAACTGTTAGCAGTCCCGCTTTAAATTCTTTGTTAGGTGTTTTTATCACTTTTGTCTGGAATATCATTGCACAAAGCACACTCTACACCTTTACGTGATTGATATAATCTTGAACATATAAACACTGTTGTTGTGATTGAAGACCAAGTACAAGCAAAAATTAATGCTTCTTGAACTGAATGCTGTTTAAGCAACTCAACTATAAAAAGTAAGGCAGCTACTCCAAGAAATACTTTTAATGCTCTAACGAACCAAAACTTAAATCCCATTTGAACTCCAAACCTGAGAAACACCTAACGCCCTATTAACAGGCAATAAAATAGTTGGTTAAAATAGGCGACGAAGGAGCAAAAACCAACTGTTTTTTGTCCTTGTTCAACAGCTTGTTATGTTTTATTTGACTCAAAATATTCAGTTAGATTTTTTAAATAAACCCTTCTGACATTATACGGTTTTCCATGTTGATTATTAGGAGAAACTTCTCTTAAGCCATAAATGTATTCAGGTATATTTATCAAATTTCTCATATAGATATCCATATCTAAATCAATAAAAAACTCTTGAGTAGAATAGTCTTTCTCTACTTTCCAAAAGGATCGTCCAATAATTGAAGCTTCATATTTTCCATTATCATTTTTCTTCAAGAAGACAACATAATTATGGTAAATATCAAATAATGGCTGACTGATTCTTCCAATGCTCCAATCAATATAAATTTCTTTGTGATTGTCGGTTCCATTTATAACTTTCAGAACTTTTACTTTTGTTACGCCATATACTTCATCAATTCGTTTCATTTCTTGAATTGATACAACAGCGACTAATTCAGTTTGTTCTATGAATTCACTCCAAGAAATATCAGCTATCTTTGCATTTACAGGAAAAGAGAAAATAATAATGAATGATAAAATTGCTAGAACTCGCACCAGAACTCTCCATAAAACATAAAAACTTTATATCCGACATTTGTCGCTTTATAAACCGACAAATGTCCAAGTCTTACAAAGGTTCTAATTTAACCAGCTAATAAGGACTTGTAAACAACTAGTTAGCCGATATTTAAGTTTCCTTGATGTAGAAATGCCCCAAAATGGTAGAGATCAGTAATATCGGACAAAAAAGTAATGAGCTATAAAAATAGGTGTAAGCGATATTATTAATAAGATAACTTAAATTTTTCTCTAAGCTTTTGCCTTTAACCTAAAATAAAAAAGCCGCTGTTCATTGCAAACAGCGGCTTTCGTCTTAAGATTTACAAGCTTAAAGCTTGCTTAACTTAAACTTGATTTTTATTGTTTACCAATTACTTCAAGTCCACCCATGTATGGGCGTAATACTTCAGGTACTACTACTGTACCATCGGCTTGTTGGTAGTTTTCTAGTATGGCTACTAGTGTACGGCCAACGGCTAAGCCTGAACCATTTAGTGTATGTAGTAACTCTGGCTTTTTAACACCTTCACGGCGAAAACGTGCTTGCATACGACGCGCCTGAAAATCAGCCATGTTTGAACAAGACGAAATTTCGCGGTATGTGTCTTGAGCAGGTAACCATACTTCTAAATCGTATGTTTTAGCTGAGCCAAAGCCCATGTCGCCCATACATAAAATTACTTTACGGTACGGAAGTTCAAGCGCTTGTAGTATTTGCTCTGCGTGACCTGTTAACTCTTCAAGCGTTGCCATTGAGTCTTCTGGTTTTACAAGCTGTACAAGTTCAACTTTATCAAACTGGTGCTGACGAATTAGACCACGAGTATCGCGACCATAGCTGCCTGCTTCACTTCTAAAACACGGCGTGTGGGCAACTAAGCGAATTGGTAAATCGCTTTCATCGTAAATTTCGTCGCGTGCGCTGTTTGTAAGCGGTACTTCAGCTGTAGGAATTAAGCTAAAGCCGGCTTGTTGTTCGCCGTCGTCATTTACAAGGCCTAATGTGTGGAATAAATCGCCCGCAAATTTAGGTAGTTGGCTCGTGCCGTAAAGGCTTGCACTATTTACTAAGTACGGTACATACATTTCTGTATAGCCGTTTTTATCAGCATGTGTATCTAGCATAAATTGCGTTAGTGCACGGTGCATACGCGCTACTTGGCCGCGCATTACAGTAAAGCGTGCGCCACTAATTTTAACGCCCATTTCAAAGTCTAAGCCGTTTAGGTCTTGGCCTACATCTACGTGGTCTTTAACTTCAAAATCGAATTTTTTAGGTGTGCCCCACGTTAAAATTTCAACGTTGTCGTCTTCGTCTTTACCTGCGGGTACCGACTCGTCTGGCAAGTTTGGAATTGCTAAAGCAATGTCGTTAATTGCGGCTAATACTTCATCTTGCTCTGTTTTAGCGGCGTCTAGCTCACTGCCTAAGTTAGCCACTGCATCAAGTAGTGGCTGTGCGTCTTCGCCTTTAGCTTTGGCTTGACCAATTGCTTTTGCGCTTGCATTACGTTGACTTTGAAGTTCTTGCGTTTTTACTTGTAATGTTTTGCGTTTTTCTTCAAGTGCCGTTACCGTCGCTACATCGAGTTCGTAACCGCGCGCTGCTAAACGTGCTGCAGTTTGTTCGATGTCTTGACGTAAAAATTTAGAATCTAACATGTTAGTTTTTTAACCTTTTTGCATTACTAGCTGAAGGCCCAGCCAAGCCATAAAAATACACACCATCACGTTTAAGATGATATTGAGGGCCATTTTAATAAAGTGACCTTGTTGTAATAACAACAACGAGTCCATTGAGAATGTTGAAAAGGTGGTTAATGCACCTAAAAAGCCAATACCGATAAGGGTTTTAGCGGGGCTTGCGGTGATAATTTCTTTATCTATCAAACCGTACAAAATGCCCATTAACAATGAACCCAGAATATTAACCGTCAACGTGCCAAAAGGGAATCCCCTACCGAGGAGTTTTAGCATGCTTTCGCTAATAAAAAACCGTAAACACGCACCTGAGGCTCCGCCAAGGGCGATCATCATATAAAGTTTAATCATTTTCGTATCGTTTAAGTTGGCTTTGCGCATCGCGCTCTTTTAGGTAATCGAGTTTTTGTTTGATTTTTTGTTCAAGTCCGCGCTCGCTCGGTAAGTAATATTCTTTACCGTCCATTTCTGGTGGTAAATATTTTTCACCTGCGGCAAATGCACCCTCTTCATTATGCGCATAACGGTACTCAGCGCCATACCCTAAGTCTTTCATTAAATTAGTTGGGGCATTACGTAAATGCTCTGGCACTGGGTAACTTGGCTCGTTTTGAGCGTCTGTTTTGGCTTGATTAAACGCCATATACACCGCATTACTTTTGGGTGCGCTGGCTAAATACAATGTGGCTTGTGCAATTGCACGTTCGCCTTCGCCGGGCCCTACTCGCTGAAATATATCCCACGCATTTAAGGCCACTTCCATCGCACGCGGATCGGCGTTACCTATGTCTTCTGTTGCAATGGCAAGTAAACGCCTTGCTACATACAAAGGGTCGCCACCACCGGCTAAAATTCGGCAATACCAATACAGCGCACCATCGGGAGAGCTACCACGTACTGATTTATGAAAGGCTGATATTAAATCGTAAAATTCATCGCCGCCTTTATCGTATTTAGCTAAATGAGTAGGTAAAACTTGGCTAAGTACGTGCTCGTCTACGTTGTATTGACCGTTTTGCTCGGTTGTTAAATCAACCGCTTGTTCAAGTAAATTAAGTACTTTACGCGCATCGCCGCCACTTGCTTGGCATAGTGCCTTTTTAGCGTTGTCGGCAATAGTGATGTGTTTTTGGCTTAGCTGCTCGTCTTGTTTAAGTGCACGTTCTATTACGGTATATAAGTCGGCATCGGCAAGCGATTTTAAAACATACACGCGTGCACGCGACAATATAGCGTTGTTAAGGGCAAACGATGGGTTTTCGGTGGTTGCACCTACAAATATAAAGGTGCCGTCTTCTATGTGCGGTAAAAACGCATCTTGCTGAGACTTATTAAAGCGGTGAACCTCGTCAACAAACATAAGGGTGCGTTGGCCACGGCTTTCTAAGTTGTCCCGCGCTTGCGTTACGCTGTCGCGTATATCTTTTACGCCTGCGGTTACCGCCGACATTTGTATAAGTGAGGCATCAGCATGGTTGGCAATTATTTGCGCAAGTGTTGTTTTACCTACACCCGGTGGGCCCCATAAAATTAAACTATGGCATCGCCCTGCAACAATGGCTTGATGCAGTGGTTTATCAGCACTTAATAAGTGTTGCTGACCAATGTACTCGTCAAGCGTTGTGGGGCGCATACGCGCAGCAAGTGGCCGTACATCGGGCCCAAAATTAAATCCTAAATTACTCACCGTTACTCTGATCGTCTATTTCAACACCTTCAGGAGGCGTAAATTCAAAAGTGCTTTTATCAAGCGGCGTATTAACTTGGGCATTGTTAAACGTAAATGACGATAGCTGCCCTGAGTTGTCGGTAACCACTAGTTTAGCAAGGCCTTGCTCGTTACCCGCAAACGCTATATCAAGTTGTTCTACTTGGCTTTCTACGCCTTTATTTGGCGTTACACTAAAGCCTGTATTTGTTGCAAGTACGCTGTATTTTTCCCATTGTGCTGGGTCTTTTGATGTAAGTAGCACAAATGGTGTTGAGTCGATTAGGCTGCTGGTTTTCATAATTGTTACTTGCTCAGCAAAACTGTCGAAGTAATAGGTTTTATCGCCGTTTGATACAAACAATGTATCGTCTGGGTTTGTTTGCTGCCAGCGAATCATCATAGGCTGTTGAAGCGCTATTGTGCCCTCGCCTTGCATAACCGCTTGGCCTTCTTTGTCTGTTACTTTTTGTGCAAACTGCGCTTTAAAGCTTTTTAAAGTAGCAAGTCTGTCTTGTAATGCTTGGCTGTCGTCAGCAAAGCTTGGTGCGGCAAGTACGCTGCCTAACACTAATAATAAGGCGTTAAATTTTTTCATTAATTTGCTCCATTAGGTACTAATACATCGCGAGCGCCATTATGACCTGGTGAACTCACGATACCCGATGTTTCCATTTGTTCGACTAAACGTGCTGCGCGATTATAGCCAACACGTAGTTTACGTTGCACTGACGATACCGATACCTTGCCGGTTTCAATTACAAACGACACGGCTTCGTCGTATAACGGATCGTTCTCTTCGTCTGCATTTTCGCTTGCTTCACCTGGCAATAAAATATCTTCACTGGCATCACCATTGAGTATTTCATCAACGTAATTTGGCTTAGCACGCGCTTTCCAATCGTTTACTACGGCGTGTACTTCATGGTCGTCTACAAACGCGCCATGTACACGCTCTGGTACGCTAGTGCCTGGTGGTAAATAAAGCATATCGCCCATACCCAGTAAGTTTTCTGCGCCTTGCTGGTCAAGTATGGTACGCGAGTCTATTTTGCTAGACACCTGAAACGCCATACGCGTTGGTATATTTGCTTTAATTAAACCTGTTATTACATCTACCGAAGGGCGCTGCGTTGCCAGTATTAAATGAATACCTGCCGCACGTGCTTTTTGGGCTATGCGGGCAATCAGCTCTTCTACTTTTTTACCAACAATCATCATCATGTCGGCAAATTCGTCTATTACTACAACAATACTTGGTAACTTACCTAGTTCGTCTGGGCCTTCTTTCATGCCATCGGTGTCTTTAAATAATGGATCAAGAATTGGGTAACCCGCTTCATTGGCATCAAGCACTTTTTGGTTGTAACCTTTTAAGTTACGCACACCCAATGCTGACATTAATTTATAACGACGTTCCATTTCGCCCACACACCAACGCAGTGCGTTAGCGGCTTCTTTCATGTCGGTGACTACTTCACACAATAAATGCGGAATGCCTTCGTATACTGATAGCTCAAGCATTTTAGGGTCAATCATAATCATACGTACATCGTCAGGGCCCGATTTGTAAAGCAAGCTTACTATCATGACATTAACGCCCACTGATTTACCTGAACCAGTTGTACCGGCTACCAATAAATGTGGCATTTTACCTAAATCAGCACATACCGGCTGACCGGCAATGTCTTTACCAAGCACCATGGTAAGTGGCGATGGATTTTGCTCGAATTTAGGTGCGTTTATTACTTCTGACAAACGTACTATTTCGCGATGTTTATTAGGAAGCTCAATACCAACATATGTTTTACCCGGTATAACTTCTACAACACGCACACTAATTGCCGAAAGCGAACGGGCTAAATCTTTAGCCAAACCTGTAATTTTTGACACTTTAATACCTGGCGCTAAATCTAGCTCAAAGCGTGTAACAACAGGGCCTGGGTATACCGCTACAACTTTAGCTTGTACGTTAAAGTCGAGTAGTTTTGTCTCTACTAGGCGCGATACTGTATCGAGCTCTTCTTGCGAAATAGGGTTTTTAGCTTTATCCGGTCTGTCGAGTAAATCGAGCGACGGTAATGGCCCCGGTGGTGGTTCTTGCGTCAATAATTGCTCAAACTTCTCTTTTGCCGTCGGCGGTGGTTGATATTGCGCTTTTGATTTAGGCATTGGTCTTGCTGGTGATACCACTGTTGTAACTGGCTTTTCAGGTTCTACAACTGGGCTTTGATCAAGCGCGTTTAATGCAGCGGCCGTGTCCATTGGTTCGTCGTCTATGGCGCTAAAGCCAATTTCTTGATCGAGTATGTCGTCAAGCTCGTCAAACGGCATAAAATCGTCACTAATTTGTGGCTCGCTAAATGGCGTTTGCGGTTTATTAATTGCTTTTTGTTTATCTGCTTTTTTAGCTGATGTAGGCAGCTCTATTTGCTCTTTTATATCCTCTTCAAAATGGGCGTCTACTTCATCGTGATTATTTGCTTTGCCCGCAGCGTGTTCTCGGTGCATCCAACCTTTTGCGTACGATACTATAAAGCGATAAAACCTAACCATTAAATCGCCAAGGTAATCTACAAAATCAACCCACGATACACCCGTTAATAAGGTAAGCCCGGCAAAAAAGAAACACAGCAATAATATAGAGGTGCCGGTAAAGTTAAACGCAGGCATCATGGCTGATGCAATAACATCGCCCACTACCCCACCAGAGGAAAAGTTATAAATATCGTCAAAATTGATACTACTAATAGCGGTAGCTGAGGTGATAAACAAAGCAAAACCAATAACACGCAGCGCTAAGGTGGTGTAATCAAGCTGTAAAATGCGGTGAGGTTGTTTAAATAGCAAGTAGCCAAATAGCTGAATGGCCGCTGGCACTAAGTAAGCCAACCAACCAAAGGTGAGTAATAAAATGTCGGCTATCCATGCACCGGCTGCTCCTGTGATATTGCTTACTTCGCTAAAACTAGTTTGCGACCATGCAGCATCTGCTGGATCAAAGCTGATCAAGGCACATAAAATAAATATTGCCGTAAAGGTGCTGATAATCAGCCCAGTTTCTAATAGTCTTTGCACACCGTTTAGGCGCATAGTTCCCTATTCCTCTTTATTATTCTATTTTTATTCACACTTACTTAGCAGTGAAATACCTTAGCAGGAAATGCAATTTGTTGCACTTTATCTTAACCTTGATGGCCTGATTATGAACAAGTTTTTATAATTTGAGCTTATACAAGCAAATGACGCAGCTAATATAAATAACCTTAAGTAATATAAGGACGAATAATTACGCCTTCTTCACCTTTTACTTCTTCCATTACTACATAAGTTCGGCTTTCACTAACGTTAGGCAATTTTAATAATATGTCACCTAATACACCACGGTATTCTGACATATCATTTACGCGCGTTTTAAGTAAAAAATCAAAATTACCCGATACTAAATGACATTCGATAATTTCTTCGTGCTTTTTAACGGCCGCACTAAACTCATCAAATACGTCGGGAGATGTTTTAGTAATTGTTACTTCTACATACACCGATAAACCTTGCCCAAGCTTAGCTGGATCGACCACTGCTTTATAGCCAAGTATGTAGCCTTCTCGTTCTAGCTTTTTCACTCGCTCCAGACAGGGCGTGGCGCTTAGGCCAACTCGTCTGGCCAGTTCAACATTTGAAAGGCGTCCATCGTGCTGTAATTCCATTAAAATTTTACGGTCAATTCTATCTAATAACTGATGCATAGTGCCAACTAGTTTTTTATGCTGTTTATTTTTGTTATATAGATGATAACACTAGATTTGAATTTAAAAAAGGTGAGACACACGGGCTTATGATGAATATAATAGTGAAAAATGTTAATCCGTTCTTAATAAGGCAAATGATATGATTATTGGTGTTCCTAAAGAAATTAAAAACCATGAATACCGTGTAGGTATGGTTCCTGCGAGTGTTCGTGAATTAGTAAACCACGGTCATCAAGTGATTGTAGAAACTGATGCAGGCATGGGTATTGGTTTTACTAACGAAGATTACACGCTAGCGGGTGCTGAAATTTTAGCAACTGCTGCTGACGTTTTCGCTAAAGCTGACATGATTGTAAAAGTAAAAGAGCCACAAGCTGTTGAACGTGCAATGTTACGTGAAGACCAAATTCTTTTCACTTACTTACACCTTGCACCTGATCTTCCACAAACTGAAGACCTTGTAAAAAGCAAAGCTATTTGTATTGCATACGAAACTGTAACTGACTCTCGCGGTGGTTTACCGCTTCTTGCTCCTATGAGCGAAGTTGCTGGTCGTATGTCTATTCAAGCTGGTGCACAAGCGCTAGAAAAATCTAACCACGGTCGTGGCATGCTACTAGGTGGCGTACCAGGCGTTGAAGCGGCTAAAGTTGTTATCATTGGCGGCGGCATGGTTGGTCGTAGTGCAGCGCAAATGGCTGTTGGCCTTGGTGCTGAAGTTGTCGTTCTTGACCGTAACATCGACGTATTACGTGCACTAGACGCGCAATTTGGTAATAAAGTAAAAGCTATTTACTCAACTGCTGATGCACTAGAAAAACACGTACTAGAAGCTGATTTAGTAATTGGTGGCGTACTAATCCCAGGTGCAGCTGCACCTAAACTAGTAACTGCTGAGCACATTAAAGCAATGAAACCTGGTTCTGCAATTGTTGACGTTGCAATCGACCAAGGTGGCTGTATTGCTACTTCTAAAGCAACAACGCATGCTGATCCTACTTTCATCGTTGATGAAGTTGTTCACTACTGTGTTGCTAACATGCCTGGTGCTGTTCCACGCACATCTACGTTCGCACTTAACAATGCAACATTGCCTTTCATCATTAACCTTGCAAACAAAGGTTATAAAAAGGCGTTACTAGATGACGCTCACTTCTTAAAAGGCTTAAACGTAATTAAAGGCCAAGTAACTTACAAAGAAGTAGCAGAAGCGTTCAACATGGAATATGTTGACCCACGCACAGCGGTAGAAAACGCATAATTTAGCGTTTTGTAGTTAGGTTGGTATTAAGTAATGTAACTACCTAACTACAACCCATAAAAAAAGCAGCTAATTAGCTGCTTTTTTTGTATTTAAATTTCAGATTTATATAAACTTATTTAGATAAAACGCTTAATTATAAAATCTACTTTTACGCGCTTAGCTTGGCCAAGTAGTTTTTTAACTGGCTGCGGGTAATCATCCATCGTTTCTAAATCATCTGGGCCTGTTAAACGTCGGCAGTGTTGTAAAATTTCCTGCTTTTCGTTATCAATAGCATCCATAATTGTTTGCTCTGGATCTTCTATTAAAATACCGTTTTCGATATCAAGACCCCATGCACGCGGATTTAAGTTATGCCCGCTCAGTAAATGCTTTGTTCTATCTGAACAAATACCTTTTAAATGAAACGAATTGCTTTCATCTTTCCACAGGTACACATTTAAATTACCGTTATCGATATGACGCTTTTGCGTTTTTACAAATTTATGCAAAATAGTTTCGTATAAATAAGGTAATGCCCCTATTTTACTAAACGGCTCGCTTGGCGGTAAATAAAAGTCATTTGCTGTTTTATCGCCTACAACAATAGTCACTTGCTTGCCTTGCTTTAATAATCGGCGCAGTGATCGCATAAGCGGTGCCGGAAAATTGAAGTATGGCGTATACAACACAAGCTCTTGCTCTGTTGTATCAAATAACGCTTTTATTAAACGATTTAACTCGTTATTACGACGCCCGAGTCCTAAAAACAAACGAATACCTAATGCTTGTGTATTTAGCTGCTCTGCTGCGTTATAGCTTGCGACTTTTAAATCACGCATTAATTGCTTTTGATCAAGCTTAAAGTCGTGCAAACGCTTAAGCGGTCGTGTGTCAATGCGTGGCACGGCCACTGATGAAAGTAGCTTTGTTTCAATAAAATCAACTACTGAGTCACACAGTTCGCTCTGCGTTATTAAAAAGTAACGATCGAGCCTGTAGCGCTCGTTGTATTGCAAGTACACGTTATTTAAGCTTGCGCCGCTGTAAAGTAAGGTGTCATCAATTACGAAACCTTTTAAATGCAATACGCCAAACAATTCTTTAGCTTTTACAGGTACGCCATAAACTTGTACGTTCGATTTAAACTTTTCTAAATCGTCACAGTATAAACTTGCGTTGCCGTCTGATTTATCAGCGCCAATTAATCCACGTTGCGCACGATGAAAATCCACCAGCACTTTTACCTCAAGTGCCGGGTTTGCCAATGACACACGATGCAGCGCTTCTAAAATTTCGCGACCTGCTTCGTCATCTTGTAAATACAACGCAGTAATATAAATTCGTTTTTTTGCGTTCGCTATCAAGCGTAGCAATTGCGTTCGGTAATCTTGCGCATTGGTTAAGACGTTAACGTCTTTTGAAGTCAACCCGAATGCGGGTTTTTCCTGCCAAAATAACATAGTTGCCTATTTGCTTAGGTCACATAATCTATCAGTGACAAATAAAATTAGGTAAAACATAACAAAAAAAATCAAAGGGGTCATGAAATAACGCTGTTTTGTTGCCTGTTAGTCTATTTATTGAGCTACTTAGGCATTTTAACTGTAAAAGCACAGAGCTCTAGTACACAATACTGCACAGCTTTTCGATTTGATAAAAAAAATAATCGCGGATTTTGTTTACATCTGCCTTGTTTTTCTTAGAATCGAGCGCATTAAAGACCGTATTAAACGTTTAGGAAAAAATAATGACTGAAGCAAAACATTGTAAGCTACTAATTTTAGGCTCTGGCCCAGCTGGTTATACTGCCGCAGTATATGCAGCACGTGCAAATTTAAACCCTGTTTTAATTACAGGCATTCAACAAGGTGGCCAATTAACAACCACAACTGAAGTTGAAAACTGGCCTGGTGATGCACACGGTTTAACAGGTCCTGCGTTAATGGATCGTATGAAAGAGCACGCTGAGCGCTTTGAAACTGAAATCATATTCGATCACATCAATAAAGTAGATGTATCTAAGCGCCCTTTCACACTAACTGGCGACCAAGGTACTTACACATGTGATGCATTAATCATTGCAACGGGTGCTTCTGCTAAATACTTAGGCCTAGAGTCTGAAACTAACTTCCAAGGCCGTGGTGTTTCGGCATGTGCTACGTGTGACGGCTTTTTCTATAAAGGTCAAAAAGTAGCGGTTGTTGGTGGTGGTAATACAGCGGTTGAAGAAGCGCTTTACTTATCTAACATTGCTGACGAAGTACATGTTATTCATCGTCGTGACAGTTTCCGCAGTGAGAAAATACTTGCTGACCGCCTTGCTGAAAAAGCAGCAAACGGTAACGTTGTAATGCATTACAACCGCACGCTTGACGAAGTATTAGGCGACCAAATGGGCGTAACCGGCGTTCGTATTAAAGATGCACACTCTGATGCAACTGAAGAGCTAGATTTAGCAGGCGTATTTATTGCTATTGGCCACAAGCCAAATACTGATATGTTTGTTGGTCAACTAGAAATGAAAGATGGCTACTTAGTTGTAGAGTCTGGTCTTCACGGTAACGCGACTCAAACAAGCGTAGAAGGCGTTTTTGCTGCAGGTGATGTGTCTGACCACATTTATCGTCAAGCAATCACATCTGCGGGTACAGGCTGTATGGCTGCCCTTGATGCTGAACGTTTTTTAGATAATTTATAAGCAATTAAATAAATTATTATAGGGCTGATTATTCAGCCCTTTTTTTATGCCTAAAATATAGTTACACTTTTACGATCAATTATAAAATAAGTACTGTATGAGAAATCAGCTATACCAATTAAGCGAAAACGATATAGCATTCCCCAATCCGGAATACGCATTAGAATCCCCTGATGGCTTGTTAGCAATTGGCGGAGATTTGAGTTTACCTCGCCTAAGTAATGCCTACAAAAGCGGAGTATTCCCTTGGTTTAGTGAAGATGAGCCTATTATGTGGTGGTCGCCCAGCGAGCGAGGCATTTTTGAGCTTAATGATTTTCATATAAGTAAGAGCCTGCGTAAACATTTAAAAAAGCACCCTGTAAGAGTAACCATTAATAATGCCTTTGAAGAGGTGATAGAAGCCTGTCGCGATCAACGCCTTGATACCGATGGCACTTGGATCACCTCTGACATGCTCGACGCTTACGTTAATGCACACAATGCTGGCATTGCCCATAGCTTAGAAGTGTGGAGCAACGGAGAGCTTGCAGGTGGCTTATACGGTATTATGCAAAATGGTGTTTTTTGTGGCGAGTCTATGTTTCATCATCAAACCAATTGCTCCAAGCTTGCTATGTGGGCACTGGTAAATTGGCTTAAACGGCATAATGCACATTTTATTGATTGCCAGTTAGAAAACCCTTATTTAATGACCCTAGGTGCACAAGTAATCCCCCGTTCCACATTTTTGGCTAAACTAAAAACTGCACATAACTATACTGTTAACCCTATTATGTGGGAGCCACAAGAACTTGACGCAATCTATGAATGAGCAACTTCCTGCACGTGTTGGTTTAACCCAAGAGTTTGACTGTAGTTATTTACCCAACAGACAAGAGCAACTTTTAGTTATTCTTGATCCCAGTTGCTACAGCACCGACAAATTTGAGTCTTTATTAGGCTTGGGATTTCGTCGCAGTGGTAACCAAATATACCGTCCGCACTGCCCAATATGCAGCGCATGTAGTTCTGTACGTGTATTAGCACAAGACTTTATGCCCTCAAAATCGCAAAAACGTAAACTAAACAAAGCAAAAACACAGTTTGAGGTAAAATATTCAACGCAAGAGCGACCTGAATACTATCCACTTTATAGCAAGTACATAACGATGCGTCATCAGGATGGAAGTATGTATCCTCCTGAAAAAGAACAGTTTCAAAGTTTTTTGCTTTGTAGTTGGCTCAAGATCACATTTATTGAACTGTGGCACCAAGATACTTTAGTCGCAGTTGCCGTAACTGATTGTATGAATAGCGCTATTTCTGCAATTTATACCTTTTTTGATCCCGACTTTGAACACTATAGTTTAGGCTCTGTGATGATATTAGAGCAGCTAAAGTTTGCTAAAGAGCAAAATAAGCAATACGTGTACTTGGGCTATCAAATTGATGAATGCGACAAAATGAAGTACAAAACTCAGTTTTTACCTGCTCAAAAACAGCTCAATGATGAGTGGGTGGCTATTTAATTTGCAAATATAGCCCCTGCGCCTTTACTTATTGGAGTATTTTGGGCAAAATCTGCAGCGTTTAACTATTAAAGAGGTGTTACGCTAAACATGGCGAAAGAAGACGTAATCGAAATGCAAGGGACAGTCCTTGATACTTTACCAAATACAATGTTCCGAGTTGAGCTAGAAAATGGTCACGTAGTTGTGGCTCATATTTCAGGCAAAATGCGCAAAAACTATATCCGTATTTTAACCGGCGATAAAGTAACGGTAGAAATGACTCCTTACGATTTATCAAAGGGTCGTATCGTATTCCGTGCTCGCTAAGTAAGTGCGTAAACGAGATTTAGTTTTTGGCTAGTGTTTTACTAGCTTTAAGCGTTTATTAAATGTAATTGATAGACATTGACTAGCAATTACATTTAATAAACAAAAAGCCCAGTTTTTGCTGGGTTTTTTGTTGCCTATAAAAAAAGCAAAAAAATGGCCCGCTATTATGTAGCGGGCCATTTTATTTAATTAAATTATTTAATTAACGTTTTACGCTGGTGTTAAATTACTCTCGTAATCAAAGCGAATCTTCTTGTCTTTAACTGATACTTTAACCGTACCGCCATCAACAAGTTCACCAAACAGTATTTCGTTAGCTAATTGCTTTTTAAGCTCTTCTTGAATAACACGTGCCATTGGACGTGCACCCATTGCTTTATCGTAGCCTTTATCTGCCAACCACTCACGCGCTTTAGACGTAAGCTCAAGGTTAACTGATTTTTTATCAAGCTGCGCTTGCAGTTCCACAATAAACTTATCAACCACCAGTAAAATAACTTCACGTTCAAGGTGATTAAACCAAATGATGTTATCTAAACGGTTTCTAAATTCTGGTGAAAATACTTTGTTAATTGCACCCATTGCATCGTGCGTATGATCTTGCTCTGTAAAACCAATCGACTTACGCGTAGTTTCTTGAACGCCCGCATTGGTAGTCATTACAACCACTACATTTCTAAAGTCAGCTTTACGGCCGTTATTATCGGTTAACGTACCGTGATCCATAACCTGTAGCAAAATGTTGTAAATGTCTGGATGCGCTTTTTCAATCTCATCTAAAAGTACAACAGCATGTGGGTTTTTAATAACCGCTTCTGTTAATAAACCACCTTGCTCAAAACCAACATACCCTGGTGGAGCACCAATTAGTCGACTTATTGCATGGCGCTCTACATATTCCGACATATCAAAACGAATAAACTCAACACCCATACATTTAGCAAGTTGCTTAGTTACTTCGGTTTTACCCACACCGGTAGGCCCTGCAAACAAAAACGAACCTACTGGCTTTTCTTCGCTCGATAAACCAGAGCGAGATAAACGAATAGCTGATGTAAGTGCGTCAATAGATTGATCTTGCCCAAACACGAGCATTTTAAGATTACGGTCTAGGTTTTTAAGCGTTTCTTTATCTGTCGACGAGACGCTTTGCGCAGGAATACGTGCCATTTTAGATATAATTAGTTCTATATCTGCCACGCCAATGGTTTTTTTACGTTTAGAGCTAGGTTGCAGGCGCTGACTTGCACCGGCTTCATCAATTACATCAATTGCTTTATCTGGCAAGTGACGCTCATTAATGTATTTAGCACTGAGTTCTGCAGCTGCTTTTAATGCTTTTTGAGTGTAACGAATACCATGGTGCTCTTCGTAACGCTCTTTTAATCCATTTAATATTTTAGTGGTATCGGCAACACTTGGCTCAAGTACATCAATCTTTTGAAAGCGACGTACTAATGCACGGTCTTTCTCAAAAATATTTTTATACTCGTTGTAAGTTGTTGAACCCATACAACGTAGCTTACCACTTGAAAGGAGTGGTTTAAGCAAGTTTGATGCGTCCATAACACCACCAGACGCCGCGCCGGCACCGATTATGGTATGTATTTCATCAATAAATAAAATAGAGCCTGGCTCAGCTTGCAGCTCTTTTAGTAAGCTTTTAAAGCGCTTTTCAAAGTCGCCACGGTATTTAGTACCCGCAAGCAATGCACCCATATCTAGCGAGTACACAACAGCATCTGCAATTACTTCTGGTACTTGCTTATTAACAATGCGATACGCTAAGCCTTCAGCAATTGCTGTTTTACCAACGCCCGCTTCACCAACAAGTAATGGGTTATTCTTTTTACGACGACACAATACTTGTACCGTGCGCTCTACTTCGCTGTCGCGTCCGATCAGTGGATCAATGTTACCTTCACGAGCTTGAACGTTTAAATTAGTTGTAAAGCTGTCTAGCTTGCTTGCTTCTTCATTTTGAACTTCTTGCACTTCATCATGAATATCGTCGCTGTCGTTGCCTAATTCATCATCTGCTTTAGAAATACCATGCGAAATAAAGTTAACGATGTCTAAACGCGATACATCATGCTTTTTAAGTAAATATACAGCTTGGCTTTCTTGCTCAGAAAAAATAGCAACTAGCACATTCACGCCAGTGACTTCATTTTTACCTGACGATTGCACATGGAACACAGCGCGTTGTAATACACGTTGAAAGCCAAGTGTTGGCTGAGTTTCACGCTCTTCTTCTAAATCTGGAATGACGGGTGTTGTTTCGTCAATAAATTCTAATAATTCGGTTTTTAAACCAGAAATATTAACACCACACGCGTTTAGGGCTTCTCCTGCAGAAGGATTATCTAACAGCGCAAGTAAAAGGTGCTCTACGGTCATAAACTCATGACGGCGAGTGCGCGCTTCACGAAACGCGGCATTTAATGTGAGTTCTAAGTCTTTGTTTAGCATTGGCAACCCCTTACTGAGATAATAATTTATACCACAACAATCGGATGTTTGATCACCCTAATTGGTATTTATACCAATTGTATTAAATTGGTATTTATTCCTGCTCACAACTACAAAGCAGTGGATGCTCGTTATCACGCGCGTAGCGGTTAACTTGTTCAGCTTTGGTGTGGGCTACGTCAGCGCTGTAAACACCACATATACCCTTACCTTTTTCATGAACCTGAAGCATCACGTCGGTTGCTCTATCGCTATCCATATTAAAAAACGTCGTTAAAACTTCTATTACAAAGTCCATCGGCGTGTAGTCGTCGTTATTTAAAACAACTTTATATTTTCGCGGCGGCTGTAGCTTTTGCTTTTCGCTGTCGCGAACTGTATCGATAACACCTGAATCTTTCATACCACTCATAATTAAATATAGTCTTGTCTTTGTAACTCAAGCAAACTTGAATAAAAAATAAATAAAATGTTAAAAAAATAACTCAAAACACTTGACTGGTTGGCTAAATAAACTACAGTCAAACGTAGATTGATTAAACCTTAGTCAGTCTAGCAAATAATACAATTTAGAATAACTAAATTAGTCAACTTATTGAAGGATGTAGAAGTATGGCTTGCGGTAAAGTTAAATGGTTCAACAACGCTAAAGGTTTTGGTTTCATCGTAGAAGACGGCTGCGAGAATGATATTTTCGCTCATTACTCAACAATTGTAATGGACGGTTATAAAACGCTTAAAGCTGGTCAAGATGTAACATTCGAATTAGAACAAGGACCTAAAGGTCTACACGCTAAAAATATTGCCCCAGATGGTGACATTATTGAGTGACTATTGTTTTGTTCGACTAAAGCGAGTGACCTTTTAAGATCCTCGCTTAATTCCTTAAGCATACTAACTTATCTCTTCTCCTCTATTTATTGCCTCTTTTCATTCAAATTCAACCCTTTTCCTTGAATTTATTTTATATACCCCAATGTTCTAAGAGTTGATTGTTTAACTGCTTATTGGGCATGCTCAACCTCTAGCCCTTTTTATTTAAGCTTGTTACACTCTTGGTGCTAAAAATTGCGTATTAACGCAGCAACTAATCCAACTTGTCGCCTCTTTTATATGTACTAGGCTAAAGGCTGATTTATTTTTGTTAATTTTTTAGCTATAAATACAATTCCAGTTCGTCAGGTGTGACTATTCTGCTTTTATAAAAGAGCAACGCTGAGTACCAACACCTAACAAACTATTCATTACGAGCGTATGTATTCATTAACTTGTTTAATAATATGTACTCACTCATTAGTAATGATTTTCTTTGCATTGTTGAATAAGACCTTTTCGGTCTACTATCTAGGAATGATGATGACATCAAAAATTATCTATACAAAAACGGACGAAGCTCCGGCACTAGCAACTTACTCGTTGCTACCGATCATCCAAGCATATACAAATGCGGCCGGTGTTGAAGTTGAAACTCGCGATATCTCATTAGCAGGTCGTGTAATTGCTAGCTTCCCTGATTATTTAACACAAGAACAACGCATTGGTGATGCACTTGCTGAACTTGGCGAGCTTGCTAAAACACCAGAAGCAAACATCATCAAATTACCAAACATCAGTGCATCTGTACCACAGCTTCGCGCTGTAATTAAAGAGCTTCAAGCAAAAGGTTACGCTCTTCCAGAATACCCTGTTGAACCTAAAAATGATGAAGAAAAAGCAATTCAAGCTGCTTACGACAAAATCAAAGGCAGTGCAGTAAACCCAGTACTACGTGAAGGTAACTCTGATCGTCGCGCACCAGGTTCTGTAAAAGAATATGCACGTAACAACCCGCATTCAATGGGTGCGTGGAGCAAAGATTCAGAGTCTTATGTTGCAAGCATGAGCGAAGGCGACTTCTTTGGTTCAGAAAAGTCAGTAACTGTTGATACAGCCACTGATGTACGTATTGAACATGTTGCAACTAACGGCGACGTTTCTGTACTTAAACAAAGCACGCCTCTTTTAGCTGGCGAAGTTATTGATGCATCAAGCATCAGCGCTTCTAAGCTTCAAGCTTTCTTAGCTGCTGAAATTGACGCTGCTAAAGAAAAAGGTGTTTTATTCTCGCTTCACATGAAAGCGACAATGATGAAAGTATCTGATCCAATTATCTTTGGTCACGCTGTAAAAGTATTCTACAAAGATGTATTTGCTAAACACGGTGAGCTTTTTGAAGAGCTAGGTGTTGATGTAAATAATGGTTTAGGCGATGTATATTCTAAAATTCAAACATTAGACGATGCTAAGCGCGAAGAAATTGAAGCAGACATTCAAGCTGTTTACGCTAGCCGCCCTGCTATTGCTATGGTTGATTCTGACTGCGGCATTACAAACCTACACGTACCAAGTGACGTGATCATCGATGCTTCTATGCCTGCTGCAATCCGTTCAAGCGGTCAAATGTGGAATAACGATGGTAAATTACAAGACACTAGCTTTGTAATTCCAGATCGTTGTTACTCAGGTATTTACCAAGCAACTATTGATTTTTGTAAAGTGAATGGCGCGTTTGATCCAACAACTATGGGTAGCGTACCTAACGTTGGCCTTATGGCTCAAAAAGCTGAAGAATACGGTTCACACGATAAAACGTTTGAAGCTAAAGCAGATGGTTCTATCCGTGTTGTTGATGCAAATGGTAATACATTACTTGAGCACAGTGTTGAGCAAGGCGATATTTGGCGCATGTGTCAGGTTAAAGACGCACCAATCCAAGATTGGGTTAAGCTTGCAGTAAATCGTGCACGCGCAACAGGCGTTCCAGCTATTTTCTGGTTAGACGAAAACCGTGCACATGATGCAGAGCTAATCAAAAAAGTAAATAAATACCTACCAGATCACGATACAGCTGGCCTAGATATTCAAATTTTAGCACCGCTTGAAGCAACATTGTTCTCACTAGCGCGTATTAAAGAAGGTAAAGACACTATTTCTGTAACAGGTAACGTTTTACGTGATTACCTTACAGATTTATTCCCAATTTTAGAGCTAGGTACGAGTGCTAAAATGCTTTCAATTGTTCCACTTATGAACGGTGGTGGATTATTTGAAACTGGCGCGGGTGGTTCTGCACCTAAGCATGTTCAACAATTCGAAAAAGAAAACCACTTACGTTGGGATTCTTTAGGTGAATTTTTAGCACTTGCTGCATCGCTTGAGCACCTTAGCGTAACTACGGGTAACAACAAGGCACAAGTTCTTGCTGATACACTAGATAAAGCGACTGGTACTTTCTTAGCAGAAAACAAGTCTCCTTCACGTAAAGTGAAAGAAATTGATAACCGTGGTTCTCATTTCTTCCTATCTTTATTCTGGGCACAAGAACTTGCTAAGCAAAATGATGACAGTGAACTTAAAGCACAGTTTACTCAAATTGCTAGCGACCTTGAGTCTAATAAAGAACAAATCGTAAGTGAACTTAACGATGCGCAAGGCCCTGCTGTTGATTTAGGCGGTTACTTCCAGCCTAACGATGATGCAGCCTTTAAAGCGATGCGTCCAAGCACTACATTTAACGATATTCTTGCTAAATTAGTATAAATATTGGTTTAAATTTAAAAGCCGCTTACTTGTAAAAGTAAGCGGCTTTTTTACGCCAATAAAAAAGGTCGTTATCATTAGATAGCGACCTTTTTGATTAACCAAAACTATTTAAGTGATTTAAATTCTAATTACTTAGTATATGCACGTGGCATTTTTGAATCAGTTGTATAACGGTCACGCAGTTTATCTTGACGAGATTGTGTAGAAACCTCAACCCCATTAATAAACATTTTGTTCACGTGGCTGCTTAGTTCAAACGGGTCATTACTCCACATTACTACATCAGCAGCTTTACCTACTTCAAGACTACCTGCATTAATGCCAAATACATCAGCAACGTTTGATGTAACCGCTTTTAACGCACCTTCTTGGCTCATACCATACGATACTGCATTACCAGCATCAAAACGCAGCTGATAAATGTTGTGACTTGCATCACCACCTACCGTTAATAATACTTTAACGCCTGCTTTTTCTAGCACACCTGCATTATCTAAACTCGCATGAAGCGAATCAAAACTTGCTGGTAAGCTGTCCATTGCACTAATAATCACTGGGATATTTGCTTTAGCAACGCGCTCTTTAACTACAACAGCGTCTTGTGCGCCGTTAAGTACTAAGTTAATACCAAATTGCTCTTTTACTTTAATAAGCTCAATAATATCCGCCGCACGTGATACGCCAACCACTAATGGCATTTCGCCACTGAGTACTTTTGCCATTACTTTGTCTTCAGTACTTGGCTTGTCATCATCTTTTTTAGCTTTTTTACCAGCTTTAGTTTTGTGCTCATCAAGTTTATTAATAAGTGTTTGCAAAGTAAAAGCACGAGAACCTTTACTGCGCTCACCTAAGTAAACAATTAAAGCCGCTTGTTTTTGCATGTCGCTATCAAAACTACCACTTAAATCAACAACACTCGCAAGGCCTGAAAAAATGCTATCACCACCATGAGGGGTAATTACATCGCGTGTTACACCGCCTTTACGAGCGTAAGGAATTAAGCTCGAATGCGCGTTGTAAGCAAGACTTACGTCAAAATCAATACCGGCTTTTTCCTCGCCTGCATCGCGAGAGCCTGCAACTGCACTTACTTCAACTAAACCAAGTTGATTTACACTTGCAATAAAGCCAGGGGTTACAATTTGGCCCTTTGCATCAATAATCTGATCTACTTTAATTTCAGTTGGGTTAATCGCTGTAATTTTTCCATCTGTCATTACAATGCTTGCCGCTTCTAATACACCTTGATCAGATGACGTATGCAATGTTGCATTAATAATTGCTAGCGATTGTGCGCTTACAGCACCAGATGCTAATAATCCTGCAGCAACCAGAGAAAGCGAAAACGAACGTGATAAATTTTTCATTCTGGGTGCTCCTTATTGTTGGCCTAACATAAAATCACTTGTTGCTTGATACGCGCTGTCGTTTCTATCGTAAACTTTTGCACCATCAACAAACACCTGT
Organism: Pseudoalteromonas sp. NZS11; assembly: GCF_015864765.1. NCBI lineage: Bacteria > Pseudomonadati > Pseudomonadota > Gammaproteobacteria > Alteromonadales > Pseudoalteromonadaceae > Pseudoalteromonas > Pseudoalteromonas sp. NZS11. The sequence goes on along the minus strand of NZ_JADYWP010000003.1, from coordinate 413,315 downwards.
TCAGCTTTAGCATAAACACTAAATGGGCTTTGATTCCAAATAACAACATCGCCCTGCTTACCCGCTTCTAGTGAACCTGTTTTGTCATCAATACCTAGCGATTTAGCAGCGTTAGCCGTGATCCATTTAATAGCGTGTTGCTCAGAAATATCAAAACCATTTTCGTTAGCACGGTACATAACCTTGCCAGCTTCTTGGTTTAAGCGCTGAATAGTAGTATCTGAATCTGAGTGAACAACCGCACATGAATTTTTAACTGCATCAACAATGGCTACGTTTTCTTGAACCATGTCGTAGGCTTCCATTTTAAAGCCCCACCAGTCTGGCCAAAGTGCAGCACACGAACCATTTTGGGCAAGTAAGTCAGCAATTTTATACGCTTCTACACCGTGGTGAAAAGTACCGGCGTCGTAATTAAACTCTTTTGACAGGTCAATCATCATTGCCATTTCTTCAGCCTTATAACAATGATTATGAATACGTACTTCGCCTTCAAGCACACCACGAAGCGTATCGTGTTTAATATCACGTACTGGTGCTTCTGGGTTTAAACCTGCTTCATAATCGGCATCGTACTTATCCCATGCACGTTTGTATTCAGCGGCTTCAGCCCATGCCATACGATAACCAGCCATATTACCCATACGAGTTGAAGGCAATACACCTTGTCGACCATAAACACGTTTAGGGTTTTCACCACACGCCATTTTTAGACCATACGGCGCCTCTGGAAATTTCATACCTTGCATAGTGTGTGCAGGGACGTTTTTAAGCGTAACGCCGCGTCCACCAAATAAGTTAGCTGAGCCTGGTAAAATTTGTAGAGAAGTAATGCCGCCTTCGCGTGCACGATTAAAGCCTGGATCTTGTGGCCAAACAGAATGCTCAACCCACACTTCTGCAGTGTTAGGGCTGGTCATTTCGTTACCATCTTGATGCGACTCAACCGAAGGGCTTGGGTATGCACCTAAATGTGAATGTACGTCAATAATACCCGGTGTTACCCATTTGCCTTGTGCATCAATTGTAATATCAGCAGTAGCAGTTAAGTCTTTACCAACTTGTTGTACTTTGCCGTCAACAAGTAATACATCAGCATCATCTAAACGCTCACCAGTACCTGTAAGTACTGTTGCATTTGTAATAATTGTGCTTGATGTAGAAACGGGCTGATAAGTGCTTGGATAAGGATTTTTGTTGATTGTTATTTTATCGTCTTGCGGGCCGTTTTCTTGGCAACCTACAAGTGCAGCAGCTAAGCCAACCGCTAATAAAGAAGGTGCAAATTTTTGCATGTTGTTTGGATCTCCTGTTTTTTTGCTACTTTAGCGAAAGCTAAGGAATAAAGCCAAAAAAACAGGTGAAAACGCAGTTAATTAAGATGAATATCTGTAATTATTTCTTTATATAATTGTTATACAACTTTTCAAGCGCACCTTCGGTTGTAAGCGATGGATCTTTACTAATAAAGTGCTTAACCGTACGCGTTACAAAATCAGAGTTTTGCTTATGTAACTTAGAAAAATCTTTAATAATTGTATTACCGTCTTTAGCCGCTGTCACTTTGTCATGACGATGACGATACTGGCTTAGCGCTTTATTAAAATCCCCTTGGTAGTCTTCAACCAAAATTTTATAAAAGTCACTTTTTTGTACGTTTAAATCATTAATGCAGTAATTTAGCGCCTCTTTAAAGTCGGTAAATATCATGCCTTCTACATCAAACTCTTTTGTTTTTTCACGTACTGCTACTTTGGCATCTTCTGTGGCATAGCTAAAACCAGTAAACGCTAAACGCTCAGCGGCTTCTTTTCCTAATTTCATACCCGCTTGAATACTATGCGCAAACTCATCGCTCATATCGCCAAGTTCGTTTTCTTCCCACATGTTATAAACACGCAGTGGTTTTGCGTATTTAGTGGCAAGCTTTTTCTTCATTTTAGTGAAACGCTCATCAATCGTCATCAGCCTTTCGTTATGTAAAAGTGCATGACACTCATAACACGCAGGAATAGATATAAAATCAGCTTCTTCACCTAAATCAACAATGCTTTGTAGCATATGCAGCGGCGGACAATGGTCGCGCTCTGTCGCTTCACAGCCACAATAAAAACACTGGTTAAAATGCTGCTGATCGCAAGCGTATGCTTGCTGATAATAACTGGCTAACGTTTTGCTCACCGTTGCTCCTAAAAAACACGACTAAATTATGGGGGCGATAATAACAGCCTGAAAAAATAAGTCATACCAATTGCATTAAATTAGTTATCTATTATTGCGCTAATAAAGTAGCGCAATAATAAGGCGAAATTATAACGTGTAGTTGCTATCACTAATTGCTCCCTGCATTGCTCTACCTCCTGCATCCATGCACTCGTACACGAACAATTTTTAACGCAGTAAGTGCGCTATTTAATGCGATAGAATGATTTTTTTAAAATTGGTATCAGTAGCTATATTTAAATCACGGCCGCAATTAAACCAAACAAGCCACCAAACACACCACCCCACACTACAAGCCAGCCTAAGTGCTCACGGATCATGGTTTGAATAATCTCTTTAACCATTTTAGGGGTAAGCTCATCTAGGCGCTCATCAACTAATTTAAGTACTGTTTTATGTAGGCTCTCTGCACTATTACCTTGTGAAAGCGTTTGGGTTACTAATGCTTTAAAGTCGTCAGTTTGAGAAATCTCACTAAGCGACAATTGCATTTTTTCAATAAACTTTTCACGCATTGGCTCTATTGCTGCAGTGCCGCCAAACATACCTAACATGCTACCAAACTGAGATTGCTCTATTACCTCTAACAAATTGTCGAATGCCGGGTTTAAATCAACATTACTAATTATTGGCTCAAAATCGATATTGGGCTGCACTTTATTGAGTAAATTATTAATTTTTTGCTCTGAAAAAAATTCCGTTAATATTAAGTTTCTAATTGCGATTTTAAAGCTTTCAAACTTAAGCGCTATAACGCCTGAGCCATATAAAAACGGGACTTTTTCGAACAACATATGAATCGCTAATAAATTAGTTACCGCGCCAGAAAGTGCAAATAAACCAACAGATAACACAATTGCTTGGTTAAACATAAAACCTACAACAACACATAAACCCGCTAGCAAATTGGTTATTAAACTTTTGTTCATTTTTACTCCATTACAGTAAGTGTAATTTTTATGCAATATAGTCATTAATTTTACAACGTTTAGATTGTTAAATTAATACCTTTTTGCCATAGTTTAAGTATCTGTTTAAAAGGCGAGCAATTGTTATGTGGAAAACAGTAAATGAGCACATCAGCCAAGCCATTAATTTTGACTTTAAACACACCTATAAACGCCAATTACAAAGTACAAATACCGATAAACTATTTCATATTACCAATGGTACGCATAACTTCTTCGTTAAAATAGCATTAAAAAGCGAACTCGAGCGTTTAGAAAGTGAATTTATTGGCTTAAAGCTTTTAGCGCAAAATAGTAATTTTAAAGTCCCTGAATGTATTACAACCGGTGCAAATATAGAGTTTTCGTTTATTGTTTTACAGTGGCTTGTTTTAGATAAACAACCCCACAACACATGGGAAACTATGGGAAGCAGCCTGGCTAAAATGCATCAAAAACACGACCAAGCCATGTTTGGTTTTGATGTAGACAACTACATAGCCACTACTATACAACCTAATCGCTGGCATAAAAAATGGGATGTATTTTACGCCGAAGAGCGTATAGGGTGGCAATTACAGTTACTCGCTGAAAAAGGCATTAACTTTATTGAACCCGAGCGCTTAATTAATGCCGTTAAAGAACAGCTGCATAGTCATCAAGTTGAGCCCTCATTACTGCATGGCGATTTTTGGCGAGGAAATATGGGCTTTTTAAAAGCAGAGCCAACGGTATTTAACCCGGCTTGTTATTATGGTGATCGGGAAGTGGATATTGTAATGAGCGAACTATTTGCGCCACTGCCAAAAGACTTTTATAGCGCCTATAACCAGCACTATCCGCTTTCTCAAAATTACGAAAAACGTAAGTTAATATACCAGCTATACCCTATTTTAAATCACGCTAACATCTTTGCCGGTCACTATCTTACTGAAGCTAAACAACATATAGAAAAGCTGGTATTTGAAGGTATAAAATAAGTGTCATAAGCTGCATTTCAGCACTATATTTAATGAGTAAGTAGGCGTTCATCTGTAAGCGATTAAGTTAAATCTAACTTAATTATTTATAACTGGAGTGATTATGAAAGATTTTTTATCACAACGAATAACGTGCCCACACTGCGGACACCACATACATTTAGACTTAGACGCAAGCATGGGCGATCAAGACTACATAGAAGATTGCACTGCCTGCTGTAACCCAATTCATTTAAATATGCATATAGATCATGCTAACAATAAATTAGAGCTACACGTAGACAGTGACGACGAACAAATATTTTAACTTAAGCCTGATGGCGTAAGTAGTTTTCTACCGTATTTACAATAGTGTAAGTTTGCTGATCAACTTCAATATTAAACTTGTCACCCACTTGCGCTGCACCAATGTTTGTAATGGCGAGCGTTTCCGGAATTAGGTGTAACCAAAAACCATGTTCATCAACTTCGCCCACGGTTAAGCTTGCGCCATTTATCGCAACAAACCCTTTATATAGCACATACTTTTGCCACTCTTTTGGCAAGCTGAGTTGTATTTTGCAGTTGTTCTCAAGCTTCACTATTTGAGAAATTTGTGACGTACAATGAATATGCCCAGACACTATATGCCCACCTAGCTCAGTACCAAACGTAACAGAGCGTTCGTAATTAACTAAACTACCTAACTCAAGCAGTCCTAAATTAGTTAACTTTAGGGTTTCGTCAATCACATCAAAATGCACTTGCGCTACCACATCGTGATTACTTAGCTCAACTTGCACAACTGTTAAACAACAGCCATTAATAGCAATACTTGCGCCTAAATCTAAATGCTTAACGTACTCATCGCTCACCGATACAACTAAGCGTAAAACACCGTCTGTTTGAGTCTTAGAGACCACCGTAGCTTGCGTTTGCACTATTCCTGTAAACATAAAATCACTTTAAATTATTACAAAGTGCTAGTTTAACGTATCAACTCATAAAATCATTCACTACTGTGATTTTTATTTAAACCCCAATAGATTACAATTACGCCCTATTTTATCAACTAGCTGTTTTTATGACCTTTTGCAATTGGGAAGCCAAGCGTTTACTTTCCCTCGCTTTACCTGTTTTTTTAGCGCAAGTTACACTTATTTTAATGTCGGTCGTCGACACAATTATGGCAGGTCAAGTTAGCCCTACTGACTTAGCTGCACTGTCTATTGCAACAGGAATATGGAACCCTTTATTACTTGGCCTTCAAGGTATTTTATTAGCGCTTACTGGTATTATTGCGCAGTTTTCGGGCAGTGATGACCGCAAAGGCATTAGCCACTATTTTCAACAAGCGCTTTATTTAACCGCTATTTTGAGCTTTACAGGCTTTGGAATTGCCCATTTAGCAGATGCTATTATTTTTAAGCTCGATACAACGCCTGCAATTGCAAACCTTGCCATTGACTACATTCACTTTGTGAAATGGGGTGTATTTGGATTTTTAATTTTTACGGTATACAGAAACGTTACCGAAGGTATGGGAATGACCAAGCCCGCGTTTTACATAAGCCTATTAGGTTTAGCTGTTAATATTCCGGTAAATTATATTTTCATAAATGGCTTATTTGGTTTTCCTGCTTATGGCGGCGCGGGCTGTGGCATTGCCACTGCAATTGTTTTAACTGTTATGGCAATAGCACAAGTCACTTACTGCCAAATGAGTAAAAAAGTAGATGCTAAAGGCCTGCTTTCATCATTCGAAAAACCTAATTTCACTACCATTGGTATTATTACTAAGTTAGGTATACCAATTTCACTCGCCACCTTTTTTGAAGTCACTTTATTTGCGTGTATACCGCTATTTATAGCGCATTTAGGTGCAGTAGCTATATCGGGGCATCAAATAGCAGCCAGTGTAACTACATTGCTATTTATGATGCCGCTGAGCCTATCAATCGCTATCAGCATTCGTATAGGTAACTTATACGGCCAAAAGAACATGACTCAATTAAAAGTTGCGGTTTCTACCAGCTATATTTTAGCCATTGCTGTGGCGTTATTTTTAGCGCTTATTACGTTTGCCGGTCGTGATTTAATTAGCCAACTGTATACCGACAGCCCTGCTGTTATGGCATTGGCTTCATCAATTATGATTTTAGCGTGTATTTACCAATTACCTGATGCACTGCAAGTTGCAGCAAATGGCATACTCCGTGGGTTAAAATACACCACGCCTATATCGTATATTACGTTTATATCGTATTGGTTAATCGGCTTTTGTTTAGGTTACGTATTGGCAAGAACAGACATAATTGTGCCAGCTATGGGGCCACACGGTTTCTGGACTGGGATAATAGTGGGACTTAGTGTCGCTGCTATTTTATTAATGCTAACGGTAAAAAAACGTCTAAAATATGAATTTCTTAAAATTGATGCACTCAATCAAAACTAATAAACTCAGCCTTAAAACATTACCAGCTACTTTGCTGGTAATGTGTTTTTTAACGCTTACTGGCTGCAACAAACCACAAAGTAGTATAAACGTTACTTATATTGAACGCTTAAGTAGCACAGTTGATACAAGCCCAACACAGCCTGCGCCACTCAAGCAACTCCCCTTACTGCAGCCTACCCCAATAGCACAAAGTGACTTAACACTGAGCATTGTTGAGCTTGCAGGCATTAGCCAATGTAAGCTTAACGTGCTTATAAGTGAGCACAATAACCAATTAGGAAAAACCGCCAGCGCTGCTGGGCAATTAAAATATCAAATAAACTTTATTAAAAGTGCACAGGTTTGCTTAAACACGCTTGATAAAAATAGTCCTAGTTACACAAAAATACTCGCAGCCAAAAACTATAAAGAAACACACCTAATGCACTTTTTTAACACCATGTTATTTAAAGAGCCTGAGCTAAATCGTACTTGGCAACTCACTTCAAACGAGCTTACTACTGAACCTGCTGGTTTTAGTGATACCGTACTTGCGCTAAAGCAACTTGTACTCATTAAGCAACAAATTAAGGCTAAAGAATTTAGTGAAATTAATAGCAATTCTATTTTTAGTGCACTCGAGCAGCTTAATAAATTTCAATTTAACCAGGCACTCATTCAATCGGTCCGCAAGCAGGTAGTGTTAAATAACAACGCCACGCAGTTTGTAAAAACATTAAACTTTAATACGCTGTGCCCACAGGATAAAAATAATAAAAACGCAAAAATCATAAGCAACGTATTTCAAAAGTTTTACCTAAAAGAAATTCAGCCCTATCAAGCGCAGTTAACTGGTTATCTAGAGGCACTACAACCGCTTTATAATGAGCTTTGGTTTAACGAAAGTATCTCAAGCCCTCAAATTAATAACTTAGTAAAAACGGGCTCAGCAAGTAACTTACTGAACTTACTAAAAAGCTCAGCTAAAAAACATGTGGTTTGGTGGCAAGTATTTTATAAAACGTGTGAAATAAGCCCAATATGAATAAAAAAACGGCAAATAAACTCAAAAACAACAAACTTGCTTGATTCACCAACCGCCACGCTATATATTAGCCGCCGTTGTTAAGCAATTAACACCTACTTAAATAAAGTAATACGACTGTAGCTCAGTTGGTTAGAGCACTACCTTGACATGGTAGGGGTCGGTGGTTCGAATCCACTCAGTCGTACCAACATTAATGAAACGTATAATTGAAGGAAAGAGCGCTACCTACTCTTGACCACCCGGTCCAAAGGTCAGTAGTTCGAATCCACTCAGTCGTACCAAAATTTAAGTAAAATAAATAAAAGTACATCTGAAGGAAAAAGCACTACCTACTCTTGATCACCCGGTCCAAAGGTCAGTAGTTCGAATCCACTCAGTCGTACCAAATTTATTCTAATATCACAGAATAAGTTTATTTAAGAATTCAAAAATTGTACGACTGTAGCTCAGTTGGTTAGAGCACTACCTTGACATGGTAGGGGTCGGTGGTTCGAATCCACTCAGTCGTACCAATTCAAAGTAATAAAAAACCAAAAGAAAAAGCACTACCCACTCTTGATCACCCGGTCCAAGGGTCAGCAGTTCGAATCCACTCAGTCGTACCAATTCAAAGCAATAAAAATCCAAAGAAAAAGCACTACCTACTCTTGATCACCCGGTCCAAGGGTCAGTGGTTCGAATCCACTCAGTCGTACCAATTCAAAGTAATAAAAAAACTAAAAGAAAAAGCACTACCTACTCTTAATAACCCGGTCCAAGGGTCAGTGGTTCGAATCCACTCAGTCGTACCAATTCAAAGTAATAAAAAAACCAAAGAAAAAGCACTCTCTACTCTTGAACACTCAACTTCAACAGTTAATCATTAATTAACGATCGCTTACAACCAGGTTATAGCTTTATTTCTTGTAAATTATCCTTGTGAGTTTTGTTGACATTTCATGATTAAAATTCATTCAATTTACAGGGGGGGGTAATCGTGCGCGATTTGTAACCTAGCGGGCTCGGTAGCGGCTTCTGCGTTACTCTGATGGCTTACATTCTTGTAAGAATAAGTAAAAATCGAGTAACAAAGAGTCAATAACCGCACTGTATAGGCGATGTTTTGATTAAAAAGCAACACATACAGCTGCAAATTCAACCTCTAAGATCAACAGCCTCTAGTCTATTTTATTTAGTAATTCATAACCTGCAAGTACATCACTCAACTCCTCGTCAATGGTACTTTGACGCAGAGTATTAAACTCACTCGAAAGCTTATCAAGTAGCTCTTCAATATTTTTTTCAGCGCGTTGCATTGCGCCAAGACGACTGCTATTTTCGCTGACCAACGACTCGGCACATGCACGATAAAGAGAAATAAAAATATACTCGCGGATCAATGCTCTTATTGTTGTAGAGTGCTTGCAGAGTACTTCTGGCAAAGCTTTAGTTGGCCATAAAATATTTTTAAAATTATCTCGCCATTGCTCGTCAAGTGGGAGTAATCGCTGAGACACACATTCATAAAGCGCGCCTTGTTTAGGTTGATTATAAAACACCAATACACGGCAACCAGGATTAAGAACTAAGCTTGATTCACTGTCTATTTGAATTTGCCTAACTAAGGTATCTATATCGTGAACACTCACTGGCACTGTGTATACTTTTACTAAATTAAAGCCGGCATCGGTAAGTCGAGATGCAGCACGTGCGCCTACTACCCAAATTAGAGGTGGCTGGGTCTCGTTACTTAGCGCTTTAATTGCAAAGTCGGTAATACTTTCATTAAATTGCCCTACCAATCCTTGATCTGAGCCGAATATGATCACACCCACTCTGCTTTCATTTATATTTTCGGGTTGTGGTGAAAATTGAAATGACATGTCATCATGCAAACTAGCACTTAATCCTAACTCAACTGCCCGGTAGTAATCTGTCAATGAGCTAATCGATTTTTCATATTGCCCAATACTCGAGGCAGCAAGTGCCTTCATCGTTTTTACCACGCCTTGTAAATCACTTGCACTGGCTATTTTATGGCGTAAATTAGCGGCACTATTGCTCATGTTGTTATTGCCTTCTTTTCAGGCTCAAAATCAACAAGTACGCGCTTAGCCAATTCAACAATTGTTTGTCGATCGTCATCACTTAAGCTTTTAGCAGTATCAAATCTATCACACAAAGCAGGGTCTAACTGCGCAACTGCTTTTTTAAGAATATTTTTTGCGTCGTTTATTTTTAGCAGCTCAATCGAATCTAAAAAGCCATTACTGAGTGCGAGTAATAGCATAATTTGCTCAGGCACTGGCATAGGTGATGATTCAGATTGATGTAAGCTCGCTCGAATACGCCGTCCATGTTCAATTATACGCCGTGTATCATCATCGAGTCGGGCGCCAAAACGAGCAAAGGTTTCTAGCTCTTCAAATTGAGCATATGCAAGCTTTAAATCGCCTGCAACTGCACGAAATGCAGCACGCTGTGCTTTACCGCCCACACGAGAAACCGACTTACCAACGTCAACGGCTGGTAATACACCTAGAGCAAATAATGAGGGTGATAAATAAATTTGTCCGTCGGTAATCGAAATTAAATTAGTTGGAATATAGGCTGAAATATTTTGAGCTTCGGTTTCTATAATGGGGAGTGCAGTTAAGGAACCACCGCCACGTTCTTTATTTAAATGGGTCGCACGCTCTAGTAATCGTGAATGAATATAAAAAATATCCCCAGGAAATGCTTCTCGTCCGGGTGGTCGTCGTAACAACAAAGACAACTCGCGGTAAGCTCTTGCGTGCTTAGTTAAATCGTCATATACAATAAGTACATCACGTCCTTGCTCCATAAAATATTCTGCAATACTGGTTGCAGCGTAAGGCGCTATATACTGTAAGCCCGGTGGCTCATTACCCTCTGTTGCAACAACAACCGTATAAGCCATTGCATTTTGCGCGCGTAATATTGCTATTGATTTAGCAACCGTTGATGCCCGCTGACCAATAGCGCAATAAATACAAATTACATTTTGTTCTCGCTGATTTAAAATCGTGTCTATGGCTATAGCTGTTTTACCTGTTTGCCTGTCACCTAAAATAAGCTCTCGTTGTCCTCGCCCTATTGGAATCATTGCATCGATTACAATAAGTCCGGTTTGCAAAGGCGTAGTAACAGGAGAGCGGTCCATAATTGGTGCAGCTGGACGCTCTATTGGTAAACGCTGCTCAGTTTGTATAACGCTTCCACCGTCTAGTGCCTCGCCAAGTGGGTTTATCACTCGCCCTAATAGCGCATTGCCAACCGCTACATCCATTACACGACCACTGCGGCGCACTTCATCCCCAGCTTGTAAGTGGGCGTATTCACCTAAAAGCACAACACCAACTTCTTTTTCATCAATATTAAACGCAATTCCAAGCACATTACCGGGAAATATAATTAGTTCCTCAAAGCCAACGCCAGGTAATCCCGACACCTTCGCAATACCCGTTGATACACTGGTAATAATACCAACTTCATGTAAGTTCAATTGTGAGTTAACTATTTTTAGCCCTTGCTGAATGTGCTTAAACACATCACCAAACGCGTTTGTTAAACTGTGTATTTTTGTGTTTTTATTTTGAGTGTTTTCGCTAAGGTTACTCATCACTTATCAACAGGTTGAGAAGTTGTAGGCTGAGCTGTTTTTTGTTTTAGTAGCATATCAACTTCCTGCTCGATTGATTGTAAGTAATCGTCAATACTCCACACCAGCTTTTGTCCATTGACACATAACTCAATCCCGCTGATAAGGCTCTCATCGGTGGTGAATTTAATGGTAATATCTTTTGAAAACACAGTATTAATAGCATTCTTAAGTGCTAAACGCTGAGGTTCAGTTAGCTCAAACGCACTTTGAATTAAGGCAGGTACAAATTCACTATTTGTATTTAGCGCCTGCGCTAAAGTAGTTTTTTTGTCGTCATCAAGCTTATATAAGCGGGCTGTAAACACCTCACATATTTGTTGTTCTAAAGTTGTTGATGCCAGTTCAGTTAAGGTTTTGCGACTAATAGCAAATACCTCTTGCTTAACTTTTCGACTTAAAGACTCCTTTAAATTATCAGTCTCTTTTACTATATTTTGTTGATATTTAGTGCCCCAGCTTTGGACTCTTTTTTGCGCCTCTAACATAAGTGTTTGCTCTGCTTGCTTAGCACTCACGCTTACTTGTTGCATCTTTTGTGTACGTTGTTGTTCAAACTCTTCATTTTTCAGAAAAAACTTTTCACGCTCCGCCAGTGCTTCATTTTGGTTTGTTTCAGCATCGTCTAACTCAGCGGCTATGCGCTCTTCTCGCTTATCAATAGCGTGCAAAATTGGTTTATATAAATAGCGTTTTAGTAACCACACCAAAATTAAAAAATTAACCACTTGGGCTGCAACTGTAAACCAATCAATTAGCATGGTTTAACTTCCTGCAGCTTGTGCGATAGCGTAGTTCCAAAACGGATTGGCAAAAATAAGAATCATCGACACGACAAAACAGTATATTGCGGTCGATTCAATCATCGCAAGGCCTACAAAGAGCGTGCGCGTAATAGTTGCTGATGCATCAGGTTGCTGTGCTAATGCACTCAATGCCGTTGCTACTGCTTTACCTTCGCCAAGCGATGGACCTAAACAACCAAAACTAATTGTAATTCCTGAAATAACGATTGATGCCATTGCTATCATTGTCATGCTATCCATGTTCTCTCCAAGTATGATGTGTAGAAATACGTGATTAATTAACTCGTTGTTTGGCTGGTTTTACTGAGCGCGTAGCCGCAGCAATATAAACGGCGGCTAAAATAGTAAAAATATAAGCCTGTACTAAGCCTGTAAGCAAACCCAGTGCCGTCATTACGATTGGGAATATAAAGGGTGTAATGGTTAACAAAATGCCAATGATCATTGCCCCGCTCATCATGTTGCCAAATAACCGCACAGCCAGAGCAAGTGTCCGTGATAATTCGCTAATAATATTAAATGGCAACATAATAAAAGTAGGAGCCATATAAGATTTTAAGTAATTGCCAAGCCCTTGTTCACTGATACCAAATAAAGGCACTGCAATAAATACGGTGAGCGCCAGTGCTGCTGTAGTCGATAACGATGCCGTGGGTGGCTCATAACCCGGAACAATGGTAAACATGCTCGCGGTTACTAAAAATAAAAACAGCGTGCCTAAAAAGCCAAGGTATTTTTTAGCGTCATTCAAGCCTACGTCTTCAATTTGTTGTGTGATCCCCGTTACTATAATTTCTAAAAAATTTTGCCAACGAGAACGCTTTAACGTGGTTGAAAGCTTACGGGTTATCAATATCGAACTAATCACCAAAACCAACATTAAAACCCAAGTGAAAACGATGGTTGCATTGAGTTTTAAAAAACCATTTTGCCAATAAATAACCGTATCAGGACTCAGGTGCATGATGTGTCACCTTTGCTAAATGAGAGGTTGATGCAGTACGGGTAACATAAGTGGTAATAAAACGGGCTATCAAAAAGCTAAATAAACACAGTGGTAATTGCAACCAAGATCTTGATAATAAGTCACTCGTCATTACACTATAAAAGCCACTTAAAGTAATTGCCATGCGTATAAATAAACTCAGCACAACCCATAGCGCTGGGTGAGTCGATACCATACTTTTTTGCACCGTCCACCACAGGCCTCCAAAAAATAAGGCACCAAGCATTAGACCTACACTAACAATAATTAATACGCCAACTAGCTCATGCATCTTCGTCATCCTTTTGCTCTTGATGTATCGCGCTGTCTTCTTTGCTCATCCAGTGCCACGCGTTAAAGCACCCAAGCGCCAAACCTGCCACCAATAAAGCCAATGTCCATGACCGCTCAGTGGCATAATGCGAGTCGATATACACACCTAAACTTGCACCAAGTATGGTAGGCACTGCAACCGACCAACCAATAAGGCCCATCATTCCTAAACCAAACCATATTTTTTGATGAGAGTTAAGCCTTGCTTTTAGCTTACGCTGGGCTTTTATTTCTACTTGTTCTGCAAGTGTTGATGAACTGCTTTGTGAGTCTTTTGAACCTAGGTCGTCTTTTTTGTTTGTCATAAATAAATAGCTTTTAGTGGTTAAAGTCGAAAACGATTTAAAAAGCTACTTTCTAATTTAGCCATCACTGTTCTTACTTGTTGTGCTTGTTCATTGAGTGCCAAAAACTCTTTATCTACAGCGCTGCGAAGTGTCGCCAGATCAGTACCTAATATGGCACTTCGCACCGATACCAGCACAGTGTTTCCTGTTTTAATTAATACGCCCTCATCTACGGCTACAAATATCTCACCGTCTTTTTCGCAATTAAATGTCAAAATACCTGGGGTTAGTGGCGCAACACAGTCAAGGCGATTGGGTAAAAATCCGTACGATCCTTCGCTTGTTTCGGCAACAACATGAGTCACATCATGCCTGTCGAAAAATATCTCATATGGCAGCAATAATTTAAGGTGTATCTGAGTTTGCGTCACCGCTTGTATCCTCATTATTATTTACTGTGGATTTTATTTTGACCTCACTTATGGCACCTATCATATAAAGTGCACTCTCTGGCACGTTTTTAAATTCATCATTTAAAATGCGTTCACACCCATCTAGCGCATCATCAAGGCTAACAAGTTTGCCTTTATAACTAGTAAATTGCTCTGTTGTAAAAAATGGCTGAGTAAGAAAACGCTCTAAACGCCTTGCGCGTCCAACAATGTTGCGGTCCTCAACTGATAACTGTTCAAGCCCTAACATAGCAATAATATCTTTGAGTTCATTGTATTGCGCTAAGGTGCTACGTACCTTTTGTGCAAGTAAGTAGTGGCGCTCTCCCACAACCCCGGGGCTCGCCATTTTTGAATTAGATTGCAGGGGATCTATAGCCGGAAATAATCCTTCGCTAGCGCGTTTACGAGAGAGCACAATAGAAGCCGATAAATGAGAAAATGTATGAACTGCGGCCGGATCGGTAAAATCATCGGCAGGTACATACACCGCTTGAATAGAAGTAATAGCACCATTTTGTGTATTGGCAATTCGCTCTTCTAAGCCGGCAAGCTCTGTGCCCATAGTAGGCTGATAACCAAGCCTTGAAGGCATTTGCCCCATTAAGCCCGATACCTCAGAGCCTGCCTGAATAAAACGAAATATATTGTCGATTAGCAACAGCACATCTCGCTGCTCATCATCACGAAAATACTCAGCCATAGTTAAAGCTGCATGCCCCACCCTAAAACGACTCCCAGGTGGCTCGTTCATTTGCCCAAAAATCATCGCCATGTTTGGCAAAACGCCCGCGTCTTTCATTTCGCGATAAAGCTCTTCGCCTTCACGGCAGCGCTCACCTATGCCACAAAATAGGCTAACACCTTTGTGCTTGCCCACCATATTGTGAATCATTTCAGTCAATAACACTGTTTTTCCAACACCTGCACCGCCAAACAATCCCGCTTTGCCACCACGTTCTAACGGCACCAGCACATCAATTACTTTTATACCGGTTTCAAAAATCTCTGATTGAGTTGACCGTTCGGTTAATGGCACTGGCTTATTATGTACAGAGCGCCACTGAACATCTTTAAGCTCACCACCGCCATCAAGCGTGTTACCAAACACATCAAACATTCTCGATAAGGTTCCTTTACCAACAGGGGTAAGTAACGGTCCACCACTGTCAACAACTTCCATGCCACGCGCAAGTCCTTGTGTAGGCGTGAGCGCAATTGCTCTTACATGATGCTCATTGCGCTGCTCTAGCACTTCAAAAATACACTGTTTATTTTCGCCAGCACTAAGCATTGAATTAATCGCAGGTAGCTTTGTGTCAAAACGCACGTCAATTACGCTGCCGCGTATAGCGGTAATTGTACCGAGATTTTCAAATTTACTAATCGTGGATTGAGCTACAAAATTCATTGATGCGCCTGCCACTGCCAATTACGAATTTCAGGGAGATCTTGCCCATGCTTATTAATATATTTTTTATGCTCAATAAGCTTTTCTTCAAGCTGTTTTTTTAGTGCGTCTCTTTTTGTACCCAAGTTTGGCAGGCGTTCCAGTGTGTCTAACACTAAATGAAAACGATCAATCTCGTTTAATACCGTCATATCAAAAGCAGTTGTAATAGTGCCTTCTTCTTTATACCCGCGAACATGAATATTATGATGATTATTACGCTTGTACGTAAGCCTATGAATAAGCGTTGGGTAGCCATGAAATGCAAAAATAACCGGCTTATTAATAGTAAACAGAGTGTCAAAATCCTCTGCGATTAACCCGTGAGGATGTTCGGTATTAGGCTGTAAACGCATCAAATCAACCACGTTAACAACCCGGATTCTAAGATTACTAAAATGCTCGCGTAAAATCATAACGGCTGCCATCGTTTCCAATGTAGGCACATCACCACAACAAGCCATCACCACATCAGGTGTTGCATCTACGCTATTACCCGCCCATTGCCAAATGCCAATCCCTGCCTCACAATGTTTAACAGCTGCCACCATATCTAACCATTGCGGCGCAGGATGCTTGCCTGCAATAACGACATTAACGTAATGACGACTTCGCAAACAATGATCCATCACCGACAGCAAGCAGTTAGCATCAGGCGGTAAATAAACGCGCACAATTTCAGCTTTTTTATTAATAACATGATCGATAAAACCCGGATCTTGATGGGTAAAACCGTTGTGATCTTGTCGCCATACATGCGATGCCAGTAAATAATTAAGTGAAGCGATTTTTTTACGCCATGGTAAACCTGCCGCCACTTTTAACCATTTAGCATGTTGATTAAACATCGAGTCAATAATATGAATAAACGCTTCATAACTATTAAACAAACCATGGCGGCCGGTTAATAAATATCCTTCAAGCCAACCTTCGCATTGATGTTCACTCAGCATTTCCATTACTCTGCCACTAGGCGAAAGCTGCTCATCGTTGCTATGGGTTGCTGCATTCCACTGTCTATCGGTTACCTCTAGCAGTGCACCTAAACCATTGGATACTGTTTCGTCGGGTCCAAATACTCTAAAATTACGTTGCTCGTCATTAAGCTCAACTATATCTCTCAAAAATGGACCTAAAACTCTGGTATCACCAATTCCGCGTATACCGGGAGAGATTACTTCGCATGCATAATCGCGAAAATCAGGCATATGCAAACCTTCTAGCAGCAACCCACCATTCGCATGAGGATTTGCCCCCATACGGCGATTCCCCGTTGGGGCCAATTCAGCAAGCTCTGGTAATAAACGCCCTTGTGAATCGAAAAGTGTTTCTGGATGATAGCTACGCAGCCAGCTTTCTAATAATTGCAAATGATCTGGATGAGCTGATGGGCTAGAAATAGGAACCTGATGCGCACGCGATGTTCCCTCTATCTGAAAACCATCTACGAGCTTTGGACCCGTCCACCCTTTAGGTGAAATGAGGATAATCATTGGCCAACGTGGACGAGTTGGATCGTTATTATCGAAAGCATCTTTTTTTATTTTTTTTATTTGATGTATTGCGACATCAAGTGCTTTAGCCATAGCCTGATGCATTAGCTCAGGCTCATGTCCTTCAACAAAAATAGGGCTCCAGCCATAACCGAACATTAATTGCTCTAATTCTTCACGGGTAATACGCGCTAAAACGGTAGGATTCGCAATTTTATACCCATTCAAATGCAATATAGGGAGGACAGCACCGTCACTGATAGGATTAAGAAACTTATTAGAATGCCATGCAGTTGCAATAGGCCCTGTTTCTGCCTCACCATCACCCACCACACAAGCAACTATTAAGTCTGGATTATCAAATACAGCTCCAAACGAATGACTCAAAGAATAGCCCAGCTCGCCACCTTCATGAATCGAGCCCGGACACTCGGGCGACACATGACTAGGAATGCCACCGGGAAACGAAAACTGCAAAAACAGTTTTTGCATACCTGCTTTATCTTGGCTTATATCAGGGTAAATTTCACTGTAGGTGCCCTCAAGATAGGTATTAGCAACCATAGCTTGCCCGCCATGCCCTGGGCCAGATACATAAATCATATTTAGATCGTGTATTTTAATAACGCGATTTAAATGCGCGTAAATAAAATTTTGCCCGGGTGTTGTTCCCCAGTGCCCAAGCAACATATTTTTAATATCACTTAGTATCAGTGGGCGCTCTAAAAGTGGGTTATCGCATAAATAAATTTGACCTACCGACAGGTAATTCGTGGCACGCCAATATGCGTCAATTAACTCTAATTCTTTTGATGTTAATGAAGGAAGAATCATATGCAGGGTTTCCATCTTGTCGCATCCAAAAATGCTTAAGCCATGCTCTATATAAGAGCATGGCGAGGATTAGCCAGCGCACTAACTACGCAGTGGTAGTTATGTCCTGTTTTTTTTGCTCGAATTCTTTTTTGTCAATATCGCCGCTGGCGTATCTTTCATTAAGAATATCAATTGCTGTTTTATTAGACTCTAACCCATAGCGTCTATGGGTTCGGTAGCTATAACCCCAATGGCTTAAACTCGATATGAGCAATAACCACATACCAAACCATAAAAACCAACCCCAACCTGAGTACCACTCACTCCAAAATTCATGACCCATTTTAATCTCCACTTAAAATATGGAGCGCAAAACACTTACACCCCAATTAATACAATGAGTGTAAGTGAGTGATATTATTGGTTCTGTTCGCTAGCGTACGCATTTATTATTGTTAATCATAAGCAGTTGTTTTATTGAGCATTTACTTGCTGTTTCTATTAAATTTTGTTTCTATTAAAGTTAATTTCTATTAAGCCAACCTTTACGCCAAAAAATAAATATCATTGCTGCCGTTATCAAAATAAAAACACACCACAAAACGGGATATGCCCAAGTCCAGTTTAGCTCTGGCATGTATTTAAAGTTCATTCCATAAATTCCAGCTATAAATGTTAACGGTATAAAAACAGAAGATATAATAGTAAGCACTTTCATAATTTCATTCATACGGTTTGAAATAGCTGACATGTATAGTTCACTTAAACCGCTTACCATTTCACGGTATGACTCAATAATTTCAACTATTTGAATATTATGCTCATACACATCTCTAAGGTAAGGGCGCGTAGAGTCATCTATTCTGCCTCCTTCCTCGCGATACAAATGGTCGATAACCTCTCGCATAGGCCAAACAATTCTTCTTAATAATGCCAATTCTCGTTTAATACTATGGATATGATGCAGTACGTGGGGGGTTGGATTTTCAAGTGTCGTTACTTCAAGTTCCTCAAGGATATCGCCATATTGTTCAAGTACCGGAAAACATTTATCAACCAGTTCATCAAGTAATGCATAAAGTAAATAACCAGTACCATTTTTGCGAATACGACGATTTTCTGTATGCAAACGACCGCGAACGGATTGCCACACGTCTCCTGGTTTTTCTTGAAAACTCAGTAAAACATTGTCATATAAAAGTAAGCTAACTTGCTCAATATCAAGGATTGTATTATTGGGATCATGCGTCTCTAGCTTCAACATGCTTAATACAACAAATAAATGATCGTCAAAAAATTCGATACGAGGTCGCTGAGGTACATGTAAAATATCTTCTGCGGTGAGCGTATGAAATGCGAAATGATGTTGAAGTAAACCAACAATATAAGAGTCTGTATTACTCACGTGGATCCACCTCACTGTTGCCCACTCGGGTTGAGGAGTTTTTAAAAACTCATCAATATCGCTAACCTCTTTGGCTTCTATACGGCTAGCTGAATAATCTATATAACGTATAACAGCATTGTTTGATCTTGTTGGCGCTAAAACACCAGCAACGTATTCAACTTTGGGTGACGGCCCAGAAATAGTGTTATATTTATGTTTTCTCGACTTGCGCACGTTATATAGCCCCAATGCTGGAGCACCCAACTTTCTCTTTTTATTATGTATTAACATTATATGCTCAATTACTTTATTTAAAGTTAGCTGAATAAAGTGAGTATTCTCAACACTTACAGCGCGAATAAAAGTCAGTCACAAAGCCACGCTACTCAAAAATAAGCATAGAGTCCGTGCGCTAACACTCAAATATAATGCCAGTTTTAAAAATACACTTCGCACGTTCTAATTATTCTTGTTATAGCGTTACCTAAAAATCAATGAAAAATAACATTGCTTGTTCGTCAGCGCACAGACCTTTGTTTTTCAAAAGCCGAAACTGGAAATATTAATCTACTTATCGTTTGTACTTTACAGCTTATAAAAGCATGGTTTTTTATAGATAAGCATTAGGGTCTGTTGACCTTTTAAGATAGAAATTTGTTCTATCTAGGGGCTATTTAATCGCGGCGCAAGGTTTGCAACCTAGCGGGCTCGGTAAAAACCGAGCAAAGCTTCCGCATCCAGCTCACGCTCTAGAATGAATCCAAAGGGCTGCGCATGTTTAACCTCAAAAGATAAACGTGCCCTAAATAAGAAGAAAGCACTTGATAAGCAAAAGCGCGTTAAAAACTGCAAAAATAATGCATTACAAATGCAAATAACCCACTAAAAAGGATCGTTATTATGTTACGTAGTATGAAAGACTTAGAAGGTTGTGCAATCGCTGCTAGTGACGGTATTGTAGGCAAAGAAAAAGATTTTTTGTTTGATGACCTAGCATGGGTGATACGTTATTTTGTTGTAGAAACAGGCACGTGGCTATCGAGTCGCAAAGTTTTAATTTCCCCTATTGCGGTGCAAAACCCAAATTGGGATGAAAAGATTTTCCCTGTTTTAATCAGTAAAGACCAAGTTAAAAATAGTCCTGGTATTGATACTAATAAACCCGTTTCACGACAACATGAAATGGATTACCTAAACTACTATGGATACCCGTATTACTGGATCGGTACTAATTTTTGGGGAAGCGGGATATATCCCTACTCCTTATATCCTGGCAATGACATTTTTGAACATAGTGTCGAAGGTGCCCGCAGCGCAAATCTAATTCATAAAAGTATAAAAAGTCAGCATGATCAAAAAGGGGATCCTAATCTTCGTAGTTGCAAAGCTATTATTGGCTATAACATACACGCTAAAGACGGAGACATTGGCCATGTATCAGGATTTTTAGTTGAAGAAAGTACATGGGCGGTTCGTTACCTAATTGTTGAAACGAGCAATTGGTGGGGAGGACATCAAGCACTTATCCCGTCAGCATGGATTTACGAAGTGCAATGGCTCGACAACTCAATTTCAACTGATTTAGTTCGTAAAGCGATAAAAGATGCGCCGGTATATGAGCCAAATAAAGAGATAACTCAGGACTTTGAAGCAGCTGTTTTTCATCACTATGAACTTGCTGCATACTGGGAAAAAATTGCTAAAACAGTAAATAAACAAAGTTAAAACAGGCGCAAATTCCAAAACAAGCGTGTCTTAATCTGCCTTTTATAACACTCTTACCAAGCAAATATTCAAGGACGATATTTGCTTTTATACTTAAAAACGTTTCCTCAAAATGCTATTTGTAAAACCCAGGTAAAATTCAAATAAGATAAGAGCAATACACATCAATACACATCAATACACATCAATACACATCAATATAAAACAATTTTTTATTTGAATTTAAATTGTATTCAATTAAATCCACTTTATAAGAAAAACCGTAGTTGAGTAAATCACTTATACTATCAATACTCGTATCCGCCTTTCGATAGGTAAGTAGCTGCTTAATATCGTGGGCATAATGTCCTTGACGTGGAAATATAGTTGTTAAATCATTTTTCCACTGCGCTTTCATAGCAGCTAAAATACGTAACTTATCATCTACCATTACATAATGTTTAGCGGGGTACTGCTCTTTTATTGCTGCAAGCATTTGCTCTTTGTGAACATATATCAACACCCTTCCCTCCACTGCATCCCATAAACCGGAGCGTAAAATTTTAAGTGGTTGTAATACAATATCGCCATCAGACAAAATAACGGTGGGGCCAAATTGTTGTAAATGTTCAATCACAGCAAGTGCGTTAGGGTAAAGCCTTTCTTTATATGGATAATTAATTAAAAAAGAAGAAATCAGATGCAGTCTCGGATCATCAGAATGTTCCATTCGATAACACTGTAGTGCGCCCAAATAGTCGGCATAACCGAGTTCTTTACGAAGTTTTTCAAAAATAGACCAGTAATGGTCACTATTTTCACAACCAAATTCACCTTCTAAAAAATCTTTCAAATGGCTTAAAATAGTATCGCTATCGAGCAATGTATTATCAACATCTAGTAAAAATACGATATCGGGAACTGTTTGCACGCGCTGTCCTTAAAATAATTTAAGTACTTTATATTTTATTATATGAGTTTATTAATATTGACTCTGTACGGTATCGCGCCAAACAATGATTATTAAAGCTCATATATTCAACGCTCGTTACCTTCTCAAAATTACTATAAATACAGATAATGGGTAATTTATGTTCGCTGTGGCACAGACTCAAAATTGCAAAGCCATTAGGATAAAGCGGTCATACAAATTGTAGAATAGTCTTTTAAGCTATACGTAGTACTGCTTTTATACCAATTTGCTTAATTAAGTGAGCTATTTTTAGGTAAGAAAACCGTGTCGATAACAAGGCAAAAATTTCGTTATTTAGTTGTTCTTTATCAGAAATTTTTAACACAGTTAGCGTCAGGTTTATGCCCTCAAATTGATCAAGTATTATTGCACATTGGTATTACTATGATAAATCGAGCTTACATTCCACTTAAGATTGAGAATAATGTAACTACACTCAATGTTTTAATTTGGTATTAAGTTTTTTATTTTATCGAGTAATATTTTAGGAATAATCACATGAGTAATAACATCTCAAGTAATTCAGTATCAAAAACTAAATCTAATTTGAATAAAGAAGGTCTCAGCCGACATGACATGATTGAAGCTAAAGCTTACTCATTAGCCAGTGATCGTGACTTTACCGGTGACAATCACTTAAATGATTGGCTTGAGGCTGAAAAGGAAGTAGACGGACAACTACCAAAGTAGGTTAAATGTAAAAAGCCCACTAACAGCAGAACATACACAAATTTTAAAGCCCAGGCTCAATGAGCAACTTGCTGGGCTGTTTTGAAGCTATTACCGGATTTTATTTTTATGTAAATAAACTTATTAGATACCAAAATATATTAACTGATAATGGATAGTTTTCTAACGTTAGGTTTTTTTTCCATATAAGACTCCAACCTGTCTGTTTCTCTTTTTACAACCTCATAGCACTCGCATGACTGAGATTCTAATTGAGGTCGGTCTATCACACTAATATGACCACGTTTATAAGTGATAATACCCAGCTTTTGTAGTTTACCAGCGGCCTCAGTTACTCCCTCACGTCTTACGCCTAACATATTTGCTATTAGCTCTTGAGTCATTATTAAATTGTTACTCGGTAAACGGTCAATCGATAGTAAAAGCCAGCGGCTTAGTTGTTGCACTATACTATGATGACGATTACAAACTGCGGTTTGCGCTGTTTGGGTAATTAATGATTGCGTGTAACGTAACATGAGCATACGCATATCAGGCTCGCTATTAAATTGCCTGCGTAATTCACAAGCGGGTAAGCGATAAGCAGTACCAGCACTTTGCACAATAGCCCGGTTAGGAGTGCTTTCTCCCCCCATAAATACAGCTATACCTACCACCCCTTCATTACCGATAACTGATATTTCAGCAGATGAGCCATCAATCATCACATACAATAATGAAACAATACTATCTATTGGAAAATAAACGTAATCGAGCTTTTCACTTGTTTCATAAATAACTTCTCCAAGGGATAAATTGACTCGCTTTAAAAGCGGAAACATGCGGTGTTGTGCGTCAGTAGATAAAGCATTAAGCAGTTTGTTCTTCAATTGACCCATCTAATGTGAATTTCCTTTTTATATGCCCAACTTATAACTAATAAAACCTAAAAGTAATGGCTTTGAAAGTATGTAAGTCAGGATATTTTAATAATAAACTCGGATTTGTTTATACAGTTATTAGGCGCTAGAAATGAAAGGTCGTTGCTTTTTGATAATAAAAATTGTTCTATTTTTATTAAAGAATTTTAAGGTGCCTTTATTATTTTATATACGTTTATTCACTTTAAATATAAGCCGACACTCCCAGCTGTACTTCACTGAAATAATAAAATACTCAATATAACAAGGCGAATATGTACGCTAACACACATAGTCTAAATTTATCTGCCTTTAGTTGATATATATGCATAATGGTTGATGAAATTTAAAGATAATCCACACCATAACATGGCGACAACTCACTGTTATAAAACACAAAATAGAGCTCTACTATTAGACTATGTGTGTTGACGAACCGACCCTTAACGAAGCTTGTTATATGTTGATGTATGTATTCAACAATAAGATAAACTTTATGAATATTTTTAATGATTACCTGCTCACCTCTAATAACCAAAATAATTTAAAACATCTTTTTTTAAATCCAGTGATAAATTTAACCGTCAATATCTTCACTACGACGTTTAGTCTCAAGTATTTACCACGATGAATAAAAATAAGCTTATCAACATCCTTTCGCCATTTTTCCCTTGGCTTAAATCAGCTCCCCCAAAAGAACAAATCCCCATTCGATCAGAGCTCTTAAGTGCTGAACAAATGGAAAAACATGCAAAATCACTAGCAAAAAGTCATATTTTAGATGCTAAAAACACTCAAGATCAGCTACTTGAGCGCCTAGACGAAAACGAAAAAGTACTGATTAAAGCCAATAGTTTATTAACCATTGCCGTTAAAGCAAAGCAGCCTATAGTGCCCTCTGGTGAGTGGTTACTCGATAATTTTTATCTTATTGAAGAGCAAATTCGTACCGCTCGGCTTCATTTACCTAAGCACTATAGTCAGGAACTGCCACGTTTAGAGCAAGGTGCCTCTTTAGGTATGCCGCGAGTTTATGATATTGCGTTAAATGTAATTTCCCATGGCGACGGGCGTGTAGATAGCGAAATTCTAGCGCAATTTTTAGCCGCGTATCAAACAGTAACAACGCTTAACCTTGGTGAACTCTGGGCCATTCCAATTATGCTAAGGTTAGCCTTAATTGAAAACCTACAACGCGTAAGTACACGTATCATAATCGCACGCCAGCACCTAAATCTAGCCCAACAGTGGGCTAATCAAATGTTAGAAATTGCTGAGCAAGACCCTAATAGTTTAATTTTAGTTATTGCCGACATGGCACGCTCAAAGCCTCCTATGGAAAGCGCTTTTGTAGCAGAGCTAACTCGTTTATTACAAGGGCATGGTTCGGCATTAGCACTTCCCCTTACTTGGATTGAACAACAACTAGCTGATTCGAGTTTAACCATAGAACAACTAGTACAAAAAGAGAATCAGCAACAAGCCGCTGATCAAGTCTCAATTAGCAATAACATTAGTAGCTTACGCTGGTTGACCGCGATGAACTGGGCGGATTTTGTAGAAGATCATAGCGCTGTAGAACACATTTTGCGCCAAGATATAGAGGGTGTGTATGGTTATATGGACTTTATCACACGAGATAGTTACAGAAAAATCATAGATCAACTCGCTAAGCAAAGCTCATTTTCAGAAGTCGATATAGCTAAAAAAGCAATAAAATTAGCCCAGCAGGCTGATCAAGCCCAAACAATATCAAACACAACGCTTGCGCCTAACCATATAGGCTACTATTTAATTGATAAAGGTATTACGCAATTAAAGCAGCGCATAACAGTAAAAACGTCTATTTTGAAAACGTTATTTTCGCAAGCCAAGCGTATAACATTAATACTTTATTTAGGAGCAATTATATCCTTAACAGCCCTAATTAGTGCCTCTTTTATGGCTATGGTCGTTCCTGATAACATACCTCACTGGCAGTTTATTCTTTTAATAATTTTAACTTTATTCGGAGCAAGTCAATTAGCCTCAGCACTCGTAAACTGGATAGTTACCTTGCTAGTCGAACCACAACGATTACCCAGAATGGACTATTCAAAAGGGTTGCCAGCGCAAAATAAAACATTCGTAGTAATCCCTACAATACTTACCAGCTCTATAGGTATTGAGCAGTTATTAGAAGTACTCGAAGTTAGATTTTTAGGTAATCGCGATCAACATATACACTTTGCTCTACTGACCGACTTTACTGATGCAGAGCAACAAACACTCCCCACAGACGAAGCGTTGCTATCGCAAGTACGCCTTGGTATAGAAAACCTTAATGCCAAATATGCAGAGCCTTCTCTTTTACAGCAAGAAAGTCGCTTTTTTTTACTGCATCGCCCACGAACCTGGAATCCAAAAGAGCAAATTTGGATGGGGTTTGAACGTAAACGCGGAAAATTATCAGATCTAAACGCACTGCTTCGAAACCCAATAGAACATGCATTTGAACTTATCGTCGGTGATATTAACGCTATACAAAAAGTCAAATATGTCATTACTTTAGATACCGATACACAACTTCCACGAGATTGTGCCCGTCAGTTAGTTGCGACCATGGCGCACCCTTTAAATCAACCAAGATTTGATGAAAAAAGACAATGTATTGTAGGCGGCTACGGCATTTTACAACCACGTATGGCAGCAAGTCTATCGGGACATAACCCTTCTCGTTACTCGCAATTATTTGGTGAAGAACCGGGTATCGACCCATATACGCGTTCAATATCCGATGTATACCAAGACCTCTTTTCACAAGGCTCATTTATCGGTAAAGGTATATACGATATAGATGCATTTGAACAAACACTTGGTAACCGTTTACCACAAAACCAAATACTCAGCCATGATTTACTCGAAGGTTGCTATGCTCGATCAGGGTTGATTAGTGATGTGCACTTGTACGAAGAATACCCTACACGTTACAACACTGATATGTGTCGGCGTGAGCGCTGGATCAGAGGAGATTGGCAAATTGTGCGCTGGTTACTTCCTCGTGTTTTAAACACTCGAAGCGATAAATGTCAAAATCCTTTGTCACCTTTATCACGTTGGAAAATTCTTGATAATTTACGTCGAAGTGTCGAACCACTCGCAATCTTTTTATTACTTACGGTAGGTTGGTTTACAGCAGCTAATCCATTGAAATGGACCCTTGCCATAAGTGCTATTTATTTATTACCCCCATTGCTGAGCGCGCTAATTTCGTCGATGCGCAAACCCGCAGAAATGCTGATATCCCACCATTTGCATGATGTTTTACAGTGCTTTGTTCGTCAACTTATTCAAATCGGTTTTCGTTTAGCATGTTTACCTTTTGAGGCTGTGTTTAACTTAACCGCAATATTACGTAGTGCGGGTCGAATGCTGTTTACTCAACGTCGTTTATTAGAGTGGCATGTCACAGATCATAAATCTAATCATGTAGTAAATGCCTTAATAAATAGTTATTACACTATGTGGACTGCGCCATTTATTGCGATTACTTTAATCGCTTCGCTACTTTACTTTGCCCCTTTACACTTAACTTTTACAAATATATTAGCTGTATTTCCTCTACTTTTATTATGGCTTTTATCACCGGCTATAACATGGTGGTTTAGTGAGCCTAAACTCGATAATTTAGCGCCACTGAGCGACAAGCAACAATTATTTTTACAAACTATTGCCCGTAAAACATGGGCTTTTTTCGACCACTTTAACACTGCAGACGATCATTGGTTAATTCCCGATAACTATCAAGAGGAAGCCGGTCCTGTTATTGCGCACCGTACATCGCCTACTAATATTGGTCTGTCTTTACTGGCTAACGTTAGCGCCTATGATTTTGGTTTTATTGTACAAAGTGATTTAATTCAACGCACGCAAGATTGCTTTAATACCCTCGATAAACTCGAGCGCCACGAAGGGCATTTTTATAACTGGTACGACACACAAACATTGCAACCTTTGCCACCGCGCTATATTTCATCAGTAGATAGCGGTAACTTAGCCGGTCACCTTTTAACTTTACAAATAGCATTAAAAGAACTCCCTTCTAAACCTATTGTTCACCCACAAATGTTTGAAGGCATAAGTATCACTTTGGCTATTGTGGCAAACTTGTTTAAAACATTGCAATTAGACTCAGAGCAAAATAAAAACAATATTATCGATACCGCTATTAATGCCATGAGCTCAATACTTAACGCTGTTCGTATCACTGCGCCTACAAATCTATATGACGTTGAACAGCACTTAATTACACTCAATAATAATGCGCGAATATTGTTAGAGAATATAAAGCAAGACGCTACTAATGATTTAGATACAAAGTCGCAAGAGCATAAAGTATGGACTCAAGACTTACACAGGCAATGCCAGCGTACCCTAAACGAACTCTATTTATTTTCGCCATGGCTCAAACTAACTAATCCGCCAGTTAGCTTAAAACTGCAATTTCTTGATTCTAATATTTTGACAATGCAGCAATTAGTTAAACGTTGCCCCGACACTATTAACGCAATTGATGCGCTTTTATCATCGGTATTACCATCCGACGAAACTCAGTGGCTTTCTTCATTACGTATTCATACTTTAGCCAGTACACAGCTTGCCAAAGATTGCATTTCGCAATGTGACAAATTAGCCAACAGAGCGATTGAATTTGCACAAATGGAATATGCATTTTTATATGATGAGTCTCGCCATTTATTGGCTATTGGTTATAACGTAGATGAGCATCGACGTGACACCAGTTTTTACGATTTACTGGCATCTGAAGCACGTTTAGCCAGTTTTATTGCTATAGCACAAGGTAAATTGCCACAGCAAACCTGGTTCGCTCTAAGTCGTCTACTAACCAGCGCTGGCGCCGAGCCGGTGCTGGTGTCGTGGAGTGGCTCTATGTTTGAGTATCTTATGCCCATGTTAGTTATGCCTAGCTACGACGGTACATTGCTCGAACAAACTTGCCGTGCAGCGGTTACCCGACAAATTGATTATGGAAAAAGACAAAACGTACCGTGGGGCATATCTGAGTCGGCATACAATACGGTAGATGCTTCTCTTAATTTTCAATATCATGCCTTTGGCGTACCGGGTTTAGGGCTAAAACGAGGCTTATCAGAAGACCTCGTCATCGCTCCCTACGCGTCTGCATTGGCATTAATGGTTAACCCACAAGCCGCGTGCGAAAATCTTCAACTGTTAGCTGATAGTGGACTTGAGGGACATTACGGATTGTATGAGGCAATAGATTACACCCCTGCCCGTTTATCCAGAGATCAAAAAAGCGCAGTCATTCGCTCCTTTATGGCTCACCATCAAGGTATGAGCTTACTTGCATTGGCATATCATTTACTTGACCAGCCTATGCAAAAACGCTTTGAATCAGACCCTTTACTGCAATCAGTTTTGCTATTACTACAAGAGCGCGTGCCTAAAACATCTATATTCCAACCTCATATAGACCAATACGCAGAGAGCGGGGCTTTATTTGAACATGCAAAAATAAAGGTTAATCCACCTATTCCAGCCATTACCCCAACACCCCAAGTACAGCTACTTTCAAATGGTCGTTACCATGTAATGCTTACAAATGCAGGAGGTGGCTACAGCCGCTGGACCGAATTAGCCGTTACACGGTGGCGTGAGGATCCTACTTGCGACAATTGGGGAACATTTGTCTATATTAGAGATACAGCCACAGGCGACTTTTGGTCGGCAGCCCACCAGCCAACGCTAAAACCAGCCCAGTCGTATAGCGCATCATTTTCTGAAGGTCGCGCTGAGTTTCGCCGAAGCGATCAACATATAGAAACTTACACTGAAATCGTTGTCTCTCCGGAGGACGATATTGAACTTCGTCGTATACGCTTAAGTAATCACTCACCCGATACCCGTACAATTGATATAACCACTTATGCAGAAGTTGTAATGGCAAACCCTGCAGCCGACCTTATGCAACCGTCATTTAGTAATTTGTTTGTACAAACTGAAATACTTCCATGTGGCAATGCCATTTTATGTACTCGTCGTGCACGCTCTGCTGATGAAAAAACACCTTGGATGTTTCATTTACTTTCAACACGCGTCAATAGCAGTACAACAAAAGTCGGACCCCTGTCTTGTACAACTGATCGCATGCAATTTATTGGTAGAGGTCGCTCTTTGGTTTCACCACAAGCAATGCTAGAAATGGGCGAACTTGACGCTAAACAAGGGTCTGTGCTTGATCCTATTGTTGCTATTCGTGCTCCTGTGGCTTTACTTGCTGGCAGTGTAGTAACACTCGATGTAATAACGGGTATGGCACAAAGTAGACAGGCTTGCCTTGCGTTAATTGCTAAATATCAAGATCATCACATTACCGATCGAGCACTTGATTTAGCATGGACTCATAGCGATGTGACCTTACGCCAAATTAACGCCAATGAAGCAGATGCTCAACTCTACCGGCAGCTGGCTGGGTATATTTTGTATGCCAATGCAACTCTTCGGGCTAACGCATCTGTATTAATACAAAATCGTCGAGGACAATCTGGACTATGGGGCTACTCAATTTCTGGCGACTTACCTATCATATTATTAAAAGTAGCCAGCGGTAATAATATTGAAATTGCCCGCCAACTTATTCAATGCCATGCATATTGGCGCTTAAAAGGGCTTGTCGCTGATTTAGTCATTTGGAATGAAGAGCAAGTTGGTTACCGACAAGGTTTGCAAGACCAAATTATGGGGCTAATCGCAACGGGCACTGAGTCTCATTATATTGATCGCCCTGGCGGGATATTCGTT
This sequence comes from Pseudoalteromonas sp. NZS11, assembly GCF_015864765.1. Lineage (NCBI taxonomy): Bacteria > Pseudomonadati > Pseudomonadota > Gammaproteobacteria > Alteromonadales > Pseudoalteromonadaceae > Pseudoalteromonas > Pseudoalteromonas sp. NZS11. The sequence goes on along the minus strand of NZ_JADYWP010000003.1, from coordinate 382,943 downwards.
CGCTCAGCAGAACAAATTTCGAATGAAGACCGCATACTGTTACAAGCCGTTTCGCGGATTATTATTGATCAAAGTGGCACATTGGCAGAGCAAGTAAACCGTCGAACGCTTGCAGAGAAAAACGTAAAGGGATTAATCCCAACTCAAGCATTACATCCCAAAATCAATCAAGCGCTTGGCAATACTCAAGAAAACTTACTTTTAAATAATGGACTGGGTGGGTTTAGTGAAGATGGTCGCGAATATATTATTACCACCACCGAAGCGAATAAAACCCCTCTGCCTTGGGTTAATGTGTTAGCAAACGCACATTTTGGCAGCGTTATTGACGAAAATGGTTTTGCTTATACGTGGAGCGAAAACGCCCATGAGTTTCGTTTAACGCCGTGGAGTGCAGACACTACAGGCTCATCTGGTGGCGAAGCCTTTTATTTACGTGATGAAGATACAGGTAAATTTTGGTCACCTTGTGCGATGCCAAAACGTGGGGCTAATCCCTATATAACCCGCCATGGCTTTGGTTATAGTACCTTTGAGCACAGTGAAACCGGCATCGAATCCTCTCTTTGTGTGTATGTAGATACACTCGACGCCGTAAAATACTCGGTATTAAAAATTAAAAACAACTCATTAACTACCAGGCGCCTAAGTGCAACAGGTTATGTTGAATGGGTACTTGGCGATCTTCGTTCTAAAACAGCGCTACACCTTGTAACAGAAATTGATGCTAAGAGCGGTGCATTGGTTGCCTCTAATGCCTATAACTCAGAGTTTGGTGGCAGAGTTGCTTTTTTTGACGTTGATGATATGTCACGAACACTAACAGGAGACCGTAGCGAGTTTATTGGTCGCAATAAAACATTACACGACCCCCAGGCAATGACTCGTACTCATTTATCTGGCAACTTAGGAGCGGCACTCGATCCGTGCGGTGCAATTCAAGTCCCTTTTGAACTGCAAAGTGAACAAGAGCGCACAATTATTTTTAGGCTCGGTGCTGCGCAAAATAAAGAGCAAGCAAGTACGCTTGCTTTAAAACTCAGAAAACCCGGTACAGCACGCATTGCACTCGAAAAAGTCACTGATTTTTGGCAGCAAACACTCGGCAGTGTGCAGGTTAACACCCCCGACCCTGCATTGAATGTATTAGCAAATGGCTGGCTTGTGTACCAAACTTTAGCATGTCGTTTTTGGGCTCGCAGTGGGTTTTATCAAAGTGGTGGCGCGTTTGGCTTTCGCGATCAGTTACAAGATGCCATGGCATTAATACATGCTTCGCCTGCATTACTAAGGGATCACATACTGTACTGCGCCACACGTCAGTATAGCGAAGGTGATGTGCAACATTGGTGGCACCCACCATCAGGGCGCGGTGTAAGAACACGCTGTTCAGACGATTATTTATGGCTACCATTAGCTACGTGTCGTTACATAAAAGGCACTGATGACATAACTATTTTAGATGAGCTAATGCCCTTTATTGAAGGTCGCCCCCTTAAAGACGACGAAGAATCCTATTACGACTTACCCTCTGTGAGTGCAGCAAGGTCGAGCCTTTACAAGCATTGCGTGTTGGCAATTGAGCATGGTTTACACTTTGGAGAAAAAGGTTTACCGTTAATGGGCTCAGGAGATTGGAATGACGGTATGAGCCTTGTTGGAATACACGGCAAAGGCGAAAGCGTTTGGCTGGGGTTCTTTTTATATAAAATACTACAAGAATTTTCTCCTATTGCTGCATTACATGGCGATATAGAGTTTGCTACTCGTTGTGACGATGAAGCACAAAAACTACAAGGTAACCTAGCTAAACACGCATGGGACGGAGCTTGGTATCGTCGCGCATGGTTTGACGACGGAACCGCGCTGGGCTCATCACAAAGCCCAGAGTGCACTATTGACTCAATAGCGCAAAGTTGGTCAGTGCTCTCTGGTGCAGCTAATAATGAGCGCTCTACGCAAGCAATGTCGTCTTTGTATCAGCATTTGGTCAATAGCGATGATAAATTAATCCAATTACTCAATCCGCCTTTTGATAAATCAAAAATGAACCCTGGTTATATAAAAGGTTACGTCCCGGGCGTGCGCGAAAATGGCGGGCAGTATACGCATGCCGCTATTTGGGCAAGCATGGCATTTGCTCAACAAGGCGACAAAAAAAGAGCGTGGGAATTGATGAATATAATCAATCCATTAAATCATGCTAAAAACGCCGAACAAGTTGAAACCTATAAAGGCGAACCTTATGTCGTAGCCGCCGATGTTTATGCCGTTGCTCCGCATATTGGACGAGGCGGTTGGACGTGGTATACCGGATCTGCGGGTTGGTTATACCGACTAATAATAGAATCTTTATTAGGTGTAACACGAACAGGAAATAAGCTAACCATTTCACCGTGTATTCCAGAGGATTGGAGCACCTACTCAATCGACTATCGCTTCGAGAGCACCTATTACCATATTACAATTGAGCAAATTATAGGGGATGAAAAACATAATAAAAGTGAGCTAATACTTGACGGTATGGCGCTTGAATCAACTTATATTCCACTTGAAAACGATAAGCAAAAGCATGAAGTTCACCTAAGCGTTTACTCAGTGAATTCTAATAAATTGAAACCAAGTAAAATATAAACAAACGAATTAAGGATACAAAATGAGTAGTAATACAGATAATAACACTCGCCCAGATTACGACAGTGTTATCCAGGATATCGCTGATTATGTATTAACGTTTGAAGTATCAAGCGCAGAAGCACTAAACACTGCACGTAATTGTCTAATGGATACCTTAGGCTGTGGACTGCTCGCTTTAAAGTTTTCACAATGTACCAAACTTCTTGGTCCAATTGTCAAAGGGACCGTTGTTCCTAATGGCGCACGAGTACCAGGGACCTCGCTCATACTCGACCCTGTTAAAGCAGCGTGGGACATTGGTTGTACCATCCGCTGGCTCGATTACAATGATACGTGGTTAGCTGCTGAATGGGGGCACCCTTCTGATAACTTAGGTGCTATTTTAGCTGTAGCCGATCACTTGTCTCAAGTCAGAATCGCAAATTCACAGCCTCCCCTGACTATGCGAGACGTACTTGAAGCCATGATTATGGCGCATGAAATTCAAGGCGTTATCGCATTAGAAAATTCTTTTAATCGTGTTGGCTTATGCCATGTATTATTGGTGCGTGTAGCCTCAACGGCTGTTGTCACAAAAATGATGGGGGGCAGTAGAGAGCAAATAATGGCAGCCATATCTCAAGCATGGGTTGATGGTTCTGCACTGCGTACTTATCGTCATGCGCCAAACACTGGGTCTCGTAAATCTTGGGCTGCGGGCGATGCAACTTCCAGAGCAGTTTATTTAGCTGATATGGCAATGCGCGGTGAAATGGGTATACCCAGTGCATTAACAGCTGCGCAATGGGGGTTTTATGATGTCTCTTTCTCCAAAACTAATAAAGACCAAGCACTAAAGCCTGAAGCGGAGCGCACGTTTTCGTTCTCCCAAGGTTACGGTTCATATGTAATGGAAAACATTTTGTTTAAAATTTCTTTTCCAGCAGAGTTTCATGCGCAAACAGCAGCAGAAGCCTCCGTTATTTTGCACCCTCAAGTAAAGTCGCGTTTAGACGATATTGAGAAAATAGTGATCCGCACCCACGAGTCAGCCATACGCATTATTTCTAAAACAGGACCGCTTGCCAACGCAGCTGACCGCGACCATTGCTTACAATATATGATTGCCGTTCCCTTGGCATTTGGGAACTTAACTAGCGATCATTATGAGGACGACTTTCACAACACGCACCCTATCATCGATAAACTACGCGACAAAATGGAGGTGTTAGAAGATAAACGCTTTACAGCTGAATACTTAGAGGCGGACAAACGCTCTATTGCCAATGCAATTCAAGTTTTCTTTAACGATGGTAGTAAAACAGAAGAAGTGGTTGTGCAGTACCCTTTGGGTCATCGCCGTCGCCGTGAGGAAGGCATTCCATTATTAGAGCTTAAATTCAAATCTAATTTAGCAACACGCCTTGCAACCCAACAATGCCAAACCATATTTACCCTTTGTAAAGATCAAGCCAAGCTTGAAAATACGCCAGTAAACAGCTTTATGGACTTATTTGTTATTCAATAAGTTAAATTGCAGTATGTACGGTGATACTGTAATACCAATTCGCTTAATTAAGCGATCTATTTTTAGGTAATAAAATAGCTCATTAACAAAGCGAGCTTATAATATACAATTGTTTTATATAAATATTTTTAAAACGAAGCTTTAACAAAACACAACGAACGGGACTTATTATGACTAATGAAATTAAACACTCAATCGCAAACTTTGCAGCCTTAGAAACTTCAATAGCAAATGGGGAAGAACAATCGGTAAAAGAATTATTAGCAGATCAGTCAATGCAAGAGCTAGAAAAAAGCTACCTGTTAGACTTAGCTAAACTCGGTAATAACAGCGCTATCATAAAGCTATTAAATGATATTCCCGTAAAAAAATAGACGCTCGTGGCTATGTTATTACTCCATAGCTAGCGAGTTAATCCATGTTGTAAGGTAATAATTGATTATTCTCGTTTTACTTATGATGACTTGTTTTATTTAGGCTATTAATATAATCAATAAGATTATTTAAAGGTATTGGTTTGGAAAAATAATAGCCTTGAACCCTTATACTGCTGAATTGAGATAAATAGGCGATCAGCTCAGCATTTTCAACACCTTCAATGACCACTATTTTTTTAAGCTCTGTACAAATCTTGATGATACCTTCTAATAAAGCGCGTTCTTGGCCCTCATGCTCAGCACCAATCGTGAACTCCCGATCTATTTTTATAATATTAGCAGGCTGCCTCGACAAGTAAGAAAGGCTAGAATACCCAGCGCCAAAGTCATCAATCGCAACGTTAAAGCCCTTAGCCATCAGCTCTCTAAGAACGCCTTCGATAACCCCTTTTTCTGACATGACTGTTTCAGTCACTTCAACGGTGAGCCGATGTGGCTCTATATCTTTATCAGAGACTAATTGGCAAATATATGCAACAAACCCTTGCAGCTGTAATTGCTGGGGTGAAAAATTAACAGCCACAGTAATATTTTTTAACTGCGCAGTATTACTCATATCTTTAAGTACCTGTGCTAGTACTTGTTTGCCAACTTCTAATATTTGCCCCGTTTGCTCTGCTATAGGTATAAAAATAGCCGGGGAAATATACGCACCATTACTTTTCCATCGCACCAAACTCTCAACACTAATCACTTTGTTATCAGATAAACTATGGATTGGTTGGTAATACACTTCTAAGTCACCATTTTTAAGCGCTTTTTGAAGCTCTCCTCTAATGTGGACTATTTCTTTATGCTTATCATCCATTAGCTTATGATAAAAACAAAGCTGATTCCCTCCAAGGGTTTTCGCACTGTCCATAGCAATATCTGCATGCTGTAATAGTACTTTTGAATTTCCTACTCTTTCTTTAGACATCGATATACCAGCGCTGGCTGTAAGATAAATATCAACGTCCTCTAAATAATAAACGTTTGCTAAAGAGCTTATTAATACTGATATTTCTTCTCTTAGTTTATCTTTACTTATATTACTGTAATAAAGAATAAACTCATCATTACCAAAGCGTGCTATTGAGTCGGCTGTCAGCGCGTTATTTTTAAGTCTTCTTGCAACTAGCTTGAGAACTTTATCGCCTATGGCATGCCCTAAACTATTATTTATAGAACTAAAGCCATCTAGGTTTATAAAAACCATTGCACACGGTGAGTTTAACGCTTTGGCCTGCTTAGACTGTTTAGCGTTTATTTCATCATCTAGCGCATCTCGGCGAATTAGCCCTGTTAACTCATCATATTTAGCCATTTTAAACAGCTTTTTTGATTGTTGTTTTAGTAGGTATGAAGAGTCTGAAGCAAGTATAAAAATATAGATAAAGATGAAAGTAAGCCAAATTATAATTTGTTCGACTTTTGCCCTTTCTTTTAATGCAGAGTAGTTATTAATAAAACTATATACATTGTGCTTTAAAATGCCCATTACATCGACTTTTTCTACAATATAGTCACTGTATAAACTCAATAGTATATTTAAATCGTATACGTTTTGCTTTTTAGCATTAACAGAAAAGTAAACTTGAGGCGTCAATTCAATAAATACATCAAACGTATTTAGATAATCTATGTATCTGTTCTCAATTAATAAATTCATGTCTAGTAAAGCTAAAACTTGATACTTACTGCCAGTAACTGAATTTATAGGTATCGAAAACATAATAGTCGGCGTACTCGTTTTCAACGTTAATGAATTAGCTGCAAATCTAACTTCATCCGTAGTTGTATTTAACCAGTTCACTACAGAATCACTTGATAGAAATCCACTGGAAATAAATTGCTTAGAAAATATGTCACCTTCAACTAACGTAAGATTTTCATCAAGAATAAGCATCCCTTTGATGATTTTATAATCCCTCGCATAATTTTTCATATCAACAGCGGCAAGCTTTAAAAAATTATCATGACTCACTTTTTCTAATCTCGACTTAATCCGAGATAATGACTTTTTATGCTCATCAAGGTTTTTATTAAGCATTGTCCCCACTAAGCTTATTTTTTCTCGTGCTTTTTCTTCTTCACTACTCACTGTTTTTACTGCACTAGCGTACCATAAAGACACACCCGTAAAGATAACTAAAAACATGACTGCTTTGGTAAACTTAGCCCCTTTAGTTATCGTTGCAGAACATAAAATTTTAATAATGAGCGCTGAGAAAAAAGAAAAAACCATAACGGCATTTAAAGCAGTAATAAATGGATTATCACTAATTAAAAAAAACTTTTCGTCAACGACTCCCCATAAGCTCAATTGAAAATTTAAGAAAAAAGCACACCCTAGAATGCCTAATACAGGAGTCACATATTTAACTTTTTTTGTAAATTTAAAATTAAATAATAAAGTTAAGATTGAGCCTAAAACTAGCGATATTAAAGCGGTACTAATAGAAATTATAGGCATCAGAGGTGCTTCAAGTAAAATACTCTCCAACCCACCCAAAATTACTACAACAACAAAAAACTGAATAAAGCCTAAATATAAAATACTTGCTGCTGATTGAGTTAGAGATAACCGCATGAGTCTGTTGTAACCTTCTAATTTGAGTCGCCAAGATCTTAAACTGTAAAGCAACTGCCGTATTAGTACAGTCAAATTTAATTGTTTTGTATTATATTAAATAAAAAGATACAGCCTTTATGGCTATATATTAAATTGAGGGAATAATCTAACGAAAAATAAGTAGATTCATAGTCATGCAATATCATCTGCTTCTCATTTTAATATCAACCTACATAAATATTTGAACAATTAAAACAAATTAAATCACTCTATAACGTTGCTAAATAGACCCCGTATATAAGCAGATTGGTATAACTTAGTAACTAAGATTGACTGTCCGGATATATTGAGCACACCAAACTATTTTACTTAACTCGATTAAAAGAAAAGATCCTTGATATAAATGGATATCACATACATTTGATTGAACTGACACCTTAGTAATACACTAATATTGCCAGTTCAATCAGTCTATTACATATCTGAAAACCGGTTAGCCGATTGCACAATTCTTTTTATCTCATTTTCTTCAATATCTTTTATTGTATCAAGCAACGTTTTTGCGCTTTCGATATCTACACGAGAATATATATGAATGTATAACTCAATAACTTGTTCATGATGGTTTACTATTTTCTCCATAATGTCTGAAATATCTAGCTCTTCAAAGAGTGAGTTGCAATCAACGCGCTCAATAATTGAGTGCTTTACGATGTAATCAAAACACCAGGTGTTTAGCGCTTTTACGTCTGCCGTATTTTCAAATCCTTGTACAATATTCTCTAAACTCTCCTCATGCTCAGATAGGTAGCGAAGCATCATTCGTGCTCCCTCATCCTTATTTTGTTCAGAGCTCTGGTTTAGGCTATCTTTTAAGTTTTTGTGAAATAAAACGGTCCAATTGAGTACATCTCTAATTGTTTCAATTTGCATTTATTGCTCCTAAGTTTGATGATATCTATACAATATTTTAATATGAAGCATGCTAATTTTTAGGATTAGGCTCACTCACCTGAGTGTGTTGTAAATACTGAAATAGCTCACTGTCGGTCGATAATACCAATGTTGTGTTTTGGCTAAGGGCAAGTTCAAGCGCCTGCAACGAACGGGTAAATGCATAAAATGCGACTGCTTGATCATTTTTGTTATAGGCTGAGGCGTAAATAGCGGCTGCTTTAGCATCAGCTTTACCTCTAATTTCTGTTACTGCTCGGTAGGCTTCAGATTGAATTTTATCTAAGTCTCGCTCTCTGTTACCTTGTATACGGGCAGCTTCGCCTTTTCCTTCTGACAAAAAGCGTTCTGCTATTTGACGACGTTCGCTGATCATACGTTCATAGATTTTAGGGCGTACACTTTCATTATAATTAATACGTTTAAAGCGAATATCCATAAGCTCAATACCAAATACGCGCACTTTTTTTGCCGCCTCATTAAATATATCTTGCTCGACAACTAAACGTCCCATGCTTATAGGCACTAAACTACCAATATTCTGCTCTTTTTCAGCCTCGGTGAGTGACGAGTCACGCAAAGGTTGGCGATCTTTCGTTGTACGAATAATTTCGATTAATTCATGTGTCGCTACTGCATTACGCGTTTCACTACCAAAAATATCATCGAGCCTAGATTGTGCGCTTCGCTCATCACCTAAGCGTAAAAAATACTGCAACGGATCGGTAACCTGCCATCGCGCGTAAAGACTTACAGAAATATAAAGCTTATCTTTGGTCGGCATATCAGAAGGTGTTCCTTCCCATTCCAGCACGCGCTTATCAATAAAATTAACTTGCTGAACAAAAGGCATTTTGAGTTGAATACCCGCCTCTCTAATTGGCTCTCCAACCGGTTTACCAAACTGAGTAATAACAACCTGCTCTACTTCGTTAACCGTATATAAAGCGCTATACAAAGTAACCCCTACAAGTGCAGCTAAAATACTGCCGCCAACGATTAAATAAGATTTCATGGCTGCTGTCCTTTTAGTGAAGTTAAATTGAGTAAAGGTAATACACCGCGTGCTTCGCTATCGATAATAATTTTATTTTTTATCGTTGGCATAACATCTGTCATTGTTTCTATATATATTCGTCTGCGTGTTACCTCAGGTGCCAGTTGGTACTGTGCAAACAGCGCATTAAAACGCAGAGCGTCGCCTTCAGCTTCATTAACTCGCTTAAGGCGGTAACCATCAGCCTCTCTTATTCGTTGATCGCGCTCCCCCTCAGCAAGCGGAATAACGCGGTTATATTCGCGACGCGCTTCGTTAATCAACTTTTCTTTTTCTTGTTGAGCCTGATTAACTTCATTGAACGACCCTTGTACTGGTACGGGTGGGTTAATATTTTTTAGTTGAACCTGATCAATACTAATCCCCATTACATATTTGGTTGCCAATGCCTGCATTTTTTGTAATGCCTCAATTTCAATCCCTTGCCTGCCAATGGTAATTACTTCATCTACAGTTCTATCGCCTACAACTTCACGCATAACTGATTCAGACACATATCGTAAAGTGCCTGCCGGGTCGCGCACCTCAAATAAGTACTTTTGGGGATCGGCTATCCGATATTGAATTACCCATTCAATCAGCGCAGTGTTTAAATCGCCAGTTACCATTTGGGTTTCTTCGCGTTGATTTGTTGCAGGTGAAATTTTTGGCGCAAATGAGCGAATATTATTTTCAGGATTAATATTTTGATCTGGGTCGGAGGCTCCAGGAGTAGAAAAACCAAACTCCTGCTTTAATTGACGCTTAGTAGGCACTATTGTGACGTGATCAACACCTAATGGGATTTTTACATGTAAGCCCGCAGGCAGAATTTCTTGAAACTTACCAAACCTTAATACCAAAGCAACTGAATCACTGGGAACGGTATAGACTGCGCTATAGCCTGTAGCAATCAATCCGAAAAACAGTACTATGGTTAAACTTGTGCTAAATTTTCCACTCAGCAACTTCTTATACTTTTGAAACGCACCGCTCATCACTTTATCGATATCTGGCGGACCGCTTTTACTTTTAGAATTTGGATTATTTTCGTTTTGTGTAGAAATAATATTCTCCTTTTTAAGAAACCAAAAATATGGAGCCTTATTACTACTTTAGATTGTCATAAGCGCCAACGTGCTTCGCAATCTAGGTGATAACTTCCTCTGTATAATTTAAGGGTAATAATTTAAGGGTAATAATTTAGGGGTAATGATTTAAGGAATAGTTTTAAGATTTAAATTCATGCACTTAAGCATTAATTTAAAGCCAAAAAACCTTAGTAAGACATTAGCGTATTTATTTTAATTGGTCTGTTCGCTACAACACATAGCGTGTTTTAAACAATAGGCTTAATTGATAAATAAAGGGTTAAGTACAACTAATGAGTACACATTATTGAATACCCATTAGCCCCTTCACGCCCTATTATGGCGTTGAATTAATTGATTTATTGCTCTTTTTTGAGGCAACCACTCGAATATATAAAACCCCAAGTATTGCAGAAAGAACCGAAGCCACTAAAACCGATGTTTTTGCGTTATGAAGATGCTCGGCTTGCCCATCAAACCCCAACGTAGCAATAAAGGTAGACATGGTGAATCCAATCCCGGCGATAAGTGAAGCACCAATAACATGCTGAAGATTGATACCTTCTGGCAAGCAACCTATTTTGTAGCGTAAAGCAAGCCAACACGCACCCGAAATACCAATAAACTTACCAACAACAAGACCACTAATAATACCTAAGCCAACGGGATCACTGAGACTCTCAACAAATGAACTAAAGTTAAAAACCACACCCGCATTAACTAAAGCAAATAGCGGTAAAATAAACAGTGCGACAGGCAGGTGCAGTACATCTTCCCACCGACGCAAAGGTGTACCTGCATTTTCGGCTAAATCACGAATTTCGAGTACCTGTTTATGATCCTGTCTGCTAGCCAGAACATCTACTTTCTCTATTTCTTTTTGCATAGAGGTAATGGTTGTTTTTGCCTTTTCAAGCGACCTTCCTGAGCCCAACATTGAGCGTGCAGGAGCCGTTAAAGCAATAGCAACACCTGCTACAGTAGGATGAACACCTGACTGTAGCATCATCCACCAGGTGGCAAGACCAATGATAATGTAAAAAAGCGGTTGCCTTATTCCGGCATAATTGGCGGCTACTAAAAAAGCAAATAGAACAACGGCGCATGACAAATACATCACCGATATTTCTTGGGTATAAAACACGGCAATAACGAGTATTGCCCCCACATCGTCAACAATCGCAAGACCTACAATAAAAGCCAACAAGCTTGTTGGTATATGTTTTCTTACAATTGTAAGCACACCTAATGCAAACGCAGTGTCGGTTGCCATGGGTATACCCCAACCAATCAGTGAATCTTGCCCCCAGTTAAACAACGAATAAATACCAGCCGGCACGACCATTCCGCCTATGGCGCAAAAAATGAGCATGTGTCTATTTTTCGGCTCAGCTAGATCTCCAGCAAGTACCTCTCGTTTTATTTCAAGCCCAAGCAATAAGAAAAATATCACCATCAAACCATCATTAATAATGTGTTTAAGCGAGGTTTGTAGCTCAAAGTTTCCTAGAGAGATTCCAATAGGCGTATGCACTAAGTTCAGATAGGTAGCTGAATAAGCTGAATTTGCCCACCATAGTGCAATGATTGTAGATACCAGAAGAAACAAACTAGAGGTGGTTTGAGCACGCATAAAATTAGAAAATGGGTCGTGCATATAGTCTAAGCCACGATTTAGTATATTTTTAGAATCGTTAGGCATATCAGGTAGCCTTATAAATTGTGGGTGTTCGTTTTATCAAAACTTTTAAGATTTAAGTTCTCCAGTTTTACTATCAGTCAACAAACACTTCGCCTTAAAATTACTAGCATTAAGACGAAGTGCCCCCCTAATTAATCTAATGTAAAATTAGATTAGAGATAGATATAATCATTGTGTTATTACGTTATAAGGGTAAATATTTTCGCGGTTTTGGAATGCCAAAATAGCCGTATTTTTAATTATTCCTTGCTCAATATTTATTGCACGGCGAATGGTTTCATCTTTTTGCCACTGCAAAGCACCTTTAAGTATCGTTTGTAAATATACAATGAGCGCCGCAGAGATTGAACGCGTCGCGCTTTCCCATAAATAACTCGGTGTATGATCAACGCCATAATAATCCGTGTTGTTATATCGAAATAAAGGATTTTTAAACGTTGTCGGCTTTGCAAAAAAGAATCCCATCCCCTCATCACAGCTAACATCAATAATTAAGCTGTTTGGTTTTAAGCAGTCGGCTTCTGATTCAATGACAAAGTTAACCGGATGAGCTGTTTCTTGATAAGTCCCGTTCACGATAATATCGGCTTCTCTAATAAGATCACCAAGAGGTCGATTAGTCCCATCATGCTCAACAACCATCATGCGAGCCTCTCCTTCAAGACCTTCTCGTACCTTAACATAATGACAATCTAATATTTCTTCACGCACTTCGTGATCAGGACGCTGAATACAAATTGTAATATCTCTAAAACCATGCGCTTTAAGAGCGTAAATTGCGCCTCTACTCACTGCACCAAAACTAAATATAATCGTTTTACGTTGATCGCCATAATGACCATCAATACCCTTAAGTTGCAAAGCATGTATTACAGCGCAATACCCTGCCATTTCATTGTTTTTATAAAAAGTATGGCGCCCTGCATTTCCTTGTGGTGACCACACATACATATCTTCAAAAGCAATTAAGGTAAGTTTACGTTCTATCGCCGCTTGTGTTATTTCATGCTGTTGAACGCAGTGGGCATAGCCCCAAATAGTGCCTCCTTCGCGCATTTCTTCTAAGTCAGCCAGTACAGGCTTTGCGATAATGGCCGTGCCAATATGGGTAAGTATTTCGCTGCGAGATGCAATGCCACCCGTTAATGTTGCAATATATTCATCGCTAACATTAAAAGCGGTGCCATAGCCTTGTTCAAACACCATTTGTTTTCTAAGATTTTCGGGAATTCGTAATAAGTGCTCTGGGTGAATAGGATACCGTCTTTCATCTGTCTTGCGGGATGTTCCGATAACGCCGATAGTTAATTCACTCATGCTAAGTCCTGTTTATAAAGTAAGTACGCTTGAGTTCATCAACGAATCATCATACTTCGCCAATAAACTTAGGCGGTGTTTTTTCTGTACGTTTTTGGCTCGGATGAACCAACTCTATTTTACAAAGGTGTAATTTTGACAATAAATAATGAAGAGCAGTGAGTTAACTTGCATTGAGTTGCAAGCTGAAGACTATTACCTTTTGAGTAAAAGTGCTGGCTGAGTATATCAGAAATAAGTATTACTAACTTGGGTATCTCAAACTGAAATAAAGGGAGTACTCGCTAATTACTGAGGTTTTAACTTAATGATTTACTTTGTAGAACAGATTTAATGAGCTTTGTATTGGGCTAGCTGAACGTTTGGCTTTTATATCAACTCCGGCTATGTGTCATAAATGGACGGTGGGAACCTTATTCTCTTGTATGTGTACATTTGCGTTCGAGAAAAATCTACTTTCCAAATATCCAATTCGTATAAATTGCCTTGCTTATCTATATTTAACGATGCAGATACAGGAGTACCATCAAGGTCCTTGAATATATATTCAGCTACCTCTTGACCAAGTTGACGATTCTCATAGTTATCACCGATAGCTAAGCTCTCCATTCCACCATCATTAATTGGATTGACAAGTAATAGAGAGATATCTATTTTCAACAACTTAGTCATTATTTCAATTTCAGTTGAGTTCAAATTCCGCATAAAAGATATACCTAACATTTACAATAAGCGGTTTGACAGCACTTTGTGGCAAATCCACCTTAATTTTTTTATCCTTCAGTTGCTGACCACTCGTCAAATCTTTTTTTCAAAATCGGTGATAATTTATCGAAAGCACTCCAACTGTCCTCGAAATGGTACAAAGTTTCTAGATCCTCGTCAGAGGTCGACTCGTAATCTTCATAAAACATACCGTCTTTGGATTCATAGTAATATTCAGCAAACCTATTACCAATAACGTTAAGGTCTTCATCAGTAAATTTTTCGTCGCAATTGTCAATGAACCATGTCGTTGGAGATACCTTTCTGGTTTTTAGCTGAGTAAGAGATTCTGGAAACTCTTCGGCATGAATTGAGCCTGCAAGATTATTCAATAAACACCACGAAACAAACATCGCCATGTGCGTTGCACCTTTTTCACAGGGCAAACCCTTTGGAAAGTCGCCGCCGTAGTGCCAAGATGCATCATCATATTTCATTACAGTTTCCTTGAAGGATAACAACTTACTCAGCCCCATTTGGGGGGGATAACACACCTAAACGGCGTATATTACATCCCTAATAATTTCACTAATAATTACCTTTGTAAACAGCTAAAAACCACAGCTTGTTATCTTGAGACAAAACTATTGCTTTAGTTTTGGCGCTTATTAAAGGGGTAATATTTACCCTTTCATTTGTTCAAGCTCTTTACCTTTGGTTTCGTGTAAAAACTTAAATACAAATATGACTGAAACAAACGCACAAAATGCGTAAAAACCATAAGCCCCAGCTAAACCAATGCCTGTGAGCATGACAGGGAACGACCAGGTAATTAAAAAGTTAGCTATCCACTGGGCAAAGCCGGTAACTGCAAGGCCAGAGCCGCGAATTTGGTTAGGGAACATTTCGCCTAACATAACCCACATTACAGGGCCCCACGATAAATTAAAAAAGAATACATAAGCATTAGCGGCTATTAAAGCAACTATGCCCTGCTCTCCTAATTCTAAGTTGCCTGTTGAGCCAATGTCTGCATTTAAAAAGGCATAAACAATAACCGAAAGCGTCACCGTCATACCAATTGATCCGGTTAACAAAAAAGGCTTTCTGCCAATTTTGTCTATAAAATACATGGTAATAAACACCGCTAAAATACTTACAAAGCCGCTTATTATATTAATAAGTAACGCGTCAGATTCAGTAAAACCGGCTGCTTGCCAAAGTACCGCGCCGTAGTAAAAAACAACGTTAATGCCGACTAATTGCTGAAATGTAGCTAAGCCAATTCCTATCCAAACAATGGGGCGTAAACGTTTTTTAGGTTTATCAATGAGATCAGATAATTTAGGTTGGTGTTTATCGCCAGCAAGAGACTCTGCTATTTCATTTAATTTAAGAGCGGCAGTTTCAGCACCATATAATTTAGATAAAACACGCGCGGCGGCCTCTTTTTTACCAGCCATAATTAAGTATCGAGGGCTTTCAGGGATAAAAAATAAAGCGATTAAAAACAAGCATGCAGGTAATAACTCAACCCAAAACATCCAACGCCATGTTTCAAAGTCGAGCCAAAATATAGCCGTAGAGCCGCCAGCCGTATTTGCTAAAAAATAGTTACTCACAAATGCGCTAAATAAACCAAATATAATAGCCACTTGTTGCAGTGTAGAGAGCGTGCCTCTGTATCGTGCGGGGGCAATTTCGCTAATATAAGCTGGGGTCATAACCGATGCAGCCCCTACAGCTAAGCCGCCTAAAATGCGATAAATCACAAATTCAAACGATGTGACTGACACACCCGAGCCCCAAGCACTTATAATAAATAAAGCAGCGGCAAAAAGTAAAATTGGACGCCGACCAAATTTATCAGCCAATCGACCTGCGCAAAACGCACCAATGGCACAACCAATTAGCATGCTCGATACGTTAAATCCCGTACCCGCACTACTGGAGCCAAACGCCGTTTGTAATCCATCAACAGTGCCGTTAATTACGCCGCTGTCAAAACCAAATAAAAAACCGCCAATGGTCGCAACAAAGCAAACCAGTACTATTAAAAGTACATTTTCTTTCTCGTTCATAAGTATCCATATTGTGTGTTGTTGTTATTTTATATAGATTTTGAAGCTCAAAAAGGTGTGCTTATTTAGTTGTTTTTATTGGTTGAGCTTGATTCTCTTTCTATTAATTCAAAATCTAAAATATGTCTTAAGTCTAAGCTTTTTACATTGCTTAAATCGTTGTACTGACCCGATGCAAGTAAAGTAATCGCAAGCTCAGCCATTTCATTAATGGGCTGTTTTACCGTAGAAATATTTGGCCAAACTATAGTTGCAAGTTGCGTGTCATCAAAGCCAACAACCGACAGTTCGCTTGGAATATTAATACCTTGTTTTTGAGCTATTGAGATTACAGCGGCCGCCATATCATCGTTAGCTGCAAAAATAGCTGTTGGTTTATCATCAAGCGAAAGTAATTTTATTGCCGCTTCCATGCCCGATTGATAAGTAAAACTGCCCTGCTCTATATACTCAGGTGGCGTTATTATTTTATTAGAGCGCAGTGCATCTAAATAGCCTTGGTAACGCAAACGGCTAACACCTTGTTTAGTGTCGCCAATAATATGTGCAATTTTGCTATGCCCTTGATTTATTAAATGCTCTGTAACATCAAACGCCGCTTGATAATCGTCCATGCATATATAAGGGGAGCGATTTAATTTTGTATCTGGCGTTATTCTGACAAATGGCACTTGTGCTTTAGTAAGAACATCTAAAACCTGTTCGTTGTCGCACATAGGTGGCAGTAAAATCATGCCATCAACCTGTGTAACATCAATAAGTTGCTTTACCGATTCAATTGTTTTGTCAATATCGGTATGCGCTTCGTCAACAACAAGGTGGTAGCCCAATGCGCGGCATTTTTTAAGCGCTGCCAATAAAAATTGGCTTATGTAAGAGTCACTTGGGTTATCGTATAAAAGCCCTAAAAAGAATGACTTAGTACTAGCAAGGCGCCTAGCAGACACATTTGGCCTGTAATTTAATTGCTCAACAACAGCCATTACTTTTTCGCGGGTTTTGTCGCTTACTTTTTTGTCTTGGTTGAGCACGCGCGAAACTGTCATCATTGATACACCAGCCTGCTCGGCTACATCTTGTATTCTTGCTCTTTTAGGATCGGCCATTACTGTTATTACCTACTCACAATCAGTGGATTGTTATAATTAACTTTCTTAGTTTTCATTATACATAATTGTAAAGCTTGATATTGTTTACAGCGCGTTTTAAATGATTACTTATTGACAAAGTCTTATACTACACTGAAAATGTTAGCGCTAACAACAAATTTATAATATTCACACCCAATAATATAAAAAACTTAAAAAGGCCTATATTATGAGCATGCTGCAAAACCCAATTCTAAGAGGCTTTAACCCAGACCCAAACATTGTCAGAGTTAATAACGACTACTACATAGCCACTTCAACATTTGAATGGTTTGGAGGTGTGCAAATTCACCACTCTACCGATTTAGTAAATTGGCGAGTTATAGGCCAAGCACTTAACACCGTAGAGCAACTCGATATGCGAGGAGTGCCTGATTCTTGCGGCGTATGGGCTGCGCAACTTAGTTACAATAATGGGCGTTTTTATTTGGTGTATACCAATGTAAAAAGCTTTGATGGCCCATGGAAAGACACACCAAACTATTTTGTATCAACCACTGATATTACCGGCAACTGGTCACAAGCGACTTACTTAAATTCTAGCGGTTTTGATCCCTCTATTTTTCACGATGATGACGGTAAAAGTTATTTGCTAAACATGCTGGTTGATCACCGCGACAACACACTCTTTGGTGGCATAGTAATGCAAGAGCTTTGCCTAAAAACCAATAAGTTAATAGGCGATGTTAAACCTATATTTGCAGGCACAGAGCTTGGTTGCACTGAAGGCCCGCATATTTTAAAACGCGGCGATTACTACTATTTAATTACCGCTGAAGGTGGCACTGGGTATGAACACTGCATTAGTGTTGCGCGCTCTAAAAACGTATTTGGCCCTTACCAAGTACACCCGTACAACCCCGTTATTACAGCAGCCCACGAGCCGAGTAATGCGCTACAAAAATGTGGCCATGGAGATTTTTTTCAAACACAAACCGGTGATTGGTACACTGTATTTTTAACATCAAGACCACTATCTGAGCGTGGCCGCTGCATTACAGGGCGTGAAACAGGGGTTGAGCAAATAATCTGGAAAGACGATGGCTGGCCTTATGCAAAACACGCAAATAAAGTCCCGAGAATACACGTACCCGTTGAGGGCTTAATGCCAAATCCACAGCCTCAACCCTCAACACATATTGATTTTAGTAACGATGGGCTTACTGTTGATTTTCAGTCATTGCGCATACCTATGTGCAAAAATTGGGTGTATAAGAACACCCAAAAATCATCGCTCACCCTAGTAGGTAAAGAGTCTTTAAGCTCATTGCATCAGCAAAGTTTTATTGCCAGGCGTGTACAAGCTCATCATACTGTTAGCAGCACATGCGTTGATTTTGCGCCGAGCAGTTTTCAGCAAATGGCGGGGCTTGTATGTTATTACAACACCGCGCATTACTACTATTTACATATAAGCGGCGGCAATGTAGGCGATGAAACCACACCACGTTATTTAAATGTAATAAGCTGCGATAAATACCAAACAAGCACGCCTGTTGCACCGCTTTTGCTTAAAACAAACAAGCCTGTTTACTTAAAAGCTGATTTTAATGGCGCTCAGCTGCAGTTTTACTACGCCACCGAAAAAAACCGCTGGATAGAGTTTGGCCCAGTGCTCGATGGCAGCATTTTATCTGATGATTACGTGCAGCAATCACCGCAAGGGTATCGACCGTGTTTTACCGGTGCTTTTGTTGGTATGGCGTGCCAAGATTTATCAGGGCAAAATAAAGAAGCTCACTTTTCATTTTTTAATTATGACGAACCTAGCGGCGAATAAATCGCCGCTAGTTAAGTTTATTAGTTGATTTAAAGATGATATAAAACCATTCCAAAGCTTTTAAAGACTCACTTAAGACTCATTTAAAGCTCTTTTAAAGTTCTCTTAAAACCATTTTAAAACAGGGCTTTAATACGCTCCATTTGCGATTGTAAAAGTAAACTTTGAGAGTGGCTCATAATGTCACTCTCTCGTTTATTTTCGCTCAGTAAGCGCCCTACTTCTTGCGCTTCAAAACTGTAACCTTGTGACTGCCTGCCATCTTCAAAACGCTCAATTAAATCATCAAGCTCATACAAAGAGCACTCGTAAGCCCTAAATGCATCGGGTATTTTTATATAGCCTTTGTCACCAATAATATACGCACCATTCCCTAACCGGCATTGAAATGACGTTGCTAAGCTCACCATTACATCGCCACAATTAGCAGTAATGAGTACATCGTCTTCCACGCCTTTGTAGCGAATATTTGCTCTTACGTGTAAGTTTTCAAGGTCGTTATTTAAAAAGTAATTGGCAATGGCAAGCGGATAAATTCCCATATCAAGTAAACAACCGCCCGCTAAATCTGGGTTGTATTCGCGCCCGTCGGGGTTAAAAGGCACAGGATAGCCAAAGTCAGCTTTAACATGTTTAATAGTGCCAATTCGCCCTTGCTCTACCCATTTTTTTGCTTTTTGTATTGCAGGTAAAAAGTACGTCCACATGGCTTCCATTAAAAATACGTCATGCTTTTCAGCCAGTAAAGACAACTGCTTACACTCTTCAGCCGAGACCGTAATAGGCTTTTCGCACAATACATGTTTGCCTGCTTTAATAGCATCACTGGCATTTTTAAAGTGAAAGTTATGCGGGGTCGCAATGTAAACTACATCAACGTTTTTATCGTCAAATAATGCTTGATACCCTTCGTAGGCATTTGCCGCGCCATACTTGCTCGCAAAAGCGCTTGCATCTTCCCCACTTCTTGCTGCAACCGCGTACGCAACACCATTATTGGTATGTGCTAAGTCTTCACAAAATTGTGCAGCAATTCGGCCACAACCAACAATACCCCAGTTTATTTTTTTCATAGTGTTTCCTTATGATCTTAAAAAGAAATTTAAGTGAACTCCAACAACCAAGCAATAAACTTGCAAATTAATTGTTAAACATAGTTTAAAACTAGCTTGACTTAACAATATCAAATCATTAATGTTAGCGCTAACACTAAAACAACATTAAGCATCACATTTATGTTCCTTGGTATCGATTTAGGCACTTCAGGTGTAAAAGTAATTATTTTAGACGAGAAAGACCAATTGCTTGCTCAAGCAAGTGGATCTTTAAGCGTTTCACGCCCAGCACCACTTTTTTCTGAGCAAAACCCTACAGACTGGTGGCTTGCTACATGTAGTGCAATCGAGGATCTTAAAAATACTCACCCTGCATTACTAAAATCGGTGAAGGCTGTGGGCCTTTCTGGGCAAATGCATGGCGCTACGCTGCTTGATAAAAACAATAATATTATTCGCCCAGCCATTTTATGGAACGACGGGCGTAGTGCTGCACAATGTGTAGAGCTTGAAAAACGCGAACCAAATTCTCGTAATATTACCGGCAACATAGCAATGCCTGGTTTTACTGCACCTAAATTGGTGTGGTTAAAAGAGTTTGAGCCAGAAAATTTTGCAAAAGTAGCCAAAGTATTATTACCAAAAGACTACCTACGCTTTTTAATGACCGGCGATTTTGCATCAGATATGTCTGACTCTGCAGGCACATTATGGCTAGACGTAGAAAAAAGAGCATGGTCGCAAAAAATGCTTAGTGCTTGCGACTTAACAGGGCAACACATGCCTACTCTTTTTGAAGGCACACAAATTACAGGTAAATTAACAGCCCAAGTTGCTGCTAAATGGGGAATGGAGCAAGTACCTGTTGTTGCAGGCGGTGGCGATAATGCCGCAGGCGCTGCCGGTGTAGGCGTAGTAAAGCCAAAACAAGCGTTTTTATCATTAGGTACTTCGGGCGTTTACTTTGTTGCCAACGAAAAATACCTGCCTAACCCAGAAGGTGCTGTACATACTTTTTGTCATTGCATTGAAAACACCTGGCACCAAATGTCAGTGGTGTTAAGCGCAGCAAGCTGTTTAACCTGGGTCACTAAATTAACTGGTTTTGAAAACGAAAGTGCATTGCTTGAACAAGTAAGTAAATGCGACTTTAGCAAACCAAGCTCAGTGATATTTTTGCCTTATTTAACTGGCGAACGTACGCCGCATAATAACCCCGATGCCAAAGGCGTGTTTTTTGGTTTAGACAGTGATACCGATGCAGCAGCCCTTGGCCGCGCAGTACTCGAGGGCGTTGCTTTTGCCTTTGCCGATGGCCAACAAGTACTGCTTGATGCCGGCGCACAAATTGACGATGTAACCGTTATTGGTGGTGGCGCTAAAAGCCCACTGTGGGGAAAAATCATCGCAAGTGTACTTAACCGCCCCCTAATTTACCGAGAAGGCTCAGAAGTTGGTCCCGCATTTGGCGCTGCAAGACTTGCCCGAATAGCAGTAACACAACTCTCTGCACAACAAGTGTGTGTTAACGGCAAAGTAACGCAAACCATTGAGCCAGACCCAATCATGCAAGACTTTTACGCACAGCAATACACAACATACAAAGCACTTTATCAAAGTGTAAAAACATACTTTTAATACACTATTATAAAATTAATGGAGCACAATATGAGCGAGCAATTTTTTACAAACGTTGAAAAAATTAAATTTGAGGGTGAAAACTCTAAAAACCCATTTGCATTTCGTTACTACGACGAAAACCAAGTAGTGCTTGGCAAAACAATGAAAGAGCACCTTCGTTTTGCAGCTTGTTACTGGCATAACTTTTGTTCTACAGGGTTTGATATTTTTGGTGAAGGTACGTTTGACCGTCCTTGGATCCAACCTGTGGGCAACCAATTAGAACTTGCTGAACAAAAAGTAAAAGTAGCCTTTGAATTTTATGAAAAATTAGGCGTTCCTTACTTTTGTTTTCATGATGTTGATATTGCACCTGAAGGCAAAACACTACAAGAAAGCCACGATAACGTAACGCATATCGCTAACATTATCGAAAAAGAAATGCAGCGCACAGGTGTAAAACTACTGTGGGGTACTGCTAACTTATTCTCAAATCAGCGTTTTTGTGCCGGTGGTGCAACAAACCCTAACCCTAATACGTATGCATATGCAGCAGCACAAGTTAAACATGCAATGGAAATTACGCATCGTTTAGGCGGCGAAAACTACGTACTGTGGGGTGGTCGTGAAGGTTACGACACACTACTAAATACAGACCTTGCGCAAGAAAGCGAACAGTACGCACGCTTTTTGAAAATGGTTGTAGAACACAAGAAAAAAATTGGTTTTAAAGGCACATTATTAATTGAGCCAAAACCACAAGAGCCAACTAAGCACCAGTACGATTACGATACAGCAACGGTTGCAGGCTTTTTATACAAGCACGGCTTACAAGACGAAATTAAAGTAAACATTGAAGCAAACCACGCAACACTTGCGGGTCATAGTTTCCATCACGAAATTGCAGTTGCTTGCGCAGAAGGCATTATGGGTAGTATTGATGCTAACCGTGGCGACATGCAAAACGGTTGGGATACAGACCAATTTCCTAACGATGTAGCTGAGTGCACACTTGTTGTTTACGAAATTTTAAAAATGGGTGGCTTTACAACGGGCGGCTTTAACTTTGACACTAAACTTCGTCGTCAATCGTGTGAACGCGATGACTTATTCATTGGTCACATTGGCGGTATGGATACGATGGCTAAAGCATTACTCAATGCAGCAGCAATGATTGAAGGTGGCGAGCTGTCTGACTTTGTTGAAAAACGTTACGCAGGCTGGAAAGAAGACCTAGGTCAAAGCATTCTAAATGGTGAGCAATCACTTGAGAGCCTTTCAGCCTTAGTACACGAGAACAACATCGATCCTAAGCAAGTTTCTGGTCGCCAAGAACTGCTTGAGAATATTGTTAACCGCTACGTATAAGGACATAGCCTCGGTTATAAGGCCGAGGCGTACATCATTATGAACTTGTTAGAACAACTCAAAAAAGTAACCACGGTCGTTGCCGACAGTGGCGATGTAGAGTCAATCAAAGCTCTACAACCGGTTGATGCAACAACCAACCCTTCGTTAATTTTACAAGCTGCAAAATTACCTCAGTATAAACATTTAATTAGTGATGCTATAAGCAAAGCTGGCAACGATGTTGACGCTATTTGCGACCAACTTATTGTTAACTTTGGCTGTGAAATACTAAAGGTAATACCTGGGCGTATATCAAGCGAAGTAGATGCGCGTTTATCGTTTGACACCAAAGCAAGTATAGCCAAAGGGCGTAAGCTTATTTCGCTTTACGAGCAAGCGGGTATTTCAAAAGACCGCGTACTTATTAAACTTGCTTCAACATGGGAAGGCATTAAAGCCGCTGAGCAGTTAGAAAAAGAAGGTATTAAGTGTAACTTAACACTACTTTTTTCGATGGCTCAAGCCATTGCATGCGCACAAGCTAATGTAACGCTTATATCTCCGTTTGTTGGGCGTATTCTTGATTGGTACAAAGCCCGCGATAATAAAGAATACACTCCAAGCGAAGATCCTGGTGTGCAGTCGGTTACAGGTATTTATCAGTACTACAAAAAGTACGATTATAAAACCGTGGTAATGGGCGCAAGCTTTAGAAACACTGAAGAAATAATCGAACTTGCTGGCTGCGATTTACTGACTATCTCGCCATCATTACTCAATGATTTACAAAGTCAAGAAGGTACTCTGGTTACTAAGCTTGACGCTGCAAATATTGCCAAAGCACCGCAAAGTGACATAACCCCACTCACCCACGAGCAATTTTTATGGCAGCACAACGAAGATGCAATGGCCAGCGAAAAGCTCGGTGAAGGTATTCGTAACTTTGCCAAAGATCAGCGTATTTTGGCTAAATTGGTTGAAGACTTACTAAACTAATTTCCCTCAAGCCTGCCACATAACGTGCAGGCTTTTTTAATTTTATTTGAGGTAATACATGACTCAGCTTTCTTCTCGTGCGCCTTTTGCTAATGCTATTCGCGCACTCAGTATGGATGCGGTACAGCAAGCAAATTCAGGGCATCCGGGCGCACCTATGGGTATGGCCGATATAGCCGAAGTACTGTGGAACGATTTTTTAAACCATAATCCAAACGATCCAAATTGGGCAAACCGAGACCGCTTTGTACTCAGTAACGGTCACGGATCTATGCTTATTTATTCTTTATTGCATTTAAGCGGGTACGAACTACCACTTAGCGAGCTTAAACAATTTAGACAAATGCATTCAAAAACCCCAGGACACCCTGAATACGGTTATACCCCAGGTGTTGAAACAACAACAGGCCCGCTTGGCGCAGGTTTATCAAACGCTGTAGGTATGGCCATTGCCGAAAAAGCCCTCGCCGCGCAATTTAACAAAGAGAGTTTTGATATTGTAGATCATTACACTTACTGTTTTATGGGTGATGGTTGTTTAATGGAAGGCATATCGCACGAAGCATGTTCGCTTGCCGGCACACTAGGCTTGGGTAAACTTATTGCTTTTTGGGACGATAACGGTATATCTATCGACGGACACGTTGAGGGCTGGTTTACCGACGACACCGCTAAACGCTTTGACGCTTACGGCTGGCATGTAATAAAAGATATAGACGGCCACGACCCAGAACAAATTGCCAGCGCCATTGCACAAGCAAAACAAGTGAGCGATAAACCTACTCTACTTTGTTGTAAAACCGTGATTGGTTTTGGCTCGCCAAATAAATCAGGCTCGCACGATTGCCACGGTTCGCCATTAGGTGATGACGAAATAACTGCGGCGCGCAAATTTTTAAACCTACCAAATGAAGCATTTAGTATCAGTGATAATATTTACGCCCATTGGGACGCTAAACAAAGCGGTGACAAAAAACAAAAACAATGGCAACAACTGTTTAGTGACTACACCAAAAGCCACCCTGGGCTTGCCAAAGAATTTGAACGTCGCGTAATTAAACGCACCCTTCCTGAAAGTTTTGAAGCTATTGCAAACGACTACATTGCACAGTGCAACAAAGACGCTGCCAACATTGCCAGCCGAAAAGCCTCGCAAAATACCATTGAAGCCTTTGCCCCGCATTTACCAGAGTTACTGGGTGGCTCTGCCGATTTAGCCGGTTCTAACTTAACGCTGTGGTCTGGCTCTAAAGGCATAAGCGCAGATGACGCCAGCGGTAATTACCTGTTTTATGGCGTGCGCGAGTTTGGTATGAGCGGCATTATGAATGGCATATCACTGCACAGTGGTTTTATTAATTACGGCGCAACGTTTTTAATGTTTATGGAATATGCCCGTAACGCAGTAAGAATGTCGGCACTTATGGGTATTCAAAATATATTTGTGTATACCCACGACTCTATAGGCCAAGGTGAAGACGGTCCAACTCACCAACCTATTGAGCAACTAGCCAACCTACGTATGACGCCAAACCTAGTCACATGGCGCCCATGTGACGCAGTAGAAACTGCAGTATCGTGGAAAAACGCGATACAA
Source organism: Pseudoalteromonas sp. NZS11 (assembly GCF_015864765.1). Classification (NCBI taxonomy): domain Bacteria; kingdom Pseudomonadati; phylum Pseudomonadota; class Gammaproteobacteria; order Alteromonadales; family Pseudoalteromonadaceae; genus Pseudoalteromonas; species Pseudoalteromonas sp. NZS11. The sequence goes on along the minus strand of NZ_JADYWP010000003.1, from coordinate 357,376 downwards.
AATCAGCAGCAACCTACCGCGCTTATTTTTAGTCGCCAAGGGCTCAACCACCAGCCACGCAGCGCACAGCAAATTAGCGATATAGAAAAAGGCGGCTATATTCTTAGCGATAGCAGTAAAACGCCTGAGCTTATTTTAATTGCAACGGGTTCTGAAGTTGATTTAGCAATGCAAGCCGCAAAAGAGCTTACAGTACAAGGTGTTGCAGTGCGTGTGGTATCAATGCCAAGCACCACATTGTTTGACCTGCAATCAGACGATTACAAGCAAAGTGTATTGCCAAACTCGGTAGCAAACCGTATTGCAATTGAAACATCACACCAAGATTACTGGCTAAAATATGTAGGCTTACAAGGCAAAGTAATTGGTATGAGCACTTTTGGTGAGTCGGCGCCAGGTAATGTGTTATTAGAGCATTTTGGCTTTACCACCAAAAATGTAGTTAGCACCGCGCAGGCGTTAATTAAAGCCAACGCTTAATATATTTAGTACGCGTAATGCGCTAAATAATTCAAACTTTATCCAATTAATGCGCTAAGCCTCACAAAGCTCGGCGCATTTTTATAATTAACTAACAAAGGTGAACTATGAAATACTTACTATTAATTATGCTTTTTAGTGCAAGTACTAGTTTTAACGCATGGGCAAATGACGAGCAAAATGATGAACTAATGCTAACGATTTTTTTAAAGCACGACCAATCAAAAAATCTCTCTGAAATAAAAGAAATACTCAACAACGCTAACTTTTACAAACATTTTCCGCCAGAGGGCGCAACGGTAGAATCTTGGAAAGTAATGATGGGCATAGGGCAAGTAGTCACTTTGCGCTTTCCGGCAGCGCTGTTACCAAAAGTAAACTTATCGATTGAACGTTATGGTTGGAAAGCTTACAGCACTGAGTTTTACCCAACTTACGATCTGTACCCAATCGTAAAAGAAGAAATTAAAAAAGCTAGAACGAACAATTAAAAGAGTAACCACAATGACAACTTCACTTATTCAATACACACTAAGTAATGAGGTAAACGACACTATTTCTATTATTAACTACGGTGCCCGGCTTACCAGCTGGGTTACCCATATTGATAATAAAAAACGAAATATTGTACTTGGCTATTCTAATATTAATGATTATTTAAACGACACGTTTTACTTAGGCGCTATAGCCGGTCCTTATGCAAACAGGCTAAGTAACGCCCGAATAAACATTGATGATAAAGCCTATGCACTTAATAAAAACGAAGGAGTAAACCAACTTCACGGCGGCCAAAAAGCATTAAGCGACTTGTTTTGGCAGATCGATTATCATCACAAAAATGCATTAAGTTTAAGTATTACCCTACCCGATGGATACAACGGCTACCCAGGTAAAACTACATTTAACGTGCTGTATACCTTTACCACTAACAGTAAAAGCCACAGTAATCTTGATATTAAATTTACAATTACCAGTAATAAAAAAACCATTGCAGGGCCAACAGCACACCCGTACTTTAATTTAAATGGCATTACTAACAGCGCACAAGGGCATGCATTAAAACTGGCCGGCGCGTATTATACCCCCGTAGATACAAACGCCATTCCCACAGGTTTAATAACGCCTGTAGCAAATACCACTTTTGACTACACAAATGCGCGGGTGCTTAATAAAACCGATAAGCTCGATCATAACTTTGTAACCGAACAAACACTTAACCTGCAAACCAATAAGCAACACGCAGAGCTTACAAGCGCCGATGAAAAGGTAATGTTGAGTGTATTTTCTAACTACCCTGCCATTCAGGTTTATACAGGGCAGCATTTAAAAACTCCGTTTAATGCATACGACGGTATATGCCTAGAACCCCAATTTTTCCCCGACAGCCCTAATAACCCACACTTCCCATTTAGCTATTTAACACCACAAGTACCTTTACAAACACACATAAGTTATTGTTTAACTACTATGTAAACCAAAAAAGGATCGCTATTAAGCGATCCTTTGCGGGAGGTTAAATACTTAGTGCGATTATAAATCGCTTACAAAGCTTTTAAGTTTAAGCTCACGGTCAATTAATAATGGGTAATCGGTGCGCCCTTGCATTGGCCAATCGTTTCGCCAAGTGCGTGCATCGCTTATGCCCCAAAATGTAACGCGGCTTACTTTATCGTCATGCTTTTTAAGTATGTTAAACACGGCTTTATAGCGCTCACCTAACTGGGTGTTTACTTCACTAGGTAAACCATCTGGGTATGGATTAAATCGCTCTTGTAGCGCAATATCTAACGAAATATCAGCCCCTTGTTCTTCACCTTCAGGGAACGGTAATACCGAAATATCAAGCTCGGTTATCATCACATCAATGCCAGTGGCTGCGTATGCCACAATAGAGTCTTCCATTAACGAAAGCTCTGGGTTATCAAGCGAGTAATGCGCTTGCATACCAATACCATCAATTTGAATACTTTTGCTTTGCAAATTTTTAATAAGCGCAATTGCACCGGCTCTTTTTTCTGGCTTATACAAGTTGTAATCGTTGTAATATAACTTGGCATTAGGTGCTGCCTGTTTAGCGTATTTAAACGCGTATTCTATAAAGTCGTCACCAATAATGGTGCCCCATTTAGATTCACGCAGTGTGCCGTCTTCGTTAAGTGCTTCGTTTACCACGTCCCATGCAAAAATGCGATTTTTATAGCGCCCTGCAACAGCATTAATATGGTTTTGCATACGCTTAAGTAATGCGTCACGAGTAAGTGGTTCGCCTTGGTCGTCTTCAAAAACCCAGTCAGGGGTTTGCGAATGCCACACTAATGTGTGCCCAACTAACTCTTGGTTGCTCTCTTGTGCGTACTCAACTAGCGCATCAGCAGCTTCAAAGTCATACGTTTCTAGCTCTGGGTGTATACGCTCCCACTTCATTGAGTTTTCTGGCGTAAAGGTATTAAATTGCGCTTTAGCCACATTTAAATCTTCAGGCAAAGCCCCTAATATTTGGTCGCGGCTAATCGCTGTACCTATTTTAAAGTGGTCTTTAAATTGCGCTTTAAGCGTTAATTGCTCCGGCGCTTTTTGCGATTTTAATGTCGGTTTACTTTGCTCTGCTGCACCATTACAGCCAAGTGCAAGGCTCGACATTCCTAATAAAATAGCAATCGTAAATTTATTTTTATGCATGATGTACCTGTTGTGTGTTTTTTAGTGTGCAACGTAAACTTAACACCATATAGTCCTTTTGACAACAACGTTTTATTAAAATAGACTGAACAAAAATAACACAGCATACATTCCTTAATCACACACTTTACTAGCAACAAAATTAGCAAGGATACACATGAAAAAAATAACAATAAAACGGCTTCTGTTAATTAGCGTATTTTTCGCCTCATTTATATTCAGCGCCCTAATTCGCGCGGAGCAAACCTGCACTCACGTGCCCATTTGGCATAAATTAAGCTTAACCCTTGAAGGCCCGCACACCAGCGAGCTTGCCACGCCTAACCCCTTTACCGACTACCGCTTAGATGCAACATTTATCAGCCCCACTAACAGGCAATATACAGTACCTGGATATTATGCAGCCGATGCAAACACAGCTCAAACACATGCAACAGCAGGCAACAAATGGCAAGTTTTGTTTTCGCCCAACGAACTTGGCAAATGGCGCTATACACTCTCATTTGTTAAAGGCAGTAATATCGCAAGCGTGCCATTAAATACTGTTACAAACGAGCAATCAGCCGGATTTTTTGATAAACAAACAGGCGAGTTTAATGTTACCGCCGCCACTAAGTCATCCAGCAGTAAAGACTTTAAAAGCAAAGGTAAGCTTGAATACGTTAATAAACCTTATTTGCAGTTTAATGGCTCAAAAGAGTACTTTTTAAAAGCAGGTGCTAACAGTCCAGAAGTGCTGCTTGGCTTTTCAGGGTTTGATGCCACTCCCACAAAGCGTAACTACCAAGCGCACATAAAGCATTGGCAAAATAGCGACCCTACATGGCAAACAATCAATACAGAGACTGATAACAGTATTCATCAATCTTCTAAAGGCATTATTGGGCTAATTAATTATTTAGCGTCGCTTAACATTAACGCGTATTACTTTTTAACCATGAACGCCTACGGCGATGGCGACCAAGTTTGGCCATGGCTTAGCAAAACCCAAACCACACGCTACGATGTATCTAAATTAGCTCAGTGGGATATTGTATTTAGCCACATGCAGCAAAAAGGCATAATGACTCACTTTGTAATGAGCGAAACCGAAAACGAATCACTGTATGAATGGAACGAAAGCCAGCTTAAAAACGACTTTGCTGTTAGTCGCAAAATTTACTATCGCGAGTTATTTGCCCGCTTTGGCTATCATTTAGCAACCACGTGGAATATAGGCGAAGAAAACGGCTGGCAAGATCCAAGCGGCGACGATAAACAACAAAAAGCTAATACCACAAAACAAAGAAAGCAATTTGCCGATTACTTTCAATCACTCACCTACTACCCTGAGCATATAGTGGTCCATAACGGCCCGTCGCTCGACTACCACATTTACGATAAACCAAACGACAACATTTTGGGCTACCCCGCCTACACAGGGGCAAGCTTACAAGGTGAACTTAAAACAAACACCACTTACGGCGATGTTTTAAAGTACCGCCAGCTTACTCAAAATATTCCTCACCCGTGGGTGATCACCATGGACGAAGCCTATATTTATGAGTATGCAAACAATGTAGATACGTGGCGTAAAAGTAACGTGTGGGCCTCATTTATGGCAGGTGGCGCAGGTATTGAGTTTTATTTAGGCGGTGGCGGCGACCTTGTTGAACAAGATTTAACGCCTTACAAAAATTACTATTTAGCGATGACCAACGCTGTTGCGTTTTTTCAAAAATACGTGCCATTTACAAAGCTTACACCCACCCCAGAGCTTACAAAAACAGGCTGGACGTTAAGTGATAACTCAGTGTTTTACTTATTTTATTTTAGTAACGCAAGCCAAGCTCAGGTCACATTACCAAATGCGTGTTACACCCTCGACTGGTTTAACCCACGAACTAACAACTACATAAACGGCAAACGCTTTTGTGTAAATACCGCAACGAGTACACAACTGGCAACACCACCCAACACACCTAACAACGACTGGGTTTATTTAATTAACCTAAGCGTTAAATAATAAGGATTACAACCATGAACCATTTAACAGTTAAACATTGTGTAACCGGCGTATTACTTACAGCCGCAGCCACCATAGCATTGCCTGTAAACGCAGCAGATAAACCCACACAACTTACATCAGCTATTGTGAGTCAAAAAGACGCGCACATTACTCACTACGAAGGCGGTGATTTTCATACTTATTTTTATGGCGATACACCACTCACTAAAGGTGCTATTACAGGCGTTGCGGTTATTAAACCTAATAACGAAATACATCCTGCCCACCAGCATCCTGATGAAGAATACCTAATGATTCTTGAAGGCTCTGGCACGTGGACGCTTAATGGCAAAAGCCAGCCTGCTCATACTGGGGATATTTTATTTGCAGCGCCTAATGACGTACATGGCATTTATAACAATGGCGATGTGCCACTTAAGTTTGTAGTCGTGAGGTATCAGGCTAAGTAGGTTTAGTGGCTTTTTAGTGAAATAGACTAAGTGAATTATGCACAAAGAGGTTAAGAGGCACTTCGCTTTTAGAGGAAAACAAAACAGCCTGATGTTGGATCAGAACACAGGCTATTTTGAGTAAGAGAAAAAATAACCATTCCTAAATAAGGTTATATAAGCCCCCTCAAAGAATAAATGTGTCTTGGCAACTTCTTATTTGTTCTTCCAATTAGTTAACGCATGTTCCCATTCTGTAATTATTGGCAACAAACACTTTAGCTTTATTTCCTTATTATTTGATAATGCGAATAAAAGGTTCGATAGTTGATAACTATTACTATTTGAAATGACTAGAACGTTATTTACAGTTGTAGCATTTGAATTTTTAATTATACCCAAATCAACCTACCATTCTGCTTCATGTTTCCACCAATCAGCGGCAGAGTTTATTGCTGCTACATAAGCAATTCCACAACGGTGACGAGGACCTAATTTATATGCTTTTTTATTTTTACCTAAACCTGAAAAAATAACTGTTTCGACTAAGCATTGCTGCGCAGCAACAAAACCAAGACCAACATAATATTCTGACTGATCAAATAAGCCATCTGAATCAGGGTCTGCTGAACTTTGAATCGCTAAATCTATTTCGGATAATTTTGCATCAAGCATCAAAAAAAGCTCTTCTAATCTAGCAAAATTTCCTAAAATATTAATCATTCAATAAAATTCCCAATTAGAGATTCAAATAAAAGCTCAATCAAAAATTCTTTTTCACTTTATGATTACAGCATGCTCTTTAACTACATTAGTACCAAATACTATAACCTATTGCTAGTTATAAACTTTAAGCTCTTTTTGCTTATCATGATGCTTAAAAGTCATGGGGCACTTCTCATTTTCTTCTCATTCTTTTCTCTTTGTGAAAATTCCCAAAAACAAAAAATATTCGGCTTTGACTACACAATGCGGTTTACTTAACTTCATCTGTAATCGTTTTATTTAAGCGCTATCACACAACCCCAAAAAGTAACGTTGGCTACCCTACTGCGCTTTGCATAAAATAATTAAAGTCCGCGCAAAAAAATAGTCTGTATAAAAATACAGACTATTTAATCCGGGGTTAATTACTTTTAGTTAGGTTTATTATTCAACCAAGGTTACCGATACATCATCCACATAAAAGTCAGCGGTGAGTTCACTTGACTCAACATAAAGTAAAGCGGCGCTTTCCTGCGTTGTAATTGAATGTGTGTAAGTGCCCGAAAGCTGTACCCAGTCACCCGCGTTAACGGTAGTAACGGGTGTAAGCTCAAGGTACTCGGTGCTAGTGTGCTCTATTTGTAGTGTGAGTTTTATTCCTGGCGACACTGTTGTGCTGTCGTCAAATAACTTAACCCATGCAGATACGTTATAGGTTTTATCTGCTGTAAATAAGCCTTTTACATCCTTTTGTAACCCATTCCACGTTTCAGTTCGCCCTTGTACTAAAGCGCTATTATTGCCATTGTGGGCTTGGGTTGTTTCAAGAGTTATACTTACACTACCACGGGCTTGCCATGAATCAAGCCCAGCTTCAAAGTCGCCATTAATTAGCAGCTCTGATGAAGGTGCTGGTTCAGCTACTTCAATTAGCTCTTTTAATGCATTAGCAAATCCTTGCAAGGCAGGCTTTGCAGTAAAGTCATTAAAAAATAACAGTGGCCATTCTGTTGTTGGCTCTGGCCAGTTTTGTAACCAACTATCCTCGTCAATTACGCCCCAAATAGTAATGCCACCGCGTTGATCTTCAGGTACCGTTTCTAAGTATGTTTTAACAATATCGTAGTAGTACTGCTTTTGTTCGTCCGCTCTTTCACTGGTTAGGTAAGTTAGAGGAATGCCGCCTTCGTTGTTCATACGAACATCTAGCTCGGTAATTTTTACTTTGATTTTAGGGCGAATATCGACCACTTTTTGAAGGTGTGCCTGAATGGTTGAAATATCAGGGCTGTTAAGTGAAATATGAGATTGAAACCCTATACCATCAATAGGCACGCCATTGTTGTGAAAATCGTTAACCATATTGATAACAGCATCTAATTTATCTGCATTCCAAATCAGGTTGTAATCGTTATAGTATAAGTCGGCATCAGGATCGGCTGCTCTTGCTGCTTTATATGATAACGGTAAAAATTCAGCACCTATATTTTCAAACCATACAGATTCGTCGGCACTGTCGTTTGTAGTTTTTTCACCACGGTATTTGCCATTTTCCATAAACGCTTCGTTAACTACATCCCAGCTAACGACGGTATCGTTATCGCCTTCTTCTTCAAAGTGAGTGGCAACTTGAGTGATGTGATTTTCCATCATGGTTATCCATGCGGCTTTATCACCTTGAAAACTCTGCATCCAAGGCGCAATTTGCGAGTGCCAAACAAAAACATGGCCATGTATAGTAAGTGAGTTGTCTTTGGCGTAGTTAACTAGCTCATCAGAATCATCGTAAAAAAATTCACCTTGAGTTGGTTGTAAATAGGTAGGCTTCATAATGTTTTCAGCAGAGAGCTGATTAAAGTGTTGTTCAATAATCGTTTTAATCTCTGGTCTGTCTATTATGCTGTTACCAAATCCACCCGCAGGAACAGCTACACCAATATTAAAATTAGGTGCTAATGCTTTTAAACTTTGTGCTGTCACTTCGCTGTATTGAACATCGGGTATTTCTTCTGCTGGTACATCGTCTAAAATAAAGCCTGAAAATTCGTCTAAGTATATAGACTTGTTAATGTTCTCTTCTTTTGAAAAGTGAATTGCCAGCCTAACTAAGGAGTCAGCTTCAGCTGTTGCGGCTGTTAATGTTATTTTTTGCCACTCGCCTGTGAGTGTTTCTTTTACTAGGCTAAGTTGGCCATAATCTGGCGCAGGTGTTTGAATCCAAAAATCGGCACTGGTTCCCTCTTCACCTTTGGCCCAAACACTAAACTCGTAATTTTTACCTCCAGTGATAGGAAGGTCTTCATAAGCTATTTCAATTCCCCAAGGGTTGTCACCCAATGTATTAACAATAACCTCAGCTGCTTTGGTGCCTTTGTAAGTATTAACGCCTTCTTGCGATTCAATTATCTCTATAGTAGAAGTAGCGCTTGATTCTTGATCTGGTCTAAATACCCAATTTCCGACGGGCGTTGTTTGCCCTGTAGTGTCTTCTTCAAACCCACCATTTGCTATTTCAGCTGCTATTGGCGCTTCAGGCGCTGGAGTATCAGGGGCTACTACTTCCGGTATAGATTCAGGCACCGGTGTATCTTTATTATCCCCCCCGCACGCCATTAATAGTGATACTAAGGTCACTAATCCGGTGTTACGAAAAATCGATTTATTCATTTTTTATTCCTTAGACTAAAGCAATAAATGAGTCGTTTTTAAACTAGGTGCAGTAAAGCCATTTGAGTGAATAAAATATGATAAGAGTATTTCTACTGCATTATCAAAATCTATTATTCAATATGACTACAACTAATTAGAAAAACAAACAGTCATTTATATTTATTATTTTAATATCTCTTCAAACGTTAATATTTACTTTGTACAAAGGTACAAATATAAATTTAAAATCATAAAGTTATAGTTAAGGTTTAAATTAAAATTTATTGTTTTATATCGTGTGTGTGAATATGCAATCATAAAATTAACCTAAAACCAACATTGTTATAGTCTATTTAACAATAAGGATCAAGGCTAAAATTTGACCCGTTTAATATTGAGTATGCTTTGAGTTTGATTTGAGTCTGATAAAAATAATTAAAGAGAAGGTGTAAGTGATACTTGTGCTTGTATTACTTAGGTAAGATCAAGGTTTACCAGCTAATCGCTTAGTAAAATGACTTTTATTTGCCTCCATATAAAAATTTGCAAACAAAAAAAGCCGAGTATTTAAAAATACTCGGCTTTGACTACACAATGCGATTTACTTAACTACATCAGCAATTGTTTTAATAACTGGCTTAGGGTTTAAATTACGATCCCATAGTAATGGGTAGTTTGTTCTGTTTGGGATTGGGTAGTCGTTTTTCCACGACATACCATCGTGTAATCCCCAAAAGGTTACGCGGTCTATCTTGTCGCGCTTTGCGTAAAACAGTTCAAACAAGGCTTTATAACGGGCGTTTAATTGCGCCTCTACGTCGCTTGGCAAGCCATTTTTGTATGGGTCGAGGTAGGTTTCAAACTCTTCTAGCTGAAACTGCGGTTTCATCATATCGGTGCCGGTAATCTGCCCTTCTTTTGTTAAAGGCAGCACGTCTATATCAAGCTCAGTGATCATCACTTTTATACCCAGCGCGGCGTAGGTGTCAATGGCTTGTTCAATATATTGCATTTCAGGAAAGTTAAGCCCCCAGTGCGCTTGTATGCCAATGCCATCAATGCGGATACCTTCTTTTTGCAGCATTTTGATCATACGTATAATGCCGTCTCTTTTTTCTGGTCGCCATGCATTAAAGTCATTGTAGTAAAGCTCGGTATTAGGTGAATACTGCTGGGCGTATTTAAATGCGGCTTTTACCATGGTATCGCCATCACCTACGCGGTTAACCCACACAGTTGGGCGATAAGAGCCGTCATCAGCAATCACTTCGTTAACTACATCCCACGCATCTACTTTGTTTTTATAGCGCCCTGCTACAAGCTCTATGTGTTTGCGCATTTGCTCAAGCTGCTGTGCTGGGGTATTTGGCTCATTTTTGCTATTTGTAAAAAACCAGTCGGGCGTTTGGTTATGCCACACTAAGGTGTGGGCTACGGTAAACATATTATTTTGCTTGGCAAAATCTATAAACGCATCTGCACCACTAAAATCGACCTTACCTTGCTGTGGGTAAATTACTTCTGCTTTCATGGCGTTTTCTAGGGTGACTGTATTAAATTGCTTAGCAATAATTGACTGCGCGGCTGCGTTTTTTCCTGTCACTATATCTTGGTTTACAGCAACCCCTATTTTAAATGAGTCTGCAAAGGTGTTTTTAAGGGCTGGGGCTGGGTCTTGCCCTTGTGCAGCGTTTACGCTTAATGACCCTGCAAGTAAAAGCAGGCCGAGTGTGTGTGTTTTATGCATGTGTGTGCTCCGTTGAATCGTTATTATTTTCGATAAATATCATACAACGAAAAAAATAAATGATATAGTCAAAATGACCATTAATTATAAATTAAACAAACCTGAGTAAACGTCCATGCTAAAAACACACAAAAAAATACTAAGCTTAGTTGTATTAATGCTCTGTTTTAATAAAGCAGCGCTGGCACAACAACCTCAAAACCCGCCTTTGTTAAACGCTGTAAACAACCCAAGCAATGAGCAGTCGCCATTAATAAAGGGCGTAAAACCCACACTTGTTAGTGACGATCTTTTATTTTTAGAAGGCCCAACGTGGTCAAACCAAGACAATGCGTTTTATTTTTCAGAAATGAACTTTGCTAGCTCGCAAGCACTTGGCCCTGATTCGACCATTTATAAATTAGTGCTGCCCAATACCCTTACCACTTATTTAAAACACAGTGGTACAAACGGCTTGTATGCCAAAGGAGAGAGCCTCTATACGCTTAACCATAAAACTCAGTCGCTTTCTAAAATTAATATAAAAAGTAAGACCAATACCGTAATAGTCAATAAATTTGATGGGCTAAGCTTTAGCTCGCCAAACGATATGACTATGCATAAAAATGGCGATATATTTTTTACTGATCCTAACTGGCAACTAGGCGAACGCACTCAGCAAATGTCTTATACCGGTGTGTATAAGTTAAGCAATACAGGCGTACTTAGTTTAATTGACGCTACGCTTGAAAAGCCTAACGGTGTTGCGCTATCCCCAGATCAGCATACCCTTTATATTGGCGACTTTAGCAACCGCGTAAGCAAATACACTATTGATGAAAACGGTGATATTTCACCGCGCGAAGACTTTATTAAAGTAACCTCACCAGATGGTATAAAAGTAGACTCTGCTGGCAATATTTACGTAAGCAGCCACAAAAAAGGTGTTATTAATATTTATACGCCACGCGGCTCACTTATCGATAAAATTGAACTGGGCCCTAATGTAACCAACCTTGCCTTTGGTGGTAAAAACCGAAAAACGTTATTAATAACTACCGCTAAGGGCTTGTTTACGCTTGATGTAAAAGTAGCGGGTTTGGCTAATTAGCTAAATTAGTTAAATTAGTTAAGCAACGTATTAAAGAGAAAGTTAAGCTCACTCGTTAAGCACAAAAACCGGTGTAACTTAGTTACACCGGTTTTTTATTATTTAAGTTATTGCTACCTAAGCTTTTGCCGCTTAGGCTTTTGCTACTTAGGTAGTGTTATTTTAATTAAACGTGTTGTTATAAAACTTAAAATTGCCCGATACATGCAGCATAGCTAACATATACAGCGAACCATTGTAGTAACGGTAGCTACCGGTTGGTTGCGATAAAGACCAAAACTCGTTAAAAAATTCATTTGCTTGCCCAGCGTTTGTTGAAGCAAGTAACGCTACTGCATTCGCGGCCTTTTGACCTTCGCCTGCACAGCCTTTGTTTTGCGCACCACCGTACGAATACACTTGCTCGTAACAGTTTTTACTGTTGTTTGTTTTTGCATAACTTAAAAAGCCAAGTGCTTTATTAACTGCATTTTTATGCCACGCTTGAGCACCCATTAAATGCGCATCTAAACCCACATTCATAATTACGCGCCATGCATCAAATTCATACCATTGACCTGGGTTTGCTTGGCCGTTAAAAATGTAGCCAATAACAGGGCTGCCATCTAAGCGCGATAAAAATGTAGGTAAATTCCAATGCGGATTATCACTTACTTTTGTAAAATGGTTTTTAAGTAAGGTTCTACTTTTTGTGGCTACTTGTCGCCAGTAATTTTTGTCTGCTTGGTTAGTTACGTTATTAGCAAAGTAGTCGTAAAACGCAGGTATATGGTAAGAAGGGTCTGTTAAGTTATCTAAATAAGGCGAAAAGCGGATTATTTGGTTTTCCATCAGCTTATTTTTAATTGTATTTAACATGATAATAGCATCGTTGTAGTAGTTAAACTCACCCGAATTACCCCAACGAGCAGAGGCATTAAGTAGTGCAAACGCAAAGTACTCTTCGCCATCAGGAGCGGGGCCTTCATCTACTTTATAAACAAAGCCGTTTTGATTAAGCTTTAGTTTCCACGCGTAAACGCCTTGTTTTTTTACATCAGGGTGATTGTCTGGATTTTTTTGATACGCTTTTGCAAAGCGCCATAGGTTATCAAATTCTTCTTGTTTATTAAGCATGACAGCGGCGGTCATTCCCCACGATTGCCCTTCTGTTCTTATATCGTCGCCTTCGTCTGGGTTAATTGCTTTTATGTAGTGTGCTTTATAAACACCGTTTTCGGTGTACGGGTAGTAAAGTTGTTGTGTGTTGTTATAGCCAAACATATTGTCAAAAGTACTATTCACTTTTTGCTGTATATTTGTTTTACCCATTTCTTGTGCGAGGTTACGGTATGCTCCTGAACTGTCGGCGCCTACACTCGATGGGTTACTATTAAATGCAGCAAGTGATTGATAGCTTATTAGTGTTAACAATAAAGTTGTTATTTTAAAAAATACTTTCATGTTTATCCTCTTTATTTGAATTATATCAGCGTGCAAATTTAATATAGTCTTTTTGACCATTTGATCAAGTAATTCTCAAAACTATTTGTTTGTTTTATAAACTAAGTGAAATGTGTGAGGTGCTTAATAAGTGTTTAAGAAGTGCTTAAAAAATATAAAAGGCCGCTTAAAAAAGCAGCCTGAATCGACATGAATTGTGCTAAAAAGCGTATTTATTAGTTATTTATTAATTACTACTTTTTTAATCCTTTACCCGTTGCAGCCCAATAAATTCCGCCATAAATATGCTCGGTTAAAAACTCACTTTTATACACTGCATTAGTATGCCCAAGGGCTGTATAAAACGAGCGTCCGCCATCGTAATTGTGATACCACGAAATAGGATGAAACGCCCCCATACCTGAGCCTGTTTTGTTATTACCCCAATCGGCAGTTGGGTTGTAACTTTGCTCATCAACTGTGAGTAAGTAGTTTAACTTAGTTAGCTCGGGCCCAAATTCGTACCACTCGTCGGTCCAAAGCATTTCCTGCGGCATATGGTTTAAGCCAATAAAGCGAGTATTAGGCACTTTACTTAGTACGCCAGTTTGAATAACAGGATGAATGTTAAAGGTGCGCCCCACCAACTTTTGATACCACGGCCAGTCGTATTCGGTATCTGATGCGCTATGAATGCCAACAAAGCCTTTACCTGCTTTTACAAATCGCTCAAGCGCGGCTTGCTCTTTTGGGTTTAAAATATCGCCCGTGGTTGATAAAAATACCACTACATCAACATTTTTTAAGTAATCGTCGTTAAAATAATGGCTTTCTTCGTGCCAAATTAAGTTAAAAAAGTGCTTATCGGCTAAGCCTTCTAGCGCTTTAACGCCTTCGGTTTGCGACTTATGGTGCCACCCTGCGGTTTTTGTAAATAGCAGAACATTAAATTGCTTTTTAGGGAGGGTATCAAACCCTGTAGCATGACTTTTTTGCACTGTTGCCATACTCAGCGCCAATACAACAAAGCTTAATAGCCAACCTTTATATGCGAATCGAGGTAAAGAAAAAGACATAGTAATCCTATTTAAAATGAACAAACATATTGGCCGTTAGCCGCCCTGTTTGTGGACACGACGAAATATCGGTAGATGTATTAAGTAAACTGGTGTGCAGCAAATATCCAGGAAACACAATAAGCCTATTTGGCTTATATTCTATGTGCTTGTAGCACTCAAATTCACTGTGCTGCGTGGTGCAATAACTAGGCTTTGCATTATCTAATTCAAGGTATTTCTGAGCATATGTTAAATACGTGTTTTTGCGCTTTGAGCTTATTGATTCAAACCCTGTTTTTTTATGTCTAAAAAATCCAGTGCCGCCGTGCGCTCCCCCTCCAAGATAATGAATAATGGCAATTAAGTTTGGATCGTTTGTATCAAAGTGTGGCAAGGTTTGTATTGGTGATAGCTGCCGCTCCGTTTTAGTAATTAACGATAAGGTATTATCTTTTGGGTATGGGGTAAGTGTTTTCCCAATATTAAATACGTTATAAAGCCCCTGTATAAGAGGCTTTAAGTAATCAACCACACATTGCTTTGGAAGCGGCATGCGTAAACCTGGGTATTGAGTGAGTTCGTCGGGTTTAAACTCCCCATTACTTTGAGCAGCACTTTGCGCTAGGTTTATAAGTTTTTGCGGCACACTTAGGTAGTCGTCAATTATAATAATTGGCGTTTGCTCTTGCCCTATAAACTCATATTGCGGCTGTAAGTTATTGCCAAGTGTTAGCATAATACTTACTTAGCCTTGCAATAATGATTAATAAAATCAATGTGACTCGGTAAGCTATTTGCTTTTTTAGCCACATGATTTTTTATTGATTCTAAAAATCGTTTAAGCTCATCATCGCTCATGCTGTCTACAATGGGGTGATAATTTTGCGGCATTAGCCCTTGCCCTAACATCACTTGTAACCACGATGCTTCGCCAAATAGCTCTTGCTCTGCTTTATATACATGCCCGCTTTGCTTAAATAGCTCAATGCGCTTGGCGAGTGACTCTGGTATTGGCATGTTTTTACAGTAACGCCAAAAGTCGCTGTCGGTGCGCTGCGTCACATGGTAATGCAGCACAATAAAGTCGCGAATGTTTTCGGCTTCAAAGCGCATTTTGTTATTAAAGTCATCTTGATAGCACGACTCGATTGCTTTGGTTGGCATGTTTTGCATTAATCTTATAATGCTTTGCTGAATTAAATGAATACTGGTTGATTCAAGCGGCTCAATAAAACCACTTGCCAAGCCAATAGCAACACAGTTTTTGTTCCAATGTTTACGCCGTGTACCGGTGCGGTATTTAATAACGCGCGGCTCATTAATAGGTTTGCCTTCTACGTTATTGAGGAGCGCTGTTTTGGCCTCATCATCGCTCATGTATTTACTGCAAAACACAAAACCATTACCACGGCGGCTTTGCAGCGGTATTTGCCACTGCCAACCACATTTATGTGCCATTGCACGTGTGTATGGCACAATTGGGCTTACTAATTCTGTTTGCACTGCAACGGCACTGTCGCACGGGAGCCAATGGCTCCAATCTTCGTATCCGGTGTGTAGCGCTTGCTCTATTAATAAACCTTTAAAGCCGGTGCAATCTATAAATAAATCGCCCTCAATAATTTGCCCGTCACCTAAAGTAAGCGATTTTATAAAGCCATTGGTGGGCTCTAAATTAACTTTGCTTACCATGCCTTCTATACGTTTAGCGCCGTTTTGCTCTGCAAAATTTCGTAAAAATTTAGCGTACAAACCGGCATCTAACTGATAAGCATGGTTACGGTCTTGATTCGGCACTACGGCAAATTTACCCAAGCGACTTGCTACGTGCTCTGTGCAATAGTCGCCAATATCGGCTGCAACACCTTGTTGCATACCTTTTAGCCAAAAGTGCTGAAAACCTGCAGCCCAACAGCCTTGCCCAACATAACCAAATGAGTGAAAGTAGCTTTGCTGGTTTTGTTTCCAACCCTCAAACGATATGCCTAATTTAAACGTGGCGTTAGTGGCTGCCATAAATTCTGATTCGCTGATTTTTAGTAAATCATGAAATATATGCAGCGTAGGGATAGTAGACTCCCCGACCCCTACGGTAGGTATTAAATCAGACTCAACTAAGCACACTTCAATATTTTTACCTAGCAGCTTTGCCATTGCAGCGCTGCACATCCAACCAGCGGTGCCGCCACCTGCTATTACTATTTTTTTAATTGCATTTTGATTCATATTTCAAACCTTACAAGTACGCTTAGCGTCTTAATTTATTTTGTAATTCGGCTCTTAATTTACGCGCTGCAAGCTCATCCATTGGCTTTGCTAAAATAGCCTGTGCGGGCTCTGGGATGTGAGTAAATTCGTTATCAGCAAATACATAGTAATTAAACAAACGTTGCCATGCTGCGCGCTCATGCTTTGGTAAATTACGTATGTTTAAAATAGCAAGGTGCAACGCATTAGTAGGCTGACCATAAACCGCAGGCGTATTTTTAAACCAATAATTAAACAGTATATTTAAACTGCCAAGCCCCTCTACTTGGTGCCACCACATGCTGGGCAATATAAGGGCATCGCCGGCTTCAAGATCAACGGTAATTGCTGCTTTTATTGCCTGCTCAAACTTAGGGTATTGCGTGAAGTTGGGCGCAGTTGTGGTAGTTAAGCTTATTGGCTGACCACCGGGTGCTTTATCAAGCGGGCCTATGTATAAATTGTCTATTTGATCGGGGGCAAATAAAGTAAAACGCCTTTTACCTGCAACGCAACATGCTAAATTTTGCGCTACGTCGTAATGTGCTGGTACGGTAACTTTTCCGCCTGCCCATACATTAAATAAACAGCCTTCGTTTAATGCGTTAACTTGGCAGTGATTAACCAAACCAGGTAAGCACTGTGCAATGCTAGTAGAGCCAATGTATAAAGTGTCGGCTTGTGGGTTATTTACACTTTGCGTTATTTGTTCAAGCGCACTAATAAATGCCGCTTGTTGATTAGTAAAGTTAAAACCGCTCATATCGGGGTTATACCCTACAACCCCGCTTTGACTGGCAGGTATTGTGCAAGTGTTAACTAAAAAACCTTCGTAAAACGGTGTTAAATAATCAATCGCAGCTGCATCAGATTTTTTAGCGGCAATAACGAGGGGCCAATCGCTTACAAACCCTTTTAGTACAATAGGCACAGACGAGTTTAAAAGCTCCTTGGGCAAGGTGCTGGGAGTTAAGCCATTAAGCGTTTGAATTTTATTTTCTAAATTTTCCATAGTTAAGCACTTACACAGCGTGCTTTTGTAGCATAAGCTGCTCGTTTTTAAGCGCGACTAAATCACGTACATGTACTTGCGAGGCAATGACCATGTATATACACGCTAAATACCCTTGTGAGTGCAGCTGCGCAATTGCATCGCTACTTAGTTGGTTAAGCGTGTCTTCGTTTATGGTGTAAAAACCGAGTAAGTTATGTTTAAGCCCGTTTACTAAATCAAGCTCTAGGGATACCGATTCAAGTAAACCATGTTTAATTAAGGCTTTAATAAAGGGCTGGTTTTGTTGTAAACCATGATGCAGATTATCGAGCACATTTATTACGTTTTCGAGGTAATCGCTGTTCCCGCCGTGTTCTAAAAATAAGTTAATACCCTGCTTTGTTGATACTTTTGGTGAGTCTAAATCAATGCTAAGCATGCGCTCTTGCGTTGCTACACCGTTTTGCATTGTATTTTGAGTCGCGATAGCAAAAGGCAGTCGCTGCATACTTAACGGAATGTAGTGTGCTTGCCATTGCTGGTTTACTAAAAATAAGTTTTCGTCTTTATTTATGCCGTACAAACACACCGGCGAAAATGTATTTGTTGTATCGTCCTTGGTAAAAAATATTGGGTAATGTGCTTGAGCGACTCTAAATTCGCTCACAAATGTATCGCTGTACCAAACCCCGTCACCTAAGTGTTTACTACGTGCAGGGTTTATTTTTAAATGCTGATGCTCAACATTATTTAATAATGCATGATTGGCCATGGATTGTGTGCTCCAATTATTGTTGTGTGCCTTTACCTACTGCTACGAGTTAAATGTAACAAATAGGTTAAATTCACATTGACTATAACAGGTGAGTATTATTATTACTAGGTTAATTTAGGCAAATAAAAAAGCCGCAAAATGCGGCTTTTATAAGGTTGCTACAAGGGTAATTTATTAAAAATTATAACGAACACCTAAACCGTAACGAGAGCCAGTTTGAGTGATGTTATAAATCAGCTCTTGCTTACGCCCGTACGATGTTACGTACTCGTCAGTAATGTTTATACCTTCAATAAATACAGTAAGTCCCTCTACTGCGGGTACTTCGTAACTTACGTTAAAGTCTATTTGGTAATACTCATCAGTGTAAATTGGTGCGGTTAAATCGCCATTTACACGACGCTCATTTAAAAACGAGTCGCGCCAGTTATACGCAATACGCGCTTGTAAGCCTTCTTTATCGTAAAAGAACACCACGTTTGCCGTGTCACTTAACCCTACTAGTGCTTCTGTATCCTCTAGTGAGTCGTTGTCGTATTCAAGGCCTGAGTCAACCATAGTGTAGTTAAAAATACCGCCAAAACCTGACTCACCAAATAAATGCTGAATATTAAATTCAAAGCCATCAATAGTGTATTCTTGGTCGCCATTTACAGGCACGTTTATTCTAAAGTTAATTGGATCATCTGAGTCTGGGTCACCAACAATTGTGCCACCGTCTAATTCACCATCTTCATCAAAATTAGGCTGCACATTTGGATCATCAGCAAAGTTTTCAAAAATGTAATTTCTGATGTCTTCGTTAGATGCATTACCACCTAGTGCACTTGATGCAGCTCTAAATTTTTCACCATTTAATGGGTCATATAAGTTAAATATATTTGAGTCGATAGTGCCTGTAGTGATCCAATTTGTTACGTCTTTTTTAAAGTAACCAAACGAAATATAGCTTCCTTCGTCGTAATACCATTCACTTGATAAATCGTAGTTAATTGATTCAAGCGGTTTAAGACCTGGATTACCAGAGCCACCCGAATAACCACTTAAACTACCACCGGTATTAATAGTTGTACCGCCTTGAAGCTGACCGTAGCCCGCTCTTGAAATAGTTTTACTCGCTGCTGCACGGATCATTACATCTTCAACAACTTCAATATTAAAGTTAATATTTGGCAGGAACTGGCTGTAATCTGCCGATTGGCTTAGCGTTTCAATACCGGTAACACCGGTTACTGATGTGGCTGTATCTTCGTTCCACTCTACGCGGCTGTAACCTGGTGCGGTTGCTTTAGAAAATACGTCTGTTTTTTCGTAGCGTAAGCCAATTTGCAGGTCGAAGAACATGCCGCTCAATTCGCCTTTGTAGTTTACTTGTGCAAAAGCAGACTGCGTTTTTTCTTCAGTAAAGCGGTTTGTTGCTGCATCCCAATCGGTTGAAGCACAAAATTGTCCTTCGCCGTTTGGTCCTGCCGCTGCGCCGTCGGCTGCTTTACAATCACCATAAAGGTTATCTACGTTGGCAATAGGGTCTGCGTACTCTGCTGCATTTACAATCGCATCAAAATCGGCAAAAAAGATTGTATTAAATAAATCGTATTCGCCTTGTGTTGCAGTGCCTTCAAAGTTACCCGCTTTAGCTTGAAACTTATCTAAAATAGTATCTTGGCGCCAATCGATATCAGAAAAGTCGCCCTCAACACCAACACCACCCCAATCTGGGCGCTGTACTTGTGTATGACGGTAATGGTTATTTACTTTATTAACTGCAACACCAAAATCAATACTTAAACTGTCGTCAAAAAAGTACTTACCTGAAATTTGCGTTTGATCGATTTCTGAATCGTATTTGTCGTTTGCAAACCAGCTACCCGATAAACGCATGGTTTCTGGGGTAAAATTTTCAATGTTACCAATAGCAATACCGGGTAAGTCGCCGGTTAGATCAAGCCCGGTACGTGAACGTGTGTACGACGGTAACTGAATATTGTTACGTGTACCGTGGCGTGGATCAGTTGCTTTCATTGAGGCTTTTGAACTGTGGTGATCAAACTCTAGGTTAAGTTGATCCGATACCGCCCATTCTAGATTAAAGCCTAATGAATCTGTTTTTTCTTCGCGACCCCAAGAACCTACCGTAAGCGACGTATCGCGGTAATCGGCATCACTTTGAATGTCATAAATTTCTGAGTAAATAAGTGGGTACGCGTTAGGCTCGCCCGCCCAAACAGATTCACTTCTGTCGCCAGCATAGTTAAACCAAACTGAGGCATCAGTGTGCTGCTCTTCAACGGTTGTTTTAAAGCCCGTGTAATCAAGGGTTGCTGTAATGTTTTCAACAGGTTGATATTGAAATACCAACTGACCATTTACACGTTCACGTTGACGTTCTTCAAACACATAACGTGGTTGTTGCGGGTTTGAGTAAATGCCTGATGTAGGTCTGTTTGCTCCGCCTTCTGCGCCTGCAGGTACACCGCCCCATCCTGTATTTGTGTAATCAGATGCTCTGTAGCCTTGATCTTGAATAAACTGTTGCATACCGCTTTCACGGTCTTGGTAGCTACCTGAAATCGAAATACCAAACTTGTCATCCCCAAATGTTTGCGAATATAAACCGCTTACCTCTGGTGTAATGCTACCCTCGTCGGTTGATTGATCGTCTACAGCTTTTACGCCAAACGATGCTTTTATACCTGGGCTATTTAAAGGTCTGTTTGTTGTTAAGTTTATAGTTGCGCCAATGCCACCTGAGGTAACACTTGCGTCTGATGTTTTATAAACTTGCACGCCCGATACGCTTTCAGATGCGACATTTGCAAAATCAAATGTGCGGTCACCTGTTGTATTTGGAAGTTGGCGGCCATTAATAGTAATTAAGTTATTAGCAGGTCCAAATCCACGTACTGTTACGCGGCTACCTTCACCGCCCGCTCTATCAATTGATACGCCGGTAATACGTTGTAGCGATTCAGCAAGATTGGTATCAGGAAATTTCCCCATATCCTCAGCCGAAATTGCATCGACAATACCAGAAGAGTCGCGTTTAACATCCATAGAGCGTTGCAATGAACCTCTAATGCCGGTTACTTGTATTATTTCTACATCTTCATCGGCAACAGTTTCGGCAGCGTAGCTTTGGTGAGGAAGCGTAACGGTACCCATTGCAGCGAGTATGGCTGTTGAAATTATCTTTTTCTTAAACATCATGATGCCTTTTTCTTATTTAATTATTATTGACGTACTGCAAGACTTTAAGAATTACTCGAAACATAATTGTAAACTATTTGTTTCATTTTACGGTCAATAAATAATTATTGTGTGTGTATGTTTTAAACGTTTTACAAAGACCACAACCAGTTTTAAACATGTGTTACTTAACTAAAAACCGTTAAATAACAGCACGTTTATGCTAATTCTTTGTGCTAATTTTTTGCTTTAAAATATTTTCATTTTGTCATATGTCCTCAGCTTCCTCTTATTTTGACCATTAACAATAAAAATTAATGGTCATATTGACTATATCTTTTTTATGCAAATAAAAGCCGTAGCGGTGCTTACGCAGATAATTTGCAATGTTTGTAACTATTTTTACTAAGCGTGTTCATATGGGCTTATTGTTTGAATTTTTCCGTTTGAGTCGTGCTCAAGCTTAGCCATTTTCATACTGCGTAAATGGGTTTGTCCGCCCGACAACGTGCTGTCGTGATAAAATAAAAACCAATCACCATTGTGTTTAACAATTGAGTGATGCGTGGTCCAACCTAGTACCGGGTTTAAAATAACGCCCTGATAGGTAAATGGTCCGTATGGGTTATCGCCTGTTGCGTATACAATTTTGTGCGTATCGCCCGTTGAGTACGAAAAGTAATAAACACCATTGTGTTTGTGTACCCAAGGGCCTTCAAAAAAGCGGCGGTTATTATCGCACACTGTAATTGGCGAGCCGCTCTCATCTAATACAACAACCTCTTTTACGTCTTCGCTTAGGCTGATCATATCTTCAGATAATTTTGCTACACGCGCAGGGATTGCAGGTTCACCATTTTTGGGATACGCGTCTTCTTTGTTAAATTCGCTCGTTTGCCAATTTTGTAATTGCCCGCCCCACAAGCCACCAAAATACAAATAATGGCTTGAGTCGTCATCTTCAAATACAGCTGGGTCAATACTAAACGTCCCTTGAATGTAATCATCTTCTGCTTTGAATGGACCTGTTGGGCTGTCACTTTTTGCAACGCCAATTCTGAAAATACCTTGCTGATCACGCGCCGGAAAATAAAGGTAATACTGACCAAGTTTATGCGCTGCATCGGGTGCCCACATTTGCTTACTTGCCCATTTTACGTCATCTACACAAAGTGCTACGCCATGGTCTATGGCTTTGCCTGAGCTTTCGTCAAGGGAAAACACATGGTAGTCGCGCATTGCAAAGTGGTCGCCGTTATCATTAATTTCATTTTTTGATTCAATGTCGTGCGATGGATAAATATACACTTTGCCGTTAAACACATGCGCAGACGGATCGGCGGTATACATGTGATCAACTAACACATTATGATTTTGTATTAACGAGTTGGCTCGTTGTAGGTCTTTTAACTGTTTAAGTTCAGCGTCACTTAATCCATTAGATGGGGGTGCTGCTTGCGCTGTATTTTGCATTTTTACTCCTAGTATTGCCTGCCCACTTTGTACTTTTAAAAGGTGCAAAGTGGGCTGCTAAATTAGTTTATGGTTTTGTTATCAGCCAGCTGCGTTTGAATGCGCTTTACTTCAGGCTCGGTAAGTTTGTAACGTGTTATAAAAATTAAACATGCCACGGTACAAATTACTGGAATGCCAGCAAAGGCGAGTAAAATGCCTGATAACGTGTGTTCTGATTGTTCTTGATTAGGCACGTATGCGTACCCTGATAATATCCAGCCAGCAATCGCACCGCCGATTGCAAAGCCTAATTTTATTGCTAATAAATGCCCCGAAAACGTAACTGCAGTTAATCTACGGCCAATTTTTAATGCGCCGTAATCAACCGTATCTGCCACCATTGAGAACATGATTGGGGTAATTATCATGTGAGCAAAGTTAGCAATAAAGTAGACAATAAAAATGGTGACTATGGCGTCGCTCTCAAGTACGTAAAACATGCTGTGAGAAATAATTACGACCACTAAAGCGACTATAAATAGTGTTTTCTTTTCAATAAATTTGGTTAAAAAGTTGGTAGACACAGCGCCGAGTACTGAGCCAATTGCTGAGAGTGTTAAAAAGTTAGAAGTAAGTGAGGCTTCTCCTACGTAGTACTTAATATAATGCGGTGCTACTGAGGCTCTAACGCCAATTAATATTAATGTTGCAAGGCTTATAACGGCTATAACAACCCATTGATCGTTTTTAAATAAGCTTAAAAATTCAAGGAAGGCATTCTTTTTACTTTGCGCGGGTTTAACTTGTTTGGTTTCTTTGGTCATTTTAAAACACAGTAAAAAACAAGTCGCAGCAAGTCCGCCTAAAAACACCATTGCTAGCGGGTAACCTACTACATCGTCACCGTCGCCAAAAAAAGCAACCAGCTTAGGCAGCGCCCATACAATTACAAGCAGCGCTGCCATTGCCATTGCAAATCGGTATGACTGAAGCGATGCACGCTCTTTAGGGTCGTTTGTCATTACTGCGCCAAGTGCGCCGTACGGTATATTAATGGCGGTATAACACGTCATTAAAAGCCCGTAAGTAAAGTAAGCATATATAAGCTTGCCCGTAGAATCAAAATCTGGAGTTATGAATGCTAAGCAAGCAAACACACCGTAAGGCACGGCTAAAAATAATATATATGGTCGGTAAGAGCCCCAACGGCTGCGCGTTCTATCGGCAATACTGCCCATTATTGGGTCGGTAATTCCATCAAATAAACGAACCGCTAATAATAAGGTACCCGCAGCGGCTGCAGATAAACCGTAAACATCGGTATAAAATATCAACATAAAGTTAGCGACCATTTGAAATACAATATTACTGGCTGTATCACCAAGGCCGTACCCTATTTTTTCTTTAATTGTGAGTGTGTGTTTTGTGTTGTTCATGTGTGCTCAATTTTCAATGCAAATCGATATAGTCAAAAATACTATATGCATTTTTAGCGCATGTAAACATTTATGTTACATTTTTAATTTGCTAGTAATGTATTTAATACACGACGCTAATTAGCCGTTAAATTTACTAACATACAAAGGTATTATCCGTTCAATAAAAAACCAATACCAAACCAAAGTCGAATATCGGCGTGTACGCGTAAAAACAGGTACAGTTTATAAAGTGAGTAATTAAATAGATGTGATTGTTTTAAATAGGAATTATAAAAGCTTTTTATTTGCGCTTTACCCACCTTTTATATACCCTTAATAGTCTTTATAACAATATCTACGTATAGCTTTGGCTGAGTAATTTATGCACTATAAAACATCAAGCATTTCTAACAACATCGACGAAGAATCGATTCCTGATGACTGTATTAGTAATCTAACCGTAGATAATATTGTATTTGCTATTCATGAAGGTAAATTAAAGGTGTTGCTGGTTAAATATAACCGCGGCCTTGCAACAAGCCAGTGGGGTTTAATTGGTCATTGGGTTCGAAAGAATGAAAACCTAGATTCAGCCGCACTTCGTGTCGTTAAAAGTACAACCGGTGTTGAAAACCTGTATTTAGATCAGTTAGGTGCATTTGGTAACGTAGACCGCTACCCAGCTAGACGTATTATTACTATTGTTTATTATTCGCTCGTTCGCTTTGAAGAAACCAACCTTGTGAGTGGCGATAATGCTTTAGAATGTGAATGGTTTGATGTAAATAGTGTACCGGCTTTAATGTTTGACCACGCCGATATTTTAAAAAGCGGCTTAGATTACTTACGCTATAAAGTAAGGCACGAGCCGATTGGTTTTAGCTTACTTCCAGAAAAATTTACCCTGCTTGAGCTACAAGGAATTTACGAGTCGATTTTAAATAAATCACTCGATAAACCTAACTTTAGACGTAAGTTTCAAAAAATGAACTTATTGATAAACTGCAAAGAAAAACAGACCAATGTGGCACACAGAGCCGCAACTTTGTACCGTTTTGACATAAACGTGTACGAAAAACTAAGAGAGTTTGGTTTTACGTTTGAGTTTTAAATATTCAAAAACATTATTGGATTAAAGTTTGGTCTTTAAGGCCAAACAGCATATTGCTAATATATATGTGATACCTTTAATTCGTTTGCATTATTAATATAAACTAATCAAAAAGGAGCTTTTTACTTGAAACTTACGCCGCCCTAGGCAACCCCCCCTTTTTCATCGGCACGTTACGTGCAACCTTAATCGCCATCTGCGCGAGAATCATTGTTATTTAAATAAAATATTCCCCTATACTTTGGGAAACTAACTAATTAGGTTATTTACATGTTTGATCACGTAAAAAGAGATTGGCTCTCTAATGTTCGTGGCGATGTGCTTGCTGGTATTGTTGTGGCGCTTGCCCTAATACCTGAGGCTATTGCCTTTTCTATTATTGCCGGTGTTGATCCAAAAGTGGGTTTGTACGCCTCATTTTGTATCGCCGTTATTATTGCCTTTGTAGGCGGGCGCCCAGGCATGATATCGGCGGCTACCGGTGCAATGGCACTGTTAATGGTGACGCTAGTTAAAGATCATGGTCTGGAATACTTACTTGTTGCCACCTTGCTTACCGGCGTAATACAAATATTTGCAGGCTTTTTAAAGCTCGGTGAGTTAATGCGATTTGTATCGCGCTCTGTTGTTACGGGGTTTGTAAACGCATTGGCAATTTTAATATTTATGGCGCAGTTACCTGAGCTGACTAATGTTACTTGGCATGTTTATGCGATGACTGCAGCGGGTTTGGGTATTATTTACTTATTTCCGTATATTCCAACAATTGGCAAAATCCTTCCCTCCCCTTTAGTGTGTATTGTTGTTATTACCTTACTTGCACTGTTTTTAGGGCTTGATATAAGAACCGTTGGCGACATGGGCGAACTGCCAGACACCCTACCTATATTTTTATGGCCCGATGTACCGCTAACACTCGAAACGCTGCAAATTGTTTTACCGTATTCGATTGGTCTTGCGGTTGTGGGCTTACTTGAATCCATGATGACCGCCACTATTGTTGATGACTTAACCGATACAACGAGCGATCGTAATAAAGAGTGTAAAGGTCAAGGTATTGCCAATATTGGCGCAGGTTTATTTGGTGGTATGGCGGGTTGCGCCATGATTGGACAATCAATTATTAACGTTAAATCGGGCGGTCGTGGACGACTTTCAACCTTTATTGCCGGTTTATTTTTAATCATTATGGTGGTGTTTTTAGATGAGTGGCTGCGTTTAATTCCTATGGCTGCATTAGTTGCAGTAATGATTATGGTATCGATTGGTACGTTTTCGTGGACATCCGTTAAAGATTTAAAAAAGAACCCGCTTTCGTCAAACGTAGTGATGATTTCCACCGTTATTGTGGTTGTTGCGACGCATAACCTAGCCATTGGCGTTTTAGTTGGCGTGTTGTTAGCTACGTTGTTTTTTGCGAACAAAATTGGTCGCTTTATGGTTGTTACAACTAAGCACGATGAAACTAAAAACCTAGTAACTTATGAAGTTGTAGGTCAGGTATTTTTTGCCTCAGCAGAGCAGTTTATAGCGTCGTTCGATTTTAAAAGTGCGGTAACAAATGTTGTTATAGATTTAACCCATGCACATTTTTGGGATATAACCGGTGTATCGTCACTCGATAAGGTGGTTATTAAATTTAGACGCGAAGGTGCAACAGTTAATATTGTTGGTATGAATAGCGCAACCGAAACAGTTGTTGATAAGTTTGGCGTACATAACGACCCTAAAGAAGTCGATAAACTACTTGGCGGTCATTAAGGAGAATGTAATGAAAAAAATAATTACCTGTATCGATGGCTCTGTCATTACACACGCTGTAACCGAAGCTGCTATTTGGGCTTCAAAAAAGCTAAATAAACCAATTAGCTTTATACATATGCTTGAAAAAATACAACAAACTAATGTAGGTAACTACACCGGTACGATTGGTTTAGGTGCTCAATCGGCTTTGCTTGAAGAAATGACAAAACTCGATGAACACCGTAGTAAAATTTCTTTAAAACTAGCAGATGAATTACTCGACTCGGTTGCTGTAAAAGCAAAAATTGCTCATATTCAAAACTATGAATTAATTAAACGTCACGGTGATGTAATCGACGCTATTATTGATTTTAAAGATGATACTCGCTTAATCGTTATTGGTCGAAATGGTGTTGATCATCGTGTTGATTTAAATGCACTTGGTTCACACATCGAAACGCTCGTGCGTAGCGCCTCGCAACCAATATTGCTTATTTCTGGAAAGTTTAAGCAGCCTAAATCATTTATGATTGCGTACGATGGTCGCGAAACAGCCGACAAAGCACTGCAACAAGTGATTGATGGCGGTTTATTACATGGGCTTCATTGTCATTTAGTGAGTATTAATAATAATGAGAAGAACTTAGAAGAGAAATTTCTTAACGCTCAATTTAAACTTAGTAGTATGGGTTTTGAAGTGTCTGCAAGCTTTTTAGAGGGCAATATTTTTGACTCGTTAATGCAATACAAAGAGCAAAATAACATTGATTTGATTGTTATGGGGGCTTTTGGGCATTCGAAGTTAAGGCAGTTTTTTGTGGGCAGTAATACCATTAAAATGCTCGAAAACAACGATGTGCCAGTTATTATATTAAAGTAAGTGGTTGTTTTAAGTAAGCGCCACTTTAAAGTAAGCAACTGTTTTAAATGATATTTTAATGACCTACTTTAAAAAACCTAAAATCACTTAACTGATTTTAGGCTTTTTTGTTTTTGGCTTGGTTTGGCTTTCAGTTTTAAAGTAAGGTTTAAAGTAAGCTTTATTTTTTAGCTTCAAACTTTTCAAATAAAAACTGAATAAACGACGTAACCTTTTGAGCCACAAACTTTCTATGCGGATAAATAGCAAATAAACCAAACTCAAAGGTTTTATAACCTTGCATAACCTGTACAAGCTTACCCGATGCAATATCGTCTCTCACCACTATTTCAGGAATTAAGCCAATACCGCCACCCGCTACAACCACCTCTTTTACAGCTTGTGGATTATTAACCGAAACACGCGAGTTTACGCTTGCCGTTAATGCCTCACCACTTGGTGAAACTAGAGGCCAATGGCGACCTATTTTAAAGTTGCTATCAATCACCGTAGCGTGTTGCTCAAGCTCATCAACACTCATTGGTGCGCCAAAACGCTGAATGTATTCGGCTGATGCACATAAAATTAAAGGGTAACTGGTAATTTGCCGTGCAATTAAATTAGAGTCAGACACACTGCCAATTCTTATTGCTAAATCAACCCCCTCTTCTAGCAAATCAATTGTTTTGTCTGAAAGCACTAAATCAACACTTAAATCGGGGTAGCGGCTCAGTAACTCAGGCATTAACGGCGCAAGATTTGATTCGCCAAACGACACCGGCGCACTCACCCGAAGTTTGCCGCTAGCAAGCGCTGTTTGACCCGATAAGTTATCGAGCATTTCGCTGTAGCTTTCAATTACAGGCACTACGCTTGCGTAATAACTTTGTCCCGCCTCGGTAATCGAAATTCTGCGCGTGGAGCGGTTAAATAATCTAACCCCTAAGTCTTGCTCTACAATGCCCACGTATTTACTAACCAGTGCCTTTGAAAGCCCTAGTCTGTCGCCTGCGGCTGTAAAAGAGCCTGTTTCAACAACCGCTATGATTGTTTTAATGCCAATAATAGTATCCATGATTGTCAATATAGCATTGACATTAATTCCTTACTAGCTCGGTTTTTCAATACTGATAATAGTGAAAGAATAGCGTTATTAAAAATCACTATTCAAAATTAAAAAACAGGACAACCCATGAGCAACCTAACGCTATACCGTTTTACTTTATCTGGTCATTCACATCGTGCAGAGTTATTTACATCGCTTTTAAAGCTTGATGTAAATATGGTTGATGTGGCACTGCAAAACGGCGCACAAAAGCAAGCTGACTTTCTAAAAATGAATATTTTTGGGCAAGTCCCGGTACTTAAACATAACGATGACATTATTAACGATTCAAACGCTATTTTAATGTACTTGGCACAAAAATTTGATGCTAATAGAACCTGGTACCCAGAAGATATTGCTGTTCAAGCGCACATTCAACGCTGGTTGAGCGTTGCTGCAGGGCTTGTGGCTTCAGGTCCGTGTTCGGCGCGTTTAGTTACTGTATTTGGCGCAGAGATTGATCATCAAAACGCGATAAACATTGCCCACACATTATTTAAAA
Source organism: Pseudoalteromonas sp. NZS11 (assembly GCF_015864765.1). Taxonomy (NCBI): domain Bacteria; kingdom Pseudomonadati; phylum Pseudomonadota; class Gammaproteobacteria; order Alteromonadales; family Pseudoalteromonadaceae; genus Pseudoalteromonas; species Pseudoalteromonas sp. NZS11. The sequence continues at coordinate 327,715 of NZ_JADYWP010000003.1, read as the reverse complement.
CAATGGATGCGTATTTACAAAATCGCGAGTACTTAGTAGGCACTCAGCCAACTATTGCCGACATTGCCAACTTTTCTTACATAGCGCACGCACCAGAGGGCGGCGTATCACTTAGTGAATACCCAAATATTTTAAGATGGTTAAGCAACGTTCGTAAACTTGATGGCTATATAGCAATGCCTGAAACAGAAGCGGGTTTACTAGCTTAGTTTTAAGTTTTTAATACTGTTTTATAAGAGGCTATTAAGCCTCTTTTTTTGTGTTTGTTTAAGTGAAATCTGCAAAAAGTGAATAATATTTTTATTTTACAATAAGTTAAAATATATCCTGCGAATGGTTTCTTAAAATGTGCAGACATTTTTATATAAAACAAGGAAAATACTTTCTGGTAAAGCAATTACACATAAATATGATTTTGAAACAGTGTAAATAAGTAATAGTGACAAAGAAAAACTCTTTATCATTTCCTTCATAAAATACAGTAAACTATTGAATACAAATAGGATTCAAGTTATTATTTTTTAATAACAAATTAAAAATGATTTAATTTACAGGACTATTGTATATATTCAAGGAGAGAGTAAGTGAGTGCAAAACGTTCAAAACCCAAGTCTGGTAGAAATATAAAGAGTGATGCTAATACATCAGGTATGGGAAAAGATCATAATCTACCCGAAGGAATAGAGGGATGGAGCTGGGGAGCCTTTTTATGCAATTGGATATGGGCGGTAAATAATCGCACATGGATTGGCCTACTTGTTCTTGTTCCTTATATTGGTTTTATCATGGCATTTGTCTTAGGTTTTAAAGGACGAGAATGGTCATGGAGAAATAAGAGATGGGATAGTATTGAACACTTTCAAGTTGTTCAGCGCAAGTGGTCATTTTGGAGTGTAACGGCTGCTTTAGTCGGTTTTTTCTTAGGGCTTATATTCGCAATAGGTGTGCCGCTGTATCACAACTTAGTGAGATAAGTACCTTAGGTAGAGTTTACTTATCAGGTTGGAAGGCATTATACCTTCCATCTCTGCGCTTATTATTAATAGGAGTACAAACGGGTGGCTCGCCTCCCATAAAGAGTATTTATCAACATCTATTAATGACATTAAGCCACCCCAGTACTTTTGCTTTACAAGCTTTACATTCCAAATTAAATTAGAATTTAGTGTTTTCTTTCAAAATGCTACAGCTCTAAATCAAGTTCATCAACACCTTTGGCGGGTACAGCGCAGCAAATCAGCGCCTGTCCCGGCTCTACTGGATAACTTACGTTATTGCGATAAACCACAGCACCTGCGTTTATTTTTACGGCGCAACTGCCGCAGCTGCCGTTTCGACAGCCAAATTCAGGCTCTAAACCATGGGATTCGGCTACATTAAGTAACGTGTTGTCGCCTTTATTCCAGCGCTGTTCAAAGCCCGATTTACTAAATTTAATTACATTGTTGTCTGCTTCCTCAACACTAATCTCTTTGTTTTTATTAGGCGCTTCGCTTGTGTTAAGTACTTTGCGCTTAATACTGGAGGGTCCAAATACTTCCGCAAATATGTTTTTGTCCTGCACACCGAGTAATAATAGCTCGTTATAAACGTGCTGCATAAACGCTTGCGGTCCGCATAAAAAGAACTCGTAATCATCAAGTGGTAAATAATACCTAAACACATCCGCATTTATGCGCCCTTTTAAATCAAAGCCCTCGTCTTTTAAATTAAAGCTCTTATCTTTTAAATTAGAGCCATCGCCTTGCTTTTCATCAAGCTCAGGCTGAGATAAAAGTGAGTAGTAATCAATTGCCCCGCCGCTCCTATCTGCCAGTGTTTTTAACTCATTATAAAATGCGCGCTGTTGGGTGTTTTTAGCACTATGAAAAATATGCAAAGGGCGTGTATAGCGGGTTCTTAACCCTTCATTGGCAATATGTTTAGCCATTGAGATCATCGGTGTAATACCTATTCCGCCACCAATTAATACCGCAGGTTTAGCGCTTGCTGGGTCAATAAAAAACTGCCCTTGTGGGTATTTAGCTAAAATAACGTCGCCTACTTTTACGTTATTATGAAAGTAGTTAGACACCTCACCACTGAGCTCTTTTTTAATCGATAACCGATAAAGTAGTTCATGAGGGCTCGATGACACGGTGTAGGTTCTAATAACAGGTTTGCTATTACTGTTATTGCTACTATTTTTACTTGGTATTTGTACGGTTAAGTGCTGCCCAGCTTTAAACGGTAACAAGGTTGTATTGTTATGCCCTTCTAAATAAAAGGAGGTAATTACATCACTTTCTTTCGTTATTTTGGTTACTTTTAAAGGCTGCCAAGTATGTTTTAGTTTTTCTGCTTGTTTGTTTTTATCAGCCTCAAGCCACGTGCCCGTCATTTTAGTGTTAGGGGAATAAGCATCAAATTTAGCACTAAACGGAAGTAAGTTTTTAAGCCACATTCCTTTAGTGAGGGTAAATTTCCAGCCTCGGTCTGCGCCAATAAAGCCTTCAAGCTCTGGGTGCCCGTCCCATAAAATTTCAACGCTGCCGGTAACCATTAATACATTACCCGTGTCAAAATCAGGAAATAACAAACCTGCTTTTGGGTTTAATAAAAAGTTACCCAAGGTATTAAAAAAATTATTACCTGCGTAATCAGGAATCGTTAATGTGTTACCTTCGCGCTTTACAAAACCTGGCAACCCACCACGGTGAGAAACATCAACACCTTCAATTTTTGGGTTGTTTTTAGCGGTTATAAAACTCGAAACAAAAAATGTATCGGCGGTGTCAATTAACGCACTGGCTGCGTTATCAAGTGTAGTAAATTCAACTTTTTGTACCGCATTACTTTTAAGTAAAGGATCTCTATTAAACGTTAAGTCTCGCGTTTGAATATACTGCGGGCAATTTCCAAAGGATTGATCAACACTAAAACTCACCTGATAATCACTAATTACCTCACCTACGCGCACATTTAAACGGTTACGCCTACGCGTGCTTAGCTCAATGCCTAACAAACCAATTGGCGAGCCGGCAATATTTAACGTGTTATGTAAGGGGTCGTTTTTATCAACCGCGTGGGTCATTAATAATGATGTGGGTGTGGGTGAGCTTAAAAAGCCAGGCTGTCCTGAAACAATAGATACCCACGGATCAGCGTTTTCATCAACACTGCCTGCAACCACAAATGGTAACTGCTCAAAAAAGGCTTGATGCTGCTCTGGCATAAATGAGCGCACAGCACGTTTGCCAAATGTTGCCATTATTTCTCGTTTACCGAGTTTATCTTGTATTGCCAGCTCGCCTTCGTGAAAAGGTGAAGCATCTATTGAGTTTGTATTTATCATTTTGCTCGTAATTCGTGTGCGTATTTCATGGGTTAAATTTAACTCAATACACAATCAATGATAATGGGTGTTTTATTGACTGATAATGCACAAAACAATGACAATACTTGCACCCTCTTAGTGCCAGGCGCGCACCAACATATAACAAAATAGGTTTTATCCTCACTCTAAAAACACATTAAATACTATTTAAACAATAACTTAAAAAACTGGCTGTATTTTTGCAAACATTCTATTAACAAGCCCGTTTTACTTACGGCAAAAATTTAGGTTGTGAGCACAATAGCTATTAGCAACCATCGGCAAAGAAGCCCGCACACAGTTATGCATAATGCGTATTTGTGGCGGGCTTTTTTGTTATTTGTATTTAAACCGTCACTTTAAGGAATGCCCTATGCAAACCTCGCAAAAAATACTCATTATTGGTAATGGTATGGTCGGACACCACTTTGTTGAGCAAATGCGCCAAAGCGATGCCAACGCAGACATTACTGTACTTTGCGGAGAAGCAAATCTTGCATACGATCGCGTGTACTTATCAAGTGTATTTGATGGCAAAACCGCCGCCGATTTAGCACTAACAACTCACGACAACTACAAACAGCTTAATATTAATGTGCATACCAGCCAGTGGGTTGAAGGCATTGATAGATCAGCAAAAATAGTGACCACATTAACCGGTGAGCAATACCCGTACGACAAGCTGGTACTCGCTACAGGTTCGTTTCCGTTTGTGCCGCCTATAAAAGGTAACGACCAACCCCATTGTTTGGTGTATCGCACATTAGAAGATTTAGAACAAATAAAAGCCAGTGCCGCTGTAAGTAAAAGCGGTGTTGTTATTGGCGGAGGTTTGTTGGGGCTTGAAGCCGCAAATGCCATCAAGCAACTAGGGCTTGATACCCACGTAGTTGAATTTGCACCACAACTTATGGCTGTTCAACTTGATGGACAAGGCGGTACGCTACTAAAAAATAAAATAGAAAAACTTGGCGTAACAGTACACACATCAAAAGCAACCAGCGAAATAGTAAAAGGCGAAACCAGTCGCTTTAGATTAAATTTTTCGGACGAATCATTTTTAGAAACAGATCTGATTTTGTTCTCTGCCGGTATTCGCCCGTACGACCAACTAGGCAAAATTGCTGATTTAGAACTCGGTGAGCGCGGCGGTATTATTATTAATAACCAATGCCAAACGTCAGATCCTGATATTTTAGCCATTGGTGAATGTGCCCTGTGGGACAAAAAACTATTTGGCTTAGTAGCACCGGGTTACAACATGGCGCGCGTTGCAGCGAGCCAATTAAGTGGTGGCGAGCTTGAGTTTTTAGGTGCCGACATGAGCACTAAACTTAAGTTGTTAGGCGTAGAAGTAGGCTCAATTGGCGACGCTCATGCAAAAACGCCAGACTGTAAAGAACTTATATACCAAGACGCTATTCGCGGCTGTTATAAAAAAATCATACTAAGTGAAAAAGGCGACAAATTACTGGGCGCTGTACTTGTTGGCGATACCAGCGACTACGATACTTTATTACAGTACATGCTTAACGACATGGACTTACCAGAAAACCCTGAGTGTTTAATTTTACCAGATAGCGGCGGCGCGCCGTCGTTATCGAGCAGTGCCCTACCCGACACAGCCACTATTTGTTCGTGTCACAATGTGAGTAAAGGCGACATTGTAGGTGCGATTGATGGCGGCTCATGCGATTTAGCATCGGTGAAATCATGCACTAAAGCAGCAAGCGGCTGTGGTGGTTGTGCTGCGTTATTGAAATCTGTTGTTGATAACGAATTAGCAAGCCGCGGTGTTGAAGTTAACAACCATGTATGTGAGCACTTTGCGTATTCACGCCAAGAACTACTGCACATGGTAAAAGTAGAAAGCATTAAAAGCTTTGATGGCTTACTAGCTAAACACGGCAGCGGTCATGGCTGTGAAATATGTAAACCTGCCATTGGCTCTATTTTAGCCTCAACATGGAACGACTTCATTTTAGAGCCCGCTCATGTTGGCTTGCAAGATACTAACGATACGTACCTAGCAAACATGCAAAAAGATGGTTCGTACTCTGTAGTACCACGTATTGCTGGTGGCGAAATAACACCCGACAAACTCATTGTAATTGGACAAGTAGCAAAAGACTTTAACCTGTACTGCAAAGTCACTGGCGGTCAACGTATTGATTTGTTTGGTGCGCGCTTAGAAGAGCTTCCTGTTATTTGGGAGCGACTTATAGAAGCCGGATTTGAGACCGGTCATGCCTATGGTAAGTCTCTTAGAACCGTTAAATCGTGTGTGGGTAGTACGTGGTGTCGTTATGGTGTGCAAGACAGCGTTGGACACGCAATAGAAATAGAAAACCGCTACAAAGGGTTACGTGCGCCGCATAAATTTAAAATGGCGGTATCGGGTTGTACCCGCGAATGCGCCGAAGCACAAAGTAAAGATATTGGCATTATAGCTACCGAAAACGGCTGGAACTTATACGTGTGTGGTAATGGCGGTATGCGCCCTCGCCATGCTGATTTATTTGCGACCGATTTAGACACGCCAACACTGATCAAATACATTGACCGCGTGATTATGTTTTACATAAAAACAGCTGACAAATTACAACGTACGTCGGTATGGATGGAAAATCTTGAAGGCGGTTTAGACTACCTTAAAAGCGTAGTCATTGACGACAGCTTAGGCATTTGCGACGAGCTAGAAGCGCAAATGGAATTAATTACACAAACCTATGCCTGTGAGTGGAAAAAAGCGATTGAAAGCCCAGATGCAGCCAAACGATTCCGCCAGTTTATTAATAGCCCCGAAACCGACGACAACATTTTATTTGTGCAAGAGCGTAACCAAATTCGCCCTGCTACAGAAGCCGAAAAACGTGAGCAACGTAATACACAAAACCGTATTCCAGTAATGGAAGTTGAAGAGGAGCAAGCTGATGTCTTGGCATAATATTGGAACAATCGACAACCTAGTGGCTAATAGCGGCGTATGTGCACTAGTTAATAATCAGCAAGTGGCTATTTTTTACATTCCACAAAATCCAACGGCTGTGTTTGCCATTAGCAACTACGACCCAATTGGTAAAGCTAATGTATTATCACGTGGCATTATTGGCTCAATCGACAATAAATTAGTTGTCGCATCGCCTTTATATAAGCAACACTTTTGCTTAGAAACAGGCGAATGTTTAGAAGTAGAAGCAATACACTTACCGGTTTTTGATGCAAAAATTGAAGACGGCAGTGTATTTATAAGCGCTGCGCCAAAAGTTACAACAGCTGTGGCTTAGGGGTATATTATGAGTGTATTGTCTTATTTTTCGGGTATTGAAAGCGTGTGGCTAAATAAGCTTGTTACTAAGCTAACAAGCTCAAATGATCGCAGTGCTAAAAGCGGCAACGTTTATATAATTGGTGCGGGCCCAGGAGACGCAGAGCTAATTACGGTAAAAGCACAGCGTTTAATTAATGCAGCCGATGTTGTTTTATACGACTGGTTAGTAAGCGATGATTTATTAAAAACGCTTCCTAAAAAAGCGCAACGTGTATTTGTAGGTAAACGTGCTGGCAAGCATTCAATGACCCAAGCTAACATTTGCGAACTACTGGTTAAATACGCGCAACAAGGCTTAAACGTAGTGCGTTTAAAAGGCGGTGATCCGAGTATATTTGCACGTATTAACGAAGAAGCCGATGCGCTTAGCAAACATAATATAAATTTTGCTATTGTTCCTGGTGTTACAACGGCTTGCGCTACTTCCGCTTATACGGGTATTCCGCTTACTGCAAGAGACGTAGCGCGTAGTGTTACATTTTTAACCGCGCAGTTTGCCGATCCTAACAAGCAACCTCATTGGCAAAATTACGCATTTGAGCAAGGCAATAACAACCCTACTTTAGTGGTTTATATGGGGCTTTCGCGTCTACAAACGCTAAGCAGCGGTTTGCAATCAGTGGGCTGGCCAAGTAATACACCCATTGCACTAATAGAGAATGCCACTACCACTAAGCAAAAGGTAATTACCAGTACGCTTGAGCAAATAGTAGATGAGCATGATAAACAAAACCTTCAAGGCCCTACCCTAATTATGATTGGCGAAGTAATAAATCATAAAATGGCTATTAGTCCTGAATTACTAAACAATATAAACGCTAATGCATAATACGACTTTCGCGCTTACTACCTCCCCAGGGGTAGGCGCTTTTTTTGTTTTTAATTTGGGTTCAAGTTGTGTGCAATAACATGTTTAAATGCACCAAATAAGTTAAAAGTAATGGTAATTATAATTATAGAAGCACAGTGAAAAACAAAAACTCAATTTCAAGTAACTGTATTAACTTGATTTTAAATTCAATGATGAAATTTATTAATGATTGGAACAGTGGTTGCACTTTAAAAACAAAAAAGTGTGGAATAATACCAATGGCGACAAGCAATCCTCTCACAAAACAGTTTTTATTAGCAGCAAAGTATCAAGAAATACATGCCCTAAAGCAATTACAAAACAGTTGTGCCTCGCTTACTAAATTAGGCGATTTTGTACATCAGTTACAAAAAGAACGCGCAATGAGTAATATATTTTTGGCCTCAAATCGAGAGCGATTTAAAACCCAATTACAAGAACAAATCCCTTTAAGCGACAGCGCACAAACTGCATTTTATGATTCTCTTAAACAAACATTTATAAACGACAACGCCGATACTGGCCATACTCGGTTATTTAATTTAATTACCTATAGCTTACAAGCACTCGATGCATTACCGGTATTGCGCAAGCAAATAGCACAACAAAACATTAGTGCGGTACATGCTACGCAGTCATTCACTCAGTTAATTGCTAGTTTACTCAATATTATTTTAGAGGCAGCTGATGGCGCAAGCGATCCCAAAATAACGCGCTTATTAGTCGCATTTTTTAATTTTATGCAAGGTAAAGAATACGCAGGACAAGAGCGTGCCTGTGGTGCACAAGCATTTGCAGCGAGTAAATTTACCACAGAACAAAAACAACAACTCGCGCATTTTGTACAAGAGCAAAACCACAGCTTTGACTTTTTTAATGAGTACGCCGATGCGCACCTTTTAAAATGTTTTGCCACACTAACAACGCATCAGGTTAATAATCAGGTAGAACAACTTAGAAGTTTACTGCAAAAACTCGATGATGAGAACGCTCAACCGCTCTCACAACTGAGCGAAGTATGGTACGAGGTAACCACTACGCGCATAGATATAATGCATAAAATTGAACAAAATATAGCAGATCAGTTAATTGATACCGCAGCAATGCAAATAGCCTGTGCTCAACGTAGCTTAAATACAAATAAGCAGGTACTTAACAATATGGTAGAGCAACACATAGCCCCTACTTTTGGGCAATTAGCTATTAAGCAACCAGAGCCAGAAGTAAGCCAAAACATTGCGGCCGATAAGCTCAATAGTAATAAAAGTATGTACGATTTAATTATCGAGCAAAGCCAACATATTAAACAAATAAACCAAGCGTTACTTGACGCTAAAAAAGTTATTAGTGAGCAAAAAGTTATTCATCAAGCCAAGTACATACTTATTGAGCAATTAAAGCTCACTGAAGAGCAAGCCCATAAACAGCTACAAAAACAAGCAATGGATACGCATAAAACCTTATTTAGCGTAGCGCAAACAATTATACAAATGAGCGATTAAATATGCTCTTTTTACTTGGGCATGTTGATCTTTAGTAAGAACACTACCCAGCATAATACTTATTTATTCAGTCATAAATTTCACGATCAGACTTAGTTTTACCTTATTAGAAAATAGATTCATAAGCTACTGACTATAATAAGGTAAGGCTTTAATTTGGCGTTAATTTATAAAGTGAATAATTCAACACATTCAAAATAATCAACTACAATAAGTTAATCATTTGTTGCATCTCATTTTAATGAGGCATATTTATTTAATACTGTTGTAGGAGTTTGAATGCCCAATGTAGAGAGTTATTTAGAAGGTGTATCATTAATAGATGAGCAGCAATTAACGACTTCTCTTGATAATGACATTCAAACAAGCTTAAAAAGCTTTGCTGAGCTAATTTTAAACATTTTTGATGCAAGCTCATTCTCTATTGTTGCTAACCTGCCTCAACGTGCTGTCGAGCTATATAAATCAGGTTCAAAAATAACAGTAGCTAAAGAGCAACTATCTGATGACGTTTTTAATGAATCGATTATCGAGCATGCTCCTAAAATATTTAGAGTGGTATCACCTATTATTTTGCCCTCAAACCTTAAATTTGGATGGTTTATATTTGACCGAGCAAGTGATTCACTACTTACCGAAAAAGAAAAATTAATCTTAAATAGTTTACAAAAAAACTTTGTAAATCAGTTAGTCCAACGTAAAAACTTATTAGATAAAATAAACAGTGCTAAGGTTAATTCAACAATTTTCGAGAAAAACAAAGAAGACGAAACTGAAAAAGATCGCTTAATCAAAAAATTACAAAAAATGAGCGATGAACTTGATGAATTTACCAGTATTGCTTCACACGATCTCAAGTCACCAATAAATGCTATAAAACGTTTATTAGAATGGGTTTATGATGATTGCAAAGATTTACTCCCTCAAGAGCACCTAGAAAATTTTCAGCTTGTGCTCAGCCGGGCTAATAGAATGCAAGTACTGCTAGAAGATTTACTAAGCTACTCGAGAATAAATAGCTGTGATTCAACTCGTGCAAACATATCTTTAGAAAGTATTTACCAAGATATAGAACAAATTTTAGAAGTTCCACAAGCTGTCACTGTCGATATACACGCCAATAACGAAGTACTCGATATACCACTGTTCCCTTTTAAAACTGTTTTTCAAAATCTTATTAGTAATGCAATAAAACATAACAATAAAGAGCACTCGGTTATCGATATTTCACTTATCCCCTCTAATCAATATTACATTATTGAAATAAAAGATAATGGCCCAGGAATTGACCCTAAGTATTTTTCACTCATATTTAAGTTATTTCAGACATTGCAATCTCGAGATGATGTTGAAGGGAGCGGCATAGGACTCTGTATTGCCAATAAGCTCATTATTAATTATGGGGGCAAAATTGAAGTAGCCTCCGATGGGAAACTTGGCAGTACATTCACTATTTTTTGGCCCAAAGTTTAACTATGAAATTATCAATTATAAACGAGCATCATGTAGATGCTGCTCTTAGAAGGAACTTATGAATATTTTAATTGTTGATGATGACTTAGTTGATCGCAAATTAATTAAAAAAATGCTTATTTCTGATGGCTCTCATCATCATGACATTACCGAGGTAACGTGCGTATCCGAGGGTTTGAAAGCCATTGAAGACACGCACTTTGATATAATACTACTCGATTATAATATGCCTAAAGAAGATGGCATTGAAATGCTAATTGAAATGCGTGCAAAGCCTAAACTCGGTAACACCGCAATTATCATGATTAGCTCCTCAGAAAATTCAGCTTTGGCTATTGAGTGTATAGAAGCAGGCGCTCAAGACTTTTTACCAAAAGGTGATATAACGAGGGATAGTTTAAATAAAGCGCTTATATATGCCAAAAAACGCTTCGAGGCAGAACAACGTATGCACAACAGTTATCTTGCTGTAAAGCATATGGCAGAACGGGATCAGCTTACTGGTTTGTCTAATCGATATCATTTTGAAGAAATACTAAAAGTAATGATAGCTAACAATAAACGTGCTAAAAACTGCGTGGCGTTACTTGCTTTAGATTTAGATAACTTCAAAAATATTAATGATACACTTGGGCATAGTGTCGGCGACGAAATTTTAATACAAACAGTAGAAAGGATTCATAGTTGCCTGAGGCAAAATGAAGGATTTGCACGCTTAGGAGGCGATGAATTTGCAGTTATAATAGGTGGAATTTGCAATATTAATCAAATAGGTATGATAGCAAATAGAATTTTAGCTGAAGTTTCTAAACCCTTTTTGCATGAAGGCAGAACTTTAAATTGCAGTGTTAGCATTGGAAGCGCCATATACCCAAATGATGCTACTGAATCTCATGAACTGCTAAAATGTGCTGATATTGCAATGTATCGCTCAAAGCAAAGTGGTAAAAGTAGAATAAGCTTTTACAAAGAGCAATATCAATATGAATTTAGTCGTCGGGTAGATATTCAAAATAGTATAAAAGAGCATATAGAGGAAAAAAACTTTAGGCTATTTTATCAACCTGTTTATTGTTCAAAAACACAAATAATGACAGGTGTCGAAGCCCTTATCCGTTGGCCAGATACAACCGTTAATTATACCCCCGATGAGTTTATTCCTATTGCTGAAGAGTGCCGATTAATAGCCCCTCTTGGAAAATGGATAATTGCGAGTGCTTTAAAGCAGTTATCTTTGTGGCAGAAAGACTATCAAACGTCGTTAACTCTATCTATTAATATTTCACCGATACAGCTGCAAAGAGAAGTTTTACAAACGTATCTATTAGAGACGGTCGAAAAATACAATTTAAAGACCAGTAGTATTATTCTGGAAATAACAGAAACAGCTTTTATGGAAAACAGTAAAGAAGTGATTGAAATATTAACTTCTTTGTCTAATAAAGGGTTTAGGATTGCTTTGGACGATTTTGGTATGGGTTATTCATCCATATCTCACCTTATTTCCTACCCTATTGATATAGTAAAATTAGACAAAAGCATGCAATCGTTAGATGGAGAAAATAATAAACGATTAAAAATAATCGAGAGCTTATCTTTAATGCTGAAAAAACTAGATTTTTCTGTGGTAGCTGAAGGAATCGAAACTGAAACCCAGCATCAGCTGTGTAAAAAATTAAATATAGACTACTTGCAAGGTTTTCTCTTTTCAAAGCCTATGCCTGTAAACGAAATTAATTTGCTGCTCGATGACTATAGTAAAAAAATAAGCCTTTAATAAATAGGTTATTTTGAGCCTTTGTAAAATTGAAGCTTAAATCAAACATCTGTGTAACCTTAAGCTAAAAACCTTTGGTTTGTGCCACATACTCAAACTAAAGGCTCTCCAATTGGCACAGCCTAGCGGGTTAAAACCTAAAACACATGCAAATCAGCTGTGTTTTTCCAAATGCTGACCGATGACAGCCAATACTTTTTCTTTTAACTCTGCTGCCTGAAAACTTCCTTTTACAAGGTACCCTTTAACAAAATCGTGTGACATTATAATCTTTTTTTCTTCTTCTCTTTCTGATGAGCTAAACATCATAACCACACACGAGCTGATTTCTATCATCTTCCTCAGTTTAGAAAACTCTTCTAAAAACTGAATACCATTGACTCTTGGCATATTGATGTCCAAAAATATGAGTATTGGAGGAAATCCATCAGGGTACTCTTTTCTGTTAGCTTCATAATTTTCTAGAAATTCTAATGCTTCCTGGCCATCTTTTTTTTCAAAAATTGTAAGATCTAATTCAGCCTCTTTAATTAATCTTTTAAGAATATACCGGTCAACTTCATTGTCATCGACAATTAATATAGGGGGTTTAATTTTTGTCATGTTAGCTTATCCATTGGTATTATTATTTTAAATGTCGTACCTTCATCAGAGCTTTGCAGTGATACTTCACCATTTAAATACTCAATATGTTTTTTAACCAGCGCCATCCCTAAACCAGACCCCGTACTTGTCTGTGCATGAAATCGCTTAAACATATCAAACACTTCACTTTGATGCTTTTGTGGTATTCCCATTCCGTTATCTGTAACAGTAATAAAAAACGTCTCTTGCTCATTAAAAATATCACAGCGGACATAAGGCGAGTCTTTATTTCTATCGTAATACTTCAACCCATTTGATATCAAATTTTCAATAATTTGAGCAAAACGCGCTTTTTCCGACCTTATAGGTACTGATAGATTAATTGTTGTTTCGAGCGCACAAGGATTATCTTTCATGAGCCAAGACAGTCGTTCTTTCATATCAATAATTAACTGGTTAAAGTCAATTAAATCTTTATCCTCATTACCAATTTCAGCTTTGGCTAACAATAAAATATCAACAACAAGTGTTTCTAACTTTTCCATTTGTTGATAAATAACCAGTGCATTTCGGCTTGCCTCCTCTGTGTCTCCCGCTTTTATATCTTCGATAACAAAATGCGCTAGGGATTTAGCCCCTGACAGCGGTGACTTCAGGTCATGGGAAGCCCGATAAGCAAACTGGGCAAGCTCATCATTTGCTTGCTGCAGGGAAGCTGTCTGGCTGTTTATAATCTCTTTGAGTTCAATACTGTTTTCAATATTTAAAAGATCATTTTTAATTCGCTGTCTGGCCGCGATAACGAGTGCTTTTAATTCACCCGACGTTTTTATATCAAGTTCATCGTCTAGATTAATATTACTTTCGGGCTTACTTGATAAAAGTAGAGTAAGATTTCGAATAGAGCTCGATATTGTGCGAGAAAGATAACTTATAAAAAGAATATTAAAAAAAGATATGATTATAACAAGTGGAATTAACGTCATTAGTATAAACGATACTGTTTTTCTAATTGGTTCCTCAAACAGCTCCGTGTTTTTATTAAAGCCACTTAGCGAAGTATTAAGATTTAGTAAAAAAGCGTCTCTACTAAGTTCCCCCTTTTTATACTGATTAACTGACAATAAGGCTTTATCAGCAATTTCAATATCGTTTTCACAGATTGTTAATGTATGATCTGTGTTAATAACTTTCATAACAGCATAATTTAACGGGTTTATTTGTTCAATACATTCAATCGGTTGCTGCCTAATTAACAATATATCCGACTCAATGGTATTTATATCTATGGGGATATCATTTTCTATTTTTTTAACTGACTTGGTAAGTTGATGTGTATACTTTAAATGAAGAAAGTTAAGTTGGTGAAACTTAGCTCCTTTAGCTATTTCAAAAGCTGAGTAGACAGTAATACTTATCTCTGCTGCAGTTAATATTACAATAAGCATCAGTTTTCTTGAGATATTCATATACGACACCTATTTTAGCTACTAACCCAAAAATTTTTAAATAACACTATAATAATTATAGTATTTATAACCTTAGGTATAGCAGATTTTATCTTTTTTACTAGCTCCTCTATAAATAATACCAACCTGCATAAATCTTTGATCAATTTACCGAATTAAATTGCACTATAACGTCGTTAAAAATTTTTTATTTAGAACAACTAGATACAAAAATTTTTGCCTAGTTCTAGTGTAATTTCCTTAACGTTAAATAGACCCCATACATAAGCAGATTGGTATAACAATTGATATTTAGCTTTATTCACTTTTAATAAAAAGATCCTTTATTAGTTTTTTGCCACTATAAAGCAAACTTGGGTAATATTACGCCTCTAAAAGTGCTGGTGCATTGGCAAATACACCAGCAGCTAAATACAAAACTTTGTTAAGTCATCCCATATTTAAAAAGTGTATTAACATGCAGCATTTTTTGAATGAAAAATATAGGCTCGTGTGTGGTCGTACACTAGGTTAAAAGTAAAAGCGTAAAGGGTTATAAGAAAAGTTACGCCGATATCCATTATTAATGCTTCCCATAAGCCTACGTTTAAAATGCTCGCCATTACGGGAATAGTAAAAACAAGTAACCCGCCTTGAAATAAAATCACGTGAAAAATACGGAATAATACAGAACGTTGCTCTTTTGCACCGGTAGCTACTTTGTCAAAAAACCAATTAAAAACAAAATTCCAACACATCGCAATCGTTGCAATTATAATCATAGTGCCCGATAAAGCCGATATTGCATGCTCTGTAAATACAGCCAAACCAATAATCGACAGCTTTACCGCTAACACTTCAAACAAAACAGCCTGAAACATCCTCTCTAGCGACCCCATTTTTGCATCCATAATTAACCCCTTTTACGCCAAATAATTAAAGAAAATAATAGTGACATAATTTAATTATTTGCAAAGTTAGTAGCCATCACCTTTAGTGATAAGATGAGCAAATAAGTACTCACCTTTAAGTTGAATGATATGTATAGTTTTGAGCAACTAAAAATTTTTGTAACCGTGGTAGAAACAGGATCTTTTTCGGCAACAGCCCGAAAGCTTAACCGTGCACAATCGGGAATTAGCCAAGCTATTTCTAATCTTGAAATAGCGATTAATCAAACATTGTTTACGCGTAATAAAAATATACCCAGCTTAACGATTAGCGGTAAGGCATTGTTACCTGTCGCATACTCTATACTTCATCAGCAAAAATATTTTGACCAAAAAGTGGATGCATTAGCAAAAAATTATGAGCATGAGGTAATTATAGCTATTGATGAAAGCCTAAATAATCAAGATATTTTAAAAATGATTGCCCCATTAGCTGATCAGTTCCCGATTACTAACTTCGAAATAATATCGACAACAACTGACGATGTAGACAACTTAGTAAAAATAGGAAAAGCACAAGTAGGTATCATTTATAGTGATGGGGAACTAAAAGTTGATATGGATTTTTTTCTATTGGGCCAAGCTCGATTTTTAACGATTTCATCACCAGAACACCCGCTTGCAAAGCTAAAGGCTGTAACAAGCAATGATTTAAAAGCCCATAGGCAATGTGTTCATCGCAGCCTTAGCCAAAAAGAGTTATGGTTTAGCTACGCAATTAGCTCTAGAATTTGGTACGCAAATACACATCAAACTCTTATCGACTTAGTAGTTCAGGATATTGGTTGGGCGCTTGTACCCGAGCTTGCTATTAAGAAGTATATAAACCAAGCTGAAGTGGTAACGCTACCCGTTACTCATGAACAAGGCGGTTGGCTTACTCCTGTAGGATGCGTTTTTTCAAGAAGCCAATCAGCAGGACCTGTTCTTCAAAGTTTAATAAATAGGTTGCAGCAACACTTTTTAAAGAGTGCTAGCGCGGGAATAAAACAGTTTTAAACTGCTTTATTCACTTTTAATAGCAAGCTTCTTCTTTAGCTTTTCTTGCCACTCTACAGCAAGCTCTGGCAAAGTTAATGCTTTTAAAAGTATGTCTTCATAACCTACGTATTTTTTATCAAAAAATGCCTGGAACAGTTTTTTAACTGATATGTCGTGCGATGCTTTCTTCTCGATAACAACACTATCACCCGTTTTTGCAACGCCTTGCTCTAGTACCCTAAAATAAACGCCAGTGCAGTAATGCTGCGTAAACAGTTTAAGACTGTTTTTATTATTAAGGGCGATAGCGAGTTTAAAACAGGGTACACGAGGCTGGCTTACTTCAAGCAGTGCAGTACCAATTCGAATATGGTCACCTATGTGTATATTCGCTTCATCAAGGTCAGAAATCGTGAAGTTTTCGCCAAAGGCACCTACTGCCAAGTCATCATTCTCGAGGGTTTGTTTCCAATACTCATAATGATTGTGAGAAAAAGCATATACCGCTTTATCTACCCCGCCGTGATTAACTAAATCAGCTTGCTCGTCACCTATAATGTTTAGCTTTTCAATCACTACAGGTTCGTTAGTTGGGGTTTTGAATATTCCCGTTTTCACCTCTTTACCGTTATGAATAAGAGTTTTAATTTTAGAGATATTAGTCGAGATGATTTTCATTGCGATACCAACGGATGAGGAAGTAAAGATTAATTATGCAGGTTTTAAAATTATTATAAATAAATTTAAGCAAAAAAATGACCGCTCGAGACTAGGGCGTGTTTATCTTTGTGGATTGAAATTTATTCAATCTAGGGGCGATTAAATCGCGGCGCGAGGTTTGTAACCTAGTGGGCTCGATAACTGCTCCTGCGTTATTCTACTGGCTTACATCCATGTAAGAATAAGTAAAAACCGAGCAACAAAGAGTTAATCGTCCCTAGAAAGAACCCAGAGGGCAGCGCATGTTTGGTATTTATGCTGCGTTATCGCCCATTAATGGGGAATAACCACACTACATAGGCTCTGCCTTGCCTAAAAACCAAACATACTGCTGCAAATTCAACCACCAAAGTTCAACACGCCCTAAGCAGTCATTTCACAATATACAGTTTTTATTATTCTGCTTGTTTTAAAAAATACGTTTCGGCCAGTCCGTTATGTATTCCAGCTAAGTCTATTTGTATTTCATCGATAAAGTCATGCAACAGACCATTTTTAAGTACTCGTACGTCTTTATTTTCTAACTCAACAATTGCATCATCAATTGATTTAATAATTTCTGTTGAGTTTGGCAAAGGTAAAACCAATGCTTTTAATTCATTCATACAAAATAAAATAGATCGTGGGAATACTTTGCTGTGCATCACAAATTCTATTACATCAGCACGCTGTACTCTAACGCCCATTTCTTGGCGATACATTTGATAGGCACTTAACGAACGCAATAAACTGATCCACTGAATATTATCAAACGGCTTCACTTCTTCTTCATTAGTAATTAACGTAGCAGAGCGAATATCTAAAATTCGCGATGTCATATCTGCGCGCTCTATAATCGAACCAAAGCGGATAAAAACATAGCCCTGATCATGATTAATTGTGGCATCTAACGCCCCAAATATTTGATGGGCTGAATCTATAATCTTTTTTAAATACTCAAAACGCCCACGCTTTGTTATCCCTTCTTTTTGATTGTCTTTTACATAATAATATAAAGAGTTTATTTCTTCCCATACGTCTCGCGGTATTACATCACGAATTGTACGCGCGCTTTCTCTGGCAGAAGTGATAGAGTTTAAAATTGACGAGCTATTATCACTACCAACAAGTAAATACCTTAATGCTTTTTGCTCAGAAAAATCAGTATGGTTTTCTGAATACGCTTTGCGTACACCAATAATATCAATTAATGGCTCCCAGCCGGTACATACGCCTTTGGGTAAGTCCATCATCAGTAAATTGTTAACGTTGATTAAACGAGCTACATTTTCCGCACGTTCAATGTATCGAGATACCCAATATAAAGTTTCGCCTACTCTTGATAACATATTATTTAGCCTCTTCGTCAACAATCCAAGTATCTTTACTGCCACCACCTTGTGATGAATTAACCACCAAAGAGCCTTTAACCATAGCAACACGCGTTAATCCACCAGTGGTAACTTGCGTATCTTTACCTGATGATAAAATAAACGGTCTTAAATCGGTATGTCGGCCATCTGGTTTATTGCCATCAAATGTTGGTACTGTTGATAAATCTAATGTTGGTTGAGCTACCCAGTTTCGTGGGTCCGCTTTAATTTGAGCAATACACGCTTCTTGTTCTTTTTTGGTTGATTTAGGGCCAATTAATAGCCCGTAGCCACCAGACTCATTTGCTGGTTTAACAACAAGCTTATCAATGTTTTTAATAACATGGTCGCATTCTTTCGGGTCCAAACATTTGAACGTTGGGACATTAGCAAGTTTAGCTTCCTCGCCTAAGTAGTACTTAATCATCTCAGGTACATAGGCGTAAACTACTTTGTCATCAGCAACGCCTGCACCTGGTGCATTAACCAAAGCGACATTACCTTTAGACCAAGCGCGCATTAAACCAGGAACGCCCAGTTGAGAGTCAGGTAAAAAGACTTCAGGGTCTAAAAATAAATCATCAATACGACGATAAATAACATCAACTCGTTGTAGCCCTGTGATTGTTCTCATGTATACACAATCATCTTTTTCAACAACTAAGTCCCGTCCTTCTACCAGTTCACAACCCATTTCTTGGGCAAGGTAGCAATGTTCAAAATAAGCGGAGTTAAATACCCCTGGCGTAAGTACCACGACTTCTGGTTTATCTTGTGGACGAGGCGACATTGCCGCTAGCATATCAAATAATTGTGAGGGGTAATCATCAACAGGTAAAATCGACACTTGCTCAAATAATTCAGGGAATACACGCTTCATTACAGAGCGATTTTCAAGCATATAAGATACACCAGAAGGAACACGCAGGTTATCCTCAAGTACATACATAGTACCACTACCATCGCGTACTAAATCTGAGCCACAAATATGCGCCCATATCTTATTTGGCGGGTTTATACCCACGCATTGCTGGCGAAAATTCACAGATTTTTCTAGTAACCCTTTTGGAAAAACACCATCTTTTATTATTTTTTGGTCATGGTATAAATCATCTATAAAAAGGTTAAGCGCTTCAACACGTTGCTTTAAACCAACCTCTACGCTTTGCCATTCTTTTTTACCTATAGTTCGCGGAATAATATCAAATGGCCAGGCCCTATCAATCATATTACCTTCGTTGTAAACCGTGAAGGTAATACCCATTTCTTTAATTGCTAAATCAGCAACCGCTCTGGCCTTTACTAATTCTTCTGCCGATAAATTAGCAAAAAATTGTGCTAATTGTGTTCCATGTGATCGAACGTTTCCTTGTGCATCAATTAATTCATCAAAGAAACCTTTTGTTTGGTACGCTTTCCAATCAATTTTCATACACTCTTTCACCTTATCCATCATAATATATGACGTAGTTAAACTGCCTATTCCATTCGAATCATATCAACCGCTACATCCAGCAATTGACTACCGCCACCAAATACCACGCCTTTCAAAGGAGTTACGTCAGAAAAGTCTCGCCCTACGGCTAGAGTAATATGCTGATCGCGTGGTAAAACATTATTTGTAGGATCAAAATCAACCCAACCAAAGTTTGGCACAAATACCGCAAACCATGCATGAGTTGCATCAGCACCTTCTAGCTTTTCTTCGCCTTCTGGCGGCATGGTTTCTATATACCCACTAACGTATCGACCCGCTAACCCCACACTACGTATGCATGCAAGCGCAAAGTGTGCAAAGTCTTGGCAAACGCCCCTTTTTTGTGCAAAAACAGTACTCAGAGGCGTACTAATCGTTGTAAAACCAGGATCATAATGAAATTCATGAAAAATTCGTGCCATTAAATCTTTGCATGCAGAAATTATATTTTTGTGTGCATCAAACGAAATCAACGCGTATTCCTTAATCCCTATATCTATTGGAATAAGCTGTGAAGGTAGTACAAATTCAGACGTTTTTAATAATTCCGCTGTATTTGGTTTAACCAATAAATCACGTACTTTTCGCCAAGCAATATCAACGCTCTCTAAATTGCTATTAGCGCCGACTAACAGTTCTACCTCGCTGATCATCGTAACTTTAAGTTTTTTATGCTGTATTGCTATTTCAAACGCTGTTACTTGATTATTAAAATAATCAGTAAATGTTTGTAAGTAAGTCGGTGTAGGTTCAATTTCTACACGACTACTGTGGCATATTTGCCCGCGATTCGTTTTTGGCGTTAATCGCGCTTGGTTTTGACACAAACTAACAAAGTCTGAATAGTTGTATGTAGTCGAGTGCTTTATTTTATATTTCACGATTGAGCTTGCTCAATATTAGTCCAGTTCAATTTATTTGCCGTTTGGGTATGAGAAAAATACTGTAGTAATAATACATCACAAAATGTATCTAAGTTCATACGCGTATTATGGTTAAATTCAATTAACTGGTTACGTTGTCCATTTTCACTTTTTTGTAGGTAATCTTTCTCAGTTACATAACAACTTGTTTTAGACAGTAAAATTGCTTTTTCGTGTGCCGCAATTACGCCTTGTCTGCGTTTTGTGGGTAAATGCTTACACAACTTATTAATTTCCTCTAACTGAAATAATAAAGAACGTGGGTATTCAGCATCTAAAAGTAATAACTCAAGCCCTGTACCAATGGTTTGATACATTCTATATCGGCGCTTATGCGTAACTAAACTAACTTGGCAACTTAGCACGGCTTCAAGTAAGCCAAGCTCTTCGGGCTCGTCTAACTCTTTGGTTAATAAAGCCGCACTTAGTGATGTAATTTGTAAGCTACGCTCTACTCTTCTACCCATTTCGAGTAAAAACCAGCCGTTACTATTTGGCATACAATCTGTAATCGAGCCATTAAAAGCCATAATTGAGCCTATAACTCTATCTAGGCTGCTTTGCATTGCACGCGTTGGAATATTAATATTTACATTTTTAAATACTTTAATTTGCTCATTAATATCATCAATTATTCGGCGACTATCATGAGATAGTAATTCTTGAATTTGCACCGACGCATTTGCAATGTACTTTAATGTATTAATAATACTGCCAGCGCATTGCTCGTCTGCAAGGAGTTGAAAGGCAGTTTCTTTCGACAGATTTACATCAATGCCATCTAGTTTTAAATCAGGTTCTATATAGGGATAAACAATATATTGCGACCTAATGGCATTAGAAAGCCGTGCAACTATACTTTTTCGTATTGAATCTGGGTAAACAGAAAATTCGGTGTACTTGTCTATAAAAATACGCAATATACGTATGGTGTTTTCGCAGCGTTCTAAGTATCGACCCAACCAAAAAAGGTGCTCAGCCGTACGGCTCGAAATAACCCCTTCAAGTAGCGTTACATCCATTCTTTTTCTAATTGGCACCGGTGGATTATGCTCGCCTAAATCAACTCTATCGGCTGTATTTATCCATGTATCTTTGATCCAACCAGATATTCTCGGGTTGTTACTTTTTTCGTTCGAAAAACACAGTGCTGAAGGAAGTACTTCTACGCCATTTTCTGTGGTTAATGCATAACACCTAAACACCACTGGCTTGGAGATTAATTGCCCGTCATGCCAAAATGGTGCACTGCTAAAAGAAGGCTTTTCTTGGAAAAAGTAATTATCGGGTTCTTTGCTAATAAGTAGCTTTATTTCTTGCTCGTCTAACACTCCATCTAACTTAAGTGTAGGGTCTATAGCAGATAGTAGTTCGAGGTTATTCCAATCAATGGCTTGCGCTTCTTTTACACTTAAGTAATTTGGCTCACCTAACAACAGCGGTTGTTTTAAAATTTGCTGCGATAACTTTTCTAAGTTGCATTTTATTGAAGGTGACGAGAGCACACCACTACCAAACGGGTTTAAAACCTTAACCGACCCTTGTCGTACCGATTGTAATAAGCCCGGAATACCATGAAGTGAATATTCAGTTTGCTCTAAAGAGTCAATACAACGATCAGAAACCCAGCGTAAAATGACATTAATTTTACCCAAGCCTTGTAACGATTTTAAACAAACGTCACCACCACGTACGGTTAAGTCGGCGCTTTGTACTAATGTATAGCCAAAGTAGGTAGATAGGAATGCATGCTCGTTGTAGTTAGGGTCATCAATTCCTTGGGTTAGAATTACAATTCGTGGGTCATCCATATAGTGGGTATATTCATTAATACCCTCTTGGAATAGGTTTAAAAATTCTTTAATTTGCTGAACATTACATTCGGCAAATTCTTCAGCCATTACACGCCTTGCAATAATACGGCTTTTAATTAATAGCCCTAAGCCTAACGGGCACTGACAATGATCGCTTAATACTTTAAATTCGCCTGTTGGCGTGCGGTAAACATCTAATGCAGTAAAAAATAGTGTTAATTCGTTACTAGGTAAGCTAAAACCTTCGCGTAAGTAATTAGGGTCTTGAAAAAGCTGCTTTGCAGGAATATGACCATCAACTAATAATGTTTGGTCACCGTAAATATCTTGCTGAATTTTATTTAATAAAAGGGTTCTCTGTTTTATTCCCTCTTCGAGCAACGCCCAATCAGCTTTAGATAACATAAATGGCAATGGGTCAAAATGCCACTGCTTATTGCTTTCATTTTTAATATTGCCATTTTGTAGCAATTGGCTTATTTCTGTAGCGCGGCTACTAACATCGTCTGCTGTTAGGCTAGCTAAACGCTTAAATAAAGTATCCCAATGTTCTGGGTTTAAACCACTGTGGTTTGCTAATTCATCATGTCCATGTGATTTATCAAGGTATAAAGACAACCACTCAGGCAATTCCGGCATCGCGTTATTGTTAATATACAAGCTGAAAGTGCTCCAATTTATAGTAAATAGCCGTGTTCATAATGATGCTTTAAAAATATTTAGTCATTCCACTTTAAATAATTTCAAAGTGGAATGACACAACTATCAATTATTATTTAAAGTTAGGCTGCCTGCGTAAATCCAAGGTATTTGGATAATCAGGATTACTACTTTCTTCATCAGGTACCACGTATTCACTTGCACTTTGCGCCGATTGAAAACTATGCGTAACCGCCGATGGGCTCCAGCTTGGTTCTGCTGATGCAAGTAACGATGGTGTATGCCCATGCTCCCAAAATCTTGCAACTCTGCGCCCTTCAGCTTCAAATGCATTAACCGGTAGCGTTTCAGGATTACGACCCCCAGCATGGCTCACATGATATACAAAGCCTCCAACTGAACGACCTTCCCACGTATCGATTAAATCAAAAACTAATGGAGCATGTACGCCAATAGTTGGGTGAAGCGCTGTAGGTGGTTGCCAAGCTCTGTATCGTATACCCGCGACCATTTCATCTTTTGCTTTACCTTTAACCGGTTTAAGCGGCACTCTTCGACCATTACACGTTACAACATAGCGATCGCTCATTGTTCCTTGTACTTTTATTTGCACTCTTTCTAATGACGAATCTACATAGCGCGCCGTACCCGACGCACTTGCCTCTTCGCCTAGTACATGCCAAGGCTCGATTGCGGTTCTAAGCTCAAGTGTAACGTTATCAAGTTCTCGCGTTCCACATACCGGAAACCTAAATTCAAAAAATGGATTTAACCAACTTAACTGAAATTGAAAACCTGCTTGTTGTAAATCGCGGCTTACTTCAGCTAAATCGTTTTCTACATATTGTGGTAATAAAAACTTGTCGTGTAACTCTGTACCCCAACGTATTAATGGCTTGTGGTAAGGTTTTTTCCAAAACCAAGCAAGTAAAGTACGCAACAGTAGCATTTGCACTAAGCTCATTTGTGAATGTGGAGGCATTTCAAAGCCTCTAAATTCTACAATCCCTAAACGACCTGTGGCTGAGTCGGGTGAATAGAGCTTATCTATACAAAATTCTGCTCTGTGTGTATTACCCGTTAAATCCACCAATAAATTACGAAGTAACCTATCAACTAACCAAGGTTCAGGCACCTCACCTTCGGGCATATGCGAAAAGGCAATTTCTAACTCGTATAAAACTTCATCACGGGCTTCATCCACTCGCGGCGCTTGGCTTGTAGGACCAATAAAAAGCCCCGAAAATAAATACGACAAACCAGGATGATGCTGCCAATAGGTAATAAAACTTCTTAAAATATCAGGTCTGCGTAAAAATGGGCTTTGCTCAGGTGTTTCGCCACCAAGCGTTACGTGGTTACCACCACCAGTACCAGTATGGCGACCATCTGCCATAAACTTATCAGTACCTAATCGGCATTCTTTTGCTAAACCGTATAACGTTGTAGTTCGACTGACTAATTGATCCCACGATGTTGAAGGATGAATGTTTACTTCAATAACACCTGGATCTGGCGTTACAGCGTATTTTTCTACGCGGCTATCTTTAGGTGGGCTATAGCCTTCAATAACAAGCGGCATTTTAAGTTCTTTTGCTACACTCTCTATACTACTTATTAAACCCATGTAATGTTCAAAATGACTTGTTGGTGGCATAAATATATATAAACGCCCCTCTCTCACTTCCATTACAAGCGCAGTTTTAACCATTTCTTTACCAATAAAGCCCTTTTTAAGCTTTTTAGCTTTGGTAAAATTTTCTGGAATATCAAACGGGTCGCGGTCAATAATATTGCCGCTCCACTCAAGGCTGTCTAAAGGTAGGCGATAACCAAGTGGTGATTCACCAGGTAATAAGAAACAATTGCCTCGTTTAAACTCCCACGTACACGACTGCCAGCAGTTTTTGCTATCGTTCCATTTTAAAGGGAGAACATAACCAACTGGCTTTTCTATCCCTTTATCCATTTTAGCTAAAAAGCCTTTTCGGCTCATTGCATGGAGAAGCTCCGGCTGATCCGGCTTTATTTCGGTAGGTAATGAGGCTTCTTGCCACATGTGATATAAAATATCTTCATAAGCAGTAGTAAGTGCCTTGGTTTCAAGACCAAGTGAGTCACACAGTTTATCAGCAAACTTTTTAGTATCGGTATGATCAAATTTATAGTCTTTATTAGGATCGGCTAATAGTGCGGCATCTTGCCATAAAGGCTCGCCGTCTTTGCGCCAATAGCACGCATATTGCCAACGTGGTAATGGCTCACCCGGATACCATTTACCTTGTCCGTAATGAGTAAAGCCACCTTTTGTGTATACTTTATTCATTTCTACAAATAAATTTTGAGCTAATATTCTTTTTTCTTTGCCATCGGCATCAGTATTCCACTGAGGATGTTCCATATCGTCAATAGAAATAAACGTAGGCTCGCCACCCATAGTTAAATGTATGTTTTCTTCACTGTAAACATTGTCAACGTGCTGACCTAAGCGGTTAATTGCCGCCCACTGCGCCTCAGAATAAGGCTTAGTAACACGTGGGTCTTCGTGTACACGCGTTACTTTATTATAAAAGCTAAACTCAGATTTACAGTCGTCTATACCGCCTGTTACCGGCGCTGCCGAGCTTGGCTCTGGCGTACACGCCAATGGAATATGACCTTCACCAGCAAATAAACCCGAGGTAGGATCAAGCCCTATCCAACCTGCACCCGGAATATACACCTCGGTCCATGCATGCAAATCGGTAAAGTCTTCTTCTGGACCGCTTGGGCCATCTAGTGATTTTTGATCAGACGTTAGCTGTACTAGGTAGCCCGATACAAATCGAGATGCCAACCCTAAATGACGAAACAGTTGTACTAACAACCAAGCAGAATCACGACACGAGCCTGTTTTTTTACTTATTGTTTCGTTTGCCGTTTGCACACCTGGTTCAAGCCGAATGCCATAACCTACTAATTCATAAATAGCTTGATTAACAGCCACTAAAAAATCAACGCTTCTAAGCGGCTCTTTAGGGTTTAAAGATTCAATTAATTCTTTAAATTTTGGACTGGCTTTGCGTTTTTTTAAATAAGGAGTGAGTTCTGACTTTGAAATAGCATCGTAAACAAACGGGAAGTTTTCGGCGTAATCTTCTAAAAAGAAATCAAAAGGATTAATAACCGTTAATTCGGCGACCAAATCAACTGTAAAACTAAATTCGGTAGTTGGCTTGTTAAACACCACCCTCGCTTGGTAATTACCAAAAGGGTCTTGTTGCCAATTTATATAATGATCTTCTGGAACTATTTTTAAAGAATAACTTTTAATTTTTGTACGGCTATGTGGCGCTGGACGTAATCGGAATATATGCGGCCCCATATTAACTGACCGATCGTATTTATACTGAGTATGGTGCGAAATCCCAACTGTAATTGTCATCTATTAATTCCCCTTTAATAATGTATGGCCACAATATAACGCTGAAAATATTATTTGGACTAATTCACCTGTGCAATTTTTATACCAAAAGACTTGCTTAAGTAGTACTGTTCATCCACTCGCGGCTCTTGCACAAAGCAACGTTATGCATAAAGGTTTTGACCTAATTAATAGGAAAAACACACCAATTCAATAAATAGTAAACTTAGTATAATTTAAACCATCAATTTTAGATTTTTAATGGTGCAGAAAATGCACCAAAACAGTGCTTTAAAATAACTTACAATTAAAGCTAATTAATTTAAAATATTGAAATAAAACAAATAAAATTAATTTTTCAAAATACTTACTCCGTTATTTATAACGCTAAACGGGTATAATTAAAAGTATTTATTTAGAGTTTAAAAATCATTAAAAATAATCATTAAATAGTAAGAAATAGTTCACAATAAAGCTGCTGTTAAAGTAAGTAACGGTGCTATACTAGATCGATTTTTAACCGCTTACGTTACAGCAAAACTAACAATCTCGATGAGATAAAACAAGTAACTTTTAATACAAAGATGCTTGTTTTAAAGATTAGTTTTGCAGCGGTGTGTTTTAATTTCAGACAAAACAGAAAACGTCCAATTTGAAAAACCAACACATCTCACTAACCTGTTAATTTTTCATTATCATCAATGCTAAAGGTAATGCAGCACTAGGGCGTGTTGTTCTTTGGTGGTTGAATTTGCAGCAGTGTGTTTGGTATTTAAGCAAGGCAGAGTCTATGATGTGTGGTTGTTCCCCATACATAGGCGATAACGCAGCATAAATGCCAAACATGCGCTGCCCCTGGGTTCTTTCTAGGGACGATTGACTCTTTGTTGCTCGGTTTTTACTTAGCCCACTAGGTTACAAACCTCGCGCCGCGATTAAATCGCCCCTAGATTGAACAAATTTCAATCCCAAAAATCAACACGGCCTAGCATATTTTCAGATTTTTTAAATCAACCCAATCTACCTAATAGGATATTTTCTTATGCAAAAGCTAACAGATGTCGGTGAAAACTTAGTTAATGGTATAGCATCTCGTTATAACCTCAGTCACGATGCAGTAATTCACATGTTAGTTAGCGTTAATAACGGCGGTTGCTCAATGGCACAGTTTAATTGCCCAGAACTTGGTGGTTCTGGTCAATGGATGCGTGGCGGAATGACAATGGTTGGCGACATGTTTAACAACGGTTTAAAATCAACCGTTGATAACTTGTGCAACGAACTTGCTAATATATTGAGCAATAACCAAATATTTCCGGTTATTCCTGCAGGAACGCCTGGCAGCAATCAATGGTGGCCAGGTAATCTAGGCAGCCCATTTAGCAGTGGTGCGCAAAATAATATTCGCTACGCTATATTCCCTAATCGCTTAGCCGTTGAATTAAATGGACAAGTGAGCGTATACGACACGTTAGATCATAATATTGGTGGTGTAAGCCAACAGCAAGGCAATAATACCTCTCTTACATTTAACAGTCAGTGGGGGACAATTAATGTAAATACCCTGCCATTAATTTCAGGGCAAACGCCAACGCCTCCAGAACCACAAAAAGACTTTACGCAGCAAGTAACGCAGCCGAATTTTGCATCGTTAACACCAAACCAAGTTGAAGCACCGGCTAATAATACTGTGGGGCAATACTCGGTAGACGAAACGCTTCAAATAATTGAAAAGTTAGCACAACTTCGCGACTCTAATGCGTTGAGTGATGATGAATTTAATATTAAAAAGTCTGAACTATTAAAAAGGATTTAACCACTATCCTCCAATAGCATAGCGCTAAGTAAAAGTGGTTTATACGGTCTCTTTTTTATTCGGTAACATATGAAAACATTTAAATGTAATTGCACAGATCAACTTATTTTATTTTTTGAAAGCAGCCATTGTTTGGCTTGCGGCAGAACCGTGGGTATTGATGACGAGTTCGATCAAGTTGAACCCTATGAAATTGATGAGCAATCGGGGTTATTTTACAAAGCAGAAGCGCCTGAAGTTTTTTATAAAAAATGTGATAACAACGCTCAGTATCACGTATGCAATGGTATGGTTAATTTAGACACATTTATACCTGTTGCCGATAAAGACGAAGTGCTGTGTTTTTCGTGCCGCTTTAATGAAACGGTGCCCGATTTAAGTATTGTTGAACATATTCCATTATGGAAAAAAATGGAGACAGCAAAACGTCGCGCTTTGTATACATTAAAATCATTATCACTCCCTTTAAATACAACGATTCAAGAACCTGAAAGCGGATTAAGCTTCGATTTTATAGCAGACCGTAACGTAAGCGATCACTTTGTAAGCCCTATTATAGGTCAGGACGTTGTATTTACAGGGCACGATTGCGGGCATATCACTATAAATCTAGCCGAGGCAGACGACGTAGCACGCTCTCAAGCTAAAGTAGCGATGGGTGAACGTTACCGTACTTTACTTGGTCATTTTCGCCATGAACTTGGTCATTATTATTTTGATCAACTAATCGCAAATTCACCAAAAAAACATGCTTTATGTAAGCAATATTTTGGTGATGACGAATTAGATTATCAACAAGCGCTCGATACTCATTACAAACAAGGCGCTCCTGCTAACTGGCATGAAACCTTTATTAGTGAATACGCTACTATGCACCCTTATGAAGACTGGGCAGAAACATGGGCGCATTACATGCACATTATCGATACGCTAGAAACAGCCAAAAACTTCTCAATTACCGGCTCTACAACTGGCAATGAATTTGAGCTAGACGAAGCAGACGAGCTTCGATTGCCACAAAGTGCTTATTACTTTAATTCACAAACATCGATTGATGCTATTTTAGATACTTGGATGGAATTTTCGATCATTCTAAATTCACTAAATCGCAGCATGGGACTTGCCGATGCCTACCCGTTTGTATTAACTCAAGCAGTGCGAACTAAGTTATCGTTTATCCATCATGCTATCCATAACAGGCTCAATTTAATGCCTGATTTGAGCATTGGAAAAGTGTAATAAAGTAAGCTCAGTCCAAAAAACATTTTAATAAAGAGCCATTTATTCTTGCTATGACTTTTCATGCATAGATAAGTGGCTTTTTTATGATGAGCAAAAACCGTAAAAATAAAAGTCTAAAAATAGTATATATCCCTACTTTCTCTAAAGCTTTATTAGCTTGTCATAGCGAGGTTATTCTTGAGTCGACTTATGATTTTTTCTTGGTAAGTACTAACTGTAGAAAACTTTTGTATTGATACAAATAAGCCAGTTAGTTTTTCGTTTGATATATCAGAGATATTAATCCCTTTATATAAAATAGGCGCATTATTTTGCCTGGTTAAATTATTCGACAGTAAAATGTTCAATTTTACTGTACGTGCTAACTCTTCTTGATACAGAAAAAACTCTCTTAAATGTGTGCTAACAATATTGGATGCTTTTGATCTGTCTATCATTAAAATTTCGTCAATTAGTCGATTTAACCTGCTGCGAGACTCTATTGCTTCGTCGAGAATATCTAACCAATTAAGCTTTGTATTTGATAGTAAAGATAAAAAATATACCGTACGTGCTTTATTGTAATTAATAAAACCAGGCCACATAACATCTTCGCTAGATACTTTAAGTGCTTTATCAAACTGCTCAGCGGCAGATTTAAGATACATACTTACTTCTTCAAGTATTGATGGCTCTATGGTATTAATGTTTTTTTGAGCCAGCTCTAAACCATCAATCGACAAAATATCTACAGAGTTCATATTTAGCGACTCTCGCAGCAAATGCATGCCTTTTTTGTTGTAATACAAACCTAGGTAATTGTGGTAAATGGTTTTTGTAACTGGATTACGAAGAATTGGACCTCTCACATGAAGTAAGTCTGCATGAATATTAAAATTATCATCAGCTACAAAACTTTGATAAGACACAACAGCTTTAAATAGCTTTATTGTTTCCGTTATTTGAATTGAATTACCTTTACTTACCGAGTGCAATATTTCACAGCGCCTATCAACTTCTGACAAAATTGTATCCATACGCTTTTTATAAAGCACTTTGTTAGTTTCTGATGCATTAAAAACAGCTGGAAATAAAACAATTAGGTCAATTATATATTGCAGGGTATCGGCAAAAAGAACGGCGGTTTCTGACTCTTTTTTTAGTTTATGCTCAATAGAGTCAAAAATTTCTTTCTCTAGTGTATTTTCATCTTGGGACTTAAACTGGTTAATCAACTCTGGAAGTGAGGTTACGTAATTTTCATTATCTAAAATGTTACCTTCCATTTTGCTAATATTATTTACACTATCAATTGATGTATATGTTCTAACAGTAATAAATAAAGCTAATACGGCTATACAAAAGCTTACTGTTGATATGGTAAAGCTTAGTAAATCTTTACCTTCTTTTAAATCATATACCCATACAGCAAGAAAAGCTGAAAGTAGAACAAGTAATAATATTGTAAAATATAACATTTTTGATGTGCGCATATGTCTTCCAGACTTGGGTCGAGCTAACAATCTAATATTGCTGATTTATAACACGAAAAACGCAGACTTCGCACGCAAACTGAGAGTTACATAAGTTATTTATTATCGAGCTATAAAGCCTTTACTGAACGTAAATAATTAAATATCTGTATCACTCTTCCCACTTGCCCAGCGCTTGTTTGTCACTTTGTTTAAACTCAACCCAATTTGATGAGTCTTTAAAGTGCTCTTTTTTCCAAAACGTGGCGTGGTTTTTTAAATAATCCATTATAAATTGTGCGCCTTCGAACGCGGCTTGGCGATGGCGGCTGGTCACGCCTACAAATACAATTTGCTCGCCAAGTGCTAAGTAACCAACGCGATGAATAATGCATATTCTCGCCAGTTGCCAGCGAGTTTGTGCTTGCTCTGCAATAGATTGAAGAAGTTGCTCGGTCATACCAGGGTAGTGTTCAAGCTCAAGTGCAATAACGTTATCGCCACTGCTGAACTCTCTTACCAAACCTGTAAAGGTGACAACAGCACCATCGCTTTTATTATTACTACAAAGCGTATTGTGCTCGTTACCTATATTAAAATCATCGGTTTGTACTTGAATATGTATGCTCATTAACCACCTGTAACCGGCGGGAAAAAGGCAAGCTCATCCCCTGCTTTCACTATTTCGTCGCTTGATGACATAGTTTGGTTAAGCGCTGCAAGTAGCTCACGCTCCTCCAGCCACGGTTGCCAATGCGGGTATTGGCTAACTAATCTTAATTTAAGCTCTAAAATAGTAAGCGGCTGCGTAATCTCAAGGCTTAATTTACTGCACTTTAACCGCTCTTTTAGTTGCCCAAAAAACAATAACTCTACTTTTTGGGCGCTAGATATAGCATCGTTTGGATTAATCTCGCTGCCAACTGCCATTTTTGCCCCCAGCTTTTTGAGTAACGCGCATGCCGCTAATTTCCATTAGTGGGTCGGCTGCTTTACACATATCAAACAAAGTAAGGCTAGCCACAGATACCGCTGTTAACGCTTCCATTTCTACGCCAGTTTTACCGGCAAGTTTGCAGTAGCTGGTTATTTTAATTTGGCTGTTTGCTTCATCAAGTTCAAAATCAACAGCTACTTTAGTAAGTGCAAGCGGATGACAAAGCGGAATTAAATCGGCGCACTTTTTAGCGCCTTGAATACCCGCAATACGTGCCACGCCTAACACATCACCCTTTTTGTTTTGATTAAGCATTACTTGTTCAAAGGCAAGCTTGCTCATGCTAATAAAGGCTTCAGCTGAGGCATCGCGCAAGGTTACGTCTTTGAGCGATACATCAACCATATTCGCTTGGCCGTTTTCGTCTACGTGGCTTAACATACTATTGCTCACGCGATTCACACTTTTTACCAATGGTAATGTGCGGTGCAAAGTTACACGGTTTATGCATTGAGTTAAGTTGATCTTTTATAATGCCTGTCCACGCTGTTTTACATGCGCCTGTAGAGCCTGGCATACAAAAAATAACGGTGTTGTTAGCAAGTCCCGCAAGTGCACGAGATTGAATAGTTGAGTTACCAATTTCACCGTACGATATATGTCTAAATAGCTCACCAAAGCCGTCTACGCTTTTATCAAACAGCGGCGCAAATGCCTCAGGTGTTGAATCACGTTCGGTAAATCCTGTACCACCAGTCACTAAAATAGCGTGAATGGTGTCATCGGCTATCCACTGCGATGCAATAGCGCGCATCTGGTAAACATCATCTTTTACAATTTCTTTATCGGCTAAGTGATGACCCGCCTCAGTTAGCGCTTTAATTAAGTAATGACCAGAAGTATCGGTAATCGCATCGCGCGTGTCGCTTACTGTAAGTACGGCAATGTTTAAAGGTATTTGTGTATCGCTTGTGTGGCTCATAATGTTCTTCTCAATTGGTTAATGCTTAGGTCAAAATGCTCATTTACAGCTTTAAATTGCGCCGGTGTATTGGTGTTTATTAATGCATGCGCTTTATTACATAAAAGCGTTTGCACACCAATGCTTTGGGTAAACTGTTTTATTGATTTATGACTGTTTGCGTTTGTGAGTATGTGTTTTAAATGATTTTTTACACTGCTTGTATTACGAATATACAGCGGTAGCGGTTCATTTTCAAAGTGCCAAGCATGTATTTGTGACTGATTTAATTGATTGCTCACACTTTGTACGTTATTTGACTGAGAAGCCAGCACTATTGTGCTTAACAAACTACTTGTAAGCAGTGGCATATCTACCGCAGTAATAAGTAAGTCGTGCTCGGTGGCTATTAATGTTGAGTAAATTCCGCCAAGGGGTCCACTGTTTGGGTATATATCTTTAACGTACTTTTCTGAGAGATAATCGCTCGGCGAGTAATGGCCCGATGACTTGACTGGATTTGTAACGTTGCGGCTTATTAGTATATTTTTAGCACCTGCGTCTTTTAATAAATCACACGCATTGTGCAATAGCGTTTTATTTTTTAAAACTAAATCGGCTTTGTCTGTGCCCATTCTTGATGACTTACCACCAGCAAGTACAACGCCTGTAAAATCTCGCTTAACTTTTATATTAGCTTTTATATCAGCTTCTATATGAGTATTCACATCAGCTCCCATATTAGCCGCCTAACATGGCTAAGTGAGTTGTCGCACCTGTTAAGCGTTTATCTAGCTCATGGCTTATTTCTTTATTGCCCATAGCGGCTCGAATTGCCTTTACGGTCGCTGCAGTATCGTCCTCGTTTAGTAGTTCGCGTAAATCTATACCTTGCTCGGCAAACAAGCATAAGTGTAATTTACCCAGCGCCGACACCCTTAAGCGATTACAGCTTTTACAAAAATCTTTACTGTACGGCATTATTAAACCAATACGACCATCGTAATCAGGATGACAAAATTCCTCAGCGGGTCCGTTTAGTTTCCCCCTAACTACTTGTAACCAACCTTGGTCGAGTAATTGGGCTTTAACCGTTTGCCCACTTAAGTGGTTTTCTTCAAAAAAGGTTGCGCCGTCACCTGTTTCCATTAATTCTATAAAGCGAACCGTAACTTTGTGGTGTTTTACCCACGCTAAAAAATCCTTCAATTGGTTTTTATTAAACTGCTTGGCAAGCACTGCATTTATTTTTATGTCTTTTATGCCCAGCTCTACCGCGCGCTCAATCCCTTTTAAAATAAGGGTAAGTTTGTCGTGCCCTGTTATGAGTTTAAACATACTCGGATTTAAACTATCAATGCTGACATTAAGCGCATCAAGCCCTGCTTCTGCAAATTCATCAATTTTATTTAATAAATTAAACCCGTTGGTAGTAATAGCTACTTTTTCTATGCCTGGCGTATTTTTACAGAGCTTTATAATATCGGTTACGTCGTTTCGTAAGCATGGTTCGCCACCTGTAATACGCACTTTTTTAGTACCTAGTTCTGCAAACGCATTTACAAGCGTGCTAATTTCGTTTTTATTTAAAAAATTACGCGGCGTATCGCACTGATACCCGTTTGGTAAACAATAACTACAACTAAAATTACATACATCGGTTATTGAGAGACGCAAATAGTTAAACTGCCGACCAAATTGATCATTAAGCATATGCTTCCTTTTTTCTTTACATTACAACCGCAACATCAATGCTGCTAGAACCTGCTTTGTAATGTTGTTTTATTAATTGGCTTAATTGTGTTTTACACGAACCGCAATTTGTTCCACATTTAAGTTCAGACCCCAATTGCTCGACTGTGTTTGCACCGTTTTTAATGGCGTTTATAATTGGCTGCTCTCTTACTTTAAAACAGCTACACACTTGCACACCTTGGGTAAATTCTTCATCGGGGGTTGCATAAAGCAAAGACTGTAACTGTGTAAAGGTCAGTAATGGCTCTGCAAACAAATGGTTTATCCACTCAAGTGATATTTCTTTTTGTTCATTAGAAATAACACCAACAAACGCTAATTGATCGTTTTGAATACACTGCACATGCATGGCTTTTGCCGTATTCATAGCCGACCACTGCCCTTGTAAACCAGTTAAGGTTTGGCAGTAATACAGTAAATCACTTTGTGGCTCATTAAGCGCCAATTGGTAATTAAAGCAATTACTAGCATTAACTTTGAGCCAAAAATCACTGTTTATAACAAGTTCGTTTTTAGCAAACAGCTGCATATATTGCACAAAGGGTGCTTTAACTATATTAACAGCACCGTGTTTGCACTCAGCCTGACCAGATAGAGGGTCAACTACCGATTGATACAACCCACTTACTGTTGCTGATGACGCAAATTGCTTATTCCAATGAATAGGCATAAAGCATTCACCTTTGCGCACGGCATCGGTTACTTTTGCATGCGCGGTAACCTGCCCAGTTAGGGCAATTGCACTTATTAAATCGTTTTGTTTAATTGCTAATTTACTGGCATCAAGCGGATTAATTTCAATATACGGGCGTGTAATATGCGATGAAAGCGCAGTGCTTTTACCCGTGCGGCTCATGGTATGCCATTGGTCGCGTATACGCCCTGAGTTCATTACAAACGGATAATCATTTGATGTTTTTTGCACCGGTAATTGCGGCGTTATAGGTATAAAGCGTGCCTTTTTATCAGCGGTGCTAAATTGGTTATCTGTAAAAACCTGACCATTTTTATAAGGCTGATTTTTAACAACAGGCCACATAATGGGTTTTAAATTATCGTACTCGCTTTGTGTGAGCCCAACTAAACCAGAGAGGTTTAATAATCGGCTGCCGTTATTTTCAAAGTCGGTTAATTGTGCCCATTCTTCAAAAATGCCACTTGGGTCTGTAAAATCAAACCCTTCAAAGCCCATTTTTTTAGCTACATCGCACATAATTTGCCAATCGTTTTTAGCTCCCGCATAAGGCGCTACTAACGGGCGCTGCCTTGATATTCTGCGCTCTGAGTTGGTTACTGTGCCGTTTTTTTCGCCCCATCCGGTTGATGGAAAAACAACATCGGCAAATTTTAACGTATCACTTTTTGCAATACAGTCAGATACAACTACCAGCTCGCAGGTCTCTAATGCCTTTTTAATAGCGGCGTTATTGGGCAAGCTCACCATTGGGTTTGTTGCCATTATCCACACTGCTTTTATTTTGCCTGCGGCTATTTCATCAAACATATCAATGGCATTGCTGCCTGCTTTTTTAGCGATCGTTGGCGAGAGCCAAAAACGTTGTACAAGTGATTGATGCGCTTCGTTTTCAATATCTAAATGCGCCGCTAACTGATTAGCCAAACCACCTACTTCGCGCCCGCCCATCGCATTGGGCTGCCCAGTAATCGAAAACGGACCGTTGCCTGGTTTAAGTAATTTACCTGAGGCTAAATGCGCATTAATAATGGCGTTGCATTTATCTACACCCGAGCTTGATTGATTTATACCCATTGAATAAAAGCTAATCGCACTTGGGCTTTTAGCAAATAGCGCGTAAAACTCAGTGACTTGCTCAATTGCTATATCGCAAAAGTCGCTAACTGCCTCACAGCTCCATTTTGTTGCCTCTTGCAGTGCGCTTTCAAAGCCGTTTGTGTGCTGAGCAATAAATTGCGTGTCGAGGTGGTCATGCTCAATTAAATAATTAAGTAAGCCGTTATAAAGCGCAGCGTCACTGCCTGGTTTTATATTTAAAAATGTGTCGGCAAGCTCAGCGGTGTCGGTTTTACGCGGATCAATAACCACTACTTTCATATTTGGGTTAAGTTGCTTTGCACGCTCCATTCGCTGATACAAAACAGGATGAGTCCATGCGGCATTAGAGCCAATTAAAATAAGTAACTCAGTTTGCTCTAAATCCTCGTAGGTACACGGCACTACGTCTTCACCAAAAGCGCGTTTATAACCTGCCACAGCAGATGACATACACAGGCGCGAATTTGTATCAATATTGCCTGAGCCTATGTAGCCTTTCATTAATTTATTCGCGATGTAGTAATCTTCAGTAAGTAACTGCCCTGATACATAAAAAGCCACAGCATCGGGTCCGTGCTTTTGTATTATGTCGTTAAATTTATTGGCAACGTGGTCGGTTGCTTCATCCCACGTAACAGCTTGATTATTAATAAGGGGTGACGTTAAGCGGTTATCACTGCCTGTGGTGTCGAGCAAATGGGTGCCTTTTACACATAAACGACCAAAGTTTGCGGGATGCTCTCGCATGCCTTCAAGCTTGGTTGGCACATTATTAAAAAGTGAAATATCAACACCACACCCTACACCACAGTAAGCACATGTTGTTTGTTTTAAACTCGTTTTATTTATAGTTGGTGACGTGTTTGCGGTTGCCATACTGCTCTCTTTTAGTGTGCTTTAATTTATGCGGGCTGTTTAACAGGCTCATTAATAGTAACTACGTTAATAGTGTTACTTGCTTTAGCGAGTGCGCTGTTTATTACGTTTTGAACGAGCTTTTCACAACCTCCACAGCCTGTACTGGCTTTGGTGCTTTGCTGCACACTTGCCAAATCTATGCAGCCTTTAGCGACTGTTTGTTCAATGGTGTGTTTAGTTACTTTATGACAAGCGCAAATAATAGCGTCATCAGGCAAGTCGTCGGCGCTTAGCTCTGCTATGTCACCGGCAAGGGGCATAATGAGCGCTTCGGGGGCGGTGGTAAGTTCAATGTCGTTTAAATGATATTGCAGTAAATTATCGTAATCGCTGGTATCGCCAACAAGTACCGCGCCAATCAGCTTATTACTTTGTGAATTAGTGACTACTTTTTTATAAATGCCATTGGATTGATCCTCAAAATAATAGCTTATTGCGCCTTCGCTGCGTGCATGCGCATCGCCAATAGAGCCCACTTCAACACCCATTAATTTAAGCTTAGTGCTCATATCGGCACCGCTAAATTCATCGGCTTTATTGTCTAAGCCAGTACTTTGCAAAGTACCTTGCTGCGTATCTTGTAAAATATGCCCAACTGCTATTTTAGCCATGGCGTAACCGGGTGCCACTAAGCCAAAAATAAAGTTATTCCATAGTGCACATTCACCAATCGCGTATATGTTTTCATCACTCGTTTGACAGTGGTTATTAATTACAATACCGCCGCGCTCACCTAACTCTAAATTAAACTCGCGGGCTAAATTATCATAAGGGCGAATACCCGCCGAAAATACAATCATGTCGGTTTCAAGGGTTTTACCGCCTTTAAAACACATTTTGTAACGGCAACTTTCACCTTCTACTATTTCCTCAGTTGCTACCGATGTATGCACAGTAACGCCTAAATCTGTAATTTTGTTTTTTAGTAGCCGACCGCCACCCGCATCAACTTGTACGCCCATAAGTTGCGGTGCAAATTCTATTACGTGAGTCTGTAAACCCAGTTGCTTTAATGCGTTTGCAGCCTCAAGACCCAGTAAACCGCCACCAATTACCACGCCTACTTTACTACCGTGGGCTGAGTTTTTTATTGCGTGTAAATCGTTTATGGTCCGATAAACAAGGCAATGCTCACGATCTTTACCCGGTATAGGCGGTACAAATGGAAATGAACCTGTAGCAAGCACAAGCTTGTCGTATTCAAACAACTCCCCTTTAGCCGTTGTTACAATTTGCGCATCACGATTTATATCAACCACTTTAGAATGAGTATGAAAGCGTACTTGCCAATCGTCATAGGTTTTATTGCATGTAAGTGCGAGGTCGTCTGCGGTTTTACCTTTAAAAAAGGAAGATAGTTGCACGCGGTCATACGCTAAACGGTCTTCACCGCTGAGTACCGTAATTTCAAATTGTTCATCAGCTTGATTTTGAGAAACTAGCTGCTGCACAAAATGATGCCCCACCATTCCGTTTCCTACCACTACAACACGCTGCTTGCTTAGCATTTACCCACCTCAAAGTGATATCTACTTTAGTAATTGACTAAAATTGAAATCGAATAATTTGTTATAGGATTGTTGTAGCAATATGCAAGCCAAATATATAAGCATTATGAATCAGTAAGTTGCCTACTTTGGTGCAGAGGTGAAAAGCGTAAAGCCCCACAAGATGGTGCAACTGCACCATCTTGTGTCG
Organism: Pseudoalteromonas sp. NZS11; assembly: GCF_015864765.1. Classification (NCBI taxonomy): domain Bacteria; kingdom Pseudomonadati; phylum Pseudomonadota; class Gammaproteobacteria; order Alteromonadales; family Pseudoalteromonadaceae; genus Pseudoalteromonas; species Pseudoalteromonas sp. NZS11. The sequence goes on along the minus strand of NZ_JADYWP010000003.1, from coordinate 288,541 downwards.
CTATAAATTACAAGAGGATTTTAGAAGATAGTGAGGGTTAAAATTTAGCGCTCATCCATACCCATAATTTTTGAGTATCGACTTTATTAGCAGCGGTATCGCCCGCTGAGTAATCAGCGTATTTAACACCCACTGCGTATTGTTTATTAATAGGTTTAACGTATTGTACGTTTAGCTCACTGCCTAAATCGTCAACCCCATTTGATTGCTCATTAGCATCAAAACTGTGATAAGCCACCAGCCATTTTCCGTCAAACGCTTTACCATTTAAGCTTATGTAAGTGTCGTCCAAGCCTTGTGCGGGTGTATTTAAAAACGTATCTGCCCAACCATTAAATTTATGTAACGTGGCAAGTGGTGTTGCAAACCCGTACTCGCCATTGTCTGAGCCAAGTGACTCTATGCCGACTTTTAATGTTACTGTTTTTATACCCAACCCATTTAAATCCACAGCGCCTTCAAGTGCATAATAGTCTGCATCAAAATCGTTCACGCTTGTTGAGGCAGACTGCGTTGCATATTCCGCTTTATAATAAAATTTTATGTCGTTTAGAGTTTTATTACCGTTAAAAGAAACGCCATAAGTGTCTAAACTGTCGTCTTGTAGTGCATCGTCACTTAATAAGTAACTGTATAAAACCACTTTACCGTAGTCTGTTTTAAAGCTTGCATTAATTAGATGATCGGACGACTCAATGTCTTTATCGTCAGCAAATATGCGGTTACGCTTATTTAAATAACTGTATTGTAAATCTATGTTATTAAATGCGTAATTAACGGTTGCTGCATCAAAGGTTTGCCTGTCTTGGCGCCAACCTACGTGCCCAACAAATCGCTGCCCATCAAGGGCTATTACTTGGCGCCCTACTTTTAGCGATAAACCATCGCGTACATATTTAACAAAACCTTGGTCTATCTCAGTGTTTTCTGGGTCTGCAATAACAGAGTAATTAGTGTTTTTCCCCACCGTATTATTGTAATCGTCTACGCCTAATAGGCTGCGAGTATCTTCTACTTCAATAAGGGCTGAAAAACCATTCACCTCGTCTGTTTGATGCGTTAAGCGGGTTCTAAGTGTCAAGCCACTTGCATCTTTTAAAGCATTATCTTGATCAACGCTTTCAAAACGCAGTCTAAAATCAAGATCAGTTTGCGCGGCAAAGCTTATTGAAGGCGCAGTGAAGCAACCCAGTATAAAAATAATAGGTAAGTTGTTCTTATAGTTAAGCATTTTGGTTCTCTACGTTTTAATTATTAATACACATACCAAAGCAATAAATAAACACAGCGAAATACATTTCCACACCATAACTGGATCGCGTTTCATTATTGAACTTTTATTAGCGGTACTTTCTAAATAAGGATTAGGTTTGTTGATATCGTTTATAAACTCAGAAAAAGCTTGGTATCTGAGCTCTGGTTTAGGGGCAAGCGCCTTCATAAGGGCTTGATCTAACCAAAACGGAATATCGGCTCTGTATTTACGAATACTTGTGTAATGCCAATGGCTGTAATCTTTTGGCGCTACGTGGTTAAGTGGCAGTGGTTTATAAGGCAATTTTGAGCACAATAACTCATATGCAATCACGCCAAGTGAAAACAAATCACTTTTAAAATCGGCGTGCATAGTAATAAGTGTTTCGGGTGCCGTATAGTCGGCAGTGCCTTGCGGGCAATCATCCGCAATTTGTTTAACCGACTCGTCCATAGCCGCAACACTTACGGTGCCGTAATCAATGAGCGTTACTTTACCGTGCGCATCTATCATTACGTTATCAAGTTTTAAATCGCGATGCACCATATCGAGTCGCTGAAACGCCCTTAGTGCATGTACTATTTGTTCAATAATACTGCGTACTTGGGTTATTTCTGGGTGCGGGACGTCGTGCTTCCAATCACTGAGTGTTTGCCCGTCCATGTACTCACAAATATGATACAAAAAACGACTCTGCGATTGCGTACTTAGCACTTTCATCACGTTTAAATGGTTTATGCGTTGCCCTACCCAGCCTTCTCTTATAAAGCCTTGAAGGTAGTGCACATCGTCTTCAAAATTAACCGAAGGTGCTTTTAAAACCACTGGCGGTATATCGGGCGCTTGTTGCACTAAATAAATGTGCGAGCGACTACTGGCATGTAATTTACGAATAACCGTGTAGTCATCAATTTTTTGTCCAACATTAAGCGCAGGTGGAATTTTTCGTCGTGTTAGCGAATGATAAAGCTCATCTAACTTTTGCTCGGCAATATTTTCTACTTTTACCAGTAAGCAACTTACGTTGTCGTCACTGCCTCGCGCTAATGCAAGTTCGGTAATTGCTTTAGCTGCATTTTCTAAATTAGTGTGCTCATTAATTAATTTAGCTATATCACTACTTGGGAGCACGTCGTGTACGCCATCGCAGGTTAATATATAAATATCGTCTGCTTTTAGGTCAACTTCGTAAACATCTATTTCTTGATGAAGTTGTGCGCCAAGCGCACGTGTTAGCGTATCGTTTACTTTGTGATCCCGTGTTATCGCCTCTATTTTAGTCCCACGTAGGCGGGTAATACGCGTATCACCTAAGTGAAATATATAACCCGTTGCCGACTTTAAAATAAGTGCTGTAAACGTGGTCATCCAATCGGCTTGGCGCTGACCTAAGTGATTGTAATTAACCGATTGCGAATAAAGCCACTGATTTAAACTTGCTAGCACCTTCGACACTGACTTTTTAACAGCCCAACTTTCAGGGGTATTTAAATACTCATTTATAAAATGAGTAACCGAAAGTTGAGACGCTTGTTTAGCATTTTTTGCTGATGAACATCCATCGGCTAAGCAGGCAATGACGCCTTTAGACTCTTTTTCTTGCGCTTTAGTATTAAGAGCAGCAAACGCATCTTGGTTTTCTGCTTTTAACCCTTTAGCGCTGTGCCCGCCAAATGAAACGTTGAGTTCATTTTTGAGTGCTTTAGCGTGGAGTGTTTCATCAAACATAGTCAATAATGCCTTAAGTCACTGAAATAAGTTCAACGGTGCCGTCTTCATTTACTTCGGTAATATGTCCATCTGGTTCTTTCATAAAAAACAGTGCGCCTAAGCCAAGTAATGCACTACCCGCAATAATGAAAAAGAAAGTTTGATAATCAACAAGTGACAATGCCGTTAAGTAAACTACCGCACCTACATTACCGTAAGCCCCTGTCATACCAGCTATTTGCCCTGTTAAACGACGCTTAATTAGCGGTACTGCCGCAAATACGGCGCCTTCACCGGCTTGCACAAAGAACGAACATGCCATAGCAGCTACAACAGCAAGCCATAAAGGCCACGATGCATCAACCAAGCCCATTACAAAATAACCAACAGCAAGACCCATCGTAAGTACAATAAGTGTTATACGACGACCTAATTTATCTGAAATCCAACCGCCACCAGGGCGAGATGCTAAGTTCATAAATGCATAAGCAGAGGCTAAAATACCCGCATACACCATATCAAGCGCAAATACATCCATAAAAAACAGCGGCAACATAGAAACAACCGCAAGCTCAGAACCAAAAGTTGTAAAATATAAAATATTTAAAACAGCCACTTGTTTAAACTCATAACGATGCGACTCGGGTACAGGCTCTTTAAAAATATGACCATTTACGTCAAAGGTTTTATACACTTCGTAAATATAAAGCAGAACTAAAAAAGCATACACGGCAAGTACAAAATTAGCCGAAATTAGGTTAGCACCAGTTGGCGAAAGCTTCCAAGTAAGTAATGCTAATGCGCCGTACATAGGAATTTTCATAATAAGCAGTAATACAAAGTCGCCTTTACTGGTTACTTCCATTGCGCCTACTTTTTTAGGTTTAAAGTATGTACCGCCTTTTGGTGTATCGGTTACATTTAGGTACCAAATAATACCAAATATAACGCTTAATACACCGGTTAAACCTACTGCATAACGCCAACCATCTTCGCCACCAAACATAAGTGCAATAATCGGTAATAACATAGCCGCTGCTGCTGATCCAAAATTACCCCAACCGCCATAAATACCTTCCGCTATACCCAACTCATTAGCAGGAAACCATTCACTCACCATACGAATGCCCACAACAAAGCCAGCACCAATAAAGCCTAAAGCAAAGCGCGCTATTGCGGCTTGCTCAAATGTAGTTGCCATAGCAAACATAAAACATGGAATACTACAGCTAATAAGTAGTGCCGCATAAACAATACGGGGACCAAATTTATCGGTTAGCATACCCACCACAACACGCGCTGGAATAGTTAACGCTACATTTAAAATTAGTAATGTTTTAACTTGTGCCATGGTGATCCCAAGTGAACCCGCTATGGCACCTAATAAAGGAGCATGGTTAAACCATACAAAAAATGACACAAAAAAGACCATCCAACTTAGATGCAATACTTTCATTTTTCCGCTAAACGATATTAGGTTAAACCCAGAACTCGGTTGCATGTTTATTTTCCTCGTAAACGTATTATTGTTTTATTAATGCCCCACCCTTTTATATGAGTAGCAGCCCAATGTTTGTTAAATTTAAGTTAACCCGATATAGCAATTACTGAGCCACTAATTAAAAACCATAAATTTCATATAGTTACATGCAACAGTTGTTTTTATACGTTATAGTTGCACTATATGAGTGAAGGGCTCTGGGTTGTTAGAGTGCAAATAAAAAGCGTTACTACTTGCTCTTGGATTTAACAACTTGGTATTGTTCAAAAAAAGTATGAGAAGTTTGAAAATGCAAAAAACACCGCTAACTTACCAGCAGCAACTGCGCTATTCTAGGCACATTATGCTGCCGCAGCTTGATATAGACGGACAAGAGCAGCTATGGCAATCGCATGCTTTAATTATTGGTGTGGGTGGGCTTGGGTGTGCGGTAGGTCAATACTTAGCGGCATCTGGCGTTGGGACGCTTACCTTAGTTGATAACGATGAAATAGACGTGACCAACCTGCAAAGGCAAATACTGTATAAAGAAAGTGATATTGGTAGTTCAAAATGCAGTGCTGCTAAAAAACAGCTTAACGCGCTTAATAGTGAAATAGACATAAACACTATTGAGGCATTTTTTGATGCAAGTACCTCCACAGAACAGCTATTTAATAACATTGATATAGTAATTGATTGCTCAGATAACCTCGCAACGCGCAATGCACTTAATAGCGCCTGTTTTAAAGCTAAAGTTCCGCTAGTGTCAGGCTCTGCAATACGTATGGAAGGACAAGTCGCGTGTTTTACTATGGATGAAAACAGCCATTGTTATGGCTGTTTATCACAATTTTTTAGTGAACAAACACAAAGCTGCTCTGAATCCGGCGTACTTTCCCCAATTGTGGGGCTAATAGGCAGTATTCAGGCTACTGAAGCGCTAAAAATGCTTGCTGGTTTGCCAAGTGGCTTAGACAAACATTTATTGCTGGTGGATGGTTTAAGCATGGAGTTTAATCGTTTTAAAATAGCTAAAAACAGTCAATGTGCGGTGTGCAGCATTTAGTTATTCTAGATTACTGATTGTTGTATAAAGCACATCACCCACTTTAAAGTCGTTTTTGTCCCACACTCGTCTTGATGCCAAGCAATACAATGTTTGCCCATCTACATTAAGCGTTAACTGCCATTTATTATTAATAAGCTCAGCCTGAGTTAATACCGACCTTAAAACATTGCTATGCGTTGTTTGCTCAGGCTTTAACGCACTAAACGACATTTGCTCACTTTCTATAATTAGCTTATTACTGCTATCTACAAGTGCAGGAAGCACAAAAAGCGGCTGCTCACTTTGCTGTAATTGTAGTTGATATAGCCCATAGTCTTCATCAAATTTAACCACATTGTAATTAATTAAGCTCAGCGGTGTTTGCCTGTCGTTTGCATAAATAGCTTTTGCAACGTGTGCACTTGCACCTTGGTTTATCACCTTACCTTTATCAAGCTGAATAAGGGTATCGCAGCAAAATAGCAGCTCTTTTAATGAGTGACTTACTATTATAAATTTAATATTAAACTTAACTGCAAACTCGCTAAGTTTAGTGAGCGTTTTAAAACGCAATGACCAATCAAGCGCACTAAAAGGCTCATCAAGCATTATAAATTTTTGACCGGCAAGCAAAGTGCGCGCAAATACTACACGTTGGCGTTCGCCACCCGATAAGCTTTGTACATCACGGTTTAGTAAGTCTTGTAATTCAAGTGTTTTAACAACGTATTGAAGCGTTAAGCTGGTTTGCTTATTCCCGCAGTGTTTTTGTGTAAACGCTAAATTACCTGCCACATCTAAATGAGGAAACAACGGGCACGATTGTAACTGAAGCGTAATACCGCGTTTATCGCTTGGCAGCTCATGCACTGGCTGATTGTTTACATAAACACTTTTTGCAGGCTCTAAACCGCTAATACAACGCAGTAATGTTGACTTACCCGAGCCAGAAGGCCCGTAAACACCCAATACATTAAACGACTCAAGCTTAAGGTTTATATCTAAATCAAAATTATTGAGTGCTTTAAAAAGGCTTAACTTAATCATGTTATTGCTTAACCCCTACAATGCTTTTATTAAACTTAAATAACAGCACTAAACAGGCAAACGAAATAGCCAGTAAAATAAGTGAAAGCTGATGCGCCGCCGTATAATTTAACGATTCAACATGGTCGTAAAGCGCAATAGACACCACCTGTGTTTGCCCCTGAATATTACCGCCAATCATTAATACCAAACCAAACTCACCCAATGTGTGCGCAAAGCCTAAAGCAAATGCGCTACCAATACTGGGTTTTAAAAGCGGAATAATTAAATGTACAAAGCGTTTAAACGGGCTTAATCCAAGCGCAATGGCAGCTTCGTTATAGGTTTGATTAATATGCTTAAACCCAGCCACAAGCGGCTGCATTACAAAAGGCAGCGAATAAAAAAGCGAGCCAATAACCACCCCCTGAAAACTAAACGCAAGCTGTGTACCCGTTAGCCAAAACCAAAACTGCCCAAAAGCGTGATCAGGCGAAAATAAAACAAGTAAGTAAAACCCTAATAACGTAGGCGGCAGCACTAAAGGCATTGCAATTAATGCCTCTAAAAATGGTTTAAATTTACCATTATAGCCAGCGAGCTTGTAAGCCAGTGGAATACAAAAAACAAGAAGGAGTACTGCGGTTATAAAGGCAAGTTTTATAGTTAACCACAGCGCGGTTAAATCACTTTGAAGCATTGTTGTCCTTTATTCTGTAACCTAATTCAATTAACTGCTGCTGCGTAGCCTGCGTCATTAAAAATTGCATAAGTTGCTTAGCGCTAGCACGCTTTTTAGTCGAGCTAATAATAACGCCTTGTTGAATTATATCGGGATATTGATTGGTAGGCAGCACGGTGTAATCTAAATATTTTTGATCTTGCGTGTTACTGTAAGCCGCCTTTAGTGATGAAACAGCCACTAGCCCTACTCCTACATTACCACTTTGCACAAACTGAAACGCATGCGTAATATTATTACCGTATACATAGTTTACTGGCTTTTTAAAATGGTTATTCGCGTAGTGCTCTGAGGCACGCCCGTATGGTGAAAAGCGCGGATTAGCAATGGCTACTTTATCGTTTACTTTTTCAGCTTTGGGTTGCCACAAAGCAAGTTCGCCTAACGCGTAAGTGATTAAACTGCTTTGCTCAGCATAGCCTTCTTTAATAAGCGATTGCGGTCGAAAATCGTCGGCCGATAAAAACACATCAAATGGTGCGCCATGCACTATTTGCGAATATAAAACACCGCTAGAAGCGGCTGATATTTTCACGTCAACATTAGGTAATGGGGATTTTTTTAGTAGGGTTTGCAATACAGTTTTAAAATTACTCGCTACGGCTACTTGCAGCGTTTCTTTTGCGTTTACGCCGCACGAAAGCATGCATGCGATAAGCAAAAAATAACCCAACCATGTATTGTAAAGCTTTGACATTATAAGTATTGTTTCAAAATAAAATGATTTAAGTAAGCAATATATATGAACGATGTTTGCAATGCACCCGGTTTATTGCCAATTGAAACTGCAATACAAAATATACTTGGCTCAATAACGCCAGTTAAAGACGTTGAAACCATCACTATAATGCAAAGCGTTGATCGCGTTTTAGCAAGCGATGTTAAATCAACTATAAACGTACCAGCTCATAACAACTCTGCAATGGATGGCTATGCGCTGTGTATTTCAGATAAAAGCTTAACCTACACACAAGTAGGTAGTGTGTTTGCAGGTCAAGTTTTTGAAGGAACACTTACCCCTGGTCAATGCGTAAGAATAATGACCGGCGCTGCCATTGCACCTGGCGCTAACGGCGTTGTAATGCAAGAAAACGCCTCGGTTGATGGCGATAAAATTACGTTTACTGCGCAACCTGAGCTAAATGAAAACGTGCGTTTTGCTGGCGAAGATATTGCTATAGACGACGTTATTTTAAAAGCAGGCGATAAATTAAAAGCCGTTGATGTGGGGTTACTTGCATCTTTGGGAATTGCCAATATAGACGTGGTAAGAACCTTAAAAATAGCCGTGCTTTCTACCGGCGATGAGCTAATAGAACCTGGTCAGCCGCTTAAGCAAGGCGCTATTTTTGAAAGCAACCGCGCTGTTATTATTAGTGCGCTGCAACAAAAAAATATAGACGTGATTGATTTAGGAATTATTCCTGATGACAAAGAACTCATCACTAATGCATTTTTAAAAGCGAACGAACTTGCCGATGCCGTAATAAGCTCAGGCGGTGTATCGGTTGGTGAAGCCGACTTTACTAAAGAAGTGCTCAACGAAATTGGCGAAATTCACTTTTGGAAAATAGCCATGAAACCAGGCAAACCTTTTGCCTTTGGTAAACTAAGTAACAGTTACTTTTTTGGCTTGCCAGGTAACCCTGTGTCGGCTGCAGTTACGTTTAATCAGTTAGTAGAGCCGGCACTGCAAAAGCTGTCGGGTCTTGGTGAAGTAAACCCTAAAATGCGTTTTAACGCTGTTACTACATCCGTTATTAAAAAGCGCCCTGGCAGAGCTGATTTTCAGCGCGGTACAGCAACAATTAACGAGCAAGGTGACTTGTTGGTTGCCCCGTTTAATAAACAGGGCTCGGGTGTACTTTCGTCGCTTAGTAAAGCTAACTGCTTAATTGTAGTGCCAGCACAAAGCGGCAATATCGAAAAAGGCGCAACAGTAAGTATTGAGTTGCTATAAAGCCTAAAATGCTACAGCTAACTGTATAATTTAGCTGTAGCGCTATGTAGGTCTTAAAATATTTTTATATTTAATGTTTGAATTAAACAATTTAACTTTTCGCTGTGTCCTACAAACTCTTCTTTGCTCAATCTATTAACACACTTTAGCGCATTTTTAGTCGCAAAGTATCTATCATAACTTAGGCTTCTTTCGCATTTAACACTATATGTTGAGGGCCAAGAGCCACCGGCCCCCGTTGCTATGCCAACAACGTTACATGTAGCATCTATATACTGCTCCCATGCTTTTATTTGTGCTTTAACTGCATCTACTTGGTAATCATCAGTTAGTTGCGGGTAAATTTCATCCATCATTTTACTGATTTTAGTTTTGTATCTATTGCCCTCTAAATTATAAGTATTGCCGGTGTGCATTGCACCGCCTTCTGGCCAACCATCAGCGCTTTGTGCAAATGCGCCAAATGATGAAATAGCAAAAGCAAACCCAATAATAATTTTATTCATTTTAAATATCTTTAATACCAATCTGCTTATATATGGGGTCTATTTAACGTTAAGAAAATTACGCTAGAACTAGGCAAAAATCTTTGTATCTAGTTGTTCTAAATAAAAAATTTTTAACGACGTTATAGTGCAATTTAATTCGTTAAATTGATCAAAGATTTATGCAGGTTGGTATAATAGTTAGACCAGATACCTGTAAAAAAACGCCTATAAAAAATGCCGCTAAGCTTAACTGAGCGGCATTTTATTATTCAATAAGCTTTTAAAGAGGTCTATTTAAAAACCAAATATTTTTAAATCAAAAAACTTAGTCGCCACTGTATTTATAAATATCACAGCTAGAATGACAGGAATAAACGTTGAAAGTGAAAAGTTAACGTACTTTTCCATCAAGCTTCCCGCATAATTAGGCGAACCTAAGCTTAGCTCTTGTGTTAAGCGTGCTTTTTTCCAGCGGTACATTACAAACAAACACACCATTAAGCCATTAAGCGGTAAAATTGTGTCGTAAAATACATCAACAATAATATCAAAAAAGCTCTTATTAACGCCGCCATAACTGGTGAACGAAGTAAGGCTGTCAATCATACCAAACGACATTGTACATAAAATAGTAAGTACACCGGTTGAAAGTGTAAGGATGCCCAATGCTTTTTTACGGCTAATACCTTTACGGTCACTTAGTGTTGCTGTCGGTACTTCTACTATTGAAACAAGTGAAGTAATCGCTGCAAAAAATACTAATAAAAAGAATGAGAACGCAACAATAGACGCACCTACATAACCAATATCATTTTGCAGTGCTAATAATATTTTAGGTAGGTATACAAAAATCATTGATACAGACGAGTCAGAAAGTGCTGATGGGTCTGTGTTTGGATCAAAGCTAAATATAGCGGGCAACACCATTAGGCCCGCTACAAACGCAACGAGTGAGTCTGTAATAGCGACCATTTTAGCGCTACTTACAATGTCATCCTTTTTAGAAATGTACGACGCGTAAGTCATTAATATACCCATACCCAGCGATAGCGAGAAAAACGCTTGGCTTAATGCGCCATTAAGTACACTTGCACTCATCTTAGAAAAATCAGGAATAATGTAGTATTTAACACCGGCCATTGCGTTATCAAGCGTTAATACATAAGTAACTAAAGCAAGTAGCATGAAAAGTAAGGCTGGCATTAAAAATTTAGCGGCTTTTTCTATGCCTTGTTTAACACCCCCTAACAAAATTAAGTTAACAATAATAACCACAACGGCCATATAGCCAAACACAGTGTAACTATTAATAAAAACACCAAAGTGGCCAGGATCTGCAAGTAAATCTAAATTACCGAGGCCTGTTTGCGTTAAGTAACCAAAAATCCAAACCGTAATTACCATATAAAACACAGCAATCATAAATGGTGTAAGCACCGCTAAAAAACCTGCTAGCTTCCATTTTTTATCGTTATTAGATAATAGCTTGTACGAACCAAGTGGATCTTTTTGAGCATTACGACCCATTGCCATTTCAGCCATCATGACTGGTAAACAAATAAATACGACAAATAAAGCGTAAATTAATAAGAATGCGCCACCACCATTTTTGGTAGCAGAAACCGGAAAACCAACTAAATTGCCAATACCAACAGCCGAACCTGCCGCTGCCATTATGAATCCGAGACGGGAACTAAATCGTTCTCTATTTTCGCTCATGCATAAAACCTTTTTATTATTTTGTATATTTCAGCGACTCTACCAGTGTTACACAGAGATTTTCAAGCAATTACAGCTTAAAAATAAAATCGAAGTGTAAACCTGTGTAAATACGCTTTTAATTCACCAATTTTCAACGCTGTGGTAGTATTGCGTTAATCAAATTTAACAATTTTTATGAGATTCCTTATGTTGTACATGATTCACTCAACAGACGTTGAAAACAGCTTAGAGCTTAGAAAAGCAGCACGCCCTGCACATTTAGCACGCCTTAGTGAGCTTGATTCACAAAACCGTTTATTAACTGCGGGTCCGTTTCCGGCAGTCGATAGTGAAGATCCTCAAGAAGCAGGTTTTACCGGTTCATTAGTTGTTGCTGAGTTTGAGTCAATAGAAGCAGCTCGAGAGTGGGCAGCAGCTGACCCTTACGTTGCCGCTGGCATCTATGAAAATACAATTGTTAAACCTTTCAAAAAAGTGTTCCCTGCTTAAAAGTGTATTAAACCCTAAGAGCGTGTGTTGCACTGTAATTCAGGGTTTGTTCACAAGATTTTAATTAAAATTACTGAGATAAAAGCGAATTTAGCGTTTTTACTTGAATTTTAGTAACTTAGTTAATTAAACTAAGTGGGTCTGGTCTAGGAGTTTTCCATTATGCGCGTATTATTAAGCCTCGGTTTTATTGCTTGTGTTAGCTTAGCTAACTTTGCTCAAGCAGCGACGGCCACCCAAGCATCTCATGCTGAGGTGGACAAAAAGAAAGCCGTAATACTTGCAAAGAAAACAATAGGCGGTAAGACCTTAAAAATTACCGAAAAAACAGATTTTTATACCGTACGAATACTCAAATCTGACGGCCACGTCGTTGATTTACATATAAATAAAAAAACCGGCGAAGTGAAAAAGGATTAACAAATGCGAATTTTAGTTATTGAAGACGATTTACATTTAGCAGATAACCTACGTAATGCTTTAGAAAAAGAACGTTACAGCGTGGATTTATGTCACGATGGTGAAGCAGGTCTTTTCCACATTACAGAATACCCGCTTGATATGGCCGTAGTTGATTTAGGTTTACCTAAAATAGACGGTATTGAGCTAATCAATAAAGCACGAGCACAAGGCATTACTATCCCTATTTTAATCTTAACAGCGCGCGATCGCTGGCAGGATAAAGTAGAAGGTTTAGATGCAGGTGCAGATGACTACCTTACTAAACCATTTCATGTTGAAGAACTTATTGCACGTTGTAATGCATTAATTCGTCGCAGTGCTGGTAAAGCAAATCCAGAAATGACTGCGGGTCCAATTAAAATTCATACACGTTCACAACAGGTATGGGTTGATGATAAAGAGCTTAGCCTTACAGCTTACGAATATAAAGTACTTGAATACTTAATGGTAAATCCGCAAAAAGTAATTTCTAAATCAGAACTTACTGAGCATATTTACGACCAAGACTTCGACCTTGATTCAAACGTAATTGAAGTATTTGTACTACGTTTGCGTAAAAAGCTTGACCCTGAAGGCGTACTAAACCCAGTAGAAACACTACGTGGGCGTGGTTACAGGCTTAAAAGCCAGTGGTAATACCGCAAATATCGTTAAAAATAAGGCAAGGATTTATCCTTGTCTTTGTTTTATTAGTCGCACTCCCTATCTTATTTTATTCAATTGGCAAAGCGTATTACGCTTCGCTTGTTGATGCGACAGAAAAAACCCTCGAGGCGCAGCTCTACTCGCTAATATCTGAAGTCGACTTTACTGAGCATGGTATTATTATGCCCAGCACTATTTTAGCGCCTGAGTTAAACAGATTAAATTCAGATACCTACGCAATGATTTACCGCGATGATGACCCTGTTTGGAACTCAGAATCGGCTGTAAATTTAAACTATGTACCTCAACAAATAGAAACCAAAGCAGGTGCCGCCGACTTCAGGCGTGTGGAGTATAATAATACCGCGTACTGGCAACTTAGCCTGACTGTAATTTTAAACAACATAGATCAATCAGAACAAGCTCGCTTTATATTAGTCAAACGTAACGACGCTCTACTTCGTATAATGGATGGCTTTAAGCAAACCCTTGTAGATTGGATGTTTATCATGGGGATTGCAATTGCAGGCCTAATGGCTATTGGTTTCATTTGGAGCGCTCGCCCACTCCAACGACTCGATAAAGAAATAAAAGCGATTGAATCGGGTGATATTCAAGAAATTAAAGGCCTCTACCCTGTAGAGCTGCAAACAATAAAAGCAGACCTAAACTTACTACTTGAGTCGCAACAGCGCCAAAAAGAGCGCTACAGAGCCTCATTAAGCGACCTTGCTCATGCACTTAAAACACCGCTTGCAGTACTAAAATCAAGTCCATTGGCAAACGATGCCGATGCACAAGAACAACTCGACCGAATTAATGTGATGATCGAGCACCAATTAAAGCGTGCTGCAACCGGTGCATCAGACACGTGGAAAAAGCAAACACCTATTAAGCCAGTACTTGATTCAATACTCAGTGCTATGGCAAAAGTATACCGTGATAAAGATATTATTTTTACCTGCACCGTAACCGAAAAAGATTACTTTTTAGGTGACCAAACAGATTTAATGGAATTACTCGGTAACTTAATTGATAACGCCTGTAAAGCGTGTCGCTCGCAAGTAGAAATACAAGTAATCCAAAGTAAAACTCTGTGTATTGGAATTAGCGATGATGGCCCTGGTGTGCCAGAGGATAAACGTGAATCTTTACTTACACGTGGTACTCGCCTCGATACATACGAAAGTGGACACGGCGTAGGCATGGCGATTGTATCTGATTTAGTTAAGTCGTATAACGGGACGCTTACCATTACCGATGCTGATAACTTAGCCGGCGCTCAATTTATCTTAGAGTTTAATTACAATGACAAAAAGTAACTATTTATTAAAACTAACTGCCATTGTGCTATTAACTACAAGCCAGTACAGCTTTGCAGATGAAGCATGTACTTTAGCCGCTAAAGCAACAACCGATGAAGCTAAGCGGTATATTCAATGCCTAGATAGCCAGATCGATAAAGCAAAGCAAGCACAAGGCAGTTGGATACAAAAGCGCAAATATGAGCTAACTAAATCACAAGAAAGCACAGGCAATACGCAAGTATTGCCGTTATTTATGCGCAGCATTAAAAATAACGAAAAGTACCTTGAGAGCGCCTGCCAATGGCGTTACTTAATAAAACTTCCTAATGCGACAACAGCGGCCATTAGCTATAAACTCTGTGAAATTGAGCTTATAAATCAATTTACAGAATCACTAAAACACCCATTTTAACGTAACTTAAGCACACTAAACTAGTTACGTTTATCTACTCGTTCCCTTTAGCCTACTTGACAATTTATTCATATCAAAACAAACTATCTACTAGTAGATTGCTAAATAGCTAATAGGTAAACAAATGACTAAACCAGTAATAATTATAGGTGGCGGACTGGCCGGCTTATACAGTGCGTATAAATTACAACTGCTTAATATTGAGTACTTATTACTGGAAGCTAAATCGCAATTAGGCGGCCGAATTTTTGCTGCGCAATCACCAATAAATAACGATGTTAGTTTTGATTTGGGTCCTACGTGGATATTTCCTCACCAACCAAAAATCCAAGCTTTAGTAAAGTCACTCCACTTAAGTATATTTGAGCAATACAACAAAGGTGATGTGTTATATCAAGCACCTAACTCCAAGCAGCCTCAACAAATTGCAGGTGCTGGAGATATGCAGTTATTTAGGCTTAAGCACGGCATGAATACCCTAATAACTGCCTTATACGAGCAACTTAATCCTGATTCAGTGTTATTAGAACACAATGTCACTGAGCTTAAAAAAGGTGATAATAACTGGCAAATTACAGTTAATCACTTAGGTAATATAAAGCACTTTACTACTGAAAAACTAATTTCAGCTATTCCTGCTCGTATGGTTACAACACACTTAACACCTGAACTATGGGCTACTCCAACGCTCATAAACCGCCTTAGTAGTGTACCTACATGGATGGCAGGACAAGCCAAATTTATAGCTACTTTTGAACATGCATTTTGGCGTGATAAAAACTTATCAGGGCAATGCTTTAGTCGCGTAGGCCCAATGGTCGAAATTCACGATGCCAGTGCTGAAGATGGCAATTACGCCGCATTATTTGGCTTTATAGGTGTGCCCTACTTATCACGAAACCAAGTAACTAAAGAGCAATTAATTCAAGCCTGTGCCCAGCAGCTTAGCTACTTTTATGGTAAAGATGCTGAAAAGGCAACGGGGTATTTTATTAAAGACTGGGCAGACGATAAGTTTGTAGCTAATAGAGACGATCAAACTCAGCCTTCGCAGCACCCAGAATTTGATTTTTCAGGCTTAGATGGGCAATTAAATAACTTGAACATTCATTTTGTAGCGAGTGAGTTTGCAAAACAAGAAGCAGGATATTTAGAAGGCGCAATAAACGCGGTGGATGACGCTATTAAATTGTTTGTTAATTAATAGCCCTGTATTTACTGATAACTTAACCATCAAGGGCTTTAATTTTACAGCCCTTGATAGTTATAGATGTTAGTTATTTTTAGCAACGTCTTCGCCACTGCCTAGTAGAGTGGCAACCCACTTACCTTCAGCACTGGCTTCTAAGCCTATTTTTACAATCATAGTTAAGGGCACAGATAAAAGCATACCCACAGTACCTAATAACCAGCCCCAAAATATTAATGATAAAAATACCACTAGCGTTGAAAGACCCAGCCCTTTGCCCAAAAACTTAGGCTCTACAATATTGCCCATCACCGTATTTATTGTTAAATAACCTGCAGCAACCAATCCCGCAATTAACGGACCTTGAGTAATAAGCGCAAGTAATACAGCCGGTACAGCCGCAATAATTGACCCAATATTAGGAATGTAATTGAACATAAATGCCAATACCCCCCACAGCACAAAGTAGTCAACGTCTAAAATCCATAAGTAAAACGCAGCAATAATACCCGTACCTAAACTTACTAGTGTTTTAATTGCCAGATATGAATTAATAGACTCTAAAAAGCGGTCAATTTGCTTCATTTTGCTATCGGGATCTTCAAGTGCCATGTGTATTTTTTTGCTCAGCATTGGCCCTTCAAACAACATAAAAACAACGGTTAAAATAATTAAAAACATGTTTGCCATTACGCCACCTAAACCGGTGAGCATATTAGTGGCTACATCAACCATTTTACCTGGGTCGAACATATTGATTAACTGTTCTTTATTAATCAGTATGTTGTATTGAGATGCTAAATCTACAAGCCATACAAATTCTTCTTTGAGTTGTGTTTTATACTCAGGAAGTTGCTGCGAAAAATCGTTTATTGATTGCCCTACAAGCCCGCCAAGGCTTACACCTAAGCCAACTATAATAAGCACTACCAACATAACAGCAATCCCTTTAGGAATTCGGTAGCGCGCAAAAAACTTGATAAGCGGATTACAAATAATGGCAATAAACGCCGCCAAAATAAACGGAATAATAATTACACTTGCCGCTTTTATCCCCGCGAGTACGACCACTAAGGAAGCAAAAACTATTAAGCTTTTATTTACTCCAGTTAAACTTGCCAATTTATTAATCCTTTTATTAATGATATGGCTTTAGTGTAAGGCAAAAGGTAATTAAATGAAATAATTACGAAGTGATCATAAAAGCCTGTTTTACGTATAAATTTGCAAAGCTGTTTGCTAGCGAGTATGTTTTTTAATCACTTGCTACTATTTTATTGTAAGGATTAATAATGCATATATTTGTTACTGGCGCGACGGGATTAATTGGTAAGCACTTATGCCCTTTTTTACTTCATCATAATACTGTTACTGTGCTTAGCCGAAACCCGACTAAAGCAAACGTATTATTGGGCCATAAAGTTAAAGCCGTAAGCAATGTCAATGCAGTAGATTTTAACACTGTTGATATTGTTATTAATCTAGCTGGCGAACCTATTGTAAATAAACGCTGGAGCGACAAACAAAAGCAAATAATACGCGACAGCCGTATTGGTGTTACACAACAAATTAGTGAAGCTATTAAAGCTTGTAGCACTGCCCCGCATACTTATATATCTGGAAGCGCCGTTGGGTTTTATGGTCGACAAAATAGTAACCCTATTGATGAAACTTTTGAAAACCCACATGATGAATTTAGCCACCAGCTTTGTAAAGACTGGGAAAACGCAGCGCTACTCGCGCAATCAGAACACACCAGAGTGTGCCTTTTACGCACGGGTATTGTTTTAGCTAAAAAAGGTGGAGCATTAAGTAAAATGCTCCCTGCCTTTAAATTGTGTTTAGGCGGCCCAATTGGTAATGGCGAGCAAGGAATGTCGTGGATACACATCGACGATATGATTCAGCTAATACTTTTTATTATTAAGCATCCAGAAATATCTGGCCCTGTTAACGCAACAGCACCAAACCCTGTAAGCAATGCTCAATTTAGTAAAAGCTTAGGCGAAGCGCTCTCTCGACCTGCATTTATTCCTATGCCTACTGCAGCACTTAAACTATTAATGGGTGAAATGTCAGACTTACTAACAACGGGGCAATTTGTAGTCCCTAAAAAAGCACTCGTTCATAATTATCGTTTTCATCATCCTGATATTAAATCGGCTTTAGAGAGTTTGGTTTAGCGGGCGTTAATAATTCTTGAGGTAAAATATGAAAATTGAAGAAGCAATCCTTTTAACTGAATTGACCTTTTCTTATTAATACATAATAATTACAACAGTTAGTTAAATATATATTTCATCATTTTATAATAAAGAGAATAAATCATGTTTCATTTGCCTACTGTGATCTTCCTCTCTTTTATTCTTAACTTACTCATAAGCTTATTTTTTCTCTCAATTTATAAATATAAAAAACAAACATCTTTTTTATTATTTGGTTTAGCCTGTGCCACATTTGCATTAGCCGAAATACTGGCATGTTTGCGCTTATTCATAGACTTTCCTTTAATAACCCACTATTTAGCTAGTGTTTCAATGATTACTAGCCCACTTTTAATTATTGTTGGACTATATAAATACAAAAACGTAAAAAATATTAGCTTAATGCCTCTTTACTGCATATTTGGTTTTTCTAGCTTATTGTTATTGGCAATTTATCCTTTCGGTGCAGCAAAAATGCTAACGAGTTTAGTAATTGCCGGATTATTTATTTACACAGCGTATTTAATCAAAAGCATGAGCTTTGTTGCTAAAGCCCAGAAAAAGGCGTTAATTACCTGCTTTTTAGTGCACAGTGGAGTTATGTTTTTAAATGCTATATTTCTATCAATACCGGTACTTAGTTCGAGTATTCAAGATGTAGCAACCCCTTTGCAAATTGTGCTTATTAGTCATTTACTATTAGCCACACTGAGTGCTCTTATACTGCCATTTTTGTTATTTTCCAATAGTGAATATACGCTATCGAACCTTGCCAATACCGACTCTCTTACACAGTTATTTAATCGCAGAGGTTTCTTTAATAACGCTAAAGCAGTCCTTAAACAACCTAATAACAATGATATAAATGTATCTATAATTATTCTAGATATCGACTTTTTTAAGCATGTAAACGATAAGTACGGCCACGACACGGGCGATCAAGCAATTAAATGGATTGCGCAGCACATAAAAGAGCAATTTATTGATGAGGGTATTTGCGCCAGAATAGGCGGTGAAGAATTTGCAATATTACTACCAGACTATTCCCTACGAGCAGCTAAAGAATATGCAGAGCACTTACGTGAAAATATTTCTAAGCATCCGTTTTATTATCAAAACGCGCATATAAAACTATCTGTGAGCGCGGGAGTGAGTCACTCTGTAAATGGTAAAATGAGTGTAAAAGACTTACTGTCGTTGGCTGATAAACGCCTTTATCTTGCTAAAGAAACCGGCAGAGATAAAGTAGTTAGCTTTGACGAAAAAAACCTCTTAATGCAGTGCTAATTATTTTACAAGCTATTATAAAAAAGGCCCCTCTTATAAAAACGCGGTAACCCTTTGTATTTATAGCTACCAGTTCCTATTAAGTTATATCAATTAGCTCAAGTGTTTATGCAGGTTACCTCTACATAAAAAAAGCCCTTCATTCGAAGGGCTTTGGTATACACACAATAGAGTTAATAAACTACTTACAAGACAGTGTAGCTTCGCCTGTTTTATTTGGCACAAACTGAATATTAGCCACAGAAATTGACGCTTTACCATTGCTGCGTAAACTAAATGGGCTTGTTAGGTTTGCAAAATTAACACCCTTATCAGCAAAACAACCTAAATCGATTGATACTGACTGCCATTTATTCTCAATGGTTTTATCCACTACGTTTGCTAAATCAATGCTTGCACCACATTCACCCGAGCAAGTCATAGCAAGTGCTATATCGCTCGTTAGTGCTTCGTTTAATTTAATATCAAAGCTAATCACACTATCGGCTTCAACATAGGCAATGGTATCTTCTGCAAAGCTTGTTACTATTTCAGCACTGGCTTTTTCTGTACCGCTGAAGTTAAATTGGCGCGCGTCTTCTTGTACTGTTTTGTCCTCAGTACGGTATTTAATTGCACCAAATTCATGGGTACTACTCGATACATCTAAAAGCTCATCGCCCGATTTTAACAATAAGCGCCATGGTGCTACAGGTGCACCAACAAGTATATCCATACTCGTAAGCCCAGAGTTATCAAGTTTAGAGTCTTCATCAAGGTCGTCAGTTAACACGTTTTTATCGCCGTACGATAAGCCAAAACCATAAGGGAGTAATGGGTCGTAATTTTCATCACCTTTATTTACCGCAGTTTGTACCGCTGATTTAGGCCAAGAAAACGATAATTTACCTTTAAAGTTATTTTGAATGGTGCCGTCTGCCGCTTTTAATAAAACATCAGCAATACCTGCGCCTTCTGTACCTGGCAACCATGCAGCTACAAACGCGTCAGATGCGTTAAGTTCGCTGTTAACCCACATAGGTCGACCTGATATAAACACCGATACAACAGGGATACCTTGCTCTTTTAGTGAGTTTAAAAGTGCTAATGACTTTTTATTTCCGCGCTCAAACTCAAGGTTATCTTTATCGCCGTGCCCTTCTGCGTAAGGTTCTTCACCAAATACAACAATGGCAACATCAGGACGTTGCTCAAACGTACCATCAGCGCTTAAAGTAACACTTCCACCTGCTGCAGATATTTGATCTTCAAGCCCTTTGTAAATTGACGTTGCTCCAGGGAAATCTGCATTTTTGTTATTGGTACCTTGCCACGTAATACTCCAACCACCCGACTGTTTACCTATATTATCGGCACCATCACCTGCAACAAGTACGCGTTGATTAGCTGCAATAGGCAATAGGTTATTTTTATTTTTGAGTAACACAAGTGATTCGCGCACAGCTTGACGTGCTACTTCGCGGTGCTCTTGGGCACCAATTAGCTCTGTTTTTCCAGAGTAAAGACGCTTAGCCGGGCTTGGTTTATCAAATAAACCAGCGCGAAGTTTTACGCGTAATATTCTGCTCACTGCGTCATCAATACGCGACATACTAATTTCGCCTGACTTAACTTGCGCAATTGTATTGTTATAAAGAGGCTTCCAGGCACCTGTTGGCACCATGAAAATATCAAGGCCAGCATTAACGGCTTGCGCACAACTTTCGTTAGTACAGCCTTCAATTTGACCGTGACCGTTCCAATCGCCTACTACAAATCCATCAAAACCCATTCGTGTTTTTAATACATCAGTAAGTAGATATTTATTGCCGTGATTTTTAACGCCATTCCAGCTATTAAAAGAAGCCATAACCGATTGGCTACCTGCTGATAAACCGCCTACATAGCCTTGTGCGTGAATATCAAATAATGATTGTTCACTGTCGATATTATTACCCTGATCATCACCATCAACCGTGCCACCGTCGCCAATAAAGTGCTTAACGGTACTAATTACTCGCTTGTCACTTAAAAAATCGTCATCGGCTTTACCTTGTAAGCCATTTACTATGGCTGCTGAGTAATCGTGAACAATCTTTGGATCTTCTGAGTAGCCTTCGTACGTTCTGCCCCATCGGTCGTCTCGTACTACTGCTACAGTGGGTGCAAATACCCAATCAATACCCGTAGCCATTACCTCTACTGCAGTAATCGATGCTATTTGCTCGATTAAATCAGGATTATTCGCCGCGCCTAAACCAATGTTGTGCGGAAATAACGTCGCACCAATTACATTATTATGGCCATGTACTGCATCGGTGCCCCACATAGTTGGGATACTACTGCCATCAACTGAGTCGTCGACAGAAGCTTGATAAAAGCTCTCTGCTAAGGCTACCCAGTCCATAGGTGTTGCATGTTTGTCGCCATTAGGGAATGCGCCACCACCATTAAGATATGAACCGAAGCCATATTTACGCATGTCTTCAACGGTAATATCACGAATTTCTGGCTGAATCATTTGAGCAACCTTTTGCTCAAGTGTCATGGCTTTTAAATAGTTAACTATTTTAGCTTCAATATCGGCATCTTTTTTAACGGCAATATTAAGTTTTGGCCAAATTTGCGCTGTTTTAGATAACGTTTCATTAGTTTCAACCGATGTCACTGCGTCGTTTGAACAAGCCGATAAAGTACCTACTGATGCAATTAATGTTGCTAAGGCTATTTTATTAAGTGTAAAAGGGGTTTTCATTATAGAGTCTCCTGCGCTTGAACTGGTTTGCTACCGCTTAAACCATAGAACACGATAAATATGTAACATAAAATAGGTAAAACATACGAAAGTTGAACACCCACAGTATCAGCAAGTGCACCTTGTAAAAGTGGCACTATTGCACCACCCACAATCGCCAAACACAAAATACCAGAGCCTTGAGCTGTATGTTTGCCAAGTCCATTTAACGCTAAACTAAAAATAGTGGGGAACATAATAGAATTGAATAAACCAACCAATAGTATTGACCACATTGCTAATTGACCCGACGTGCTCATGGCAATAACGACTAAAATAATAGCCATGGTTGCGTTAAAGCAAAGTACTTTACCAGCAGGTAATTTTTGCATTACAGCAGCACCAATAAAACGCCCAACCATAGCACCACCAAAATAATAAGTGATGTAATGAGCTGCAGCATGCTCTTTTAGCCCTGCTATATTTTCTTGTGCTAAAAAGCTTACTAAAAAGCTACCAATTGCCACTTCGGCGCCTACATACATAAATATACCCACAGCACCTAATACAAGATGGCGATACTGCCAAGCACTGCCTTCAATTGCCTCTGATTTTTCGGCTTCTGCTTTTTGCTCGCTCATAATGTCTGGTAATTTAAGCCATGCAAAAATACCGGCTAGTAAAATAAGCATTGCAGCTAAAAGGAGGTAAGGAAGTTGAACTGATTCTGCATTTTGTGCAGGTGTTAAAAAGGCTTCTGACGCTGAGTCCAGAATTAACAGAGCACCAAATGATGGCGCAACCGTAGTACCTAACGCGTTAAAAGCTTGGGTTAGTGTTAAACGAGACGACGCAGTTTTTGCTGAACCCAACAAACTTACATAAGGATTTGCAGATACTTGTAATAACGTTATGCCACTGGCAAGTACAAATAAAGCAAATAAAAATACAGGATAACTATGTAAAGACGCTGCTGGGTAAAATAAGATACACCCTACTGCCGCAATTAAAAGCCCAACCACGATTCCTTTTTTATAACCAAGCTTTTTAACAATGTATCCACTAGGGAGTGACATTAAAAAGTAAGCGCCAAAAAAGCAAAACTGCACAAGCATTGCTTGAACATAAGTTAAATCGAAAACCGCTTTTAAATGCGGAATCAAAATATCATTTAAGCAGGTAATAAAACCCCACATAAAAAACAGTGAAGTTAAAGATGTAAGTGCAAAACCATAGTTTTTATCTTGGTGGTTTTGCGACTGTGTGTGTGATGTCAGTGGTGCTGAACTAGCCATGTGCTCTCCGCAATTTATTATTATAAATTGATCTTCAGTAAGTAATTAATACAAACCCCGCTAAGGCGCAGTATTAAAGAGTTGACCTGAAGATTAATTAACATTAATCTAAAAATGTAAGCGCTTTCACGGCTAATTAAATACGAACATGTTACATATTTCAACAACTTTTATTTTTAATAATGTTTTGTACCCGCTGAAAGTCAGTAAAAATAGGCGCTAAGCGTGCAATTAAGTTCTCAAAAAGGTTTGTAACCAATGACAAAAATATCATTACCATTTAATTCACCTCTATTAACAAAAGACTTTGTTTATGGTGTAGCAACAGCATCATTTCAGATAGAGGGCGGGTATGAGCATCGCTTACCGTGTATTTGGGATACCTTTTGTAGTACTGCAGGTAAAATTGCTGACAATTCACATGGTCATATTGCCTGCGATCATTACAACAATTGGCAACAAGACATAGATTTAATAGAGTCTCTAGGTGTTGATGCTTACAGGCTTTCTATTTCATGGCCTCGCGTTATGACTCAAGACGGAAAGTTAAATCCTGTAGGCGTTAAGTTTTATACTGATATTTTAGATGAGCTAAAACGAAAAAAAATAAAAGCCTTTGTTACTTTGTATCACTGGGATTTACCGCAACATCTTGAAGATGAAGGCGGCTGGCTTAACAGAAAAACAGCTTATGCATTTGAGCAGTACGTAGAACTAATTACTAACGCATTTGGAACACGAGTGTATTCTTACGCTACATTAAACGAACCCTTTTGCAGCGCGTTTTTAGGTTACGAGATTGGCATACATGCCCCAGGTCTAGTAGGCAAGCAGTATGGTAAAAAAGCAGCTCATCACTTATTACTCGCTCATGGTCTCGCTATGAACGTGCTAAATAAAACATCGCCTGATACTCAAAACGGCATTGTGCTTAACTTTACACCCGCCTACCCACTTACAGATACTCAACAAGACATAGACAGTGCCAAATACGCTGATGACTATTTAAATCAGTGGTACATGAAACCAATAATGGACGGTAAATACCCTGATATAATTAGCCAACTACCTGAGGATCACTTACCAGACATACACCCAGGTGATATGGAATTAATTTCTCAGCCAATTGATTACTTAGGCATTAACTTTTATACCCGCCAAGTTTATAAAGCGCACCCTACTGATATTTATGAACCCATTGCACCTACGGGTCCGTTGACAGATATGGGGTGGGAGGTTTACCCGCAATCGTTTACCGATTTGCTTGTATCGCTTAATAAGACATACACCCTACCGCCTATTTATATAACCGAAAATGGCGCAGCAATGCCCGACACATATAATAATGGCGAAGTTAACGACTTAGACCGTTTAAGTTATTATAATACTCATTTAAACGCAGTTCACAATGCAGTTGAACAGGGTGTTGTTATACGTGGCTACTTTGCTTGGAGCTTAATGGACAACTTTGAGTGGGCAGAAGGCTACTTAAAGCGCTTTGGTATTGTTTATGTTGATTATAAAACGCAGCAACGTACTATTAAAAATAGTGGCTTAGCCTATAAAGCACTTATCTCAAATAGATAATAATAAGCACAAAGCGGGATAAACAATCATGGTCAGTGTAAAAGAAAAAATAGCGTATGGCTTAGGCGACACCGCCAGTAATATTATTTTTCAAACAGTTATGATGTTTTTAATGCTGTACTACACAGATGTAGTAGGTTTATCGCCTGCCGTTGTTGGTACTATGTTTTTAGCAGTGCGTATTTTTGATGCCGTAACCGATCCATTAATGGGTAACCTTGCTGATAAAACACATACGCGCTGGGGGCACTTTCGCCCCTACTTACTTTGGCTTGCACTTCCTTTTGCTATTATAAGTATTTTAGCGTTCACTACGCCCGATTTAGAAGGCACCGATAAAATAATTTATGCCTTTACTACTTACACACTTCTTATGGTTGTCTACACCGCTATTAATATCCCTTATTGTGCATTGGGCGGCGTACTTACTGCAGACGTAAAAGAGCGCGTTACTATTCAGTCTTACCGGTTTGTATTTGGTATGTTAGGCGGCGTAATAGTAGCGGGTTGTACTATGCCAATGGTTGAGTATTTTGGACAAGGCGATGCTGCCAAGGGCTATCAATACACAATGACTGCAATGAGCATTTTAGGTTTTGTACTGTTTTTACTTTGTTTTTTAGGCACAAAAGAGCGTATACAACAGCCAAAAGAGCAAAACATTCCTTTTGCCAAAAGTGTTAAAGCCTTAATTAAAAACGATCAGTGGCGAACACTTTGCTTAGCTGCATTTTTTTTACTTACCGGGCAAGTATTAAGGCTTACGCTTGCTGTTTACTACGTAAAATACTATTTAGGTCGAGACGATTTAATCACCTTATTTATGACGCTAGGTGTTGCAGCCAGTATGGTAGGTTGCGCTTTAGCTCAACCACTTGCAAAGCGCTTTTGTAAAATAAAGGCCTATATAAGCTTACAAGTTATTGCCGCCGCTATTTGTGGTTTTAGTTACTTTATTAGTAAAGACTCTTTAGTATTGGCATTTGCGGCCTTTATTTTATGGAAATTCTTTTTAGATATGGCAACCCCATTGTTGTGGGCAAAAATGGCCGACACCATAGATTACGGGCATGAAAAAACAGGTGTACGCATTACGGGTTTGGTTTATTCAGGCGTTATATTTTTTATTAAAATGGGCGTGGCTGTAGGCGGCGCAATTGCAGGCTGGTTGTTATCTTTTTACAGTTATCAGGCCGATGCAGTACAAACTCTTGATACCCAACACGGTATTTTACTGTCATTCACTGTACTACCTGCTTTTGGCTCATTATTTGTTGCCTACATAATGAAAAAATATACACTGACTAATCAGGTTGTTGAAAATATTCAATCTAAACTAACAGCTAGTTAAGATATATACTCTAAGGTATTATTTAGCCGAAGTAGTTAAGGATAAGCGAGTGAACAAATAACATGGCAACAATTTATCAAGTCTCAGAGCTTGCGGGCGTATCGTTAGCCACCGTTTCTCGCGTGATGAACAAAAATACCCGTGTAAGCGATAAAACTAAACAAAAAGTGCTTGATGCTATGGCGCAGCTTGGCTACAAGCCTAATTCAATAGCGCAATCTTTAGCCTCTAACTGTACTAACAGTGTCGGTATTTTAGTGTCTGAGTTACATGGTCCTTTCTTTGCCCAAATGATGGCAGGTATTGAATCAGAGCTTCGTGCTGCGGGTAAACACGTTATTATTACCACCGGACACAGTGAAGAAGACAAAGAACAAGAAGGCATTGAGTTTTTAATTAGCAGACGCTGCGATGCCATTATTTTGCACGTAGAAGCCGTCTCAGACGACTACCTAATAAAATTAAGCCAAGGCTCTACACCCGTTTATTTAATGAGCCGTTACGTAGAGCAACTAAAAGACAACTGTATCAGCCTAGATAATCAATTAGGTGGTTACCTAGCCACTAAATCGATATTAAATCAAGGCCATACACAAATAGCGTATATTGCAGGCCCGCAGTTTAAAGCCGATGCATTTAATAGACTTGAAGGTCACAAACAAGCGCTTACAGAGGCTGGTGTTAAATTTGATCCTACGCTTTATTATATTGGCGACTTTAACGAAACTGGCGGTAGTAAAGGCTTAAAACATTTTATTGATGAAAAACTTAGCTTTACTGCACTGGTATGCGCCAATGACGAAATGGCCTCCGGTGCCATGAAGTATGCACGAGAGCACGGTTATAACTTACCAATTGATTTATCGATTGTTGGATTTGATAACGTTATTTTTGCAAACTACCTATACCCTACACTCACGACCATAGATAATCCGGTCGGGAAAATGGGCGAAATGGCAGCTAAATTAGTGCTTAAAGACGTATATCAAAATAAAAACCTCGTTATAAATCGCTTTTTTGAACCTACTTTAATGCAGCGCGATTCATCAGCGCCACTTATTAAATAAAAACCAAAGACTAAAAACGAGTACTGATTTTGGTACAAAAAAAGCGGCTAAATGCCGCTTTTTGTATGTGAGCTACTTAACAATCCAAGGCGTTACTTTAATAACGTTCGATATATCTCCAAGCACTGCGCTATCATCTTCCCAGCTATCTTCAACTGCAAAATAACACACTGACTTTTCACACGTTATGCTCTTATCATCAAATTGCATTGGGCTTTTAAATGTAACTGCTACGCCCTTTTGTTCGGGTAATAAAAACCACATTAATTTACTTACAAAAAAGCCCGACAAATCAGTTAATAGCTCATCAAGTTCTTCGTTAATGGTATATAACGACTGCTTTGAAAATGCTAAACCTTCAAGTTCGTTTGCTTCTATTTGTAGCTTTAATTGGCAATCGTGTACAGGATTGAGCGGCTCTACTACAATAACCGCTTTATCGGTATCAAGCTGCTTATCGAACGGCAATAGTAATTGTGCTTTATCGGTAAAGTTAAGTGGATACTCGTTTCTTTCGGTTAAAATAGTACCGCTTTTAATTGCACATGTTTCATTAGTACCAATATCACTAATGTAAAAGTTAACTCGCGCATATTGAAAATCGCCTTTGTTAACAATTTTTAAGCGGTCGTAAAAACCGTCATACGACATCACAAATTCTCTCGCATTTACATTAAACGCACTAATGCTCAGCAGCACTAACACAATAGCGTTGGTACAATTAAAAATGTATTTATTCATCAAAGTAGGCTCTATTTTGGCTAATCATCGTGTTTAACTCTTCTATATACGCTTCACCGCGCTCAGAGTAAGACATTAAACCATGTGTAAGTTCAGTCGCTAAAATTGGTTTTTGCTCAAGACGTAAGTTTTCACGTATTGCGCGCAAATCTTTATAAGCAGGATGCGTATTTATGTTTTTAAAGTAAGAGTTTATAGCAGCTCTTACCGATTTAAACGCAGCAACTTCGTGCGCAGCCCCGGTATTACGGCGTTTTGGCACCATGCCACAACCTTTTGTGTAACACCACTGACCAAAAAAGTTAAGGCCAATACGTGCAAAACGCGAAGTGCCCCATGCAGATTCGTTTGCAGCTTGCATAAGCGCTAATTCTTTAGGAATTACATCAACACGGCGCAATGCTTGCGTAAGTATTAGCGTATCAACCGTGGTTGGTAAGTCATACGACTTTAAAATTTTAGCAATATCTTTGTTTTGCTTTTTTTCTAAAGGTAATTCGTTTTGTAACATCATGCGTGCTATTTCGAGCTTAGCGCGTTGCTGTAATATTTTTTTATTTTCGGCTTCAACGTGCGGACGAATAAAGCTAAAAAATGCATGTTTTTTTTCTTTAACATCACTAAATTCTGAAAATTTTGGCAGTTTTACATTATGTAATGGTTTTTCTTTTTTCTTCACTTTTTTTGGTTGTTCTGACGTTTGCTCGTCTAGTTCAACATCGTCACTTTGTATAAACGGGTATGCAAGCGCCCAAACAAAAAATACAGTTAGTAAAAGCTTAAAAATCGTTTTTAACATCTATTCTCTCTATTAAACTTAGTTATGCATGGTTTATACACAAGCATACGAAGGCGCATTATACCTAAGCCACTTTATAAACGCGAATAACTGGGGTTTGATGACCTTTTACGGTTGAATTTTCAGCAGTGTATTTGAATTTTAGATAAAACAGAGCCTATGTAGTGTATTTGTTCATTCGCAATTTATAAGTCCATGGGTATACTGGGCAAAGTTTAATAATATTAACTATGTGTGAGTAAGCAGTATGGATAAACAATGGCAAAGCCGAATAATAGAGCAATATAAACATCGTCCTAACGATAACCGCTCGCCGTGGCAGGTCGATCGTTCGCGTATTATTCATGCAGCTGCATTTAGGCGTTTGCAAGCTAAAACCCAAATTATGGGCATTGGCCTAAACGACTTTTACCGCACTCGCCTTACCCACTCTTTAGAAGTATCGCAAATTGGTACCGGCATATTGCGTCATTTAAAAGCGCAACATAGCGACTTTACGCACTTTCCATCAACCGGACTGCTCGAAACACTGTGTTTAGCGCACGATATTGGCCATCCGCCTTTTGGTCATGGTGGTGAAATAGCGCTAAATTACATGATGCGCGATCACGGTGGTTTTGAAGGTAACGCACAAACACTGCGCATAGTTGCAAAACTTGAGCCCTACAGTAACGGGCACGGTATGAACCTAACTCGTCGTACTTTATTAGGTTTTATAAAATACCCCGCGTTTATTAATACGCTTTGGCATACCATTCCCGACGATACAACCGGTCGTGCATTTATAAAAGCAGATGATTGGCGACCTGCCAAAGGGTTGTACAACGACGATGCAGCCATATTCAATTGGATAGTAGAACCACTGAGTCAAAACGATAAAACGTTGCTGGGTAACCATGCCGCTATTGATAAGTACCGCGCTAAAACAACGTATAAATCGCTCGATAGCGCAATAATGGAACATGCCGACGATATAGCATACGCCGTACACGACTTAGAAGATGCCATTGCAACCCATGTACTTACATTAGACGATTGGCAAACTCATGCTCTACCTAATTTAAAAGCACTAAACTTTGACTGGTTAAACACCATGGTTGAATCGCTGACCCAGCGCTTGTTTTCAAAAAATGACTACGAGCGAAAAGACGCCATAGGTGAGCTGGTTAATACCTTTATTATTCATATACATTTAGATATTCAAAACGATAACTTTGAATGCCCTATTTTAAAGTACACCGCTAAATTAGATGCCCAATACGACAGTGTATTGCAAATACTTAAGCATTTTGTGTTTCAACGTTTAATACGCGACCCCGAAATGCAGCAAATAGAGTTTAAAGGTCAAAACTTACTAATAGAGTTATTTACCGCGTTTGCTAGCGATCCGCTGCGTTTATTACCCGAAACAACACAAGCACAATACATAGAAGCCGAAAAACAAAACCAAGGTATGCGTATAATTTGCGATTACTTAAGCGGAATGACCGACGAGTACGCTTATAAAACGTATCAACGATTGTTTTCACCTATGCAATAGCTAACTGCTAACTACTAACAAACATTAAAAAGGCCGAGTAAATTAAATTTACTCGGCCTTTTTGCTCAGCTATTAAAGTTAGCTATTTTGTTAAAGCGCTTTTATAACGACTCTACGCCCATGTTATATAGTGTAAAACCAAATATATCAGCATACTGCTCAATTGTTTTACTCGTTGGTGTACCTGCACCATGCCCCGCATTTGTTTCTATGCGAATAAGCGTTGGATTATTACCTGTTTGCTTTGCTTGAAGCTCAGCAGCAAACTTAAACGAATGCGAAGGGACAACGCGGTCATCATGGTCGCCAGTTGTAATCATAGTGGCTGGATACTCAACACCTGCTTTTACATTATGAAGTGGTGAATAACCTTTAATGTATTCAAACATTTCTTTGCTTTGCTCACTGGTACCGTAGTCGTATGCCCAACCAGCGCCGGCAGTAAATGTATGGTAGCGCAGCATATCAAGTACGCCTACAGCAGGTAGAGCCACCTGAAATAAGTCTGGGCGCTGTGTCATTACTGCGCCAACTAACAAACCACCGTTAGATCCACCGCGAAGTGCTAAACGCTTTTTAGACGTGTACTTTTTATCTTTTAAATACTCAGCTGCGGCAATAAAGTCGTCAAACACATTTTGCTTTTGCAATTTAGTGCCGGCATTGTGCCAGTCTTTACCGTACTCACCACCACCGCGAATATTAGCAACGGCGTACACACCACCTTGCTCAAGCCATACTGCATTAACGGGGCTAAAGCTTGGCGTTAAACTAATATTAAAACCACCGTAACCGTATAAAATAGTAGGGTTTGAACCATCAAGCTTAATGCCTGTTTTATAGGTAATTACCATCGGTATTTTAGTACCGTCTTTTGAGGTGTAAAACACTTGCTCAGACGTGTAATCATCACTATTAAAATCAATAGCCGACTTACGATAAACACCCGATTCACCCGTAGTTACATCAAACGTATAAGTAGTACCTGGTGTTTTGTAGTTAGTGAACGAATAATAAAGCGTTGTTTGATCTTTTTTACCGCCAAAACCACGTGCAGTACCCACGCCTGGTAATGTAATTTCGCGAATTAGCTCACCTTTTTTGTTGTATTGTTTTACCTGCGAAATCGCGTCAACCATGTAGTTGGCAAAAAAGGTATCGCCACCTTTTGTAAGATTTAGTACGTTTTTGGTTTCAGGAATTAAATCAACCCAATTTTCAGGGCTTGGGTTGCTTGCATCAACCGTCACTACTTTTTTGTTTGGTGCATTAAGGTTAGTAACTAAAAACAGCTTGCTGCCTTCGTTATCAATAACTGATGTATCTGAATCAGTATTTCCCACAACCGTTACAAACTCACTGTTCTCTTTTGTTAAGTCTTTTATAAACAGTTTATTGCCTGACGTAGACGTACTAGCTGAAATAAGTAAGTAGCGGCCGTCATGGGTTACATCAGCGCCTACATAGCGATGTTTTTGCTCATCAGTTTCACCAAATACAACACTATCAGCAGACTGTACAGTACCTAGCTTATGGTAATACGCTTTATGCTGATCTGTTTTAGCCGAAAGCTCACTGCCTTTAGGTTTTTCGTAACTTGAATAATAAAAACCTTCGTTGCCTAACCAATCAATGCCACTAAATTTAACGTCAACAAGCGCTTCTTCAACTTGCTCTTTAGTATGTGCATCAATAACTATAATTTTACGCCAATCGCTGCCACCTTCAGATATTTGATATGCGAGTAATGACCCATCTTTTGAAAACGATAAACCCGACATAGACGTCGTACCATCGTCACTAAACTTGTTTGGATCTAAAAATACTTCAACGTCGCCGCCATCTTTACTGCGGTACAAAACATATTGATTTTGCAGGCCATCGTTTTTATAAAAATAGGTGTAATCGCCTTCAGTAAAAGGAGCGCCTATTTTTTCGTAATTCATTAGTTTTTCAAGGCGCTGCTTTAACTTATCGCGATAAGGAATTTGTTCTAAATAAGAAAACGTTAAATTGTTTTGCGTTTTAACCCAATCGGCAGTTTCGTCGCTCATATCATCTTCAAGCCAACGATATGGGTCGCTAACCGCTTCTTCAAAGTAGGTATCTACGATATCGCCTTTTTTTGTTTCTGGGTATATAACTGCGTTAACTTGCTTCATTGGTGCTTTTACTTCTTCTTGAGTTACCGTATTAGTTGGCTCTGAACAGCCGCTAAGCGCTACAATTACAGCACATGCTAGAGTGTGTTTAAACATCCTGAGTTCCATTCTTATTTATTAATAGTGCGCCTAAGTTATTAACTTTTAGCCCTTTTGTCTATTTAGATGCGTTAAGCGCCATTTATCGCTGTAAACAAATGTAAACTTACGCTTTAATAGCACGACCCTCATTAAAATAAAAAACAATAAAAGAGCATACTATGCAAAGTACAAACCCCACGTTTAAAAGCTTTAAAGCCTTCTACCCTTATTATTTAAAAGAGCATCGCAATGTTACTTGCCGCCGCTTACATTTTATAGGAAGCACCCTTGTTCTTGCTGTAATCGCAATAGCATTATTAAAACAACACTACAGTTTATTGTGGCTATTACCTGTTATTGGATATGGGTTTGCGTGGGTTGGGCATTTCTTTTTTGAAAAAAACCGCCCAGCTACTTTTAAACACCCTTTTTACAGTTTGTGGGGAGATTGGGTAATGTTTAAAGATATGCTTGTTGGAAAAATTAAATTTTAACACTATTTTTAGCATTCTTTTTTATACCAATTACTTATAAAAAAAAATTGCTTCATGCTTTAAAGTATAGGTTCTAATAAGTAGTACATAATTTATAGTACACCTATTAAATGTTAATTTAGTTAACATTTAATAGGTTTATTTGTATTTTACATTTTTAAAAATATTCATAGCTCAACAGCTGTTTATTGCCAGCCCAATAAAAATGGTTCCCTACCCATAATTA
This sequence comes from Pseudoalteromonas sp. NZS11, assembly GCF_015864765.1. Classification (NCBI taxonomy): domain Bacteria; kingdom Pseudomonadati; phylum Pseudomonadota; class Gammaproteobacteria; order Alteromonadales; family Pseudoalteromonadaceae; genus Pseudoalteromonas; species Pseudoalteromonas sp. NZS11. The sequence continues at coordinate 255,056 of NZ_JADYWP010000003.1, read as the reverse complement.
ATTTAACCCATCAATCTCGTCTTACCAGTTAATTAAACGTTAAATTTAATTTTTTAATATAATTCATTATCCATCAATTACTTAGCAATTACCTTCGCTATATAACTAAAACAATGATCATTATAAAAAACAACCAAATGTAATTATAAAAACCCTTAAATTAATTGAATGTTATTCAATTGACTGACTTTGTTAATTAAGTATATGTTCAAGGTAACAAAGAGGTTTGAGCTTTTTGTACAAAACTAAAATAATTCAATGGGTATGGGGAAATACAGCATGAATAGAAAACCGTTATTTAAATTACAGCAATCGGTACCACAAATATTACTCGCAATGAGCGCGTCTGCTGCACTACTTGGTTCGCTCTGCGTAAATGCTGCAGAGCAAGACACTAAAGCAGAAGAAAACATCGAACAAATAAGCGTAATTGGCTCTCGCCGATTAGGCCGTACAGTAGAAGACAGCGCAGTACCCATCGATATAATTGGTGCAGATGCACTTAAAAACTCAGGCTTTACTGAAACGAATGCCCTACTTAGCAGTTTATTACCCAGCTTTAACTTCCCACAAGCATCACTTACTGATGGCAGCGACCATGTACGCCCCGCTCAGCTTCGTGGCTTAGCACCCGATCACACTTTAGTGCTTGTTAATGGTAAACGCCGCCACAGCAACGCATTACTTAACTTAAATGGCTCAACGGGTCGTGGCTCATCATCGGTTGACTTAAATGCGATACCTGCAAATGCTATTGCCCGTATTGAAGTATTACGCGATGGTGCAGCAGCGCAATATGGCTCTGACGCTATAGCTGGTGTTATTAATATTGTACTTAAAAGTGCCAGCAGCGGTGGTTCAGTTGCGGCTATATATGGTGCTAACGTAACCGAAATGGACGGTGTACCACAGCTAAAATCAGTATCTGAAGGCAGTGATGGTAATTTAGCATTTACCGAAGGGGGCGATCGCTCCTTAACCGATGGTCAAACATTAACGCTGCAAGGTAATATGGGTTTTGAGCTTGGCGATAATGGCTTTTTAAACATCTCAACAGAATACCGCGACCGCCATTCAACTAACCGCTCAGACTACGATAACCGTGAAAGCTACGCACGCATAGATGACGGATCAGTAGATGGCGCGCTTGACCCACGTGAACTTACCGTAAATCGATATAACCATAACTTTGGTAATGGCGATGTAGAAGACTTTTCAATGTTTTATAACGCAGGTTACCAGTTAACAAACGAAGTCGACTTATATTCGTTTGGCTCTTACAGCAAACGTGAAGGCGAAGGCGGCGGGTTTTATCGCCGTGCAAGCGATAGCCGTAATATAGAAGAAGTATACCCTGATGGCTTTTTACCTGTTATTACCTCAGATATAGATGACTTTTCACTGGCACTTGGCGCTAAAGGTTTTGTAAGTGAATGGAATTACGATGTATCGGCCGTATATGGTCAAGATGCATTTGAGTTTGGTGTTATAAATAGCTTAAATACCTCATATGGCCCTACTAGCCAAACAAGCTTTGATGCAGGAACACTTACCTACGATCAACTTACTTTAAACGTTGATTTTAGCCGCGAGGTAGACGTCAGCTTTTTAGAAAGCTCTGTAAACGTAGCTGTAGGTGCTGAGTATCGCCGCGAAGGATACCAAATAGATGCAGGCGAAGAAGCTTCATATGCACAAGGCACATTTGGCCCAGGAGGCGCAGTAACCGACCCAGTTGATGGCCCATTTGGCGCAGCGGGGGCACAAGTATTCCCGGGGTTTACACCCGAATCAGAGGGCGATAACAGCCGCCACAACGTGAGCTTATATATAGACCTTGAAACCTACCTAACCGACGATTGGAATTTAGCGGTTGCCGCCCGTTATGAAGATTACTCGGACTTTGGCGATACACTTAACGGTAAAATTGCGACTCGTTATTCATTAACTGAAGACTTAGCACTACGCGCCTCAGTATCTACTGGTTTTAGAGCACCTTCATTGCAGCAACAATACTTTACCTCAGTAGCCACTGTATTTGTTGATGGCGAACCAACCGAAACAGGTACCTTTGCACCAAGCAGCGATGTAGCAAAAGCACTGGGCTCACCGGGTCTTGATGCTGAGGAAGCAACAAACTACGGCGTTGGTTTTACATGGTCTACCGACTTTAATTTCAGCTTATCGGTTGATTACTACCAAATATTAATTGATGACCGCATTGTGCTATCAAACAACTTATCGGGTGCTGCTATTGCCGATTTACTTCAAGGCACAGGCGCTAACCAAGGTCGTTTCTTCCTAAATGCAATTGACAGTAAAACGCGCGGTGTTGATGTTGTAGCTTCTTATAATGTAGCAACTGATGGTTATGGCGATTTAGCCTTTAACCTAGGTTACAACTACGGCAAAAATGAAGTTACCGATATAATTGACCCACCAGCAGAGCTTCAAGGTGCAGGGTTTGATCAAGACAACTTGTTCTCAGGCACTGAGCTGCGTCGTTTTGAAGTAAGCACACCGCGTAATAAGTACAACTTAAGCGCAACGTGGACTAACGATGATATTCGTACCACTCTTAGAACAACGCGTTACGGAGAAACTCAAGACCCTTCAGATAACCCAGAACGTAACGAAGTGCTTAAGCCTAAATGGATAACCGACTTAGATGTCGCCTACTCGCTTAGTGAAAACGTATCGCTGAGCTTAGGTGCTAATAACATTTTTGATGTTTACCCAGATGCAACCCGTGAAAATGTTGACGATGTAACCACCTTCTCACGTTTATTTGCTTACTCTAGCTTCTCGCCGTATGGATTTAACGGACGCTACGTGTACGGTAAAATAGAAATGAAGTTCTAATAAGCACAGCTTAAAGTAACCAAACACAAAAAAGCCACCGATTAGGTGGCTTTTTAATGCGAGTTGCTATTAAATCTATAATTAGATTTTAGTTAACCAGCCGTGCTTGTCTTCACTTTTACCCCATTGAATATCGTTCAATGCTTGGCGAAGGCGCGCAGTCGTTGGGCCTGGTTCGCCAGTACCTACTTTGTATTCTTTATCGTTATGAATAAACGTACCCACAGCAGTTAGTACAGCTGCAGTGCCCGAAAGCGCCGCTTCAGTACCTGGTTTAGCAGCACGCTCTAATAGCTCAGTAACGCTAAAGTTACGCTCGCTTACCGTCATACCTAAATCTTTTGCAATGGTTAAAATACTATTACGCGTTACACCATGTAAAAACGTGCTATCAAGCGCTTTAGTAATAATTTCGTTGCCATCTATAAGTATAAAGTTAGCAGCACCGGTTTCTTGTACGTCGCCACCTGGGCAAAATAAAATTTGATCAGCTTGATACTTTATACGTGCAGCACTAATAGGCGCCAAAGCACTGGCGTAGTTACCACCACTTTTTACCATACCCATGTGCGGAGCGCAGCGCATACCATCTTCTTCAAGCAGTACGCGCAGTGCAGTTGCGCCACCGGCAAAGTAATCACCTACTGGCGATAGTAACGTGTATAAAAGCGAGCTCATTGACGGCGCAGCCGCTTTACCAATTGCCGCCTCAGTACCAATGTGCGTTGGGCGAATATACATAGAGCCTGGTGGTAATGGCGTTTCATCTGCGTATTCACGCATAATATCGATAATCATCGTTTTTAGCATATCACTGTCAAAACTCGGTAAGCTTAATAGCGCTGAGCTTTGTTGCATGCGTGCAATGTTTGCATCCATTCTAAAAAGATAAACAGAACCATCTTCATGGCGAAAGGCTTTTAAGCCTTCAAAACATGTACTTGAATAATGAAGAACGTGCGCACCAGCATGAAGTTCAAGTTTATCGGAAGGGACAATTGAGCTTTCGCTCCATTTATTATCAGAAAAACGAGCTTGAATCATCTGAGGCATAAACACGGTACCAAATGCGGCCATTTTAATCTCTCTTGTGTGGTCTATTTCCCTCCATTGTATGACAATCACACGCTATTTAACCATAGCTAAAGTAAGGCTTTTTTAATTAACTATGAGAATTTTTTGCAAGTGCTGTTTACTAATCAACCGTATTGAGTGCAATAAACAAAAAAATCGGTCAGTGTAGTTACACAGACCGATTTTTTCATTCGTTAATTAAAACATGTTTATTTAAACGAATATTTAATAATACGTTTTAACACCGACGTATACTGTCTAAAAAAACCACCTGTATGATAATCAATACCGTGTTTTTTCAAAACAGCTTGTACTTGTGGCGCAACTTCTTGATAGCGCGAAGACGGCATATCAGGAAATAAATGATGCTCTATTTGACAGCTCAAATGCCCTGTTAAAACATGAAACCAATGCGGCCCTTTAATATTAGACGAACCCAGTACTTGGCGGTAATACCACTGCCCTTGGGTTTCGTTTACGCAGTCTTCTTGTTTAAAAGTTTGCGTTTCTTCAGTAAAGTGACCACAAAATATTATGGTCGACGTCCATAAATTACGGATTAAGTTAGCTACTAAATTCCCCGCCAATACCCATAAAAATAAAGGCCCTGCAAGTAACGGAAATATCGCATAATCTTTAATTAACTGGCGAGCGCCTTTACTAAAAAAGCGCTGCTTTAATGTAGAGTGTGATACAAGCCCTTCGCGGTTTTCTTTCTTTTTACCAATAAAAACACGCTCTGCAGCCAACTCGTGATACGACACGCCCCACTGAAATAACACACTTAAATTAATATACGTAAAAAACTGCCATACATTTTTAAAACGCCACTTAAAATCATCGCTTAAACGCAACAAGCCATAGCCAAAATCACGGTCTTTACCAATAATATTAGTATACGTATGGTGTTCAAAGTTATGAACGCGGTGCCAACTTTGCCCGTCGCACGCTATGTCCCATTCATAATGCTGTGAGTTAAGTTGCTTGTCGTTCATCCAATCGTATTGACCATGCATTACATTGTGGCCAATTTCCATATTGTCTAAAATTTTAGCAAGTGCTAATAGCAATACACCTGCAACCCACAATAATGGCTGGATAAAACCAAGCATTAGCAAAATTCGCCCGCTCCATTCACACACTCGCTGTTTGCGCACAACAGAGCGAATATAGTCAGCATCTTGTTGGCCAACTTTGCCAAGGGTGTTCATTTTAATAGCATCTAACTCACTTGCGAGCATGTCATAGTTAATGTTTTTCATAATTGTAACTCCAAATCACTAACAGGTTGGCTTACGCAAAGTTGTATTAATTGCTCGCCGTTGTCACTCAATTCACCAGTTTTTAAATTACGTACCACGCCTGACTTTTTAATACATTGGCATTGATGGCAAATACCAATACCGCAACCGCGTTTAACGGGTAGCTTTTTTTCTTCAAACTGGGTCAATAAAACATCGTTGCCCGATACAACATGGGCACTGGCGTTAATTTTTACGTTAAATTGGCTATCGTCGTTTAAGCTTGGTAGCGCTAAACCAAATGCTTCTTGGTAATAATTTAGCTTATGCGTTTTAGCAAAATCACTCACCGTTTGCATAAATGCTGCCGGACCGCAGCAGTAAATGTCTGGATTTTCCCACGGCTTAATATTGCTGGTTATATCGCTTGATTGCTCACGCGTTAATAATAAAAACGAAAAATGCTCAAAACGCGCTGCTAACTCACTCAGTTCATCAACACATTGATGCTCAGTGGCTTTTGCGTAATACACCAACGAGACTTTTTGCGTAGTTTGGTTTAAGTAATCATCAAGCATAGCTAGCATAGGTGTTATACCCGAGCCACCGGCAATAAAAGTGGCTGGTGTATGTGTGTTTTTAAATACAAAGTCGCCACTTGGCGCAGAAATATTGCACCACAAACCCGCTTTTAATGCGCTGCTGAGTAAGCCAGTAAAGCGCCCTTGCGTATTTGTTTTGATTAGTAAGCGCACTAAACCTGTATTTTTAAATTGCTGAGCGCTTGAAGCCACGGTAAACACGCGTGTTAATAATCGCCCATTAATTTCAAGCGTTAAACTTATATGCTGTCCTGACGTATGCGCCTGCCAATGTTTGCTTGGCTTAAGTTGCACACTTAAAAAGCCGCCATCAAGCACCGTCGTATTAACTACTTGCGCTCTAAACTGCCCTGCACGCCACGCAGGTTTAAACACCTGCATTATTGGCTCTATGTAGCCTGCAAAACTTTGATGGTGTAAAAACCATTTTGAAAATTGGTTTAATACTTTAATTATCATCACTATTAATCTCTTGGGTCGTAAAATACTTAACGTTTGAACTTACACGTGTACGCCCAAACTTCAGCGCACAAGTGTACGCTGAAATTTTTAGTTTTCAACCCCAATAGAGTAATTATTCAATTTTTTATTAGCGCTAATTACTAAACAATTTTCTGTTAAAAGGTCATCGTATAAAAATATAAGTGTGTGTTTTTCATTCAACTCAACCAACTCAACGCTTAACAAATTTATTTATGCCATGTTAAGGTTATGTAAGATTGGATTAATTTTGGAAGCCATAATGATAAATTTAATGTCACATAACACACTCCCTAAACTAATAAGTGCAGGCTTGGCTGTTGCTATATTTGCTATTAACGCACCCGCAAATGCAAAAAGCGATTACGTAAAAAACTATAAACAGCTCGATACTTTACCGCTTAACGTTAACGCAGTAACAGCGGCAGAAGGTGTGGTTATACCTTGGGCTATTGAGCCTTTAGCTAATGGTGATTTGCTAATATCTGAGCGCAGTGGAACGTTATTTTTATTACCTAAAAATACAACTACGTTAGCTAAGGTTTCAGGGCTGCCCAACATTGAAGCTAATGGCCAAGGTGGATTGCTTGATTTAGCACTACACACCGATAGCAAGCAAAACCAATGGCTGTACTTTAGTTACTCAAGTAGTGAGGGCAAAGGAAGCGGAAGTAACACCGCCTTAATCCGCGCCAAGCTAAGTAGCGATCATACGCAGTTGTCTGATCAGCAATTGCTATACAAAGGCGAGCATAATAGTACCAAAGGCCAGCACTACGGCAGCCGTATTGTGTTTGATGATGAAGGTTATGTTTATTTTTCAATAGGCGATCGCGGCTCGCGCGACATAAACCCGCAAGATCTCACCCGTGATGGCGGTAAAATTTATCGCTTACATGATGATGGCCGTATCCCAAGCGATAATCCGTTTGTTAAACAAAAAGATGCAAAACATGCGGCATGGTCTTATGGGCACCGTAATCCACAAGGCATGTGGTTTGATAATCAAAATAATATTTTATGGTCTCACGAGCACGGACCACGCGGCGGCGATGAACTTAATATTATAAAAAAAGGCGCTAACTACGGATGGCCTTTAGTAAGTTATGGCGTTAACTACAGCGGTACCAAGTTTACAGACCTTAAAGAAAAAGACGGCATGCAATCGCCCGTATTACATTGGACCCCTTCAATTGCCCCTTCCGATATGTTGTATGTAACGAGTGATAAATACCCAAAGCTTAAAGGTAAGCTATTACTAGCCTCCATGAAATTTGCATTCATTAGCGCACTAGAGCTATCAAAGGGTAAGGTTGTTAAGCAATATAAAATACTCGATGGCATTGGCAGAGTACGCAGCTTAGCCCAAGGCAGTGATGGTTTTATTTATTTAGGTATTGATGGACAAGGTATTAAACGCCTAGAGCCAGAAACGTAAACACTAGCACTAGCACACAGTACGTTAATAATTACACCGTGTTTACTTTGCGCTTTTAAAGCGTAAAGTAAAGATTTTCACCAAACAAAGAACTATTAAGCCCATTAATGCGTACACTAACTACATATAATTTAATAAATTAAGAGAATACTAATGTTTTCATTTTTAAAGCCTGATCCCGTAAAAAAACTGCGTAAAGAATACGACGTAAAACTAGAGCAAGGCATGCAGGCACAAAGAAAAGGCGACATTAAAAGCTTTGCCATGTTAAGTGCCGAAGCCGAAAAAATCTGGAGTGAAATAGAAGTACTTGAGGCAAAAAAAGCCAAATAATACCAATCGTGTTAAGTTATTAGACATTTATAGCGACGGATAAATAGAGTGATAACAAGGCATAAATTTCGACATGTAGTTGTTCTACATGAGAAGTTTATAACGCCGTTAACGCTTTATTTAGCACGCTAGAAAGGCTAAATATTTAAGTCGACTGGTATAAGTATACTTAAGCGTGTCTGCCCTATTTTAAAAGCAGGAAGACGCGTTTAGTAAATAATTTATAACCTCCTTTTTACAGCTTCCACCATCCCTAAACCCCCTTTTGTAATATGCTTACACAAACAAGTGTACTTAAAGCGGTTACTTACGTTATCGCCACCGTTTTTTAGTGACTATTAAATGATTTAAAATCGGATTTGGTTTTCATTTTAAATATTTAATTGCTCCATTTATGTACCGCCCTGGCGTTTTTCCTCCTAAGTCAAAAAATGAGGACGTTTTCCTCTTTTTTGCATATTATTAAAAGAACAGCCCGACTTAAAGTTTAATACTCGCAATGTGTTATAGGATTTGTTATTAATATTAAAAAATAATTAAGAGGACATACTTTGCTCATAAAAAGAGGAAAGTGTCCTCGATAAAGCTTTAGGCTTACGCGGTATTATCCTAATCATTTACGAAGAGTTCATATGAGAAAACAGAAGAATCTAAAATCAATTGATATTAAGTTACTTGATGAAATATTCGAGATGGGTGGAGGATATGTTTTAGATTTTTCTAATCGAACATTTTCTGAATTCTTTAATGAAGAGCTTGGAATTAATATAGATGATCCATGTTTTGATGTTGATGGTACAAGTAAAGCAAAGAGGTTACGGTTTTACTTACGACAAGCAAATACTACCGATGTAATTAAAGTATTATTAGCTTTATGGGAATATCGAGAAGCCCTGCGTCGCCGTTCGGGAAAGGATGAAACTATGGCAGAAGCTAAAGCAGAGTTCTTTTTATTAATAAATAAATTAGGCGGTAAACCGCCTGAAGATATTAGGCAACAATCTACTCCTCGTGGATTTGAAAATTTGAGTGATGAGATTGCAATGAATCTTCTAAATAAATTAATGGCTGTTAGTGCATTAGCACCTCATCCTAGAGGCTTTGCGTTTGAGAGTTTTTTAAAAGAACTATTTGATGCCAATGGGATGGATGGTCGTTCATCATTTAGGGTTGTTGGTGAACAAATTGACGGAAGTTTTGATATGTCAGGCGAGACTTACCTGCTAGAAGCAAAATGGACTAGTAAGCCAGTGGATGCTTCTGATTTGCGTTCATTCAACGCAAAAGTAGAAGATAAAGCTTCATGGGCTCGTGGGTTATTTGTAAGTGACTGTGGCTTTTCTGAAGAAGGGCTTATAGCCTTCGGAAAGGGAAAAAGTTTAGTGTGTATGGACGGCTTAGATATTTGTGAAATGTTACAAAAGAAGTTATCGTTAAAAGAAGTCTTATCTAAAAAAGTTCGTCGAGCCGCTGAAACAGGCAAGCCTTTTGTTCGTTTGCGGGAGTTGGTTTAATGGTAAGGATTAAAGCCTAACCGGGTAGCCGGAGGTCTCTAACCTCCAGCCCCCACACCACCCATCATGCGGGTCCGCAATGGGCGGTTCATCTCCCATAATGAATACCGATCCAAATATCTCTCAATGACACTAAACCTTGTGAAGCTAAATAGTCATTGTCTAGCGCAATGTTAATTTCTTTTTTTTGAGCTTTTTACAAGGGCCTTTACTGGTGATACCACAAATAATTAGGATGATACCCATCCTAATTATTACGAAAAAAGCCAACAAAAACAGTATAAAGAGTGCATTGTTATAAATAACGAATCACGCAAAAAAGCTGAGCTATGTAGACAAAATGAAAGTAAAAATAGACAGCTCAATCGGTCGACGATAGCTGTTTATTGAAGAATGGCAAACGACTCTGCTGTATGAACCGGCTTTCCTTTAAATAAAACGCGGTATATTACGGTGAATAACGGGATGAATACATTGACCTTACGAGGTCAGATGAAAGTGAATGCCTTACTTCACGGTGCGGCAATTGTATTGCCTCGTTCATAATATAGAAAAGCTTAAAAACACGATGCATTAAGAAGGGTAAGCCCTCTTACTCTAAATAAAAGCCACTCAAACACCCGTAATCCCTTCCAAAACGCCAATTAAAACAATATCAAACACTTCTATATTCTGCGTAAAAATACAGTAATCAATTGAACCAAAATAGGAACTCAGCTATGGTTTGTTTATCAATAAAAACAAATTTAAAAACGAGTTAATCTACAGGCTCGTTAGGCCAGTTAATTACTCGCCTCACATTTTAAATCGAGAAGCTATCTATGGCCGCAACTAAAAAAGATGTTGAAGACTTCCAGATTGTTATCAGTGAAGCAGTCCGATTAAGCAAGCTACTTAATGAATCATATGATTTATATGCAAACGATTTTGACAGTAAATATGACTCTATGTTTGCAACGATTAATGTGCCTAAAGATATTTATGAGAGAGATAAAAGCCAAAAAAACTTCCAATTACACTTGTCGTCTATGGCGCAGAAAAAATTACAAGAAATTACTTCTAGACAAATAAAGCAAAATAATTTGGCTTATGAATTAACGTCGAGTGAATATATTAATGATATTAAAGACTCAATGTATATACATATAAAAGAAAAAAAGGAATTTGATTTATCTGGGTGTTCATCACTTTTGTCAAGGGCATATAAGCGAGCTAAAAAGAAAATGCGTGAGGTCAGTTATTTCTTTCCAATTCATGCTGAAGGTGTTGCTCCTGAGAAGGACATACAAATTGGAAATGTTAGGATCACCAACAAAGAAAATATATACCCCAAAATCAAAGATGAAGAAAAGCTAGAAAGATTTATAAAAACGGATGAACAATCTGATTACAACAGTTTGCTATGTATTGATATTCCGAAATGTTCAAATGAAATAAGCAAAAGTCGAGCACAGAATGTAGCTGATTTTATCTACGGTGTTATCAAAGTCTTTGCTGCTTCTTATCAGGTAAATACAAAGCAGATGGTTCTAAAAAAGAACCCTATTGAGAGTAATACAAGTCACTATATTGAGTGCTCGAATGAAGAATACTATGTCTGTGGTTCAATTTCATTTCGTGAGAATTTAGAAGAATTTTGGGGTGCTTTAGATGAAGATTTAAACTCTGGATTGGGCGAGGTTATTAAAAAACTTGCTGAATGTGCAATCTCTCCTAGTAATAAAAACTGCATTTCGGATCGGCTAATTGATGCCTTTTGCTGGTTTGGTGATGCATCTAGAGATAATAATGAATATTCCCAAGTAGTAAAGCTTGTAACTGCAATGGAGAGATTGGTTACATTATCTACCGAAAAAAAAGATGCTGAGCTAACAAAAAGGTTTTGCAGTAGGGTATCGTGTTCTATTGCTATTTTTCATGGTGAAATTGATATTTGGAAATTAGAAGCAAAGCGAATTTATGAGTTAAGGTCAGACCTAGTTCATGGAAGTCAAAATTTATATAAGTCATATGAACTACCGCTTAACTTTCATCCATTCAAGCTCGCCAGTTTTACTATTCTTTCTTCTTGTATTGGTTTTAATACGCTTGGCTTAGATTCAGTTAACTATGAGAGCCAGTTAAAAGACATGTATCATCAGTTGGCCGAACATTGTTTAAATGAAAAATATAAAGAAAAGAAAATATTACCCGAGTAGAAATGGCCTAACAAGAACATTAGACGGAATTTGTTTTCCCCTCACGATTATTTTTACCATATATATTTTCAGGGTTTATTTGCATTAGCAGCCCTGAGTTATCTATCGGTTTAAACCCGTATTGTGCATAAAGCCCGTGTGCATCAGAAGTCGCTAATAAAAAGCGCCTGAGCCCTTGTAGCTCAGGGTGCTCTACTATCGTTTTAATGAGTAACTTACTCAGCCCATTACCTTGCAAGTGCGGGGCAATAAATACATCGGCTAAATAGGCAAAGGTTGCTTTATCGGTCACTACTCGGGCAAATCCAACTTGTTCGTTATGAGCGCTGTAAACACCAAAGCACATTGAGTTATCAATTGCTGATTGCATTACGCTTTTAGGAATGCCTTTGGCCCAATAGCTATTAGCAATAAAGTTATAAATAACGTTAAAGTTAAGTTTGCTTTTGTCTGTGCTTATTGAGTAGTTACTAATGTTTGCGGTCATAAGTTAATAGTCTTTTTTATCAATGTTTTTATAAACATTCTTATAGAAAGTCTTTAACGTTCCTATAGTCTATAAATAATCTTTAACGTTTTTAAGCTGTTTGTCGTGTACCTTTGAAAGCACTAACAGCGAGCAAATAGCCCCAAATAACGCCAGTCCCATATCTGATTGGGTATCCCACACGTAACCTTGCGTGCCTAAAAACGCGTCTGCGTTTTCGCCGCTTAATACTGCAACCCACCATTCTATTAATTCGTAAAACGCGCTAAATGCTAAACATACCGAAATAACAAAAGCGATTAACCAGCCTCGACCATTTACTACTTTTTTGCGCAGTAAAATTTCGCGTGCTAGTAGTGCAGGTACAAACCCTTGAAAAAAGTGCCCTACTTTGTCGTAGTTATTACGCTCACTACCAAATAGGTTGTCGAAAAAAGGGACTTCGGCGTAGGTGTAATGCCCGCCAATCATCAGCACAATGCAATGCGCTAAAATAAATGTATATAAAATAGGAGTAAGTTTAAAGTGGCTATAGGTACTTGCTAGCAGCACTAAACCAATAATTGCGGGGATAACTTCAAGCAGCCATGTAAATTGATCTTTTGGGTTAATACCAGACCAAATTAATACAATAAAAAACAGGCTCAGCCATAAATACTTCATTTAGAATCCTTTTCTAAATTGATCAAATTTACGGCATTTTACGCCTTTGAAATAAACCACCAGAATTAACAAGACACCCATCCTAAATTTTGCACTTTTCGAAGTTAGAGGCTAGCCTTTATTTAGTGCAAAAAACAAGCAGGGTGTCACATGGCAATTGCAAGAAAGCGTCAAGTAAGTTTGGTTGATACAAAATATTATCACTGTATTTCGCGTTGCGTGCGCCGTGCATTTTTATGTGGTGAAGACCACTTTACAGGTCAATCTTACGAGCACCGCAGAGGCTGGGTTGAAGATAAATTGCTTGAGTTAGCTAAGGTATTTTGTATTGATGTATGTGCTTATGCCGTTATGAGTAACCACACTCATTTAGTGCTGTATATTGATGATAAAAAAGTGAATCGATTAAATGATAAAGCGATTATTATCCGCTGGCATAAACTCTGTAAAGGCACTGTACTTACGCAAAAATACATACAGGGTGAAAAGCTAAGTAAAGCTGAGCTTATCTTTTTTAATCAAACAGTAAAGGAATATCGAGAACGCCTATCAAGTATTAGCTGGTTTATGCGGTTGTTAAATGAAGATATTGCGCGCAGAGCAAATAAAGAAGATAACTGCACAGGTAGATTCTGGGAAGGCAGATTCACATCACAAGCATTACTAGATGAAGCAGCACTTGCCGCTTGTATGGCGTATGTCGATTTAAACCCAATTAGAGCTAAAATGGCTAACACGCCTGAGGAATCAGACCACACCAGCGTTAAACAGCGACTAACATATGCAAAAGAAGGCAAACAACCAAAACAACTACTGCGCTTTGCAGGCATGCCACGTCAGATAATGCCAAAAGGACTCCCGTTTGAGCTTAAATCGTACCTTGAACTTGTTGAATTAACAGGGCGCTGTATACGAGAGGGTAAACGTGGTTATATTGAAAGTACACACTTACCCTTACTCGAAAGAGTTCATATTTCCCCCGAAAACTGGTTAAAGCTTACAACCCAATTTACGCGCGTATTTCATGGCGCAGTAGGCAGGCCAGCCTCACAAGCAAGTTATTGTGAAAACTTAAAGCGAAAGCGGCGAGCGAATATCAGTAACTGCGAAAAACTACTGGCATAAAATTTAAACTACTCAGTAAAACTATTCAGTAATAAATCACAACTGCATTATGCAGTTATTTTCATGCGCTTAATTTAGGTTTAAGCGTGATAATGAGTTATTTTATGGATGAAAAGTAAGTAACCGAGTAGTAAAAGATAAATTCTTAACCTAAAAAGTGAATCTAGCCTAGATTGACTTTATTTATTTGGAGTGGCTGTCTGGTTTAATAATGTTACTAATGGCGTTAATCATTTTTTTAGCCGCTACGCTTACATCCATGCCATTTTCTATCGACTCTTCTGGTTTATTTTGCGCTATGCCTTGCTCATTTAATGAGTTATGCGCAATTGCTGTTTTAATAGAGCCTGGGCAAATTGTTAAGCAATGAATATTATGTTGTGCTACTTCTGCACGTAGGCAATCCATAAAACCAACAACCGCATATTTAGAACCCGAATAACCTGTTCTAAATTTTGAACCTACTTTACCCGCCACACTACTAATAGACACAATTGAGCCACTGCGCCTTGCGACCATAGAAGGCAATACCGCTTTAGTCAGTGCAATTAAGCCAAAGTAATTAACCTCCATTAATTGGCGGTACACGTTAAAGTCGTTTTCTAAAAATAAGCTACGCTGCGATACACCGCCGTTATTAATTAAAATATCTATTGCAGGAAGCTCGTTCATTTTTGCTGTTATTGTGCTCAGTACGTGTTCTGGCTGGGCTAAATCAAGCGGCACAACTAAGTGCCCTTCGCCTTTAAGTGTTGCTTTTAAATCGTTTAGTTTATCAATATTGCGCGCCGATAAAATAACACGGGCTCCAAGCTCGGTAAATTGTATAGCAAGCTCTTTACCAATACCTGACGATGCCCCGGTGATCCACACGGTTTTATTATTATATTGCATAAGCACCCGTAATTAATTTTTATTAGTTAAGCCTTTGTAGGGCCAGCTATTGCGTTTACTTCATCTTCTAATGTTTTGTAAAAACCCATTAAAAATAGTAGTTCAACAGTTACGTACAAAGGGCCAATAATTAAGCCAATTAGGTCATCTACAAACGCCGGTTTTTTACCTTCGTAATAGTGCCCAATAAACTGTAATACCCAACCAAATACAAACACACCTACGCCAATACTCAACCAAGGCCAAAACGCCATTGCCGCAATGGGCTGAGCAGCAACAAGGAGTAAGGTGAATATCACGGCCATAATAAAGCCAAGCGAAAAGCTCAGCATAAAATAATAAACAACCGACGCTAATACAAAAAGTTGTGCGCCATCAATTACTATACTACCAAGGGGTATTTGAATGCGCGCTAGTAAACACAACGCTGCAAATACAATGAGCGGAATACCAAAAAAATGCGTTAGTACATTACGTTTAGAGCGATGATATAAACCATATTTACCAAGCTGCTGTTGAAGTGTTTTCATTGTTTTGCCTTATTTTTATCTATAAAACTTACTTTAGCAAAAGTAGACACAACAACAATGTCAGGTATCCGACATTTTGTAAATTAAACAAATGCAGAAATTATTTTACCCGGCTCATGCTCACCTTTCATATCCGTTCGCTCGCGCCCTTTTTGATACTCTTGCTCGAGCATTTTTTGAAGTTCCTCTATTTTATGAGCAATTGCGGTAGGGTCTGCGCCCTCACTTTGCTGTTCTTTAATGAGCTCTTCTATTGTCGCTTTTAGTTCGTCTATTTTGTTTTTGTTTACACCTAAGCGCTGATAAACCAGCGCTTCTTGGGCGCTTTCTAAAAACGTTTGATCTTTAGGCGTTGAGCTTATGCCTTTAACACCATTTGGTTTTTCATTAGAGAGGGTATTAGTTGCCGCAACTTCGCTTGAACCTGCCGCTTTATTTACTGTCGGAGAGTTATAATTACTATATTGATTTTTAAAGGTTATTGTAGTCATTAGCTCAAATCCATTGTTGCATTACATGTTATGTAGCAATTTTGGTTCCAACTAAATAAAGCAGCCTCTATTTAAGCTTGTGTAGCACGGGTCTGTAACTTTTGTTTATCTAAAACAGTTATGCGTTGATACCCCAAACTAATAGCTTGTAAGCTAACAAGCTGTTGCAGTATTTGATTAATAGTTTGGCGCGTTAGGTAGGTCATATCAGCAAGTTGCTGCTGAGATAAAACAAGCGGTGTTAAGTGCTCTGTATGTTCGCTAAGCATTAAAAGTCGATTGCATACTTTTTGCTCAGCGCTTAGTAATGCGTGATCTTCCATTATGGTAAACATTAGGCGTAACTTTTGTGCCAACAATAAACCAAACTCTTGCCAATATTGTGGCTGTTCGTTTAATAGCTGTTCAAGCGCGCGTTGGGGCACGTAAAAAAGCACTACGTCTGTTTGTGCGTATACATCGTGAGTGCGCAGGCCACCATCAAACAAGGTAACTTCGCCAAACCACAGTGATGAATCAATAAAGCTCAATACGGCTTCTTTGCCTTCGTTACTTACGCCACTAATACGCACCACTCCGCTAAGTAAGGCATAAATTCCATCGTGCTTATCACCTCGCAAAAATAATGACTGCTGAGCTTTAAGCGAGAGCGTTTTGCCCTGCGTTAATAAAAAGCTTTTTAAATAAGCGCTACGGTTTTTAAACCAATGCCCTTGCTCTATTACGTTTTGCTGCTGTGGAGTCATTATTTACTGCATTTGCTTATTAAATGGCTGTTTTTCGATAACCAATTTTTTAGGGAAATTTAAATCGGTTGCTATAACAAAATCATCGTAAGGATCATTACCCGAAAACAGTTCAGAAATTAATGTATCGTTTTTATAAACATTAACGGTTACACCGCTACCCATGCCGCCTGAGTTAATAATATAATAATGATATTCGCCGTTACTAAAAAATAAAATACTCTGGCCAATACGCCCTATTTGCCTGTAGTAACTACCAAATGGTGTATCTGGTGAAGCTTCTTTTTCAAGCCCTATGTCATTAATTCGACCAAATCGATAACTAAGCGATGAGTCATCTTTTGCAACACAAACAGAAAGTACCTTCTCGGTAGGCTCTAACTTGTAAGCTGTATTTTCATCTGGGTTGCGCACAACTTTATGCATTTTTGCGTTAATGTAGGCTGCTTCATTACTTTTACAGTGCGTAGCTAGCATACCGACGACTAAAGCGGGTTCGTTTTTTTGAACTACAGGAGGTGTGTTTACTTTGTTATTAGTGGGTAAGTTACTTGCATTATTATTTAGCTGAGGACTACCTTGAATTGCCATACTTTGATCGTCACAACCAAACAATGCAAACAAGAAGAAAGAATAAAAGCTCGCTAAAAATTTAATGCGCATAATAAAATCCATCTATGAGAGAGCCTTTAAAATAGCGATAAAACTAGCGACTCGCAACACCTTATGCGCAATACTTTATAAGTTTATTTTTAAACCATCTTCTGCAAAAACTACGTTACTTTTTAGTGATTTAATTAACGATTTTTTAAACAACTACTGGTTTTTAATGACCGATACATAAACTGAGATAGAACCGCCGCTTGATGCATTTGCATCAATAGCGTTGTACATAATCACTACATCGGCATTTTCGCTAAGTTAGCAAATGTACCTATTTTTTTTGAGTGACCCACGGCCGATTTATTAATTTTAGCTAGTATTAAAAGCCTGATTTAAACACCTTATAAAAGTGTGTAAATAACTAAATTAATCAATAATTGGTTTTCTTATAATAAAATGTTGTTAAAGCACTATTGCAAACGGTTTTTTATAACCAACTGTAATTTATAATTTAAATAAAATTAAATCCAAAAAACATACATTTTAAAAACAATTTAGTCTCATTTTATTAAAACAACAGTTGACCCTATTCAAAATATAAACTAGCATTTCTGGAAGCGCTTCCACAAATTCTGGTTAAACAGATCTTTCTGGAAGCGCTTCCACACATTTGACAATGTTTATAACTACACAATAACAGCCCCATACAAGCTGTTAATAATAATGATAAAAGCGCGAGGGAAACCGAATGTCCAACCATATTGTAAGAAAAACAAAGATAGCGACCAGCCTATCTCTGATTTTAGGTGCATCAATCTCTTTGCCTGTATATGCACAAGAAGCAAATACAGACGTTGAAGTAATTCAAGTTACTGGTTTTAAAAGCAGTATTAAAGAGTCAACTCGATTAAAACGCGACGCCGCAGGTGTTGTAGATGCTATATCAGCTGAAGATATTGGTAAATTCCCCGATACCAACTTAGCCGAGTCGCTACAGCGTATTACGGGTGTGTCGATTGATCGTTCAAATGGTGAAGGCTCTAAAGTAACTGTTCGTGGTTTTGGTCCCGACTACAATATGGTAACCCTAAACGGTCGAACTATGCCGGCAGCTTCATTGCCTTCAGGCGGTGGTACACCAAGCTCTCGTGCTTTTGACTTTGCAAACTTAGCGTCTGATAGCGTTAAATCGGTTGAAGTATATAAAACAGGTAAAGCAAGTATTGCATCAGGTGGTATTGGCGCAACAATTAATATTAATACGGCTCGCCCACTCGACAATCCAGGCTTTATTTCAAGCGTAGGTGTAAAAGCATTACACGACTCAACAAACCGTGTTGGTGATGACATAACACCAGAGCTTTCGGGCTTAATTAGCTGGACCGACAGTGAAGCTAAATTTGGTGCCTCGTTAACTGCAAGCATGCAACAGCGCGATAGCTCATCAACAGGTGCGTTTGTAAATCAATGGAATACATCTGCTTTTGACGGCACAATTCCACAAGCAGCAGACGATATTGTTTTAACTAATGCACCCGCTGTTGGCCAGCTTTATTCAATGCCATCAGATTTGCGCTACACCATTGCCGACAGAGAACGTACTCGTACAAACGCACAATTAACGCTGCAGTACAGCCCTATTGACGATTTAACAGCCACACTTGATTACACGTATTCTAAACAAGATTTGTTCGAAGCCCGTGCTGAGCAATCAATATGGATGGATAACTACAAAAGCGCGCTAACATTTGACGATAACACGGTAAAAACCCCTATTTACTACCGAGAAGAACGTCGCGATCAGCAAACACGCGATTTAGGTTTAGCGTTTCAAGAGCTGAACCAAGTTAACCAAAACGACTCTATTGGTTTAAACGTTGAATACTATTTCAATTCAGAATTGAGCTTTATGTTTGATGCGCACAATTCAAAAGCCACTAGCAAACCAGATGCACCTTACGGCAGCTGGGTAAACGCAGGCTTGGGCGCAAACGTAGTTAACGCACAAGAAGTTGATTTTAGCCGTGAGCTTCCATCAATGAGTATCGATTTTGATGATTGCCGCCGAGACAACCTAAATTGTAATAACACGTTAGATGCCTCTGATGTGGGTACGTCTATTTTAGATTCTAACTTTGCTCGCCAAGAGTCTGAAATCACAGAATTTAGAATCCATGGTAAATACGAAATTGAAAACGGCGCAATTGACTTTGGTATAGAGTCTCGCTCTATGGAAAGCCATTCACTGCAATCACTTACACGTAATACAATGGGTAACTGGGGTATAGAAAACCCTGGCGAACTACCTGATGGCTACCTAAATCCTACAAACTTTTTAGCTGAGTTTGACGACTACGATACATCGGGTTCGTTCAACCAAGGTTATACCGGCAGCGCATCGCAAATTGGTTACTGGGCAGGTGAAGAGTACGGCTTTAACTTTGCAGCCGATGGCGCATTTGCAACTAATCGCACCATTGAAGAAGATATAACCGCTGCGTTTGTGCAATTTACTTACAACGGTTACATTGGCGATATGCCATACAACATTGTTATTGGCGCACGCCAAGAGTCTACCGACATTACCTCAACGGCTAATATCGACTTACCTAACGCAGTAGCATGGGAAGGTAATAACGACTTTAACGTTCGTTTTGGCTCAGATAAAGAAGATTTCACGCTTAAATCTAGCTACGATCACTTTTTACCAAGCTTTGACTTTGACATAGAAGTAATTGAAAACGTAAAAGCGCGTTTTTCTTATAGCACAACAATTGCTCGCCCAACTTACGACAACTTAAGTTCAGCAGCGACTGTTGGTGTACCAGGTGCCCCTACTCTTTTAGCGGGCTCTTCGCCGGCTACAGCGTCAACGGGTAACCCTGGTTTAGTGCCGCTTGAATCAGATAATATTGATGTATCGGCTGAGTGGTACTTTGCAGAAACAAGTTATGTGTCGGTAGGTTATTACACTAAAGACATCGAAAACTTTATTGGTTTAACACCAATGACACAAAACTACTACGGATTACGCGATGCAACAGCGGGCCCTCGCGCTCAAGCTGCCATTGCTGAGCTAGAATCTCGCGGACTTGCAATAACCGATTCAAACTTATTTCAAATGGTTGCCGCAACAGAAAACAATGTTGATTTTGACTCTATGACCTACGAAGAGTTTGAAGCTGCCTACGATGTAATTGCTAACAGCGATGACCCATTACTAGAATTTACAGCGCAAGTACCTACCAACAATAAAAATGCCACAATTGATGGTTTCGAAATTGCCTTTCAGCACTTTTTTGGTGAAAGCGGTTTTGGGGTGCAAGCAAACTACACCACTGTTAATGGCGACATAGACTTTGATGTAAACGCTGACCCTACTACTACACAATTTGCACTAGTGGGTTTAAGCGATACAGCTAACTTTATTGCAATGTACGAAAACGACGATTTTCAAGCACGTATTGCTTACAACTGGCGTGATAAGTTTTTAAATAGCGCAGCTCGATACGTAAATGAGCCAGGCTTTACTGAAGAATATTATCAAATCGACTTTAATGTTGCGTACAACTACAGCGAACAACTCTCGTTTTTTGTTGAAGGCCTTAATATTACTGAACAAAACAGCCGCGAACATGGCCGTACGTCAGTTCAATTGTGGAACCTACAACAGCTAGGTGCACGTTACAATATTGGTATGCGTTACAACTTCTAAAGGTAATACAAAGTAAAGCCGTTAGTTTTTACTAGCGGCTTTTTTGTATTTAAAACAGTATTAATGCTAGTTTAATTGTTATCAATTTTAGGGTGTTAACTCATGACCAAACCAGTAACAAAAATAGTCGTTTTAGGAGGAGGTACTGCCGGCTGGCTAAGCGCAGGCTTATTAGCTACCGAACACCCGCACCTAAGTGTAACGTTAGTGGAGTCGGCAAACGTGCCTATATTGGGTGTGGGCGAAGGTACGTGGCCGTCAATGCGCAACACGCTACAGCGCATTGGCATTAAAGAAAGTGATTTTATAACCCAGTGCGACGCATCATTTAAGCAAGGTTCTAAATTTATAAATTGGCGCAACCTCAGCGAGGGAGAAAACTACTACCACCCTTTTATGAATCCACAAGGCTACGAGCACACTAATTTACACGCCAGCTGGCAACGTATTGCACCTAATCAAAAATTTGCCGACGTTGTTAATATGCAAAGCTTTGTATGCCAAGCAGCACTTGCACCAAAGCAATTACAAACACCCGAATACGCAGCAGTCACCAACTATGGCTATCATTTAGATGCGGGTAAATTTGCTGAGTTTTTAAAAAATCACTGTGTTAAAAATCTAAACGTTACACATATTATTGACGATGTAACCGAGGTTATTAACGACGAACATGGCTATATTACTTCATTAAAAACAAATAATAATGGCGATATAACAGGTGATTTATTTATAGATTGCTCAGGCTCTCGTGCTCGTTTAATTGGTGAGCATTTTAATAGTGAGTTTATAGCGCAAGATCATATTTTATTTAATAACAGCGCTGTCGCTGCGCAAATACCTAATGCACACATCAATCAACCAATAGCCTCTGCTACGCTATCTACAGCGCAAAGTAACGGTTGGATTTGGGATATAGCCCTGCCAACACGCCGTGGTACAGGTTATGTATTTAGTAGTAAATATCAAAGTGATGAAAGCGCCACAAATACTCTAAAAAGCTACATAGCTAAAACTACCAGTGAGCAACAAGCTGAGCAACTTAACTACCGCGTATTAAAATTCAGCCCTGGTTACAGGCAAAAATTTTGGATTAAAAACTGTGTTGCCGTAGGTATGTCAGCTGGCTTTTTAGAGCCACTTGAAGCGTCAGCACTTGCTATGGTTGAGCTTTCAATTAGCATGATAAGCGAGCAACTACCGCAAAATCGTACTCATATGAGCCAGCTTGAAACGCGTTTTAATGATCGTTTTAGCACGCGTTGGCAGCGCGTTATTGAATTTTTAAAGCTTCATTATGTGCTAAGCGAGCGCAACGACACTCCTTATTGGCAAGATATTAGTAATTTAAATACCGCGCCCGAGCGCCTGCAAAACTTACTTAAACTTTGGCAATTTCAACCCCCTAGCCGCTTTGATTTTATTGAAAACGAAGAAGTGTTTTCATCAAGCAGTTACCAATACGTTTTATATGGCATGGGCTTTAATACACAAACAGTATCTGCACAAAATGCATTTAACGACCCACGTGCTGGGGATTACTATTATCAGCAAAACCGCGAAAAAATAGCGCAGTACTTAAATGGACTGCCAAGTAATCGCGCGCTTTTAAATCATCTTTTATCAAATAATGGGCAGCCACATAATGACTAAAACAAACGCTGTTAAAAACGTAGTAATTGCTGGGGGCGGCACTGCAGGTTGGATGGCTGCAGCAGCACTTGCTAAATTAGTTGGCAGCAATATAAACATAACCCTTGTTGAATCTGACGATATTGGCACTGTGGGCGTTGGCGAAGCAACAATTCCGCCTATTCGTACATTTCATAAATTGCTGGGTATAAACGAGCAAGCATTTATGAAAGCCACTCAAGCTAGTTTTAAATTAGGTATTAGCTTTGAAAACTGGGGCGATGAAAACACGCATTATATTCACTCATTTGGCGCAACGGGCAAAGAATGTTGGGCGGGTGAATTTCATCACTTTTGGCTGCAAGGTAAAGCACTTGGAATAAACAACCCATTTGGCGATTACTGCTACGAGCTGCAAGCGGCTAAAGCCGGTAAATTTGCGTTTAACCAGCAAAACCCCATTAACTATGCCTACCATATGGATGCCACGCGTTACGCGCAGTTTTTACGTGAATTTTCAGAGCCATTAGGTGTAAAACGCATTGAAGGTAAAATACAAAAAGTAGTAAAAAACACTAAAACAGGCCATATAGAGTCATTAACTTTAAATAATGGCGAGCACATTAACGGCGACTTTTTTATTGATTGCACTGGCTTTAGAGGCTTATTAATAGAGCAAGCACTGCATACTGGCTACGAAGACTGGTCGCATTTACTACCGTGTAACAGCGCCATTGCGGTGCAAACAAAATCAACCAGCGAGACCGTATTACCACTTACCCGATCTATTGCCCATAAAAGCGGCTGGCAATGGCGTATACCGCTGCAAAACCGTGTCGGCAACGGATTAGTTTATTGCAGCCAATATATGGATGACGAACAAGCCAAAGCGCTATTATTAAATAACATTGAAGGTGAGCCGCTTACAGAGCCCCGTATTATTAAATTTAAAACAGGGCGTCGCTTAAAAGGTTGGAACAAAAACTGCCTAGCGCTTGGCCTTGCTAGCGGTTTTGTAGAGCCACTTGAGTCCACCAGCATTCACTTAATTATGTCGGGTATTATCCGCTTTATGCGTTTATTTCCGTTTAATGGCATTACCAATCACGCAATTGACGAATACAACAAACAGCTTAAAAGCGAAATTGAAAATATTCGCGACTTTATTGTGCTGCACTATAAAGTAACTAATCGCGATGACAGTGAGTTTTGGCAGCATTGTAGCGCCATGGAGGTGCCAAAAACACTTCAACATAAAATTGATTTGTTTAAACAAACCGGCCGGGTATTTTTAGACGATGGCGACATTTTTAGAGTCGACTCGTGGGTACAAGTTATGCTTGGTCAAGGCATTGAGCCTAATCAACATCACTTAATAGCCAGCATGATGAGTGATGAAGAACTCACCCGTTTTTTACACGGTATTGAGCAACAAATAGAGCAACGCGTAAGCCAATTACCGCCTCATCATGAGTTTTTAAAGCAGTATTGCCCAGCATAAATATTTTTTATAAAAAAAGCCCTTATTACTAAGGGCTTTGAGACAACACACAATAAACTTAACTTATCAACACCCTACTACTCACACTTTATTTTTGCTGTTTTAGCGCTTTGTGGTTCAAAGCTAATATCTGCAACTGAAACGCTAAGCTCTCCTGCTGTTTTAATAATAAAAGGGCTGGTTACTCTGGCAAAATCAACGCCCTTTTTAGTAAAACACGTTAAATCTATACTCATGGTTTGCCATGTATTTAAATCAGCATTTTTAAGAACATTGGTAATATTAAGCTCGCCACCACAGCCTTGTTCGCATTTCATTGCAAGGTATGTCTGTGAGCTAGGTATTTGGTTTACTTTATAGCTAAAGCTAAGGGCCGAATTTGCTTCAATGTAGGCCACTTTGTCTTCGGTAAAGTTACTATTAATTTCGATGTAGCTGGCTGCAGTGCCATCAAAATTAAATTGCATCGCATCTTCTTGAATCGCTTTGTCTTCAGTGCGATAAGTAATGCCGCCGAGCTTTACACTGTTACTTGCTACTTGGTGCTGCTCGCTGTTTGAATTTAAAAACAAACGCCACGGCGTTTTAAAGCTGCCATTAAATATAGATAGCGGCGCAAGGTTACTAATATCAACACCTGAGTCTTCATTTAGATTATTGCTAAGCGTACTTTCATCTTTATACGTTAAGCCAAAGCCATAGGGTAATAATGGCGAGTAATCAGCATCGCCCTTATTTACTGCGGTTTGAAGTGGCGATTTAGGCCACGAGAACGACAACTTACCTTTAAAGTCGTATTGTACCTGCCCTCTTGCATCCGCTAGTAAAACATCTGCAATGCCTTGTCCTTCAGTGCCAGGAAGCCATGCTGCTACAAATGCATCTGACGCGTTTAGCTCGCTGTTAACCCACATTGGTCTGCCCGATATAAACACCGATACCACCGCAATACCTTGCTGCTTTAATGTTTTTAATATTTTAAGAGAGCGTTTATTGTTACGTTCAAACTCAAGGTTGTCTTTATCGCCATGTCCCTCTGCGTATGGTTCTTCACCAAATACAACAATGGCTACATCGGGTTTGGTATTAAACTCACCCGTTGGGCTTAAAATAGCGTTACCGCCAGCAGCCTCTATTTGCGTTTTTAGCCCCGCATAAATAGACGTTGCTCCAGGGAAATCTGCATTTTGATTATTAGTTCCCTGCCACGTAATACTCCAACCGCCCGATTGCTTGCCTATGTTATCGGCCGCATCGCCTGCAATCAGTATATTGCTTGATGGGTTAAGCGGTAATAAATGATTGTTGTTTTTAAGCAGTACTAACGACTCTTGTACGGCTTGGCGGGCAATATCGCGATGTGCAGGTGCGCCTATTAGCTCTAACTTACCTGAGTATTTTCGATTTGCAGGGCTTGGTTTATCAAATAAACCCGCGCGTAATTTAACGCGTAAAATACGTGCTACGGCGTCATCTATTCGCGCCATTGTTATTGTGCCCGCTTTTACTTGTTTAATTGTATTTTCATAAAGTGGTTTCCATGCACCCGTTGGCACCATAAAAATATCAAGCCCCGCATTAACAGCCTGCGGGCAACTTTCATTTGTACAGCCTGCAACTTGTCCGTGTCCGTTCCAATCGCCTACAACAAAACCATCAAAACCCATTTTTGTTTTTAGTACATCGGTAAGTAGGTATTTATTGCCGTGATTTTTTTTACCATTCCAGCTATTAAACGATGCCATAACCGACTGACTACCTGCGGTTAAGCCACCTATATAACCTTGCGCATGAATGTTATATAACACCTCTTCGCTATCAATGTTATCGCCTTGATCGTCACCATCTACCGTGCCGCCATCGCCTAAAAAGTGCTTAACGGTACTAATTACGCGTTTATCACTTAAAAAGTCTTCATCGGCTCTGCCTTGCAATCCGTTTACAATTGCGGCTGAATATTCACGTACAATTGCAGGGTCTTCTGAGTAGCCTTCGTACGTTCGGCCCCATCGGTCATCGCGCACAACCGCAACAGTCGGTGCAAACACCCAATCTATGCCTGTTGCCATTACCTCTATTGCCGTAGCTGCTGCAATTTGCTCAATTAATGCGGGGTTATTAGCTGCACCTAAACCAATATTGTGCGGAAATAACGTCGCACCAATCACATTATTATGACCATGTACCGCATCAGTGCCCCACATAGTTGGAATTTTACTGCCATCAATTGAGTCATCAACCGATGCTTGATACATACTTTCAGCAAGTGTTATCCAATCGGCTGGCGTTGCATGTTTATTAGCATTCGGGAACGAGCCACCGCCATTTAAATACGAACCAAAGCCATATTTGCGCATGTCTGCAGCGGTTATATCGCGGATTTCAGGTTGGATCATCTGCGCTACTTTTTGCTCAAGCGTCATTGTTTTTAAATATTGTTCAATCGTATTTTCAATTTCAGGCGTTTTCACTACTTTGCTTTTAAGCGTTGGCCAAAGTGATAAATCACCTTGCTCATGTTCAGCCTTTTTGGCCACCGCGCTTTCGTTATTATCAACGTTAGCTTCTTGTTTATTACACGCACTTAAAACGCATAATCCGCCTATTAAAATAGGAAGCATTCGTAACCTATTAGTGTTTAAGCTTTTTTTCATTTTTATAGCCCTGTGTTGTGTCAGTGTGTTTTGTGCAGCACCTATTTGTTATTTAAATTTAACTATTGACCTACTTAACAATAGCCACTAACCTAAATATGGAAGCGCTTCCTTAAAGTTATTAAATACCATCCTTAGTGATTAATCAAATTAAATATGGAAGCGCTTCCAATATTGAATTTAATACACGCTATATACAAAGCAACCTTTACCAAAAAAAGAAGCAGAGGTTTTCTCTTAATGAAACAATTATCTTTACCTAGTGGCTCACCCCTTTTAGCCAAAAATTTTACCTATGGTGTAGCTACGGCCTCATTTCAAATTGAAGGCGGCGCAACCGATCGCTTGCCATGTATTTGGGATACCTTTTGCAGTAAAGAAGGCAAAATAGTCGATAATTCAAATGGCGATGTAGCCTGCGAGCACTACACTCGCTGGAAAGACGATATAAACTTAATTGAGTCATTAGGTGTAGACGCTTACAGACTTTCTATTTCATGGCCGCGCGTAATGACTAAAAATGGCCACCTAAACCCGACAGGCGTTAAGTTTTATACCGACATTTTAGATGAATTAAAACGCCGTAACATTAAAGCTTTTGTAACGCTGTACCACTGGGATTTACCACAACATATTGAAGACGAAGGCGGTTGGCTAAACCGTAACACCGCTTACGAATTTGCGCATTACACAGATTTAATTACAAAAGCATTTGGTGATCGTGTGCACTCTTACGCCACCTTAAACGAGCCGTTTTGTAGCTCTTACTTAGGTTACGAAATAGGCGTACATGCGCCGGGTATTGTAGGTCGCGAGTTTGGTCGTAAAGCTGCGCACCACTTATTGCTAGGTCACGGATTGGCTATGCAAGTACTTGCTAAAAACAGCCCAAATACACTAAACGGTATTGTACTTAACTTTACGCCTTGTTACTCAGTTACCCAATGCGAAGAAGATTTAAAAGCGACTGCATTTGCTGATGACTACATAAACCAATGGTACATGCAGCCTGTAATGCAAGGTAAGTACCCTGATATTATTAATCAGTTACCTAAAGCCCACCGCCCTGACATTTTGGATGGCGACATGGAAATAATTGCTCAACCACTAGATTACCTAGGGGTTAACTTTTATACCCGCATGCATTATCAAGCAAGCGAAACCGACTTTTACCATGAGCTGCCACATAAAGCGCCAATGACCGATATAGGCTGGGAAATTTATCCTAAAGCACTGACAGAGTTACTTGTATCGTTAAACGAAAAATACACCCTACCACCTATTTACATTACCGAAAACGGTGCAGCCATGGCTGACGAATTTAAAGACGGCGCAGTGAACGATAACGACCGTATTGAATATTACCACGAGCATTTAAATGCCCTACATAATGCAGCTGAGCAAGGCGTAAAAGTAGATGGCTACTTTGCTTGGAGCCTAATGGATAACTTTGAATGGGCTGAAGGATATTTAAAACGTTTTGGTATAGTACACGTAGACTACAACACACAAAAACGAACTGTTAAAGCCAGCGGTAAAGCGTACACTAAACTCATAACAAGCCGATAAATTATCGGCTTATAACAATAAGAACACACACTGTGAACAAACTCCCTTTATACGAAAAAGTCGGTTACGCCATGGGCGATGCCGGCGCTAACTTAGTGTGGCGCGGCGCGCTTGCTTATTTAGCGGTGTTTTACACCGATACATTTGGCATATCGGCGGCTGCCGCTGCCATGTTGTTTTTAGTGGTAAGGCTATCTGATGGCGTAACCGATATTATTATGGGTATGATTGCCGACAGAACGCAGTCGCGCTTTGGTAAATTTCGCCCATGGATACTCTACTCGGCACCATTTTTGGGCTTGTTTATGGTGTTGTGTTTTACTACACCCGACTTTAGCACCACCAACAAACTTATTTATGCCTACGTAACCTACATAGGTTTAACGCTTGCCTACACCGTAAGTAACGTGCCCTATTCGGCACTTATGGGCGTTATGACACCAGACGATACAGAGCGCACAAAGCTCTCTGGTTTTAGGTTTGCAGGTGCGTTTACTGGTGGTTTATTGGTTATGGGTTTTTTACCTGAGCTAGTGGCATTTTTTGGTGGCGGCGACAACGCTAAAGGCTATCAGCTTACTATGTACTTATTTGCCAGCTTACTTATTATTTTAATGATTATAACGTTTGCGACCACTAAAGAGCGTGTAACACCGCACGCCTCAAATGAAGGGAATTTAAAATCAGAGTTATTTGATTTAACCAAAAGCTTGCCATTTATAATCCTACCTTTGCTTGCTACTACCTTGTTTTTTTATTACCGCGATTTATACAGCGGCGTATTTTTTGCCCTTGTTATGGCTGCAATGACATTCGTTATTAAAAAATTACTCAATAAAGATAAGCAAAGCTTAACGGGATCACAGCGCGACATGGTTGATCTTCTGACCAACAAACCCTGGCTGGTATTACTCGGTATTGGTTTTTTAACCATGATGTTTAATGGCATAAAATACGGCGTAATTGCATATTACTTTAAATACCACGTAGCTAATGAACTCATGGCTGGGCAATACTTTATTGCCTTATTGATTGTATCTATATTAGGCGCACTTGCCACAGGTAAACTGGCCGAAATAATGGGTAAACGAAACCTCTTTATTGCATCATTAATGCTAAGCGGGTTACTCACTACTGCATTTTACTGGGTACCTAGCGATAACCTAGTTGCAGTATTTACCTTTGGTTGCGCCGCTGAATTTTTTGCCGCAATGATGCCCACCTTATTTTTTAGTATGCTTGGCGATTCAGCCGATTACTCCGAGTGGAAAAACAAACGCCGCGCTACAGGCTTAATTTATTCAGCGGGTACATTTGTGCAAAAAACCGGGGGTGGTTTTGCCGGTGCATTAGTCTTAGTGGTACTTGCAGGCTATGGCTATAACGGCATGGATGAGCTAACAATTACGCAAGCTCTACCTGGTATGCAGTTACTTATGAGTTGGATACCTGCCGCATTTGCTTTTTTAGGCGCCGCATTGATGCTTATTTATCCGCTTACCTCAGCAATGACGCAAAAAATAACAGAAGACTTAGCAATTAGACGCAGTAATGTGTAAATTAACTTTTAATGACCCTTCGCGCTTTATATTTTTATAAAGCGCGAGTAAAAATACATATAAGCTAGGACATCAATGGCGACAATTTATCAAGTATCAGAAATGGCAGGTGTGTCTTTATCAACTGTTTCAAGGGTACTTAACGACAACGACTACGTAAGCAAAAAAACTAAAAAAAAGGTATTAGAAGCAATGAAAGAGCTAGGCTATCAGCCAAGTTCTATTGCACGCTCTTTGGCATCTAGCACTACAAACAGCGTCGGTATTTTAGTTTCGGAGTTGGATGGTCCGTTTTTTGGTCAAATGATGTCAGCCATTGAAGAACATCTTCGTATTGCGGGTAAACACGTTATTATTACCCCAGGGCACAGTGACGAGAAAAAAGAAAAAAGCGGCTTTGAATTTTTAATAGGCCGTAATTGCGACGCTATTATTGCCCACGTAGAAGCGGTATCAAACGAGTATCTAATTGAGTTAAGTAAAGGCAAAACCCCTATTTACTTAATGAGCCGCTACGTTAAAGAAATTGAAGAAAACTGCATTAGCCTCGACAACGTAATGGGCGGCTACTTAGCCACTAAAGCCATGATCAACAAAGGTCATAAAAACATTGCGTACATAGCAGGCCCGCAGTTTAAAGAAGATGCGTCAAATCGTTTAAAAGGTCACAAACAAGCACTAGCAGAATACAACATCACCTTTGACGAAAACTTATATTATGTAGGTGACTTTAAAGAAACTGGTGGCAGCGATGGATTAAGGCATTTTATTCAAAATAAAGCGCAAATAACCGCTCTTGTATGTGCCAATGACGAAATGGCATCGGGTGCTATGAAATACGCCCGCGAACACGGTTTTAACCTACCAAAAGATTTAGCCATTATTGGGTTCGATAACGTAATTTTTACCAATTACCTCTACCCAACGCTTACTACAATAGATAACCCAGTTCCCGAAATGGGCCGAGCTGCGGCTAACTTAGTACTTAAAGACATTTATAAAAAAAGCGGCATAACAGTAAAGCACGTGTTTCAGCCAAAGCTTATTTTAAGAGACTCAACACCCGATATTAATTAATAAAATTTAAGATTAATCTAAGTGTAAGTTATGTAACTCATTACGCACCCACTGCGTATCTAAATATTGCTCTACGTGCTGCTGCGCAAACTTTAAAAAGTTACGTGCAGCATGCGATATGTGCCTATCTGTTCGCATTACAAAATACCAATGACTAGCTAAATGGGTATCGGTTACGTTTAAAATTTTAAAACTTGTATCGTCTGTTGCAAGTACATGGCGTGATAAAACCGCAATGCCCATCCCCGATGCAACTGCAACGCGTATTGCTTCATTACTCGCCATTTGTACGCTATCGCTCAGCACTAATCCTCGGCTTTGTAACTCGCTTTCAAATAACATACGGGTCGCTGAGCCATTTTCTCGGAGTAAAAAGCGATACTGCATTAAATCAGTTAATTTAACGGCTTTTACGTGAGCTAGCGGGTGGTTTAACGGCACTATAAATTCTAGTGGGTTATGCAAAAAGCGCGCAGCTTGTGCGCTCTCAAGCGACGGCGGGTGGCTAAATACATAAATATCGTCCTCTCCTCGCTCAAACCTATCAAGCACCTCTGCCCTGTTGCCAATCTCAAGCGGAAGTTCAACGTGGGGATGTAAATTACTATAGGGGCCAAGCAATTTCGGTAAAATATATTGCGCCGTATTAACCATCGCAATTTTACAACGACCGCGTGCCCCACCGTTAAGCTCGGTTAAATAATCTTGGTAGTCTTCAAAGTGTCCAAATACCTGCTGGCAGGTTTTAAATAGCTCAAGCCCAGCATCGGTTACGTGTAGCTTTTGCTGTTGCATAAGTAATAACGGCTCACCTACCGCTTCTTGTAATCGCTTTATTTGTAGCGATACCGTTGGCTGCGTTAGGTGTAAGCGCCTTGCGGTTTCGCTTATTGAACCCGTTTTAACTACGCTCATAAATACTTCAAGCAACCTAAACGATATATGTCGTAAATCCATACCTACCTCATAGCCTCTTATCTAGTAATAGTTACTTAATACATAACCTATAGATAACTATCTATAGCTAACTCGTATTTATTTTATTATTTACTATACAAAGTTTTATCTACAATAGCGCCACTTAATTTACCAGCTAGTAAGGAAAGCCAGTGCCAGATATTGTTGTTATGTTTTTTATTTTAGGATTAGTGGCGGGTATTTTACGCTCTGACTTGGCTATTCCAAAAGCCACCTACGACACATTAAGCTTATTGCTCATGTTAACCATAGGCTTAAAAGGCGGTATGGTGCTCCATGGCAACTTAAGCTGGCAACTACTGCCCGAAATGGGATCGGTAATGCTACTTGGCGCACTTATACCATTGATGCTTTACCCTATTTTAAAATACGTGATTAAACTCTCTGTTGCTAATAGTGCCAGCATTGCCGCGCATTATGGTTCAGTAAGTGCGGGGACATTTGCTGTAGCGCTTGCCTATGCCGAATCGGCTAAATTGGTAGTGGGTGCAGAAGTAACCCTGTATTTAGTGATGTTAGAACTCCCTGCAATCATTGTTGGTTTATTGCTTTACCGAAAACTTGATAAACAAAACAGCCAAAAAAGTGAACCATCGTTAAAAGCGCTTTGGCACGAAACTCTTACGAACAAAAGTGTCATTTTGCTTATCGGTGGTGTCGTCATAGGTATGATGTACGGCACGGTTCAAGGCAGCCAAGTAACGAGCCTTTTAACCAGTAGCTTTAAAGTCGTTCTGGCATTGTTTTTACTAGAAATGGGTTTAGTAGCCGCGCAAACTTTGCGCCCTGTCCCCTGGGAACATTGGAAGCTCGCGGTATTTGCTATTGTCACCCCGCTATTTTTAGGTACGATTGGCACAGCAGTAGGCACACTTTTAAATTTAGAATTAGGCTCGGTAGTTATATTGGGAAGTTTAGTAGCCAGCGCCTCTTACATAGCCGCACCCGCTGCAATAAAAGCGGCAATTCCTAAAGCCGATATTGGTCTTGCTATGCTGAGCTCTCTCGGTGTAACTTTCCCGTTTAATGTGATTGTTGGTATTGGTTTATATCACCACCTTGCACTAGCAATGCAATAAACAAATAAGTGTTAATTTTATCACCTTAAAAACTGTTGAACCCTATTTTACATAGGGTTTAACCGCCGTAAATACTCACAAATATAAAACAATATCTACATAAAAACACTACAATAAAAAGCATACTCGATCCGATAATTTACCAAAACGATCGTTTTAAAATATATTTATATTGTTTAATAAAATATCACTTTACTTATTTTTAATTTGGCTCTAAATTCGCGCAAATTTTATTATTAAAGTAACCTCTCAAACTTTAAAACAGTGGTTATTTATCTCAACGAGTCGATAAACACACATGGCCGAATTAGCCGCCACAAGCACCTCTAACAACCCTTTAGCGCCTGTTATAGGGCTGTCATTTTTTGCTATCGCATCCGGCTTTTTAATGAGCCTTATTCCACTGTCGTTACCCGCATTCAAACTCGATGAAAACCTAGCGCCTTGGCTTGCGAGCATTTTTTACTTTGGCTTACTTATTGGCGCAACCACAATAGAGCGCATTGTGGTAAAAATTGGTCATCGCTTCGCATTTATATTATTTTTAAGCTTATTAATAGTCAGCGTGCTTGCACAACTTGCACTGCCAAATACCGTTAACTGGTTAATTGCACGATTTGTAGCAGGTGTTGCTGTTGCCGGTGTATTTGTAGTTGTTGAGTCTTGGTTATTAATGACCAATACCGCAAAGTCGCGTGCAAAACGTTTGGGCTTATACATGACCTCACTTTATGGGGGCAGCGCGGTTGGTCAACTTGCTATAGGGCCGCTTGGCACTGCAGGTTCAACGCCTTATTTATTTGTAGCCTCATTATTATTTTTAGCTATTTTAGCGCCTTTATTAATAACTAAAGGTCAGCCAGAAAAACAACATCTTGAAAAACTACCACTAAAAGAAATAAAATCACTAAGCCACCCAGCTATGCTCGGATGCTTAGCATCAGGCTTATTACTGGGCCCTATTTACGGCTTAATGCCTGTTTATATTTCAGCGCAGACTGATCAAGCTCAGTACACTGGTACACTTATGGCGGTTATTATTTTAGGCGGCATGGTCGTGCAGCCGCTTGTGAGTTACTTATCTACTCGGCTTGAAAAAAGCTTACTGATGGGTATGTTTTGTTTAGTAGGCGCAGCCGGTGCTGTGGGTATATTACAAGCAAACACTTTAGCAGGATTAATAGTGAGCTACTTAATACTAGGCGCGTGCAGCTTTGCACTTTACCCGATTGCTATAACACTTGCGTGCGACTCATTGCCAATAGCAAAAATAGTCTCAGCAACTGAGGTAATGCTTTTAAGTTACAGTATTGGGTCGGTATTTGGCCCTATGCTTGCTGCCAATTTATCTGATGCATCAAACGGTATTGTGTTTTATTTAGCAGGCTGTTTAATCACTACCTGTATTTATATGTTTATTAAAAGCATTAAAAATATTCGCGCGGGTAAAACCCCAGTTGCAGGCTAATTAGTTTTTAATTTGTCGTGTGGACTCAAAAAAAACATCTTTTTCCAGCCTTGGCTTTGTGTTGTATAAAGCCATGGCATGGGCACTAACGATAAAATAGAATAATGTACATGAGGCTGCTTCCCTGCGGCATTTCCGGTATCGCCTAGTAACCCAATTTGACTGTTTATGCTTACAACATCACCTGCACTTACCGAGTAGTCATTTAAATGTTCAAAATAATGTATACGCCATTTAGGCCCAAGCACCGCAACCACTTTACCACCACGAGTTAATTCACCTGCAAATATAACAATCCCGTTTGTTGAGGCAACTACAGGAGTGTTCTTTATGCCAAAAATATCAATTCCTTTGTGCACACCCGATCTGCCCCAAGGCTCATACCAAAATGTATTATGGTTCCAATCTTTAGGTGTAGCACCTTGTACCGGAATCATTATTTTTTCGGGAATTAGTAAGCCTATAATTAATAAAGTAGCTATTCCAATTGCAATCCACTTAAGTACTTTCACTGCTCTATCCTTGATATTTAAATAACTTATACTGGTAAATTATTAGCCATAGTAACTGAACTCATCATGAGTCGTATTTATGGTTTTATTTATGGAGTTTTATTTGAATGAAATACCCGACTAACATGTACTAAGCTGATCAACTTTAAAACAGGCTTTATAAGTAATTGAGCACTGCCCGCTATAAACAACCATGTGCCACTTTCTATTAGTGAGTCATTTAAAAAGAAAAAACTACCAATTAAAAACCACACGGCAATTAAAAAATCGTTTAATGCCCCCAGCGCTTCATAACGCCGCTGGATGGTAATATGCTCTTGCCCTAAATCTAAAATAAACTGATTACTGCTGGAGTCCATAAGTACTGCTCACTCTTTTATTTCATAATTTAAAAAGCTTGTTTTCACAAGCTAAGCCGCACCATACAATAACAAAATTTACGCAATAAAAAACGTTGGCCAATGCGAATCCGCCAACGTTTTTATTGTTTGTACAATACTTAACTATTGTTTATTTTTTATCTTTTTCTAAACGTTTTTTAAGACTTAATGCTGCATCAGCGGCTAATAAGCGCATAAATTCAGAGCCATTACTTTGCTCGCCTTGACTCCCGCCTATTACAATTTCAGGCACTAAACGGCTATTGCCTAAACTTGTAAATAAAGCAGTTTGAATTTTAACTTCTGCTTTTAGCGTTTCATCAAATACATACTTTGGATCAAGTGCAGCAGACTTAGCTCTTAAACGAGCCTCAGCTAAAACGTCCATACCTAATGCTTCTAGGCGTTGTTGTTTTAAAATCTCTTCTTGCTCTTTTGCAAGTTCCGCTTTTACAGCAACACGTTGCTGTGCAGAAATAATGGCATTTGCCTTAATTCGCTCAGCATCAATTTGCTCTTTAATTTTTAGCTTTTCTGATTCAGCACGTTGCTTAGCAATTGCTTGTTCACCTAAAGCCACTTCAGTTCGTGCTTGTTGCTCAGCTTTTTTAAGATTTTGACGCGCTAGCGCTTCATCTGCAGCTGCTTGCTTTTGCGCCTCAAGGCGAGCGTTTACTTTGCTTTCGTAGTCAATATCAATAATGCTGGCATCAACTACTGTAATACCATAAGCGCCTAAAATAGGTGCATTACGCAGTGTATTACCTTCATCGTCCATTTTAATATTAATAGTGACGCGCTGCTGTTTACTTAAATTACCTAAATCGTCAGATTTATCGCGCTCACCGGTACTAATAATTTGTTCAGTAACAAAAATACCGTTGGTTAATTGATCTGCAAAATCTTGGCTTAATTGACCATTACCACCAGAGTAATGTTGCTCTACCGACATCATACGCGCCGATGCTTTTACATTTTCAGTGGTAGCACGCATTAATAAATTAGATATTAGCGTTTCTTGTGAGCCAAACTCTTCGTGTATTTTAAGTAAACCACGTAAAGCACCCGATTCAGCTGCTGGTACATTGCCTGGCAATCTAAAACGAGAAACACCGCGTGCGCCACCCGTTGTAGTATCTAAAAATCGAATGGGTATTAGCGGTACAATTGCGCTTGCTGTTGCGCCTGCGTCACCCGTAAAATTAATCGAAATTACTTTTTTATAAGCCGATGTAGTACCAAACGCTTTTAAATAAGGGCCGGCTTGATTTATTACGGTTAAGTTACCTGTAAAAGCCGATTGATGGACTAAACGCTCATCAGCTTCATTCCATGAAACAACTTGCGATGTCAGCGTTGCAATTACCGCTAATACAACAACAATTGATGAAACAACAATTACATTACGACGACCAAATCGACTCATAAATGAGCCACTTTTTACTGCTGGGACTGCTTTTTCGCTATCCATTTTTACTACTCTCCATGTTTAATTTCTTTTTAACAAAGTAAATAATTTCCTGTTCACTCAAATGTGCGCAAAAGCTACCAGAGCGATGTAACTCAACAAATGTTGCTAGGATTTCTTCTTTACCTTTTGCTGTTTTATCTTGGTTTTCTTGTGTTTGATTTTTTTCTGTTAGTTGAGTGATTAAATCATCCACTATCGTGTCTTTATCAAACAGTACGTTGTATTCCTTGGATTTTCTTACCCGACTTTTATGTACATTGCTGTAAATTACATAAAGTGCAACGCATAAAATAATAACCAGTAAACTTAACCCAATAATATAAAAAATCA
Organism: Pseudoalteromonas sp. NZS11; assembly: GCF_015864765.1. NCBI lineage: Bacteria > Pseudomonadati > Pseudomonadota > Gammaproteobacteria > Alteromonadales > Pseudoalteromonadaceae > Pseudoalteromonas > Pseudoalteromonas sp. NZS11. Next base: position 217,850 of record NZ_JADYWP010000003.1, on the reverse strand, counting down.
TAAGCTCTACTTAAATTAGTTTAAATACTTAACGAGCAATAACAATTGTAAGCACTGCTTAACAAATGTTAACCCAGTAATTTTACAGTAAACCCGAGTAAAAAACAGATTAAAAATAAAGTTCAGCAGGTATATAATAAAAACCGCACGTAAAAGTAAGCTTTTTTGAACAAAAAAATGCCTGCCAGTTAATAACTGAAAGGCATTAAACTAATATTTATTAAAGTGCTTTTTAAATTATTCGCATTGCACCCAATCAACACCATTTTCACCGCACTCATGCAGCATTGTTCCATCTTCTTGGCGGGTATCTCTAAACCATTGCCCTTCAATTGTTTTCGTAATACGTACGTTATCTGTGGTTTTGTATTTACGCCAAAAGCTAGCATCAATAGATGTTTCGTCATCAAACTTATAGGGCATAGCAGCGAGTACAGTAACTAAATCTTGAGTTTCTAAATCTACAGCTTTGTCTTTAACATTTACCCAATTAAATAATGTCTGAAAGTCGGCATTTTCCTCTCTAAAGGCAAAGTCAGTTTGGTAAAACGATCCTGACTCAGTATAGCTAATGCTAAAACCTCGCTCGAACGGTGTATCTAAATTAGCACTAACGCATTCATCTGCTGTAGGAAAGTTAACCGATGGGCTTGTATTATCAACGCCATAAAGCACATTGCTTTGCTCAAAACTAACGTTCTCAATGCTAGAGCATCGGTAAGTACGATCGGCGTTAATGTAAACATCGTCTCTAACTGTTAGTTTTCCATTTAACAACTCTTCACCCCAAGGCGTATCTGCTGAATCCAATCGAGACAAAATAACGTCAATTGTGTCGAGTTCGTCTGTATTATGAAGCTTTACTTGCTCATAAATAAGCTCAGCGCCTGCAAATATAACTTTGTCGCGGTACCATGCATTTTCAAACCCATACTCTGCATCTTTTGCTGTGTCTTGATAAATAACTGCTCTTACTTCTTCTGCATCAGGAAACTGAGCATCTAGCTCTTGCTTGAATTTATAGGCAGCTTTTAGTCCTTTAACAATCGCCTGTGCTCTGTCGTAAGCATCACTGTCACTATTGGCAATAAAATCTGAGTACATTTGTTCAGTCGACAAATTATAATGCGCTACCAAGTTTTGCATAACATTTGTTATTTCGCTCTGAAGACTTGCAAGTAACTCAGTATTTTCTTTGAGTGCATCACAACTTAAATTATTGCTACCAACTTTTTGTAATTGAAGGCTCAATTGCTCCCAAATAACGGTTGTTAAAGGTGATATATTTCGAATGTCTTCATCAGTTAAAGCCTCAATTGAGGGCGGAAATGACATTTGATACGCTTGTGTTACCTCTCCTAAGTCCTCGTCAATTGCACCAACCGGTACATCAACATACATAGTTGAATACGGCACACACAGCGCCTGCTCTTCTGTAAAATTAAAACTATAATTACCCGATTCTTCAGAGACTACAGAAGGTTCTATTTGCTCGTCAAAAGTACCATCGCCATCAATATCTAGCCATACTATTGCACCAGATACATAGCCATCAATAACCTTTCCAGTAAGAGAGGTAGTGTTAACTTCTACGGGATCTACTTTTATAGGATCAGGCTTAGCTACAACTGGCTCTACAACGACCACTTTATCATCGCCACCGCCGCCACATCCAACAAGGCCTAGCGTAAACGCTAATGAAATAGCTAACTGACTTTTTTTAAAAAACATACAAAGACTTCCTTTTTTGCACTTTAATTATTATTAAAAATCATATTGTTATAAATTAAATAAATAGATTTAAACAACAGAAATTTATTGAATTTTTATGGGGGGATGGCAACAAGTTAACATGCCCTGTACCTATATAGTGACACGCCATGTTAAGTTTAGCTTTTACATTTGTTAATTAAATATAACTAATACCAGTTATTATTGTCTAATATGGACTGCAAGTGCCTAGAGTAAAGGGCTCAAGTGATGACCGAGTTTTGTAAACGAATGTATATTACACATGGGTTGGTTTAGAGCGCTGCGATGACTATAAAACAATTATATAAGCAAACCATCTGCATTTTTGATTAGCTTCTAAAAGCAAAAAGCCACCTAAATAAGGTGGCTAAAGCTTATAGTATCGTATTTTTAATTTGCCTGACTATCGTTTTCTTCGCGTTTATAAATATACGTTTGTTGAGTTTTGAAGCCAAAACCAATTGGTTCAGCGCCATTTACTAGCTTAACTTTTCCATCTTCAATATTTAAATTTGGTCCAAGTATTTCAATAGCTTTTATTGGCTTATCAGAACCCTCAATCCCAGGGCCTATTAAATAAAACTGACTAATTTGCGTTACATCCGTTTCATCATCCCAATCGCACTTACCATTGGCATCACTATCTTCACACGAAGGTCCTTCTCCAAAAAATAGTTGTGGTGTATCTGGTACATCATTACTTGTTGCAAATTTCACATCGTCATAAACCTTCGTTCCGTAATGCAAATGAAAGACATAAAGCGACCCACCGCCACCTGTTAACGAGCATTGGTTTTGAGTTGATGAGGAAGATGCGGGCGTAAAGGAAGTAAAGTAAGCAACCCCACCAACGACTGTAGCTGCAGCAAGGGACTTCTCACCTGTCCCTAATTCATATCGCCACCCTTTAAATTCAGCTAACTTAACTTCAAGGTTAACAAACTTATCAACGTCATCAAGTGCGTTACCAAATGGGTCTTCATTCATTTTCATTAAATCATCTGGCACTATTGGATCTGGAAATTCAGTAAATATTTTTGTTAAGGTGTTTTCATCACGGATCATATAAAGCTGATCTTGCTCATTAGTAGCAAGTGGGTTTGAGCGGTTTCCGCTGCCTATCACAATTGCGTCGTACGGGGTGTCTAAACGAGTCGTGATCATTTCACCATCATAATTGGTCTTAGTAACTTTACTAAACAGCGTTCTAGCAACTAACGGTTTATAAAAAAAACGTCTGTCTTGTGACGCTAATGTACTGCCAAGCTCCGCAAGTTTAAAGTGAGTAATCTCATCTTCATCATCGGTGGGAATATCTACACGCCAAATATTACCGCCAGTATCGGTTGCATAAATTCGGTCAATATACCCATCGTAATCTGAGTCAAGCGTAGTTACATCCGCTGCAATACTGTGCTCACCGGTAAAACCATGTTCATCTGGAGTGAGCGCCCATACCTTTTCGCCAGTTTTAGCATTAACAATGTAAATACCTAGCCCGGTTTCATCTGTTGTTCTAATCGCATTATCTTTGTTTGTATCGTAGCCTGCGCCAAATATCAGCAATGGATCCTCACCAAACGCTTTAATATACGCAATTTGGGGCTTAGACCATGTTTGTGCTAAATATTTAAATTCTTCAGAACCACCAACAATTGGCTTATTCCATAATTTTTTAGGTTTATCTGGGTCACTTATATCCAGGCCGTAGTAATTTTTACCGCCTCGGCGCATGCCTGTAAATGCCCAAACTTCATCGCCCTCACTTGCTTTAACAACGCCATCATTTAAACCATCAGTGTTTAAACTTTTATTATTAAAGAACACACTTATAGGGCCATCCATACCATACACTTTTGTATTTGCGAGATTACTCCGCAAAGCCGGAATGTTTTTTAATAAGGCTGCAGGTGTAAAAGCCCACCTTTCTTCAACAGTATCGCCTTTGTCTTCAAACATATGTAAAAAGCCGGCATTGGTACCAACAAGTATATGAATACTTCCATCGCCGTAATCTATAGATACCGGTTTTGAATGCAAAGGGTCGCCAAAAATATTGATTCGCTGATCGACTGATGAATCATCTCCATCTTCATTATCAACATCAGCCCCTCGTGCCCAGCTAATATCATCTTCCTCTAAAGTTAACCCAATATTAGGAATCAAATCAGGGGCAAGATCGGTAACGGTACTTGTCGCTAAATTTAAAATGGTTTGTACTTTATCAAAAGTAAAATCAATAATACTGCCCGTTTTATCTATGTAAATTTTACGGCTATCAGGGTCTAGGGTTGATAAAAGTAAATTTACGCCCCCCTGAGCCACTAAATTACCGTCTGCAGGCTTATTAGTTGGCAGCCAAAATGTTCGTGCTTTTTCATCAATCAACCCATTATTATCTAAAGCTATTTTATCAGTTGAATCTACAATATTTGCACCAGACACTTTAAGCTTTTTTAAATTCCCGTTCCAGCGTGCGCCTGTTTCTGGGTAAAACATCGCAAAATAAATTGACTCTCGGCTACGAGTTTGGTCAACATTGTTACTTGCTACCGTAGGAGATGAAAAACTATCGTTAACTTCGCGTATTTTCGATATTGTATTATTAAGTGCTTCAGAAAGTTCAGTTGATGTATCTGCATGTAAGTACTCGCCTCCTCCCAATAAAGCGGTTTTTTCTAATAACTTTTTACCATTTGTACTCATGCCACTACCAAAACCGATAGTAAAAACTCGCCCAGTATCAGCAACCTCTGGCGTGGTGTCGTACAAGTCCACCTCAACATCTCTTGTACCATGTATTATTTGAGCTAAAGCAGCCAAATAGCTATTACTTGTAGTACTAGGATATGAACCAAAAGTAGATTTGTATAAAGCTCTTATATCATCATTTCGGGTAATATCTTGTGTCGGATCACCATCAGTCATTAATATTAAGCTAATTGAGTTATCACAACGCTCATCTGCACCAACAGCCTGTTGAAATGGAGAAACATAACGAGGTATATCACTACCACTTTGCTCTCTCTCAATCGTAGTATCTCGTTTGTCCGTATTTTGCCCATACCAAACCGTCTGCCCCGTCATATATAGGTAAGCTTCCCATAAGGTCTCAGTGATAGGTGTATTCCCGCTAGCAGGCAGCTTTTTTATTTGATCCAATATTTTATCATGTGAGGAGCCTAGGCCAGCCATAACATAACCACCATCATTGCCATTAAAACGCATTAAACCAAAATCAATCGAGCTGTTATCATTTACTAATTGGGTCATCGCGCTTATACCAGCATCGATTTTTTTAGGGCCCCCATTAGGCAGCTTAGTCTTCATACTTCCTGATGTATCAAACACAATAAGCACGCGAGGGTTTTCGTCGGTTTCAACATTATGGTTTACGTATAGTTCTATATCTTCGGCAAATACAGAAAGGCTAATACCCACCCCGAATAACAAGGCAGCTATTTTTTTTAGTTTGAATTGCATTTTTAAATCCCTTTATTTGCGCTTTTTATTTTTATTGCGCAAGTTAATAACTACTCTATTCCGTGTTTAATTATTAGTAATATGGAGGTGGGACTAAAAATTAAAACAAAGGTAATATCTAGCTATTTATCACAAAACAGTGATTAGCATTCACATCTCGTTAATACTATAAAATATATATCATTTCGATTTTTAAATAAAAACAGACTAAAGTCAAAGGTATTAGGTTTTATTATCAATTAAAAACAACCACTTAAATAAAACAATTCCGCTTTACTGGATAGTTTAGTCACGTCAAAAAATAATATTTTTACCTATGTTTCTATATTTATAGGCCTATGCTTTAGGTAACAAGTACTTACCAATATAAATTAGTAACGTAAGGCTCTAAAAATCACTCTTAAAAGCACTATTATTCAGTAAAGCTGCTTTATTAAAAAAGTGTATTTAATAGGTAACTACGGTTATTCAAACATACAAAAAAAGCCCATATTAGGTGCTACCTAATATGGGCTTTTATACTCTCGCTAAATTATAAGCGCTTTATGCAAGCATTCTTATAAAGATAACTCTTTTTTAGCGCGAGTTAAGTTATGCGTTACAAGTGAGTTTTTAGAAATTTGAACCGCTTCATATAAATCAGAAATACCAGCAGTGTCTTTTTGAGCCTTAATACGCGCTACACCACGGTTACTTAATGCAAACGATGTAAGTTCACGTACTTTTAAACGCGGACCATGGCTTTGCTTAAGTAATGCAATTGCTTGTGTACAAATAGCTTCTGCTTCTTCGTAGTTTCTTGATTCAACATTTAAAGCACAGCTATTAAATGATTTTTCAAATGCGGGTGCTGCAGTTACAGAGTCTTCAATAACCATTAATTTATAGTCACCTTGTTTAGCCATTGCAGCAGCTGAGCAAGTTAATAATGAGCCAAGAGCGATGGTTTTTAAGAGTGTAAATTTCATGATTATATTCCTAATTAGTTAAGTCGTACTTGTTGCCGACAACTTAACTTTAGAGTGTTAGCTCAATTACCACAAACGATAAAAACAAACCTAATAAGTGAATAAACCTAACCTATAGACTTTAGTCTAACACTTGTAAAAATACTTATTAATTACAATCAGTTAAAAACTACAAAATCACTAAACAATAAATAACAGAATACAGTTTTATTATTTTTTAATAATACCAATTCGCTTAATTAAGTGATCTATTTTGAGGATGAAAAAACGTGTTGATAGCTAGGCAAAAAATTCGCTATTTGGTTGTTCTAAATGAGAATTTTTTAACGCAGGTAGCGACACGTTTAGCCCCGCAAAATGATTAAGTATTATTGCGGATTGGTATAACACAATACAAAGTTAATAAGCACGAAAAAGCCGATGTTGGGGTTTAACCCAACATCGGCTTTTTTACTCTCGCTATTTTATATTATGCTTTAGTAAGCACTTTATAAAACACGTTATAAAGGTTTTTTATAACGATAATTCTTCTTTAGCGCGAGTTAAGTTGTGCGATACCATCGTGCTGTTAGACAATTTTGATGCTTCGTATAAATCAGCAAGTGCAGCAGTGTCGTTATGGGCTTTTAAACGTGCAACACCACGGTTGCTTAATGCGAATGACGTAAGTTGACGTACTTTAAATTTAGGGCCATCTGCGTCTTTTAAAAGTGCGATTGCTTTAGTACAAATTTCTTCCGCTTGCGCATAATTTTTTGACTTAACATTCAGTGCGCAGCTATTAAATGATTGCTCAAGTGGCTGTGGCGCTGTTGCAGTTTCAATAACCATTAATTTGTAATCACTTGCATCAGCTACTGCAGCAGCTGAACATGTTAATAGTGAGCTAAGAGCGATAGTTTTGATAAGTGTTTTCATGGTCATATTCCTGATTAGTTAAGCCGTGCTTGTTGCCGACAACTGAACTTTAGAGAATTAACACAAGCCCGACAAACGATTAAAACAAACCTAATAAGTGAAGAAAATTAACCTATAGACCTTAGTCTAATACGTTTAAACTTTTTCTATATATTCAAATAGCTTACGCATCATCGTACGTGCCTAAAATCGCTACTTTACGTTTTAAAATGTATATAATTATTTATGCTTTTATTTAGTCGATTTTATTTTGAGCAACTTCCTTAAGCATAGCTGAGTAACATTCAAACAAATTTATACATTTAATTACATGCAATACTAAGTTATGTATTTATAATTGTAGCTCTACTAACTTCTCATCATTAACGGGTTAACTTTTTTGAAACACACACTTTCTCTTTTTATTTTATTAAGCACGCTTTTATCATTTAGCCAAAATGCAAACGCAAGGCTTTTGCTCGGTAACAACATGCCTAACACCGGTATGTTTATAAAATCAGAATTTAATGGCGATAGCAGCATTACATCTGCGGGTGTAGAAATGATGGTTAAGCAAAATTACAGTAACTTTGGTGTTGTTTTTACAAGCGCAATTGGCGCGGCAGTAATCGATAATAAACAAGGCGAGCAAGAAGAATTTATAACGTGGGACAACGGAATGAAACTTGGTTATTTCAATGACTTTTTTATATACGCCGAGCTTGGCTTAGATCTGTTCGAACTCGCCTTTAAAAACGATAGAGGCGATAACACCTACCAAATAGAAAAATCGAACAACGACATTGACGGTTACGCAGGTATAGGTGCGGGTTATCACTTTAAGCCATTTAAAATAGAAGTATTTACCCGAGCACGCCAAATAGATGGCGACTACTGGGAAGCACAAGAACATATTTACAGCGGTGTGCAGCTCAGCTTTACGTTTTAACTCCCCTTTTGTTTTATAAAAAAATAAAAAGCGTGTGAAATACAGCTATTTCACACGCTTTTTTAAAAATTACATTTAACAGGTTTAGTCTAACCAATTTATATTTAACGGATAGTTTTGGCTACTTTACCAATACTCAAACCCTGAATTAAAATAGAAAACACCACAACCGCATAAGTCAGAGCCAACAAAATATCGCGCTCGTTCCCATCAGGTAATTGCAATACCAGAGCAACCGAAATACCACCACGCAAGCCACCCCAGGTTAAAACTTTCCATGCGCCAGATGGCAACTCTAATTGCTTATTAAATGTAGTGGTTGTTATACCCACAACAATTAAACGTGCCATTAACGCTATAAAAATAGTTAAGCCACCAGCAATAAATAAATTACTCGAAAATGCAATCATGACGACTTCAAGCCCTATGAGTACAAATAAAATGGCATTTAAAATTTCGTCAATTAGCTCCCAAAACAAATCAACGTAATGACGTGTTTTGTCGCTCATAGCCATACTGCGACCATGATTACCCACCATTAACCCCATCATTACCATTGCAAGTGGGCCCGACAAATGCCAATGGCTTGCAAGTGCATAACCACCAATAACGCCCGCTAAAGTAAGGAGTACTTCTTCTTGGTAACTATCAATACTTTTAAGTAAGTAATATAAAATACCACCTAATACCAAACCAAAAACAATACCGCCACCGGCTTCTACCGCCAGCGTGTGCGCTACATAATAAGTTGTAGGAATATCACCACTTGATAAAACACCCAATAAAAGCACAAAAATAACCACGCCTATACCATCGTTAAACAACGATTCACCCGCAATCACGGTTTCAATACTTTTAGGCGCACCCGCAGATTGTAAAATTCCCATTACCGCAATCGGATCGGTTGGCGAAATTAATGCGCCAAACAGTAAACACCAAATAAACGCTAAATCAAAACCAAGCAATGGAAGTACTAAATAAAGCGCGCCAGCAATAATAACCGTAGATAGCAACGTACCAACACAGGCCAAAATACCGATTGGCAATTTATAGCGCCTTAAATCGCTAACATTTACGTGCAGCGCCCCAGCAAACAGCAGCATAGAGAGCATGCCATCAAGCAAAACTTCAGTAAAATCTAACTGATCGAGCAAGCTCACTTCGTAATCTATAAGATCATCAAACCCTAAAAAGCCCAAAAATATAGCGCCGATAGATAAAAGCATCGAAATAACCATAACGCCAATGGTTGTTGGCAAGCCAATAAAGCGATGGTTTACATAGGTGAGTAACGCGGTAATTGATAAAAATATCGCACTTATTTCAAGTACGCTTAGGCTGGTTCCTGGTGCCATGGTTTAAATCTCAATATTTATTTAATGATGCCTTGCTCAAAATAAGCAAAGCAGAAGGGGTATTATTTTTTATACGGTTATCTCGCATTATATTCGCGTAGCCTAAACAAGCATACCCAAAATATTAATTATAAATACACACCCTACTCTATTAACGTATTTAAGGTATTAACTTACGCATTAAATAAAACAAAAAAGCCCATGTTAGGAATTAACCTAACATGGGCTTTTTTACTCTCGCTATTTTATAACATGCTTTTGGTAAGCACTTTATAAAGAAAGCTCTTCTTTAGCGCGAGTTAAGTTGTGCGATACCATTGTACTTGTAGACATTTGGTTTGCTTCGTATAAATCAGCAAGGCCAGCAGTGTCGTTGTTCGCTTTTAAACGTGCAACACCACGGTTACTTAATGCAAACGATGTAAGTTGGCGTACTTTAAATTTAGGGCCATCTGCGTCTTTTAAAAGCGCAATTGCTTTAGTACAAATTGCTTCAGCCTCAGCGTAATTTTTTGACTTAACATTCAGTGCACAGCTATTAAATGATTGCTCAAGTGGCTGTGGCGCTGTTGCAGTTTCAATAACCATTAATTTGTAATCACTTTGCTCAGCCATTGCAGCAGCTGAACATGTAAGTAGTGAGCTAAGAGCGATAGTTTTGATAAGAGTAAGTTTCATGGTCGTAGTCCTGTTGGTTAAGCCGTGCTTGTTGCCGACAACTGAACTTTAGAGAATTAACACAAAACCGACAAACGATTAAAACAAACCTAATAAGTGAATAAATCTAACCTATAGACTTTAGTCTAATGCCAAATTACTAATTTACGACAATTGATATTTATAAAAACAACCAACGAAACTTAAACTTATCGATTTCGTTTCAGTGACTTAACTACTTGACTTACAACTTTAGACTTAAAGCCTTTGACTACAACCTCATTTATCCACCAAACCAGCTGTTAAGGCACCAAGCGTTTAGCAAAGACTCTAAAAGCTTTCTTAAATTTATACGAGGGATTAAATAATAGGATGGTTAAAAACACTGGTTTCATTTATTGCTGACCCAATAGCCGATTCAACCGGCAGCTATGTTGAGCGTAAACGCATAGCGGCAGAAATGGCCGCTGATGTAGCACGCGCTGAAAACAGCTTTAAAATTTCCCAGTTTGAAGCCAAAGCAAGGCGCTGTATGCAAGCCGAGCAAAACGACGCCGATTACGACTTGCTGGTTTTAAAAAAAACGCGACAAAGCCATTATGGATGAAGTGATTACTTTATTCTTCTTGGGGTTGTTTGTGTGTCACTTTATCCCCGCTATGCAACCGTATATGCACAAAGGTTGGCAAGCAATGTGCTATAAAGGCGCGCCCTGGTACTTTGAATTTGTGATTCTGGGTATTGCGGTTTCAACACTTGGATTAATGCGATTGTTTAGAGCTTTTTGGGGGTCGGGAAAGGAAGTAAAGCGCTAGTTAGGAGCTAGCGCCTCAAGCTTTAATTTTGCGATTTATCAATTTTAGAAATTAATGTATCAAGCACCATTAAATCATTAGCCTTTTCCATATATTCATCGCTATCTTCATCAAGCTGTTTAAGCTCTACTGTTTCTTTTTCAACCCTGCTTTTAAGAGTACTTTTAATTAATCTAAGCTCTAATTGTGAAAACATAATTATCCTACATCTTTATTTGGTATACCGATAAAACAAGGGATAGCCATTGAGTCTAACTGATTTAATTTATCTAAGTACAGAGTCACAGGCATATCGTATAGAGGGCGAATAGTAAAATGGTTTTTACCTAGCGATCCCCCATCATCTAGTGAAACATGTAGGCCTTGCGGCATTTTAGACTTAGCTGGTAACTTCCACCACAGCGTACCGAATTTAGGGTTTCTGTAATTAAATAGTGATAAGCCACCCGATTTACTGTCAACAAAGTCAATATCATTCTTTTTGTAAACTCTTACATCCCAAGTTTGTTCTTCCTCTCTTGGTGGTGTAGTTCGGATATAGTCAAACTTAGCTTTTGTTTTACGGCCAAGTCGAAAAAGGTCAAATGGTAAAGTGACATAAAATTGAATTGGAGTATGCATAATCAAGTTCCTTATGATTTTATTTAAATAGTCGATAGCAAATTACATCAAATTAACGAGAATATCTAGGCAATAGTGTTCAGCCAAATTACCTACTCACCTCAAATGTTATTGTTTACCAACCTAGCTCTTTAATCTTCTCAATTTTTCCAGCCACAACTTCAACGCGCTTAAGCGCTCTTGTTAAATTTGGTGCTGGTAAAAAATTAAGTGTTGCTGCATTGGTTTTGATAATGTCACGAACCAACTAATCACTGAGTGCCGCTTTTATATCTCCACTGGTACTTTTACCAAACGATAAAAGTGCATCTAACCGCTCTTGGCTTTGTGAACCTTTATGTAAATATTTCATAATTTGTTTATCACTTAACTGATAATAAATTAAGGACATTTAAATATTAGGTAAATCACCAGCAATTTTATCTTTTTGCTGTCACTTCAAGTCAAACATTGTCACTTTTTGACAGTTCGATCTTTTTAAAACCTACGACAGATCCTTTTACTGGGCTAGCTGACGATTAATGGCGTGTCACTAGGGTTGTCAATTTGACACGTTTCTTGCTAGGAAGGCGAGGAGGAGTGAATTTTTCGGCTTTTTAGTTCTCAGCTATACTTAATCGCAGGCGTTCGCATCTCGACTAAATACGATGCCATGTATTTTAAAAACGAAACTAAACCGCCAATTAAGTTAATGAGTGATGAAGTAGCAAGGGATTCAGAAATTGGCAGTAAGTTACAGCTAAATTTTGATTTAGAGCCAAGTGCTTAAAGATAAAAGGCGCAAGAATTTGCGCCTTGAAGTTAAACTCAATCTAATTCTTTATGTTTACATATTTCTGAGTACAGGCTTATTATTTCCTCAATAGCAGCTTTTCTTTCCATTCCTGTAAACGAATTTATTGTTGCCCTGAACAGACCTTCATCCTCTAAAGGCTGAACTGTTCTAAATGATTCCATTAAATCATCAAACCGTTGCTTTAAAGCTTCAGGTAAATCATTTTCTGATGTTATTTGTGCTAAGTTAAATGAAACAGCATCAACCAATCTGCTAATCTGATCTCCCTCGCTCGTAAGACAATCAATTGCTAAATACAGCTTCTCCCAACCATAACTGATACTCATACTAACTCCATTTATCTAATTTTTATTACATTGAATGTTTACTTATTAAATAGTAAAACTCTTTTTGGAAAGCTTATCAACACTTTATATAATTACAGTTTATTTTATTAACGATTGGTGAATATTATGGCGCGAGTTACTTGCCCAAATTGCGAAGCTAAAGCAACAATTACATCACGCGAAAAGCTAAGCACCCATGTTGTTAATTTATATTGCTCATGTACTAACACAAAAGAATGCGGGGCTACGTTCCGTATTACCCAATCGTTTGATCACTTCTTAAATCCACCGTGTAAAACCACTGCGCAATTAGCAGCGTCACTTATTAAAAACCTACCACGTGGAGAACAATTAGAGTTAATTGGGATTTAGTACGGAGGAAATAAGTCACGTATTTATTTAAATTTTTCAGAGTAAATATCGTAACAATCTAAAAACATTAATAGTAGTACACATGAAATCATACAATGTATAACTAAACTATTAATGTTATTAGATAATAAAATACCTATTGGCATAAAAGCAAAATAAACTAAGCATACAATTTTTTTATATTAGGCATTTCATGAAAAAAATTTAATTTTAAAAATTTATTTATTTCATTTTTATTTAACGAAAGACGAAACTCTAGCGCTAATAGTAAAGGTATGAAATATATAGCTGCAGTAAACTCTTCGACATCAAGATATATGCCAAGATATATAATAAGCACACATGTAAATAATACTGTATAAACTAATTTGTGATGTAAAATGTTTTTCTTAAGATTAAAGTGTATATTTTTATCTTGAATGAAACTTTCAAAGTCTATGCAGATAAACAAAGTTATCATTAAATATATAGTGAAAGTAATAAAGTAGGATTTGCTAAATGGACTTATACATAGAAGTAAAAAAAGAAAAAAAACCTTTATAGATTTGATATTTAGCACAAGGTAAGTAGCTTTGCTGAAAGTCATGATATCAGTAACCTTTCATCATATATAGAAAAGGCCCCTAATTAAAGGAGCCTAAATAATTAGGTTAATTAACAGCCTACAACTGCCATCTCAGTCCAACTATTACATCCTCCCGATGTGCAGACAGAATACACTGTTGTACTTGTACAAAAACCGCCGCTGCCGCCGCTGCCGCCGCCTGTGCCACCGCTGCCACCGCTGCCACTGCCGCCGCCAGTACTACCGCCAGCATCTGGGTTAGCCTCTTCACATGCTTCTAAAGCTCTACGAGAGTCAACATAACTAGCATTACAAGCTAACTTATTATCTTCATATAAAACTATTGATCCTACATACGCACTAGCAGCAGCTGCACAAATGAGTTTTGATGGATCTATAATGCACGAAGCGATAGTACCTATACCTGTGCTAACAAGAATCACACCCGAGCCTAAACTACATCTGAACAATGAGCTATGGCCGTTATATGGTGTGTTAGTATAGCGAGCTCTTTCATAACTACATGCTGAAGATGAAGAGTTAGTTTGCACATTATTTAAAAGTTCTGAAATATCAAATTTACTACTCTGATTCATTCCCAAGCCACAAGGTACTTGAATTTGACCATCAAAACATACTCCAGGAGTCAATGGCATATCAGGAGTGTTATTAAAGTTTTCAAAATAAACTCCAATATTTTTTACTTGATTAGTAACTTGCCATACAGAGCTATACAAATCTTTCAACAAAGCAGTCTCTGATCGGCCAGTCATTGCACTAAAGCGTGTCACACTGCTCTGTTTTGGTTTGATAAAAATATAGCTACCGTCTGGGTATGTTAGCTTTTGACCCTCTGTATCAATTTTTATTTCTATACTTCCTGCTGCACTATTAAATTTAAGTATTTCGCTGTTACTATCACTCGATAATGTTCCATATGTATTTTCCTTAACTATCCCTCCATAACTAGAAAAAGATAGAAGTGATACCATTAAAAATATTAGAGCTCTCATTTTATTCCTTAATTTAGTTTCCATTTAAGGTATTGATGTTGGCAAAGTATTAATAAAAAGTAAAGGGATGGTAATTATTTTTTTCATACTATTAAATCCAGTGCCCACCAATCGTTATCGCTGATTGCTGATGCGCTGCCTTGTTTTACTAAAGTAACTAGGTCCCAATCGCAAATAGTGACTAGATCGTTTTGTATATGGGTGTTATTTGGTGTGTTGCGCCCGTCAAGCTGCGCGTATTTATAAGCAAGCTCTACATACTCGCGGGCTTGTTACCAATGGGCTTCAGTTATGTGCCAGCTACCTGCTTTTTGTGAATATGTTTTAGCCAATGACTCAATAGCTAAGCGCTGATCATGCTTTATTTGCTCATCAATATTTAAAACTTGAAGTTGGCCGTCTCGTATTTGATAAATTTGGCAGTTTCGGGCGATCCTTTTTCCGCTATTTAGATCCTTTATTACTTCATCAACGTCATTTTTTGAGGTGCATATCATATCGAGTAACAACTCAGCCCTAGACCCTGCGGCTATGGGCGTACAGTTATTACCACTAGTCCAAGATACGTCGGCTGCGCCGACGTTGGTGTTATCCTTAGTATTGAGTTTTCGGCTGTGCCTTTGGGTTGCCTTGTACATTCTACTAGGCGAGTTTTAAGACTCGTTTCGGTTGTAACGTTATAAACATTGTTAATCATCCGGTGAAGCTTTGATTCGATACTTACATTGGTAACAATGCCTTTTATGCGGCGACCTACTTCGGCGTAGTCTTTCCAATTGGCGGTGTCTGCAGCGTGACGAATAGGTTCTATGGTTTTGTCACTTATTGCTTTGCCCTTCGGTATACTGCGCAATTCACGATACACGGTAACGCTTGGTGAACCATGTAACAAAAGCGGTATTGCCAAGTGATAGTCCCCTTAGCTGATACCCTTACACTTAAACTATCTCTATGCGATAATACACAAGGTGTTTGATTTTTACCTAGCAGCTTTCTTAATTTGGCATCCCTTATCGCCATTTAATTTTTTATACACAGTTAGCAAAAAATTTATACACGAAACTATACACACAACGCGCCAATTACAAGAAACTCGAAAATACAAAAATAAACTGAGTAGCGCTAATAACCCGTAAATATAAAGGGCTAAGACATAGAATGAATAATGAAAGTTATCAAGGAAATCAAGCAACAATCTATTGGCACGACTACGAGACTTGGGGGGCGAGCCCTCAAAAGGATAAGCCGAGCCAATTTGCGGGTATTCGTACCGATCTTGATTTAAATATTATTGGCGAGCCGCTTATTGAATATTGTAAGCCGCAAGCGGATTACTTACCTCACCCTGAGGCGTGTTTAATTACGGGTATTACGCCACAAGTAGCGATGAAAAAAGGCTTAGTTGAAGCTGAGTTTATAGCAAAAATTCATGCCGAATTTAGCGTGCCAAATACCTGTGTTGCCGGTTATAACAGTATTCGGTTTGATGACGAAGTGAGTCGTTATAGCTTTTACCGTAATTTTTACGACCCATACGAGCGCGAATACAAAAATAATAATAGTCGCTGGGATATTATTGATTTAGTACGCGCTTGTTACGCGCTGCGCCCTGAAGGCATTGAATGGCCGTTAAAAGAAGACGGCAGCCCAAGCTTTAAGCTAGAACATTTAACGGTAGCTAATGGTATTGAACACGCCGCTGCGCACGATGCGCTAAGCGATGTAACCGCCACTATTGCACTGGCTAAACTAATAAAAGAAAAACAGCCAAAGCTGTATAACTTCTTTTTTGGTTTGCGTGGCAAAAAAGCACTCGCTGAATTGGTTGATGTATTTAACATGACGCCGCTGGTGCATACCACGTCGCGCATACCTGCAACACAAGGCTGCACAAGCTGGGTTGCACCAATGAGCTTTCATCCGGTAAATAAAAATGCGGTTATTTGTTTTGATTTAACTCAAAACCCGCAAGTACTCATTGATTTAAACGTAGAAGAGTTACGCAAACGTTTATACACCAAACGTGTAGATTTAGCCGAAGACGATTTACCTGTTGGCTTAAAACTAGTGCATTTAAACAAGTGCCCTATTTTAGCCCCAGCTAAAACATTATTGCCTGAAAACGCCGCCCGCCTTGGGATTGATCGCGAGCAGTGCTTAGCTAACTTAGCTATTTTAAAAGCCAATACCGACCTTCGCGATAAAGTAACGGAGGTGTTTAACGAGCAAGGCGATTACAGCGCAACCACTAACGTTGACTACTTACTTTACGATGGGTTTACAAGCCATGCTGATAAAGCTAAGTTTGCGATTATTCGTGATGCAAAACCAGATGAATTAGCAGGGTTGAAATTAGACTTTGAAGATAAAAAGTTTAATACCTTGTTGTTTAGATACCGCGCCCGTAACTGGCCTGAAACGCTAAACCAGCAAGAGCTTGACCAATGGCGCCAGTATTGCCAAAACAAGTTAATGCACGGGGAAGATCAACCATCGATTAACGCGCAAGATTTTATGATCACCCTTGAGAACCTAGCGCATGAGCATGACGACAGCGAAAAAAATCTTACAATTTTAAAGGCGCTATATAACTACGCTCAAAGCATGTAATTTTGTTTGTATAACGCATTAAAAACGCGACGCTTTAGCAATAAAGCGTCGCGTTTTTGTTTATTAATATCTGTATCACTACAAAGAAAGCAAAATTTATTTCACAAAGAGAAGCGAATGAGGAGTAAATGAGAAACATAAAAACAATAGTTTTTTAGATCTATTACTTCCTCTAAAAGCGCAGCGCCTCATAACCTCTTTGTGAATAAATTACTTTACGGGCTTTGCCCGTCACGCCAGCAAGCTTCGCGTCTACATCGACATACTCAACGTAAACGTTACTTTTTATGCAGCGCTTCAATGCGTGCTAGTAAGCTTGAGGTGTCGTATCTGCCACCGCCAAGTGCTTGTACGTCGGCGTAGTATTGATCGACCGTTGCGGTCATTGGTAAAGTAGCGCCGTTGTTTTTAGCTTCATCGAGTGCAATGCCTAAATCTTTACGCATCCAATCTACGGCAAAACCAAACTCGTATTCCCCCGCCCACATTGTTTTGTAGCGATTTTCCATTTGCCACGAACCGGCTGCACCTTTAGAAATGGTTTCTATAACTTTTTCA
Source organism: Pseudoalteromonas sp. NZS11 (assembly GCF_015864765.1). Lineage (NCBI taxonomy): Bacteria > Pseudomonadati > Pseudomonadota > Gammaproteobacteria > Alteromonadales > Pseudoalteromonadaceae > Pseudoalteromonas > Pseudoalteromonas sp. NZS11. Next base: position 200,113 of record NZ_JADYWP010000003.1, on the reverse strand, counting down.
CCATCAAGCCCTGCTTGTTTGGCAAAATGTAAGCCTTCGGCTAAACCTTGCACTGCGCCAGCAATACAAATTTGATTAACCATTTTACAAAGTTGTCCCGAGCCAACGCCGCCTAGTAATTGGCTAAAACGACTAAATGCCGCCATAACTGGCTGCACTTTAGCAAATACGGCTTCACTGCCACCCGCCATAACCGTTAATACGCCGTTTTCGGCGCCAGCTTGTCCGCCCGATACAGGCGCATCTATAAAGTCGATATTTTGCAGAGCCGCTTTTGCAGCCACTTCGCGTGCTACTTCGGCAGAGGTTGTGGTGTGATCAACCAAAATAGTGTGCGGCAACATGCCCGCTAACACGCCGTCGTCGCCATACACTACTGAGCGTAAATCGTCATCGTTACCAACACACATAAATACGATGTCGGCATTGTTGGCAGCTTCGCGTGGGGTTGGTGCAAAGCTTCCTGAATGTTCTGCAGTCCACGCTTGTGCTTTAGCTTGAGTGCGGTTAAAAACGCATACGCTGTGCCCTTCTTTTGCTAAATGCCCCGCCATTGGGTAACCCATTACGCCTAAACCTATAAATGCGACTTTCATTGACATAAAAATGACCTATTAAACTGATAACTTAGAAACTAGACCTCGATTATGTCAACCGGTCGATAAAAAAGCGAATGAAAGTCTTTATAAAATTTCCTTAGCGGGAAAGGTAAGTAGGTAACCTATGGATAGTATTTATCAATTTAATGCACCACTTTTTAACAGCGAAACTTTTTCTCTTAGCCAATTACAGGGCAAAACCGTTCTTATTGTTAATACAGCGAGTAAGTGTAATTTTTCGGTGCAATTAAACGCGCTCGAAAAGCTCTATCAGCAATACAAAAGCAATGGTTTTACTGTACTTGCGTTTCCGTGCAACCAGTTTGGCCAAAATGAGCCGCTTGATAATTTAGCCATTAAAGACTTTTACCAAGAGCAATTTAATGTCTCATTTGAGATATTTGGCAAGGTAATGGTAAATGGGCCAGAAACACATCCGTTGTTTAATTATTTAAAGTCGCATACGCGGGGTATTTCGCAAAATCGTGCAATTAAGTGGAATTTCACTAAGTTTTTAATTAACTCGCAAGGGCAACTTGTTGCACGCTATGCACCGCGTACTAAGCCCGAAACACTTAAACAAGTAATAGAAAGTAACTTACTGCAAGCCGCAAAGTTAAGCGCTGCCAGAGGTGGTAAAAAGGTACCGTCTAAAATACCTTTGTTTACCTCAAGTAAGGCTCCGCTTAAGGCTTAATTTAAATCAATAAAATGCGTGTTACTAAAGCACAGGTTTATAAAGTAGTTTATTGTATTAAAGGTTAACTACCCTACAAATACTTAAGCATCGAGGCTATTACCATGAACATTGCTTTTTTTAGTACTCAAAAGTACGAACTGCCTTTTTTTGAACAAAGTACACGCGGTAACCGTGATATAAAAATAACGTATTTTGAACAAGCCCTGAGCGAACAAACGGCTATTTTAGCAAACGGGTTTGATGCCATATGCGTATTTGTTAACGACACCGTAAACGCCACGGTTATTGAACAACTAGCTCGCCAAGGCATAAATACTATTTTGCTGCGTTGTGCAGGATTTAATAACGTTGATTTACCTGCAGCAAAAGCACACAAAATTAAAGTATTACGCGTCCCTGCTTACAGCCCTGAAGCCGTAGCTGAACACTGTATTGCACTTATGCTAACGCTTAGCCGTAAAACTCATAAAGCATACAACCGCGTACGCGAAGGTAACTTTGATTTAAACGGGCTACTTGGTTTTAACTTGCACAATAAAACCGTGGGTATTGTAGGTTGCGGTAAAATTGGCCTTGCGCTGTGCAACATTTTAAATGGCTTTGGCGCTAAAGTATTAGTGTGCGACCCCTACGCACAACCTGGCAATTATACAATTACCGATATAGACACCTTACTTAGCCAAAGCGATGTGATTTCTTTGCATTGCCCTTTAACGGAGCAAACTCATCATTTAATAAATGACGAGGCGTTTAGTAAAATGAAAACCGGCGTTATGCTTATTAACACCTCACGAGGCGCACTGCTTAACAGCAAAGCGTGCATTAATGCGCTTAAAACTAAAAAATTAGGGTACTTGGGGCTCGACGTTTACGAGCAAGAGTCGGAGCTATTTTTTAAAAACCACAGCGACGAAATAAATCAAGACGATATATTCTCGCGCTTAGTGAGCTTTAAAAACGTATTAGTAACGGGGCATCAGGGATTTTTTACGCAAGAAGCACTTACCGAAATAGCAAACACAACCGTATTTAACGCGCTTGAAGTAAATGAAGGTAGGCCTCTAACTAATGAGGTTTTATAAAGACCTAAGCTATACCTAAATAACAGGCACAAAAAAAGCGAATAAGGTGAGCCCTATTCGCTTTTTTTGTTTAAAAATTCACTTTAAATAGAGCTTAACCAAACGCGACGTTTGCAAATACCAAGGTCATTAATATTGGGCAAACAAAACGAATATACTGAGCAAACCAGTAATGTACGCCTGTTGTTGCTTGGTGTAATTTATTACCACGCTGCCACATCCACCCTACTGTAATAAAGTAAAACAAACCCATAAGCGGTAATTGGTATTGGGTAAATAGCATAATGACTAAGCCAAATAACCAATCAAAATTTAATATAATGGCGCTTGCACACACAAGTACAACAGCGCTTACTGCCCATGTTGCTTTGGTGCGGCTAACTTTATGATTTTCGACTAAAAACGCCACCGGAATTTCGGTGGTCGATATAGTTGACGTAACCGATGCGATAGACATTAATACAAAAAACAATAAACCAACTAATAAGCCAATTTCGCCCATGGTGCTAAATAGTTCAGGTAAAATAGCAAAAATAAGTTGCCCTTCGCCAATCAGTTTACCACCACTAAATACCTCAACACCGTTGTGCTGCGCTACATAAATCGCGGGTATAATAAGTAAGCCAGCTAAAAACGCGACACTGGTATCGAGTAAGGCAACACTTGCGGTAAGCTTTGGCAAGCTCGCACCAGGTTGTAAGTACGATCCGTAAATCATCATACAGCCTACACCTAACGAGAGCGAAAAGAACGCTTGCCCCATTGCGGCAATAATTAAATTAGGATCGAGTATTTGGCTAAAATCAGGAATTAAATACGCGGCAAAGCCTTCACTTGCGCCATCGAGTGTTGCAATGTAGGCAATTAAACCAACAAGCAATACAAGTAACAGTGGCATTAAACGGCGCGACCAGGTTTCGATTCCCGATTTAACACCTTTTAAAATAATACTGGCAGTTAAAATAAGCATAAGCGGCGTAAATACAAAATTACGAAGCACTGAGTCGCTATGTAAAAATTCGCTTGCGCCTGTGAAACCTAAAAAGGTCGTTATGGGTTCAATAGCGTAGGAGAGCATCCACCCTGCCACTATTGAGTAAAAACTTAGCATAACAACTGCGCCCGCAAGGCCTATATAACCTGCTGCTGCACCTACTTTACGGTTAGTGTTTTGCCATGCATCGCCCAATGCTTTTACCGGGTTAGCTTGTGCTTTGTGACCTAAATAAAGTTCGGTATACAGCGCAGGAAGCGCAAGTAAAAATATAACAATAAAGTAAACCAGTAAAAATGCACCGCCACCATGGTTGGCCGCTTGCGTAGGAAAACCCCAAATATTACCCAAACCCACTGCTGCGCCAGCAGCGGCTAAAACAAAACCAAGTCGGCTTTGAAACCCATCACGCACTTGTGCCATACATCTACAAATCTGTTATTATTTTGATTATTGTGAATTAAACCATATTTCATGCCAGCTGAGTAATAAAATTGTACCCAGCCTTTATTAGTGGCGTTAACCGCTCACAATATCAGCGACTTCTTTTGCTTTAGGGCTTTTATGACTGAACACTATTTTAAAAACGCCTTGAGTATTACTTCAACTCAATTGATAAATTTGTCTTTAGCGAGTAACAGTATTTTATTATTTAATGCTAAAACACTTGAGCTTAGTGACTTTAATTTGCCCGACTGCTTAAGCCCATTTGAGTTAACCATTATAAACCGCCGTAAAAGCCCACAAGCTAAGCAAGAGTATTTAGCTACGCGGTTATTGTTAAAACATCTTATTAAAGTAACGCAGCCGCAACATACGCACGTACCCCTTAATAAAATGAGTACAGAATTTGACGAAGCAAGCTCAAAACTGCAAATACATGTGAGTGGTGATGTTATTAATACCTGTATTTCGCACTCGCATGGTTTGGTTGGCGTTGCGCTAAATCTTGATAAAAGTGAGTTTGGGTTTGATATTGAAAAAGTAAGCCTAAAGCGCCCGTTTGAAAAGCTCGCTAAGCATTTTTACCATAATGATGAAATTACACTTATCACTGAGCCTACTAATACCCAAGCCCAAGCAGATACATTTTTTAGAATTTGGACATTAAAAGAGTCACTTGCTAAAGCCACCAGCCGCCCTATTGCAAAATTACTTAGCCCCAATGTGTTTGACGAATTACATAGTGCAAAGCTGAGTGCTTGCAGTAATAGCATTACTGTAGCTGATAGCAGTGACCGCAATGTTTGTTTTGATGTGAGTGTGGTGCATAAAAAAAGCACCGACTGGCGATGCTTTTTATTAAATGACTTTATTAATTAATTTTGTTAAGTAACTTTATTAACTGATTTTACTAGGTGATTTTCCTGAATAACAGTTACTTATGCAGCAAAATCATTTTCTAATAAACGGCTATGAATAGACTGTACTACGTTATCTGACTCAGTTTGCTCTACTAAAAAGCACAGGTTATGCTTACTAGCACCGTGACAAATTAATCGAATGTTAAAGTCTTTTAGTACACTCATTAAGTTCATTTCGTGTTGGCGTAATTGAATCTCAGAGCCAATAAGTGCCACCAATGTTAGGTTGTTTTCTACCGAAACATGGCAAAACTCTGCAAGCTTATCTAGGCATTCTTGATCAAGCTCTGGGCGCGATGCGTTTTGCGCGTTATCAAGGGTTATAGCTACGCTGATTTCTGATGTGGTTACCAAATCTACCGATATATTGTATTCACTTAATAGTGTAAATACGCGTGCTAAAAAGCCGCTTGCTAGGAGCATTTCTGGGCTTTTAAGCGTAAGCAAAATTTGGTTTTTACGTTGCGTTACTGCGCGTATACCTGGTTGCTGCGATTTTTCGCGCTCAATCCATGTACCGCCACGCTCAGGCTCGCGGCTAGAGCCAACAAACACATTAATGTGGCTACGGCTCGCTGGTAAAATAGTCGCTGGGTGCAATACTTTTGCGCCAAAGGTTGCCATTTCAGCGGCTTCGTCAAAACTTAAGCGTGCAATAGGCGTCGCTTTTGCACACAAACGCGGGTCGGTGCTAAAAATGCCCACTACGTCGGTCCAAATATGCACGCTTTTAGCGTTAATTGCTTCAGCTAATAATGCAGCACTGTAGTCAGAACCACCACGTCCAAGCGTTGTTGTTTGACCGTATTCGTCACTGCCAATAAATCCCTGAGTTACAATTACTTGAGCGTCTAATAACGGGATTAAATGCTCTTTAGCAGCTTGCGCTGTGGCTGCAACATTAGGCGTTGCTTTACCAAATTGGCTATCGGTTTTAAGCACTTTACGCACATCAAAGCGATCGGCGTTTAAACCTTGTAAACGCAGCACCTGAGCAAATAAATAAGACGACAAACGCTCACCAAAGCTAAGTAGCTCGTCGTGTTGCTGATCGGTTGTTAGTGACTCTTGAGCCAATGTTTGAAATGCTTTTAGGGTTTCGTTAAAGCCAACCGCTAAATCGGCATCTAGCGATAACTCATCTAAAATAGTTTGTTGAATAGCAAGCACGCCGTTTATGTGTTCTTGGCGCTCACTTGAGGTAATACTTGGTTTGCACAGTGCAACTAAGTGGTTAGTTACGCCGGCACTGGCGCTCACGGCAACAATACGTACGCTTTTATCTGCAACAATAATTTCGCTACAGCGACTCATTGCTTCAAAGTTTGCAACACTTGTTCCGCCAAACTTGGCAACGATGTAATCTGATTTTGCGCTTAACTCTGTTTGAGGTACTGTTTGTGGCGCTGATTGGGTAGTCATTTAGTCTCCTTTCGCGATATCCAAATCGCAATAAAACAAGAAGAACTTGGCAAAGGAATGCTTGAAGATAAGTCCACTGCCAGAAGCTCTCCACCTATATTGGTGACAGTTTTGAGGATTCAGCCCCATAAACCGAAAAACAATGACGACGTACCATTATTTTCCTCGGCGAGTACTTCCCTCCTTAATGATCATCGGCTTTCGTCGCCTAACATTAAGTACCTAAGTATCGCACCTCTTCTGAATGCTTTATTAACCAGTAGCTAATAAAACAAAACCCCACTAAGTAGCGGGGCTTTGAAAGTTATCGTTTAGACGTCTAGCTGTCAAGCATTTAATAATCTATGAGTTAAATAAAACTGCCCATGTAATACGAGCCCGCATATCCTACGGTGTAACAAATTAATAAATGCAGCGATAAACGCAAGTAGCTCATAAAGGTAAGCGCTTTAACTTTGCTCATGGCAATAATGCCCGCAGCCGAACCAATAATAAGCATTGAACCGCCCACGCCCGTTGCATACGTAAACGACAACCAGTGTTGTTGGCTCATTACTATATCGGCTTTTAATAAAGCAGCAGTAAGCGGTACGTTATCGACCCCTGCTGATAATATGCCCATTAAGTAGTTTGCGTACTCAGGTGCCATTACCGTGTATAGGTCGGTAAATTTACTCAACATACCAATTTCTTTAAGCGCGCCTACAAGTAAAAGTACACCTACAAAAAACAATAATGTGTCGTATTCTATATCGCGAACAAAATCGATTATGTCTTTGTTTATGTCTTTTTTGCGCATTAAAAATTGCGCTACTAAAAACATCACTGATAAACCAAACAAGAAAGTTAATAAAGGCGGTACGCTGTAAACTACACTCAGCATAAGTGTGCTCACTACGGTAGATAAGAATATAACAGCAATGGTAATGTCGGTTTTTTCAATGCGGGTTTTACCTGCACCAGCAAACTCAACACGCCCTTTCATACCGATAGACAGTAACGCGGCTAGCAGCATAACGCTTGCAAGTGCTGGCGCTATAAGTAGTAATAAATGAGCAATGGTTACTTTGCCATCTAAAAATATCATCAGTGTGGTTACGTCACCGGTTATTAGCGAGACCCCACCTGAGTTAACACCAAACACAATAAGCGTGGCGTATTTAATGAGCTTTTTAGGTTCAAGTTTTAACGACATAACAACCGCGAGCGATATAAGCGTCGCTGTTACGTTGTCTGAAATCGACGAAAACAAAAATGCAAAACCACCCACCAAAAACATGAGCTTTTTTTCGCTAATACTTTTTGGCATAACACGGTGAACAATATTTTCTATAAACCCCTTTGAATTTAAATACGCTACAAAGGTCATTGCAGCCATTAAAAATAGCCATAGAGAGGCAATTTCTAAAATATTTTCATTTAAAAGGTGTTGAATCGTATCGGGGCTTTGCCCGTGTAGAGGGTATATAAAAAGAAGAATCCAGCAAAGCGTACCAAAAAACAGCGTGGTTTTAGCTTTATTGACATGGATTATATCTTCTATAACGATCAGTAAAAATGCAATCGCTATCAGGGTTAGAATAATCGAGGAAACCATGGTAGTTAAACAACCTTTGATATAGTTTTAAAGAACACACAAATAACATTCCATTTCATGTGCCTATTTTCGGCGCGAATTTTAGCACTGCCTCTATGCAAAAACTATTATTAAATGGTCTTAAAAACGAATACTATATACAGACAAGGTTAATTAAAAATACGTAATAATGAGTCTTCTAAAAGAACTCAATAATAAAATACTAGGATGTTGTAACCTCTTATGATCCCAGCTAAAAAGCTGCTAAACACCATAACCGAACATTGGGGTGTATTAGAGCTATTATTTAAACGTTTTAAAATGGCTGACTTTAGCCTAAAAGACGTACAAAACACGATTAAGCAAAAGCAGCCTACGTGGTCAAACGAACGCATTTATAAAGAAACAAATCGTTTGTTAAACCAAGATATTTTAATTCCACTGGCTAAATCCTCACAGCTTGAAATAAATCGTGCCATTGCCGACTTTGCTACGTTTTTACTGCAAGAAGAGCATTTAGGCTTAGCGCAAGAAATTAGCGTATTAGTCGACGACCTGGCACGTTTAGGAAATCGCCTAGATAACGCTGGCGAAATAGAAGACTTTGACGACTTACGCCGCTACAGCCGTATTATGGATGATCGGGTGCGTAAAATAATGAAGCTCTATACGCACAACGAAAACGCTATTTTAAATATTGTTGAACAAGCTAAATCTAATAATGCGGTGCAATCGCTGCAAAAGCGTTATAAAGCGGTAATAGAAGCGTTTGACGAATACATAGAGCCAATGCTTGAAATGGTTGATATTCGTGGTGAATTTCATGCGTGTTTTACCCTCATTGAAGAGCAAGTAAGTAAGCAAATACTGCACATTGAGCGCTCAGGTAAAGCGTATACCGACAAACGCATGCTGGAGCAATTACGTACCCGTATACTCGAAATGCATTTAGTGGGTAGAGAAAGCTTACGTAAAAGTGCCGACATGCTTATGCCGCTGCGCGAAGAGTTACGCCGTAATAACTTAATTACTCGCCAAGCAGCCAAAGTACTTGGGCTTGTGCGCAAAAATGGCGTAGACAACATGCTAAGTGCTGTACAGCCACATTTTGTGAGCGACGCGCAGCGATATTCGCTTGGTCAGCAGCGCCATATTGTGGCTTACATGGCAAGCTTGGTTGAATTTGAACACGAAGAATACCAATTGCCAGATCAACAAGACGTGCCTGCATTTGTTACGCCTAATATTCCTGACTACAACGATGTTAAAATCAGCTTTGCTAAGCGCTTTAATAAAAAACGCAAAAAGCCGCAGCCCTTGCTGCAATTTTTAGACGAAAGCTACCCAAATCTCGATGCCGACGAAATGCTATTTTTGTATCAAAAATTAGTCAGCGACAGCGATATTAAAATAATTCAAAGCGATGAAAAAGCCCGCGTAAAAATTGCCGGTCAGCACTTTTATTTATATCCATTTAATTCAGAGCCTCAGCCAGATTCAAAGGCAGGTAAATAAACCATGACACACATAAACTTAGACGAGCTAACCCACCTACAAGCCATTAATAAAAAATTAGTAGCGGGTTATCACATTTGCGAGCAAGACAACGTAATGTGGCAAGAGCTTGACCAACACATAGAAGACTACACCGCCCTATTTACCGCTTTAGGTAACGATTTAAAACGCGACAGCCGTGGCTTTTATTACTTTGGTAGCGACGAAAGCACACCCAATATGGGCAAAATATCTCGCGCTATCGCACTCACCATTTACATTTTAATTGAGCACTACGCCAATACGGGTAAAGACCCAATGCGCGCATTGTTTGACGACGTAAACGACTTAGAGCTTATGCAAACGCTGGTGCAAATTAACAAACATTTGTTTGATCAGCTTGAGATATTTTCGGGATCGGACCTGCGCAAAGACGTTTACCTGCGCATGGTGCGCTTAGGTTTAGCCCGTGAAGTAGAAGGCGGCTTTATGCTACAAGCGCCAATTCACCGCTACATAGATGCATTGATGGAAGTAAACGAAGAAACCTACATTACAGAGGACGAGGAATGAAAAATCTATACGGACTAAGTAAACTCGCCCTACTTAACACCGCAGGCTATGCAAAATGTGTGATCCCGCTTGATAAAAGTAGCTCTATTTGCGCGCCCAATAACACCGGTAAAAGCTCGGTTATTAACGCCCTGCAGTTCCCGCTTATTAACGATTTACGCTTAACAGAATGGGACGGACACGATTTAGATGAAACCCGTAAGTTTTATTTTTCATCCGATCAGTCGTACATTTTACTAGAAGCTAACTTGCCTCATGGCTCGGTAGTAATAGGCGTTGCGGGACTTGGTAAAATTGCCGGTTACGCGCATCAGTACTTTTGTTACCAAGGAAAGCTTGATTTAGAGCAGTACACGCAAGGTAAAACTATTATTAAATTTACCAAGCTGTTCAACCATTTAAAATCGCTTAACTACAACCCTATTGAGCTTAAAGCACAAGAGCTAAACGCACTACTTACTGGCGGCGCAACGCCTTTTGACGGCGACATTAACTTAAAAATGATCCCGCTCAATAATGTGCAAGACTCCTCTATTTATAAAGAAATATTTAGACGTATTCTTAATTTACACAAATTAGGCGCAAGCGACGTAAAACGCTTTATGCTACGCGTGTTTGAACGCCATATGTCGAACTCTAAGGTCGATTTTTATGAAGTATGGCGTCGCTCGTTTGATAAAGTAAATCGCTCAAAACGCGAATTAAAAGCCCTTGAGTCAATGCAAGAGCCAATAGCCGCGCTTGAATCAATGCTTGAAAACCAAACCGTGCTTAAAGGTAAATTAGCCGCGTATGCGCCTAAAATTGACCAAGCACTGATTGATTTTGATACCTATCAAGAATCGCAACTTAATGAGCTGGGTATAGCGCTTGAAGATATAGAGCACGAAAAACACGAGTTTGAGCAAAAGCAAAGCCTATACGTACAGCAATCGCGTGATATAGAGCGCAGACAAACTCAAATTGAGCAGTGGTTTTTAGATTACGATGCGCTTAAAAGCGAATTTGAACTGGTAAATAAAGCCACGCTTAAAACCAGCCTGACTCAGTTAAAGCAAGATTACGAGTCGCTTTCACACTCTATAACCAGCGCACAAGGACAAAGCCTACATACGCTTGACTACCGGATTAGCGAAACACAAAAACAAATTAAGAGCTTAAAGCTGCAACTTAAAAACCTTGAGTTTAATTTGTTTACCCGCATGCGCGAAGACCTCTCGTTAAAAGAAGTAGAAGAAATATCGCGGATTTTAAACCCAGATATTCTCTCGTTTGCAACCACCACTAATGGCGATATAACCATTGATGACGAAGATGCGTTTGGGGAATTTTTATCGCTATTAAGTGAAAACGTTAAAGGCGGCGTACTAACGCTGCCAGGTGCGAGCATTAAGCTTAAAAAGCTCTCGCCTGTGCAAATGCAAAGCGGCGAAAACAAAGAGCAATTAACCGCTCAGCTCAGTGCACTTGAGCATTCACTTAAAGAGTTTAAACAACAACGCGATGTTGCAGCAAACGTTGCCGACAAGCAAAAAGAAAAAGACGCGTTATACGATGAGCTTATGAGCGCAGAGAGCGCCCTAAAACGCTTAGAGCAGTTTGATATAATGCAACAGTCGGTTGAAGCGCAAGCCATGCTAAAAGAGCAGTTATTAGCTGAGCGCGAACAAGTTGACGACTACCTGCAAGACATTCAAAAAAATAGTGGCTCAATTGCCGATCGTCGCTCGTTAATTAAATCAAAACAAGAGCAAATTAATCGCCAAACTGAGCGTCTGCGCCAAGTTAAAAGCGAGCGAATTGACCACACGCTTGATTTATACAGCGGCAAAGTGACCCCGTACATGATTGATATTACGGTCGACTTTGATAACTTAAGCGATCTTGTTCATCACTTTAATAAAGACTGCCAAGAGCTGCGTAATTTTGACATAAACGTACGTAATACCTATTTGCATGTATATAACGCAGGTATAACTAAATTCGACAACGAAAACGACGAATATACTAAGTACCAAAAGCTAATAAGCGCCTTTCATAATATTGATAACGAACGCGATGCGGTTGAACGCCAAGCACGCGTTGCGCTTACCGAAGTGGCTGCGACCATTAAAGGCTTACGAGAAGATTTAGACCGACTTCGCCGCGAAATGAACAGCTTTAATAAAGGCATAAGCCAGCACCGTATTTCAAATCTGCAAGCGTTTAAAATTAACGTAATACCGCGCAAAATGCTGGTTGATAGTATAGATACCATTATCAGCACGTCGCATCAGTTTGAGCAAGGTGACACGCTTGATTTACTGAGCCAAGAACCGTACAGCGAAAATGCGGTAAACGAAGCGAAAGATCACTTAATTAAACTCGCCTCAGATAAAGCGGGTTTAACACTTACCGATTTATTTGATATTCGATTTGAAGTGGTTAACCGTGCAGGTGAAACAGAGCACTTTGAAAAAATAGACTCAGCGGGTTCAAACGGCACACGAATTACTATTAAGTTATTGTGTGGCATGTTGTTTATTCGCTACTTATTGAGTGACCAAGAACAAAACCTATACCGTATACCTATTTATATAGATGAAGCGGCCGACATTGACCCACAAAATCAAAAAGCAATCATAGAAACCGCACTAAGCTTTGGTTTTGTGCCTATATTTGCCTCAGTTAAGCCACAAATAAGTTGTGACTACATTGTGCCTATTCGCTCGGTAAAAGACGGTGCACAAAACTGGGTAGATGAAAAAGATTGGATTGAAGTTGAACATTAGCCAAAGTGATTAGACTAATATTTAGGACGTTTAAATAATACACATTTAAACTATGTGTGTTATTTTAAATTAATTCATTTTATTGGAGCAAACGTAATGAAAAATATACTTATTGTTGCAGCGCTAGCACTTCTTACAGCCTGTACACAAACCCCAGATTGGGATTACGATAAATCAGCTAACTTTAGTAATTTTAAAACATTTGCTTGGGTAGAAAACGCCAGCCTAACTAAAGACACAAATAACTATCAAATTAATGGCCTAATGGAAAAGCGTGTTCGCACTGCCGTTAACGCAGAGCTGAGCCAAACACTAGGTATGAGCTTAGTTGATGCAGCGCAAGCTGATGTACTTGTTAACTATCATGCATCGGTAGACAAAGAGCTTGAAGTAGACAACTTCAATATAAACTACCGCCCGCACTGGGGTTATTGGGGTACTGGTTTTCAACGCGATACAACTGCGCGTGAATACGAAGTGGGTACACTGATTATTGATATTGTGGATCGTGAATCTAACCAGCTAGTATGGCGCGGCGCAAAAGAAGGTCGATTAAAGAAAAATCAATCGCCAGAACAACGTGAAGCATCAATTAATAAAACAGTGAGCGAAATTTTAAGTAACTTCCCGCCGCAAAAGCAGCAGTAAGTTAAAATTAGCTATAAGTTAGTTTTGAAAAAGCTCACAGTATGTGAGCTTTTTTGTAGGTGTGTATTTTTGGAACTTTTAAAATAAAGTAATTACGAGCTGCGCCCGTCACGTCAGCAAGCTGCACGTCTACAAAAAACACCGCGTCAAACTTTACCTGTAGGCGCTAAGCTTGCTTGCGCGAGAAGCGATAGCTTCTAATCACTTACCTTTACCTAACGCTATATTCAACCTTAAATTACGAGCTGCGCTCGTCACGTCAGCAAGCTGCACGTCTACAAAACAAACACCGGATTAAACTTTACCTGTAGGCGCTAAGCTTGCTTGCGCGAGAAGCGATAGCTTCTAATCACTTACCTTTACCTAACGCTATATTCAACCTTAAATTACGAGCTGCGCTCGTCACGTCAGCAAGCTGCACGTCTACAAAAAACACCGCGTCAAACTTTACCCGTAGGCGCTAAGCTTGCTTACGCGAGAAGCGATAGCTTCTAATTACTTTATAGCGCTATATTCCATCTTAAATTACGAGCTGCGCTCGTCACGTCAGCAAGCTGCACGTCTACANACCTTAAATTACGAGCTGCGCTCGTCACGTCAGCAAGCTGCACGTCTACAAAACAAACACCGGATTAAACTTTACCTGTAGGCGCTAAGCTTGCTTGCGCGAGAAGCGATAGCTTCTAATTACTTATCTTTGTGCGCTTACACTACTCAAATTTACGATTTATACTTATGCAGTAACTCAAGCGGTATATGACAGTAATCATCAGGGTGATTAGTTAAGCGGTCTTGATGCTCAGGATCGCTTGGCACGTAGTTAGTTAGCAGCTCTACCCCTACCACAATTTTATCGGCATCACTTCGCTGGCTTATATAATTGCTAGCAACCTTTAAATGATCTTGGCTTTTGCTATAAATGGCAGTGCGATATTTAGGGCCTACGTCATCCCCTTGTTTGTTAACGCTATACGGATCAATAATCTCAAAAAAGAAGCCAAACAGCTCGTTTAAGCTAACCTCTTTTGTACTAAATATTACTTTTACACACTCAGCATAACCGTCGTATTCGCCTTGTGTGTTATCATTTTTTCCATTAGCCCGCCCTGCTTCAGTACTTATTACACCAGGTAAGTGCTTTAAAAACTCTTGCACGCCCCACAGGCAGCCACCTGCAAAGTAAATAGTATCTTGCTGTTTTATATTCATAATAAATGTGACCAAGTTTGTTAGATGCATTAACGTTGCAAATGATAATCAAATGCAGTTTTTAATGAATTAATGTACAATCGCGCCAAAATCGCAGTTGTTTAATTGAATTATTTTATCACGCCTTAAAAGTGTGTTCTGAATTTAATTGTTACCGTAATTGCATATAAAAAATGAGACACACAACATGAAATGGTCACCGCACTTTATACTCCCTGCACTGCTATGCAGCGCGAGCAGTTTTGCCTACGGCGAAGCTGTAACTGATAAAACTGAAGCATCACCGGCAATCGAAAAAATAACGGTTGAGGCATCGCCCACTGCAAACACATTACCTGTAGGTACATTTGACTCTCCAGTATCTAATTTAGAGTATGACCCACGTGTTGATTTACAATCACGTAATATGGCTGAAGCGCAAGCCGATGTAACTATACGTGGCGGTATTTTTGAAAATACCGGCTTTAGAGTTGGTAGTGCTACTTTACTTGACCCACAGTCTGGGCATTACTTTGCTGAAATTCCTATTGCACCGCAAATGCTTACCGGCCCTTATATTTTAACAGGCGCAGACAATGCGCTTAATGGTGCTAATAGCTCTGTAGGCACTGTATCGTTTGGCTGGAAACCAATTAGCACGGGCGGCAGTGTATCGGTAGGTACTGGCACAAATGATTTTAACTTACAAAGCTTACATGCGGGTGTAAGTATGCCCCTTGAAGGCGCAAAGGATTGGAAGCTTGGTTTTGAAGGTGAGATTTCTCACTCACAAAGCGATGGCACTATTGATAACGGCGATCACGACTTTACGCGTGCATCGGGTCGCGTTCAATTAGCTGGCGCTGATTCTCAAACCGATTTATTTTTTGGCTCACAAGATAAGTTTTTTGGCTGGCCAAATTTGTACACACCATTTGGCGTTAACGAAACAGAAGAGCTAGAAACCCGCTTATTAATGCTAAACCATAAGCAAAATTATGCGCAGGATAGTAACTTTGAAGTGTCGGCTTATTACCGCACACACGACGATCATTATATTTACTCTCGCGAAAATCCAAGCGCTTTTGAAGCGTTTCACAAAAGTGAAGTTAAGTCGTTAGCGCTATCGGGGCATCATGCTCAAAGCGATGTATTTGCTGTAAATTATTCAGCGCAGTTTATTGACGACTCAATTGAATCTACCACGCTTGAAAACAACTTTACCTCTCGTAAGTATTATAAATTAAGCGTATTGCCTGAATACAAAATGGCGCTTGAGGATAATAAACAACTTACATTTCGTTTAGGTGCTGCGTTTGACGATACAAATAGAGACGACTCAGAACTGTCACTTATTGGTGATGTAACGCTTAATACACAAAACAGCAAAGGTTTTGAGCGCACGTTTTATTTATCGTACGCAGAGGCAAGCCAAGTAGCAGGCTATACCGCGATTGGTGGAAGTGATTCAGGCGGGTTATTTAGAAGTAATTACACCCTTGAGCGCGAAACGACTAAAAGCCTAGAGCTAGGTTTATTAGTTGATGAGCAAACTTGGCAACTTAATTCGGCTATTTTTTATCGCAAAGATGACAACTTAACCGATTGGACGTTTAATTTTGATTCAAGCTCAGCGCGCTTTGCAAACCCTGTAGATATAAATACGACGGGCATTGAGTTCTTAGCAACTAAACACTTTGAAACAACCGAAATTGTAGCGAGTTACACCTACCTTCATAAATCAGAAAATTACGGTGCGGCAGATATTGATGCTAGTTTTTACGCATTAAACTTTCCTGATCACCGCCTAACACTCGGCGCAATTTGGAATCCTACTGATATATTGCAGTTTAGAATAGATAACGAGTGGCGCAAACAGCACGAAAATGCGCTGCGCGGTAGTGACGACGATGCTTTATTTACTCATTTAACGTTAAAAATTACGCCGCCAATGCTAAAAAACTTATTTATTACTTTAGCAGCAGATAACCTATGGGGTGAATCGTTTGAAGAGATACCTGGTACACCAGGGCGAGGTGAGCAATATACGTTAAGCGCAACGTATAGTTGGTAGAATTGAGCTATCACATTCAAAGACCTGTTTATTTAAAACAGGTCTTTGAATAAATATTTAGCAAAAAATAAACGGCATACTAAATATTAAGAGCTTTGATTACTCAGCTTATATTGAACCAGAACGACATTGTCTTTTTCTTAGCTCATTATCAATTTGTAAAGGGCGACTAAGCTCATCTGTAAGAACCGGCGAAACAACCGTACCGGTTTCAACTTCTTGTATCCAGATTGATATTTTATCCCCTTCCCTTTTTCTATTTAGCATGTAGCTTTTATCAGAATCTAAATTAACGTTAAAATTAACAAAAGCTTCTTTTTGACTATTTAAAACATCAGGGTTTGAAACACTCGCCTTTACCCATAAATCATGCTCACCACTGATATACTGCTTTGGTTCAGCCCATTGTGTAGGTTTTTTGTTAAAGCACATCAAGTGGACATATTCTAGATCTACTCCCTGCTCTCTTTTAAAGTTTTCGAGTCTAAAGTGGTCTTCTTTAATATCGGTTTTAATTGGTAAGTTTGAACAACCTAATAAAGTCACACCTAATGTAAATGCTGTAAGTAAATTTTTCATTTTTCTTTCCTTTTAAAAATTAAGATTGAACGAAATCACCTATAAATGAGATTTATAAAAAGTATCTTACAATTTCCTATATTAGCAACAAAGTTAAATATGTCTAATATTTCGCCATTAAATAAATTAACGACTGCTTTTATTAACCTTATGAAGATTTTTATTAATAATATATTGTAAATAGATGTGTATTAAAAACGAGGATTAAGTTAGCTCTTCAAGTTCTGTAATAAGTGCTAAAGCTTGTGCATTTGTTGACCCGCACACATCAAATGTGGCGCTAAAATCACTACATACTTTAGGTCGGCTTGAATCACCAAATAACTTACATAAATTACGTTCGTCCAGCTGAATACAGCGCTCTCCGGCCTTTTTACCATTTGGCATACCTGGAATAGGCGAACTAATACTTGGCGCAATACAACATGCGCCGCAGCCTAGCCTGCAACTCATCGATTCGGTTTTCATAATATCCTCTGAATAAAACACACTTACTTTAATTCCTTTTTAGGAACGTAATTAGCCGCATGTTGAGTTGTAATGTACATATGTAATGCCTTGTTACATCTTAAAACGCCTTGTAAACACTTTATTGCGTATTATTGCTCTGTCACCACCAATTATGAAGGAATGCCTTGTGGCTACTACAAAACAAATAATACTCCCAATTGCTGTTTTAGCAGGCGGTATTGCTTTAGCTTTCGCCTTTATGGCAATGAAAAAACCACCCGAAGAAAAGCCTGAGCAAGATTTACGCCCTTTAGTTGCAACACAAAGCATACTTTTAGATTCTATAACGCTCGATGTTAAATCGTACGGCATTGTTAAACCAAAGGACCGTACCGAGCTGATAGCACAAGTTAGTGGGCAAGTTATTTCGGTATCAGATCAATTTGTTGAAGGCGCGTTTGTAAAGCAAGGCGATATTTTAGCACGAATTGATGCAAATGATTACGAGGCAGACTTTATTGAAGCGCAAGCAGGTTTAGCTCAAGCAAGCTCAGCACTTGAAATAGAACGCGCACAAGCACATGTAGCAAAAGCTGAATGGGAGCGTATTAAATCGGACTCAAGCGAAGCTATTGCCTCAGAACTTTATTTACGTAAACCACAACTGGCCGAAAAATTAGCGCGTTACCGCTCTGCTCAAGCAAGTGTTAAACGTGCTAGCCGCAATCTTGAACGTACTTATATTAAAGCCCCATACGATGCCATTATTAATGAACGCACAATTAGCTTGGGTTCAGTAGTAAACCCAGGTAATAGTTTTGGTGCATTGAGTGCAACCTCAGTTGCAGAGGTCCGTTTACCCGTTGCCGACCAAGAACTGCAATATTTAAAAAATGGCGGCGTAGGCTCAAATGTTACATTTAACGCAGAATACGCGGGTAAGCAAACAATGTGGCAAGCCAAAGTAATTCGCACCGAAGGTGTGGTTGATCAAACAAGCCGTATGAGCTACTTGGTTGCACAACTTGCAACACCTTATGGCGATAAAACACGCCCTCTTCGTTTTGGTTCATATATTAACGCTACCATTGAAGGTCGCCCGCTTGATAACGCAATTATTGTTGCGCACCATTTAGTTAAAGATAATAAAATTGTCATTTTAAATGACGATTTAACATTGTCGTTTAAAACTCTCAATATTATACGCGAACAAAACGGCATGATTATAGCCAGCCAAGGGCTAAAAAATGGCGAGCAAATTATTACCTCAGCGCTTGAGTATCCAACTGAAGGTATGGCAGTAAAAGTTGAAGATATTGCGCCTGATAAAACTGATGTAACTCAACTTGCGCTGAAAGAGGAATAATCATGAACACTCGTGAAACAGGGTTAATAGCATGGTTTGCCCGAAATCCCGTTGCTGCCAACCTACTAATGATATTTATATTAGTGGGCGGTATTTTAATGGCGATGACCATTCGCAAACAAATGTTCCCACAGTTTGAAAGTAACTGGATAAGCGTACAAGCGGTTTACCCAGGTGCAGCCCCGCAAGAAGTTGAAGAAGGCATAACCATAAAAGTTGAGGAAAACCTCGAAGGTATTGAAGGCATTAAACGCCTAATTACTTACTCTAACCGTGGTTTTTCACAAGCGTGGATTGAAATAGAAGAACAATACAATCCACAAGAAGTACTTGATGAAATTAAAGTACAAGTTGATTCAATAAACACCTTTCCTGCGGGAATGGAGCGCCCTGTTGTTCGCCGCGATAAGTTTGAGCAAGAAGTAATGATACTCGCGCTTTATGGCGACATGAGTAACTACCAGTTAAAAGAGCTTGGCAACGATATAAAAGACGAGTTACAAGCACTGCCTCACGTGAATCTTGTTAATTTTAACGGCGGCTTAGAATACGAAATTGGTATAGAAGTCAGCCCTGATAAACTGCGCGAGTACGGCTTAACATTTAGAGATATTGCAGGCGCTGTGCAAAACTTTTCGGCCAATATGTCGGCGGGGCAAATACGCTCTGAAAACGGTTATATTTCGATGCGTGTTGAAAAACAAGCCTACCGTGGTTTTGAGTTTGAAAAACTCCCCCTTATTACCCTTGCTGATGGCGCACAAATTTATTTAGGCGATGTTGCAACTATTAATGATGGCTTTGAAGAAGGTCTGCAGTATTCAAAATACAATGGTAAAAATTCACTCTCGTTTGAAGTTAACGCATCAAAAGATCAAGATATTACCGATGTAGCAAAAGTCCTTAAAAGCTACATGGCGGCTAAAGAGCCACTTTTACCTGCAGGTGTTAAGCTATCTCCTATTGTTGATTTAACTTACTACCTTGAAGGTCGACTCGATATGATGGTCGATAACATGATTTGGGGTGGCTTGTTAGTAATGATAGTGCTGGCACTATTTTTACCGTTACGCTTGGCATTTTGGGTAATGATGGGTTTACCGGTGTCTTTTCTGGGTGCCTTTTTGTTTATGCCCATTGGCTTTTTAGACGTAACAATTAATTTAGCCTCTCTTTTTGCCTTTATACTTGTGCTCGGAATTGTTGTTGATGACGCCATTGTTGTGGGCGAGTCAGCCAGTGCCGAAATAGAAAAATACGGCCATACACTTGATAACGTAGTGCGCGGTGTTAAACGTGTTGCGATGCCAGCAACCTTTGGTGTACTAACAACTATTGCGGCATTTTTACCACAAACACTCGCAACCGGCCCTGGTGCTGCTTTTTCTAAGGCAATTGGTGGCGTGATTATTTTATGTTTGATTTTTTCACTCATTGAATCAAAACTTATTTTACCTGCGCATATTGCAGCAATGAATCCGCGTAAACCAAATCCTAAAAACCTATTACATCGCTTACGTATGGTAATTGATAGTGGTTTAAAAGGCTTTGTGAACAACTACTACCTTCCTTTTGTTAGCCGCTGTATTCACTACCGCTATACCGTAATTGTTGGCTTTATGTGTTTGCTTATTGTAAGCGCAGGTATGTTTGCAGGTGGTTTAGTTAAGTTTGTACCAAACCCTAAAATACCGCACGACTTTCCGCGTATTGATATAGAGATGAACCTTGCTTCATCTGAGCAAGCAACGCTTGAAACCGCACGTAAAATAGAAAGCGTGTTGTTAAAGGTCGATCAGCAACTACAAGAGCAATACGGTAAACCGATGATCCGCGATTTATCGGTAAGCCTGCGCGGACGAACGCAAGCAAATATTATGGCCATTTTGGTAGAGCCTGATTTACGCCCTATCGACACCTTTGCCCTAAGTGCGTTATGGCGCGAGCAAATGCCCGCTTTACCCGGCATTAAAACCATGACCATTCAAGACAGTATAATGAATGGCGGTCGAGATGATGGCGACGTTAGCTTTAAACTTGAAGGCAAAAATGCTGACGAGCTAAAAGAAGTGGCTGGTAAATTAAAAGCCAAATTACAAACAATGGAAGGCGTTGGCGACGTAAACGATTCAATGCAAAGCGCTACCGACGAAGTGCAACTTGATTTAAAACCACTCGCTTACAGCATGGGTTTAACGCTTGCTGATGTAGCGTCGCAAGTTAGCTTTAGTTACTACGGCTTAGAAGCGCAGCGAATATTGCGTGAAGGCGAAGAAATTAAAGTCATGATTCGCTATCCAGAAGACGAACGTAACTCAATAAGTGACATCGCAAGTGTGCGTATTATTACGCCTACAGGCGCTGAAGTACCGCTAAGTGAAATAGCCGAAGTTAAGTTGGTTGACGGTGTAAACCGTATTCGCCGCGAAAACTCTAAACGTACTGTAAACGTATGGGCTGCGGTAAATACCGACCAAGCCGAACCATTTGCAATTGCAGAAGAAATTCGTGATGAATACTTACCAACATTACTTAAAAGCTACCCTGGCGTTACAAGTGATGTAGCTGGGCGCATTCAAGAAGAGATGGATAGCGCTTCAGAGCAGCTTCGTGATTTTGGTATATCAATGATGATTATATTTGCCTTGTTAGCCATTCCGCTTCGCTCTTACTCGCAGCCACTTATTATAATGTCGGTTATTCCGTTTGGTGTAGTTGGCGCGATGTTTGGGCATATGATTTTAGGCATGACCATGAGTAGCTTATCGATGTTTGGCATTATTGCTGTAGCGGGTGTGGTCGTAAATGATTCCCTCGTTATGGTTGATTTTGTAAATAAAGCACGCGCTGAAGGTGTTGCGATTAAGGATGCTGTAATGCAAGCCGGTGCTCGTCGCTTTAGAGCGATATTACTTACCTCAATCACTACCTTTATTGGTGTAATGCCAATTATTTTTGAAACGAGTTTACAAGCTAAAATTGTTATCCCAATGGCTGTATCACTTGCTTTTGGTGTGTTATTCGCCACAGTAATCACACTGATACTTATACCGTGCCAGTACGTTGCACTAGAAGATGCTAAACGATTAGTACGTAAAATGCGTGGTAAGCCATCACTAGTAGATGCCCAACCAGCGCCTACAAATAGCTAAATTAAGTAATATCCCAACCAAAAAAGCTCGGCATATTATGCCGAGCTTTTTATTTTTAGCTTAAAAATGATATTCACCTATTTGCTAATACTGCCTTTACTACCCATTGTTTAACAAGCAGGATTTATTAACCCCCCTAATAATTGAGAGAAATATTGCTCGTTTTTTATCCCTAATACGTTATGGTATTTAAATAATAAATAGACATAATAAAGTTAAGGAACAGCCATGAATACATCTCCCTCTGATCACATTCCTCAAGAAGCCTTTGATTGGTATGACGAATACGCCCACGGTTTAATGGACCGACGTACTTTTATGAAAAAACTCGGTGGCCTTGCTGCTCTTGGCTTTTCGATGGCTGTACTTACATCAGCATTATTACCTAACTATGCACTTGCTGAACAAGTATCGTTTAATGACGATGATATTAAAGCAACATACGAAGAATTCGATTCGCCAGACGGGCACGGTAAAGGCAAAGGTTACTTAGCAACCCCTAAAAACATAGAAGGTAAGCTTCCTGTTGTTCTTGTGATACACGAAAACCGTGGATTAAACCCATACGTAAAGGATGTAGCAAGACGCTTAGCGAAGGTAGGCTTTATTGCATTTGCACCCGATGCGCTATTTCCACTGGGTGGCTACCCTGGTAATGATGATGAAGGACGCGCTATGCAAAAAAACATGGATCGCGCTAAAATTCAAAACGATTTTGTTGCCGCAGCGCACTTTTTAAAATCGCATGCTAACAGTAACGGTAAGTTAGGCGCTGTCGGTTTTTGTTTTGGCGGCTACATTGTTAATTATTTAGCGGCAGTAGATAGCAACTTAATCAGCGCCGGAGTGCCTTTTTACGGTACTCCAGCCAGCGAAAGTTTACGTAAAAATATTAAAGCACCTTTAATGATTCAATTGGGCGAGCTAGATAAACGTGTAAACGCGTCTTGGCCACAGTACGAACAAGACTTAAAAGCCAATAATGTTGAATACACTATGCATATGTATAAAGGGGCAAATCATGGATTTCATAACGACTCTACAGGTCGTTATGATAAAGACAATGCCGAGCTTGCATGGCAACGTACCGTTGAGTTTTTTAATAAAAAGCTAAGTTGATCTGATTGCGTATTAATCCTTTAATACGCTTTTATCAATAATTCCTTTATTTACCAACTGCTGCAGAATAGCTTGGGATTTTGCTCTGCATGCATCACGTAGTAAACGCACCGCAGGGGTTATTGACTGCCTACTTGGGCAAATAAGCCAAAGTTCACCATTAACATGTTGATAATTTGGCATAACAGTAACTACCCTGTCATTGAGTAAATCGTCGGCTATATCAAGTGCCGACTTTACAGCTAAGCCCTTACCCGCAACGCACCAGCGCCTGACTAAATCGCCATCGTTTGAGGCGCGCCTGCCATCCATTTTAACTTTATATTTTGATTCACCATCACTGAATTCCCACGTATTATTTATAATATCCTGCAACTGATAAAACAAACCTTGATGCGACGCTAAATCATCAGGATGCACGGGAGTCCCGTTTTGTAAGAGGTATTCGTGAGTTGCACATAATAAGCGCGGTACGTTACAAATTTTAAAACCATAAACGCTAGCATCATTAGGCGAGCCATAACGAAGTGCTATATCAACTGAGTCACGATAAAAGTCGATATTACTATCACTTATATGGGTTCTTAAACTTAGCTTTGGATAAGTGTCCATGAGTTCATCAATCCATGGGATCACCAAGTTACGCCCTAAGTCAGATGAAAGTGCAACACGCAATTCGCCTTCTATTTCGTCGTGTTCACCTTTAAGGTTTTGTTTTGCGAGCTCAAGCACTGCTAAAGCCTGTTCACATTGTGGTATGTAGCGCTCCCCTGCAGCCGACAACCTCAAATGACGTGTGGTACGAACAAACAGCTCGCTACCAAGCGCTGACTCCACGCGTTTAATAGCGGCGCTTGCTGTGGCTGTACGCATATCTAACTTAGCAGCTGCTAGCGTAATACTTCTAAACTCAGCGACTTTTAAAATAAGTTTTAAATCTTCTATGTTCATATTATCTATTTATATTTGATAATGATTCAACGATTATGCGGTTTATCTACATTAAAGCAAGGTCTACTATATATCTATCAGCTAGCTAAAACATGGCTTGCACCTTATATGTAAACAAATTAGGACATTTATTATGAAAGCTATTGGTTATAAAAAATCTCTTCCTGTTACTAATCCTGAATCGTTAATTGATGTTGAATTACCACAGCCAGTTGCAACAGGTCGCGACTTATTAATTAAAGTTAAAGCAATTGCAGTTAACCCAGCAGATTACAAAGTGCGTGCATCTATGCCCCCTGCTGAGGGTGAAGTAAAAGTTATTGGTTGGGATGCAGTTGGTGAAGTTGTTGCAATCGGCGATGCTGTAACGGCATTTAAACTCGGTGATGCGGTTTATTACGCTGGTGATATTACCCGCCCAGGTAGTAATGCAGAATTTCAATTAGTGGATGAGCGCATTGTAGGTTTTAAACCGCAAAGCTTAACCGATGCTGAAGCGGCTGCATTACCCCTCACTGCAATAACAGCGTACGAATTATTATTTGAGCATTTAAACATTGTAAAACAAGCTGCTGATACAACAACAAAATCAGACGAGGTTATTTTAGTAACAGGTGCCGCAGGCGGCGTTGGCTCTATTTTTATTCAACTTGCTAAAGCGATTACTGGCGCAACGGTGATTGCCACTGCATCGCGCGAAAGCTCTCAAGCATGGGTTAAAAAACTAGGCCCAGATTATGTCGTTGACCATACAAAACCATTACCTGCTCAAATTGACGCGTTAAACATTGGCTCGGTAACACATGTAGCAAGCCTGCATAGTACTGATACTTACTTTGAAGCGTATACAGAGGTACTTGCACCATTTGGTAAAATTGCAATGATTGACGATCCTGAGTCATTAGATGTTAGCAAATTAAAAATGAAGAGTTTATCTCTACATTGGGAATTTATGTTTGCCCGCTCAATGTTTAATGCCAAAGATTTAATTGAGCAAAGTAAGTTATTAAATCATGTTGCCGATTTGATTGACCAAGGCTACATTCAAACCACGATTGGTAAAAACTTAGGCACTATAAATGCGGCTAACCTGCGTATTGCACACACAGAACTTGAAGAAGGTCGCTCTATTGGCAAAATAGTGTTGGAAGGTTTTTAATTCTATAAATATTACACGCCTTATTTATACCTGAATTGATTAAAGGCGCCAATGCAATTGGCGTCTCCAGCCAATATTTCGGGGTGGCTTTTGCTGTATTTATATTTATTAAAGAAACTATTACCTAATAATATTTGATAATGATTCAACCATATACCTGTTTATCATATTGTAATAATCCTCTACTATCCGCACATAGCTATATTGATAAGCCTTACGTTACGTAGATATATCGATTGTATTAAGTAAGTAGAGTGATTTAAAAGCACGATATTATTTTTGTAATAAATTTTTAAAAGGGTTTGTTTTTACTAAAACTGACTCAACATAGTAAATACTGGTAAAACACCTACTCAATGGAAAAACTAATGACTCACCCTATTATTAATGACTTAGAAAAGCGCTACACAGCAAAACGTTATGATGCAACGAAACGTGTATCTCAAGACGATTTAGCCGTTATTTACGAAGCTATGCGCCTGTCTCCTTCATCTATTAACTCGCAGCCTTGGAAATTCATCGTAATTGAATCAGATGAGGCTAAAGAGCGTATGCATAGTACATTTGCTAATAAATTTGCGTTTAACCAGCCACACATTAAAACAGCTTCGCATATAATATTATTTGCTCACAACCCTAAATATACCCGCGATGATTACGCACAAATCATTGATGCAGATATTAAAAATGGTCGTACTAAAGCAGAAAATCGCGAACAAGCTTTTGGTGCTTACGCGTTTGTTGATATGAATACTGATGAGCAAGGCAATAATGAAGAGTGGACTAAAGCACAAACTTACATTGCACTGGGTAACACTATGCATGCAGCTGCACGTTTAGGCATTGACTCTACTCCAATGGAAGGCGTAGATGCCGAGCTGATTGGCGAAGTTTTTGAAAAAGAACTCGATGGTTACGTGTGCGACGTAGCATTAGTACTTGGCTATCACGATAGCGCAGAAGATTATAATGCTAAATTACCTAAATCTCGCTTGGCAAAAGAGCAAGTTATTCAGGTTTTATAAGTAATACGTTATAAACTTAAATGATAACAATATTAAAAAACCACTTATTTAAATAAGTGGTTTTTTGCTTTAAAGCAGTTTAACTTACTTGAAGCTGCGCAGCCTGAATGTATTGCACTAAATCTTCAATAGAAACCACGGTCATATTATGTTTATTAGCATAATCACTCACCTCAGGTAAGCGCGCCATTGAACCATCGGGATTTGTTAGTTCGCATATTACGCCAAATGGTTTTAAGCCGGCAAGCTGCATTAAATCAACGGATGCTTCGGTATGACCACGACGAACTAATACTCCGCCCGTTTGTGCTTTTAAACCAAATACATGCCCTGGGCGCGATAAATCACTTGGTTTGGCGTTATCGTCTGTCGCTGCTTTTATAGTAGTTACTCTATCAGCAGCAGACACGCCTGTTGTAACGCCATGCTTAGCTTCAATAGTGACTGTATAAGCGGTGTTATTTTGACTCGTATTGTTAGCTACCATTTGCGGTAAGTCGAGCTGTTTAATGCGCTCCTCCCCCATGCATAAGCAAACAATACCGCTGCCTTCGCGGATCATTTCGGCCATTTGAGAAGTCGTTAAATGCTCAGCTGAAAATACAAAGTCGCCTTCATTTTCACGGTTTTCATCATCAACAACAAGTACGCCTTGCCCTTGCTGTAGTGCAGTAATTGCGCTTTGTACGCGGATATGGCTTTCGCCGAATTGAGTAAGTAGAGACTGAATCATCATTATATTCCAAATAAAAAATAATAGATTCAGGACTGTGAAAGGATCAGTAATATATCGCTTTAAATTTAAAACGATCACTACCAAAATAGCTTAAATAAAATAACAAAAAGCACGCAGCAAAAAGCAGCGCACACTGTTATACCAACGGCATTAAATTAGTAACCTGTTATAGCGCTAAAAAATAGCTCACTTAACGCGATACAATGATCGTGTCTTTAATAAAATTGGTATTAGTATAATAAGCCATATTCTCTTTCATCCGGACTTTAACCGTCGGCTCTGGCATCTCACCAGATCTGCTTGACCTTTACTTAACCTAGGTTAAATAAAGCGCTCGCGGGCTCGTCTAAGTTATAAATAACATTAGACATACCGCCGGTGGGGAATTTCGCCCCGCCCTGAGAATGTACTTTTATAACTAAAGCGCTATAAAAGCGGGCTTATTATACCCTTTAACTTAATTACTTATCAAAGGTAAGTGAATAAACTTCTAACAAAGCTCGGTATTTAATGAGGCTTTGACTACTTTACCTTCATTTATGTCAGCGGTGATTGTACAAGTAGCGCCGTTTACTAAATTTAAGTTAGGTGGAGCATGACCAATATCGGCATCAATAATCACAGGAAATAAACACCCACCTAGTGCAACATCAAGCGCGTGACGGTAATCAAAAGAAGCATCTTGACCTTGAGTGATCACGCTGCGACCAATAATAATACCGTTTATATCGTCAAATATACCTGCTAATTTTAATGAAAGTAAAAACCGTGCAACGGTTGTTGGCGTCAGCTCTGAGTTTTCTAGGTATAAAATAAGCCCTTCGGGTGCACTGTGTTTTTTAAATTCATGTAGTGCCAAAAATGGAGAGTCGAGTAATAAGCCGACTGTATCTAAACAGCCACCAAATAAGCGACCCGACATTTCAATAGTGCGTTCATCAAAGTAATTTAAACACTGCCACTGAGTAACTTCTGTGTGTTCAAACAATGCATTTGGGTTTTGTACGTAATCAGGTCTATTTTTTTGATAATGCGATGACGGGGCTTGCTCAAATTTGCTACCTGCTTCATAACTTAGTGTTTCAAATATTTGCAGGCAATAAGGACTTTTTTCGTCAGGATGTAACTGCATAAGATTAGCACTGTGTAGTGTTGCCCATTGGCATTTTGCCGTGAGTGCGCATGCAATGGTGCTTACATCAGAGAACCCAACTAACCATTTAGGCTTTGCTTCTTTAATTGCATGAAAATCAAGTAGGGGCAGTATTTCCATTGCAAGCTCGCCACCAAATGGAGGCATAATTGCATCTATCTCATCATCTAATAAAAAACCCATTAACTGCTGAGCGTGCGCTTTAGCGTTAAGCTGTCCATGCGGTTTGCTTTGGCGTAAAAACTCTCCTTCAACAACATCATATCCTCGATGTTTTAATCCATTAATAACAATGTCTAACCGTGCATGGTACTTTTCTTTAAGGCCTGATGAAAGTGAACAAATTGCTATTTTTGATCCTACTTTTAAAGGCGCTGGGTAAAGTATATTAGGCATATATTTTCCTTTTTAGAGAATACGTTAATACCAATTACATTAAATCAGCGAGTTATTTGATGCGCTAAATGCTCATGTTTTTAGTAAATTGATATAAGTACCTACTATACCAACATAGACCATATTTATAGAATATGAATACTGTACAAACACGCCTACCATTAAAGGTTAAATTACAGACATAAAAAAACCGATGTAATTACATCGGTTTTTATTTAAAAACGTTAAAGTGAGTTATGCGTTAAAGATACTCAACTTCAATGATTTCGAACTCAACAATACCTTTTGGCGTTTGAATAGACACTGCGTCGTCCATTTGTTTACCAATTAAGCCACGTGCAATCGGTGAGTTAACAGATATTAAGTTGTTTTTAATATTTGCTTCGTCATCGCCCACAATACGGTATTTTACTTCAGCATCGGTTTCTATATTTACAATAGTTACCGTAGTGCCAAAAATAACTCTACCGGTATTTGGCATTTTAGTTACGTCGATAATTTGAACATTTGAAAGTTTAGCTTCAATTTCTTGAATACGCCCTTCACAAAAACCCTGTTGCTCACGCGCAGCGTGGTATTCAGCGTTTTCTTTTAAGTCACCATGTTCACGTGCAACCGCAATATCACTTACGATTTTAGGACGGGTAACTGTTTTTAATTCGTTAAGCTCTTTACGCAGTAAATCTGCGCCACGAACTGTCATCGGAATTGATTGCATACTTTTCTCACTTAACACCAAGGCCCTAGTTGGCCTTGGCACATTTCCTTAGTTCAATCGCAGATGTAGCTCTTGAACTGACGTCACTTTGCTGCGGTCATCTGCTTTATTAGCAGTACAGTTAGCGAATGCCGCGTTCAAGGTTGTCGTATAGTTGGTTTTATTTTGCAATGCACCACGACGTAACACCTTCGAATCTTCGATCGCTTGGCGACCTTCGGTGGTATTAACGATATAGCTGTACTCTTTATTCTTGATATAATCAAGAATATGCGGGCGGCCTTCATATACTTTGTTTACACGTCGTACTTCAATGCCAGCTTCTTCAAGAGCTTGTGCCGTGCCACCAGTTGCGTCAAGTTCAAAACCTAAGTCGGTCATGATTTTGGCTAATTCAACAATACGTGGCTTATCGCTATTACGAACAGATAATAGCGCGCGACCACCGCGTGGTAAAGTGTTGCTTGCACCTAATTGTGCTTTTGCGAATGCTTCGGCGAAAGTATCACCAACACCCATCACTTCACCTGTTGAACGCATCTCAGGACCACGGATTGGATCCACACCCTGAAACTTAGCAAATGGTAAAACAACTTCTTTAACGCTGTAGTAAGGAGGGATCACTTCTTTAGTAATACCTTGGCTTGCTAAAGACTGACCAGCCATACAACGTGCAGCTACTTTTGCAAGCGCCACACCGGTTGCTTTTGATACAAACGGTACAGTACGTGCAGCACGCGGGTTAACTTCGATTAAGTACACTTTGTCTTCTTTTACTGCAAACTGTGTATTCATCAAGCCAACAACACCAAGTTCAAGCGCCATGTCGGTTACTTGCTTGCGCATTACATCTTGCACTTCTTGTGATAAAGAATGTGCTGGTAATGAACAGGCTGAGTCACCCGAGTGAACACCCGCTTGCTCAATGTGCTCCATAATACCGCCGATAATTACTTGCTCGCCGTCACAAATTGCGTCAACGTCAACTTCAATCGCGTTATCTAAGAAACGGTCCAGTAATACAGGTGCTTCGTTTGATGCTTGTACAGCTTCGGTCATGTAGCGACGTAAATCATCTTCGTCGTATACAATTTCCATTGCACGACCACCTAGTACATACGACGGGCGTACTACTAACGGGAAGCCAATTTCAACTGATTTAAGTAAGGCTTCTTCGGTTGAAGTTACTGTTGCATTTTCTGGCTGAAGTAAGTTTAAACGCTCAACAAGTTGTTGGAAACGTTCGCGGTCTTCTGCACGGTCAATCGCATCAGGTGAAGTACCAATCACTGGTACGCCATTGGCTTCAAGCTCACGCGCTAGCTTAAGTGGTGTTTGACCACCGTACTGTACGATAACGCCTTTTGGCTTTTCAACACGTACGATTTCGAGTACGTCTTCAAGCGTAATTGGTTCAAAGTATAACCTGTCAGATGTATCGTAATCGGTAGATACCGTTTCAGGGTTACAGTTAACCATAATAGTTTCGTAACCGTCTTCGCGAAGCGCAAGCGAGGCATGTACACAACAGTAATCAAACTCAATACCTTGACCGATACGGTTTGGACCACCACCAATAACCATGATTTTATCACGATCTGTTGGGTTAGCTTCACACTCTTCATCGTAAGTTGAGTACATGTAAGCAGTGTCTGAGCTAAATTCTGCTGCACACGTATCAACACGTTTGTATACTGGCACGATGTTTAATAAATGACGTTTTTTACGAATTTCAGCTTCAGATACACCTGCAATTTCTGCTATACGCGGATCTGCAAAGCCTTTACGTTTAAGTTTACGTAGGAAGTCAGCATTTAAACCCGCCATGCCTACTTTCGCTATTTTTGCTTCGTCTTTTAAAATGTCTTCTATTTGTACTAAGAACCAGCGGTTAACTTTAGTCAGTTCGTAAACATCATCAACACTCATGCCATGGCGCATTGCATCGGCAATGTACCAAATACGCTCAGCGCCTGGCTCGCGTAGTTCACGAATGATTTTTTCTTTTGCTTTAGGATCATCAAGCGCAACTATCGGGTTAAATCCCGTTGCACCCACTTCAAGACCACGTAATGCTTTTTGCAACGACTCTTGTTGGTTACGACCAATTGCCATTACTTCGCCAACTGATTTCATTTGCGTAGTTAAACGGTCGTTTGCACCGGCAAATTTTTCAAAGTTAAAGCGAGGAATTTTTGTAACAACGTAATCGATTGAAGGCTCAAAAGACGCGGGAGTTTTGCCACCAGTAATGTCGTTTTGAAGCTCGTCAAGCGTATAACCTACTGCTAGTTTTGCTGCAATTTTAGCAATTGGGAAACCCGTTGCTTTTGATGCTAATGCAGATGAACGTGATACACGTGGGTTCATCTCAATAATAACCATACGGCCATCTTCAGGATTAATACCAAACTGCACGTTAGAACCGCCAGTTTCTACACCAATTTCACGTAATACTGCCATAGAGGCGTTACGCATAATTTGGTATTCTTTGTCGGTTAGCGTTTGCGCTGGTGCAACGGTGATTGAATCGCCAGTGTGAACACCCATAGGGTCAAAGTTTTCAATGGTACAAACAATAATACAGTTGTCGTTTTTATCACGTACAACTTCTGTTT
This sequence comes from Pseudoalteromonas sp. NZS11, assembly GCF_015864765.1. Lineage (NCBI taxonomy): Bacteria > Pseudomonadati > Pseudomonadota > Gammaproteobacteria > Alteromonadales > Pseudoalteromonadaceae > Pseudoalteromonas > Pseudoalteromonas sp. NZS11. Next base: position 168,206 of record NZ_JADYWP010000003.1, on the reverse strand, counting down.
CGTACTCTTTCCAACCAATCAGTGATTCATCAATTAGTAATTCGTTCGTTGGCGATAAATCTAAGCCTCGTTCACAAATTTCTTCAAACTCTTCTAAATTATACGCCACACCGCCGCCGGTGCCGCCCATAGTAAAAGAAGGCCTGATAATACATGGTAAACCAATGCGCGTTATGATGTCTTTGGCTTCATCCATAGAGTGAGCAATCTCAGCACGAGGACATTCAAGACCAATATTTTTCATTGCTACGTCAAAGCGTTCACGGTTTTCTGCTTTGTCGATTGCATCAGCCGTTGCACCAATTAGTTCAACACCATGTTTAGCCAATACACCGTGCTTGTCTAGTTCAAGCGCACAGTTTAATGCCGTTTGACCACCCATTGTAGGCAGTACTGCATCTGGCTTTTCTTTTTCAATAATTTTTTCTACCACTTCCCAGTGAATTGGTTCGATGTAAGTCGCATCGGCCATATCAGGGTCGGTCATGATAGTTGCAGGGTTTGAGTTAACTAATATAACTCTGTAGCCTTCTTCTCTAAGTGCTTTACACGCTTGAGCACCAGAGTAGTCAAATTCACAAGCTTGACCAATTACAATTGGGCCTGCGCCTAAGATAAGAATGCTTTTTATGTCGGTACGTTTTGGCATTATTACTCCAGTTAAATTAGTGTTTACGCGCTTGCATCAAATCGATGAAGTGGTCAAATAATGGGGCTGCATCGTGCGGACCAGGGCTTGCTTCAGGGTGACCCTGGAAGCTAAACGCAGGTTTATCTGTACGATGAATACCTTGAAGCGTTCCGTCAAATAACGATTTGTGCGTAGCACGAAGCGTACTTGGCAGGCTTGACTCTTGAGCTGCAAAACCATGGTTTTGAGCTGTGATCATAACTACATCGCGGTCTAGGTCTTTAACTGGGTGGTTAGCGCCGTGGTGGCCAAATTTCATTTTTTCTGTTTTAGCACCTGAGGCAAGGGCTAATAACTGATGACCTAAACAGATACCAAAAATAGGTGTGTCGGTTTCTAAAAAGGTTTTAATTGCATCAATAGCGTAAGTACATGGCTCAGGATCGCCAGGGCCATTAGATAGGAAGATACCATCAGGGTTTAAAGCCAGTACGTCAGCGGCAGAAGTTTGCGCTGGTACTACTGTAAGTTTACAACCACGGTCTACAAGCATACGTAAAATATTACGCTTTACACCGAAGTCGTAGGCAACAACATGAAACTTTTCATCAGCAGCATCAAGGGTTTTAAATCCTTCGCCTAATGTCCAGCTTGATTCGCGCCACTCAAAATTTTCCTTGGTTGAGACAACTTTTGCTAAATCCATACCTTTTAAGCCTGGGAAGGCTTGCGCGGCTTGTAGCGCTTTATTTTCGTCTAGCTCGTCGCCAGCAATAATACACCCGTTTTGTGCGCCTTTATCACGCAAAATTCGAGTTAACTTTCTGGTGTCGATGTCCGCAATACCTAAAATATTACGTTCTTTTAAGTAATCATCTAACGATTGCTCGTTACGAAAATTACTCGCTAGCAGTGGCAAATCACGGATCACTAGGCCTTTAGCCCAAATTTGATTCGCTTCTTCGTCTTCGCTGTTGGTACCCGTATTACCGATATGTGGGTACGTCAAAGTTACGATTTGTTCCGCGTATGATGGATCAGTCAAAATTTCTTGATAACCAGTCATAGACGTATTGAATACTACTTCACCGACTGACATGCCGTCAGCGCCGATTGCAGTACCGCGAAACACTGTGCCGTCTTCTAGGACTAACAGAGCGGATTTAGTCAAGTTAAACCTCCTAACAGTAAAAAACGGGAGTAAGCAATTGCTTAACACCCCGCCAATACCCAGAGGGATCGTCAAAACCAGATTTCTGTGAGCTTAAATTGTTTTACGCAGTCTTAAATGATGCAGATGTAAAGCATTCAACCTTCAATCATTTTTTCTTGCCTAAAACTATTTTTATTCCCACTGAAACCCCGGATTTACTAGCCACTTGGGTATAATTGGAAACACGCATTTAGTAATTTTTGGCAAATTGGCTGCATATTACATTAAGTTAGCTTTTAGGTCTAATATTATTTAGTAAATTGTTACAAACAAGTCACTGTAGGCAAAATTAGACCCAAACAGTTAAAAAAGTAACTAAACTACTTCAGATCTAGTACATCTTGCATATCATAAAGTCCTACAGGTTTATTTTTCAACCAGCTTGCAGCCCTTACAGCACCTAGAGCGAATGTCATTCTTGAACTTGCTTTATGGGTTAATTCGAGCCTTTCGCCCATTGTAGCGAAGTATGCGGTGTGTTCACCTACTATATCGCCCCCTCTTAGTACCGAATAACCAATTTCATTTTGCGATTTAGCTGTCTCCACTTGGCTGCGGTCGTATACAGCAACCTCGTCGTGGTCCCAGCCTTTAGCCTGTGCAATTGATTCGCCAATGGCTAATGCTGTGCCCGATGGCGCATCGATTTTATGACGATGATGCGCTTCAAATATTTCAATATCTAAATCGTCACCAAATTTGGTCGCTGCGGTTTGCACAAGGTTCAGTAGTACATTGACTCCTACACTGTAGTTTCGCGCAAATACAATAGGAATATGCTTAGCGGCATCGTGTAAAAGTGCCATATCGTCGCTTGTTAAGCCCGTTGTACCAATAACCATAGGAATTTTTTGTGCTACAGCGGTTTTTAAATGGTTTTTCATACCAGCGGGAAGCGTAAAGTCGATTAAAACATCTACATTATCTATTGTGGTTTCTTCGCTAAAGCTAACACTGTTATCGGCGGCGCTATTTACTTGATTTACATTAATACCTAATAACGATGAACTGCTACGAACGTATGCACCTGTAAGTTGTGTTTGCTCTTTAATTGTCGCGGCTTCTAATAAAGCTAAGCCCATTCTGCCATTAGCACCAAAAACGCCTATTCGATTTGTAGTCATTGTTTTTACCTAATTTAAATTTGGATCCGTTTTTTACTAATCTAAGTATATATCCGGTGCATTACAAATACGCGCTTAGGTATTTTTATGCAGTTGGACAAATATTAATCGCTGAAAATAGCGTTACTTTGTAGATATTATCTAAAAGTCATGCAATAGTCAGGTGACCTTTTAATTTAATAATAATAACAATACCAGTTTACTTTAGCCATCTATACATTTAAACTTCTCTTTCGCGTCGATTTGGTCTTTGGCTTGCGGGCGCTGCACTCTCCTAATTTTGTTAATGATTAACATAGTAGGTAGATTTGCTAAATTCAGCTAAAAGAGGAATTTTTGGCTGTTGTAAATTAACTGGTTTCGAGGATTATGATGCAGCCATCATTTAACAAAAACAAAGCAATACTTTCTTTACTACCCCTTTTAACCTTTGTAGCACTATTTTTGGGCTCTGGTTTATATTTACAATCGCAAGGGGTTGATTACGCTTTTTATCAACTTCCTGCTCCAGTGGCTATATTACCCGCTATTATGCTTGCGTTTATATTAAATAAAGGCACAGTAAACGAATGTGTAGAGACCTTTATTAAAGGTGCCGGACACAACAATATTATTACCATGTGTTTAATCTACTTACTTGCAGGTGCGTTTTCTGCCGTTGCCAGTGCAACCGGTGGTGTAGATGCGGTAGTAAATGCTGGCTTATCACTTATTCCACCTTCGCTATTACTTCCTGGTTTATTTTTAATTGCAGCGGTTGTATCTACTGCAATGGGTACGTCGATGGGAACAATTGGTGCTATTGGTCCTATTGCTTATGCAGTATCAATTAAAACAGGTATAGATCCAGCATTAATGGCAGGTACGATTGTATCTGGCGCTATGTTTGGCGATAACTTATCAATTATTTCCGACACCACTATTGCAGCTACGCGAACGCAGGGCTGTGAGATGAAAGATAAGTTTAAAGAGAATCTTAAAATAGCAGTACCCGCTGCAATACTAACTATTGGCTTGTTGTTTTATTTAACACCTGCTGCACAAGTAGTTGAAACCAAAGATTACGATATTTGGTTAGTACTTCCTTATGCCTTTATTTTAGTGTTAGCGGTTGCTGGCTTGAACGTATTTGTAGTATTGTTTAGCGGTATTATTTTTGCTGCATTAATGGGCTTTACAGGAAGTTATGAAGGCGCAAGCTTTGTAAAAGATATTTACAAAGGCTTTACCGATATGCAGGAAATATTTTTACTATCAATGTTTATAGGTGGCTTATCTGAATTTATTCGCATTAATGGTGGCCTTGATTATATTGCTCATAAGATTCAGGCAATTACTAAAATCATCGCAAAATGGCACCGTAAAGTGGCCGATCAATTAGGTATTGCAGCATTGGTTATGACAAGTAACATGTGTATTGCCAATAATACCGTATCTATTATTGTTGCTGGCCCTATTGCTAAAAAGCTGGCAGATGATGGTGAAATAAGCGGTAAACGCTCTGCAAGTTTGCTTGATATATTTGCTTGTGTAACGCAAGGCTCATTGCCTTATGGCGCACAAGCGCTACTGTTAGGCGCTACGTTTAAAATTAGCCCGTGGGAAGTATCAACGTCTTCTTATTACTGTTTTATTTTAGCATTTACGGCGATTACTATTATTTGTTTACGCCGTAATAAAGCGTAATAAATTGAGTCATTACATGTTGCAGCTTATTAAGTAGGCTGCAACATGTGTTAAATTAGCGATCAACAAATCAATCTCTTCTGCTATAATTGCCGCTTCCGCGTGTCACTAAAATTATAGTTATTAAACAGTTATGAAATTTAAAAAATTACTCCCTTTTATTACCCTTACTTCTCTCGCTTTATCATCGTCGGCTTTTGCTGCCAATTGGAGCAGTACAGCGCTACATATAAATAATGGCAGCCAAAAAAATCCATTCACTGAGCAAGAGTCAGACACCACTGTTTACTCGGTTCAACATGCATCGGGCTATGACTACGGCGATAACTTCTTTTTTATCGATTACAGTAAAGACGATATAGATGATGGTTACCAAGATGCTGATTTTTATGGTGAGTGGTATTCAACGGTAAGCTTATCTGCCATCACTGGTAAGCAAATTGGCTCTGGCGCATTATTAGATGTTGGCCTAACGGGCGGTATTAACGTTGCTGGTGATGCAAAAGTAATGAAGTATCTACCAGGTGTTAAATTAAGCTGGGATGTACCTGGGTTCAACTTTTTTCAAACGCTGTTCACAGCCTACATTGACGATAGTGAAGGTGTCGCAAAGGGCGGCGCACCTATTGAAACTAATAGCTGGATGCTTGATGTAGCTTTTGAATATCCTTTCACTATTGGCTCACAAAAGTTTAGCTTTAAAGGCCACGCTGAATACATCGCAGAGCGTGAAGATGAATTTGGTAACGACGTAGAAGCGTGGATACTCGCACAGCCTATTTTAGTGTGGGATATGGGTCATGCCCTTCAAATGAAAGAAAATACACTACTGCTGGGTATGGAGCTTCAATACTGGCACAACAAATTAGGTACTGAAGTGACCGAGTCGGTTCCACAAATACATGTAGAGTGGACATTTTAAACAGCCACACTGCGTTAAAATTACATATATTGGAGCTCTTTTAAGCGCTCCTTTTTTTATGCATAAAAAGTATTTAATTGAACAGCGTCTAATACTTAGCTATTGTCGTACTTCATTTAAGCCACACGCTTGCCTTACTAGGAGTATCAACATGTCATCAATCAAAGTTATTTGTTTTTCTGCATTGTTAGCTTTAACTAATAATGCTTTAGCAAGTAGTGAAGTAAATACAGAGTCTCTATCTTACGATGCACTTTTAAGTAATTACGAATACGATTTTAAAGTAAATTATTTTGCACTTGAGTCACAAAAACAATCATTAAAAATGGCCTATATTTACTTAAAGCCAACCAAATCCGACATGCCTACAGTTACGCTTATGCATGGCAAAAATTTTAATGCAGATTACTGGACTACAACTGCGCAATACCTGCAATCTTTAGGTTACGGCGTATTAATCCCTGATCAAATTGGTTTTGGCAAATCGTCTAAACCAACGGATTATCAATATTCATTTGCGGCGCTTGCTCATCATACTCACGCGTTAATAGATTCACTTAATATAAAGGAGTCGATTGTATTAGGGCACTCAATGGGCGGGATGCTAGCGAGTCGTTTTGCTTTAATGTATCCAAACACCACTAAAAAGCTAATTTTAGTAAACCCTATTGGGCTTGAAAACTACTTGCAGTATGTTGATTACAAAGATACTAACTTTTTCTATAAAAATGAATTAGCAAAAACACCTGAAGGTGTAAGAAAGTATCAACAAAAAAATTACTACGATGGTAAGTGGAATACAACATATTCAGCCTTAACTGACTTTATAACAGGGCAAATACAAGGCCCAGATAAAGAAAAAATGGCGTGGGTAAATGCTAAAACATATGACATGATTTTCACTCAGCCTGTAATAACCGAATTTAAAGATTTAACTGTGCCGGTTAAATTAATTATTGGTACACGAGACAGGACCGGTCCAGGTCGCAACTGGAAAAAAGACGATGTTGATTACGAGCTTGGTCGATACGATAAGTTAGGTAAGCATGCTGCATCACTTATCCCTAATGCTCAACTATTTGAACTGAATAATTTAGGTCATTTGCCGCAAATTGAAGATTTTGATCGTTTTAAAGACGTATTTAACAAGGCACTTAATACTAAATAACCTGAATACTAGATAATAAGTTTTTATAGTAAAAAAACAAAAACCCTGTAAGTAAACTATTTACAGGGTTTTTATTATATAAGCTAAATTACAGCTTACATTGTGGGTTTTTACCCTGCGCTTTAGCTGTACTTTGTTCGCCAAGAGCTTTGCTCATTTGCGCTTGTAAGTTTTTAATACGGTTAGTTGGCGCTGGGTGAGTTGATAAAAACTCAGGTGTTGTACCACTGCCTGCAGCACTCATATTTTGCCAAAGGGTTACTGATTCTTGTGGATTAAAGCCTGCTTCCGCCATTAAATCTAAGCCAATTTCATCAGCTTCTGACTCATGCGAACGGCTAAATGGCAAAACAACACCATACTGTGCGCCTAAGCCTAGACCCTGCATAATTTCATTACGGTATTGAATGTTACCCATTTCAAGTGCTGCACTACCTAGTTGCATACCTGTATCTAAAATAGAGCTTTGTGAAACTCGTTCATTAGAATGCTCAGCAATTACGTGCCCAACTTCGTGCCCTAGCACTGTTGCTAGTTGGTCTTGATTGGTGGCTATTTTTAATAAGCCCGTATGAACCCCAATGTAACCACCAGGTAGTGCAAAAGCGTTAGCAGATTCATCTTCAAATACAACCACTTCCCAATTTTGCGACGCGTATTCTTTTGGTAATACAGCCACTACTTTTTCAGCAATGCAATTTACATATGCATTTGTTTTTACATCTTTATTAATTGGCTGAGATGCTTTCATTTCGGCAAAGCTAGCTGTGCCCATTTCACTCATTTGTTGGTCTGAGTAAAGCGCTATTTGAGTGCGTCCTGTTGGTGACGTTTTACAACCGGCTAAAACAGCTGTCGCTAATACTGCAAGTACTAGTTTTTTCATGGTAATTCTCTTAAGTAATAAATTTTTTATTGCTTGTAGAATAGCAAACACAGTACCAATTTAAAATATTTGCTTTATTTACCTTTATATTAAAAGATGCGATGAGACGATAAACTTAGCAGGCAAACTAAGTTTATCCAAATACAATGCCCTGTTACACTATAGCCCTTGTTTTTAGTGATTGTTGAGTTTACACATGGACGCCTCAGCCTCGTCTTTTAATACCCGTATTTTATTGCCTTTATTAGCCAGTATCGTGGCGATTACTCCTTTGGCTATTGATATGTATTTGCCTGCCATGCTGGTAATTGCAAGCGATTTACAAACTAATATGCCAAATGTACAAATATCGTTGAGTATTTACTTAGCGGGTTATTCATTGGGGATGTTATTTTTTGGCCCTATTGCCGATCAAATTGGCCGCCGTAAGCTCGCACGTATTGGCTTAACCCTATTTGGCGCAAGCTCACTTGCACTCGCATTTACAACCGAAATCCATGCGTTTTGGACTCTTAGAGCAGTGCAAGCATTTACGGGAGCTGCAGCTACCGTAGTCGTACCAGGTATTATTCGCCATATTTATCAGCAAAATACAGCTAAGGGAATGTCGTATGTGTCGATGATCATGATGGTAGCACCGTTAGTAGCCCCCTCTGTTGGTTCGTTTATTTTAGGATTTTCTGTTTGGTCAACCATATTTTTGGTTCTTGCTGGATATAGCTTTTTAATATTAGCGTTTGTACAAGTGTATTTAATAGATATACCTATTCATAAAAATGAGAAAAAAGGCCTCGCTCTATTTTTTGATAGCTATAAAACAGTACTGAGTAATAAAGACGCACGTGCGGATATACTCAGTTCTATGTTTGTATCGTTTGGATTTTTTTGCTTTTTGACCTCAGTACCATTTATTTATTTAGATTTATATGAAGTGTCAGAACAGTTATTTGGTGTGTTATTTGCGTTTAATGTAATGGCGCTTATGTTTGGTAACTTTTTAAATACGCGAATTGTACCAAGGCTGGGCTCTCGAAAAATGCTCTATATTGGGCTTGTATGTGGGTTTGTATCGGGGCTTGCGCTGTTAACATTTAGCTTATTGCACTTATCACTTTATTATATTGTGGCTGCTATTGCGCCATTAATGATGAGTTTAGGTGTCACTGCAAGTAATGCTGATTCGCTAATATTGATGAAGTTTGAAAGAAACACAGGTACAGCAACGGCCGTAATTGGCACACTTCGTTTTGGTAGTGGTGCATTAGTTGGCCCGTTACTCGCCATTATGCATGCAAAAAGCGCAGTACCATTTTCAAGTTTAATGTTTAGTGCTGTGTTACTCACTATGCTCGTACAGCTAATTCACTATAAAAAAGACAAAAAAAATGCCTCAATATGAGGCATTTTATCAAAGCTAATAACCTTAAATTAATTAAGCGTCAGCAGCTTTAGAAACCATAACCATTGCAGGGCGTAATAAACGACCATTCAATGTGTAACCTTTTTGCATAACAGCAAGTACTGTATTAGGTGTTACATCGTTACTTGGTTGAATTGACATTGCTTGATGAAAATCTGGATTAAACTGCTCACCTTGTGGGTTTACAATTTCAACACCAAATTTAGAAACAGCGTCATTAAAGCTCTTAACCGTCATATCGATACCTTCAAGCAACGGCTTTAGTGTCTCATTTTCTTTATCAGAAAATTCAATAGCACGTTCAAGGTTATCAATTACAGGTAGTAATTCGTTAGCAAATTTTTCTAGTGCAAATTTATGCGCTTTTTCTACATCTTGTGCTGCACGACGACGAATATTATCTACATCTGCTGCGGCACGAACAACACCGTCTTTTTGATCAGCAATTGTTTGCTTTGCAGCTTCAAGCTCTGCATATAACATCGCAATTTCTGCTTCAGGGCTTTGTTCTTGTTCTGCATGCTGATCAGCGGCTTCTACTGCTGCTTCTACATCAGCCTGCATTTTAGAAATTTCTTCGTTTAATTCTACTTCTTGCTCAGGGTTTTGTGTCTGCTCAGACATAAAATACGTGCTCCAATTCTTTACAACTGCGGTAATTATGGGGATTGAATAAAAAGATTCAAGAGTTAGATGCCTCAATTAATTTAAATTCTTGAATTATTTCTTCAATCTGCGCTGATTTAGGACAAATGATACAAAAACGGCTTTGATATTCTTGATTTTTAAAGTACGGCACGCTTATTACAATTAATTCATCGCACTCAGTAAAAGGTAATTTTTCGCTATTAAGTACCGATACACCATTTTTAAAAGCAAGCTTATCTTCTACATAATTTAAAAACGAAACACCAATATTTAAACTTTGTTCGCAGTCTATTTGTTTGTAGAGGTAATTTTCACCAACAACAATACTATTATCTGAGCCTAATTTTTGGCTTAGTTGTCGCGTCCATTGATTAAGCGAATCATGACAATTTCGAGGCGCTGTATTTGCCATAGCTTGCATACGGTACAAACCTTCCATTAAGGTTTGTTGGCTAAATACAGTATTCAACCACGTGGCAAATTGATAACGAACAGAGTCTGACGAATCATGAGGTTTATCAATACAAATATTGTGACTCTGCCCTGCTCTGTCTATTAATAAAATAAGCCAGTCGGTAGAATCAAAATCAAGCACTTCTACTCTAAACACTTGCTGTGAACTGGCTTGAGGTAAACCAACACAACAACATACTTGATATTTTTGGCTCAAACCATGCGCTAGCTCAACGAGTTGTGACTGCTGTGGTTGCCAATAATTAGCAATATCAGCAAGCACAAAAAATTCGTCAAACCAATAATCAAACCCTTCATTTGTCGGCACTCGCCCTGCGGATGTATGAGGTGAATACAATAAGCCCACTTTTTCTAAGCGAGCCATAGCATTACGAACCGTAGCCGAACACACTGCCATGCCTTTAAGCTTGGCAATTTTTGTTGATGGAACAGGCAAGCCTTCACCATTACAGTACATGTTCATAACAGCTGAAAAAATTTGCTGATCTCGTGGGTTTAGTTTCATGGTATCTACATCTTGTTGCATGAAAGAGATATCGGGGCGTTTAGTTCTTTTTCAAGTCGTGCAGCTAACTCACTGCGAATAAAATTGAAGGTTTATAATATTGCTATAATCTGTATTTTCAAACACTTCTGTTTTGAGTTACTCTACTATTATTAAATCTCTTTGTGCGTACATTATGGACTCTCCTTTTAACACCATAGGCCTAATTGGCAAACCTAATCACCCGGGAGCCGCTGCTACCCTTCAGCGTTTACATACCTTTTTACTTGCGCTTGGCTTTGAGGTAATAGTAGAAAAACGCACAGGGAGTCAGTTAGACGATATTCCGCATGACAAACTTGTTAAGTTAGTCGACTTAGGTGAACAAGCCGATTTAGCCATTGTTGTAGGCGGTGACGGTAACATGCTTGGCGCAGCACGCGTACTTGCGCGCTTTAACATTGCTGTAATTGGTGTAAATAGAGGCAACCTTGGTTTTTTAACTGATTTAAACCCCGAAGGGTTTGAAGCGAGCTTAGAGCAAGTACTCAGTGGTGAGTATCTTGAAGAAAAACGCTTTTTATTAGAAGTAGAAGTATATCGCCACAACGAATTAAAAAGTGCAAACTCAGCCGTTAACGAAGCGGTACTTCATGCCGATAAAGTAGCGCACATGATTGAATTTGAAGCTTTCATAAATAATGACTTTGTGTTTTCTCAGCGCTCCGATGGTTTAATAGTATCAACCCCGACAGGCTCTACGGCGTATTCACTTTCAGGTGGCGGTCCAATATTAACGCCAGAACTAAATGCTATATCGTTAGTACCTATGTTTCCTCATACCTTATCTAGCAGACCTTTAGTGGTAGATGCCGATAATGAAGTTCGCTTAAAGCTAAGCCTAGAAAATACAGATAGCCTACAGGTAAGTTGCGACAGCCATGTTGTGCTTGCCGTATTACCCGGCGATGAGGTAGTAATTAAAAAAGCGGATAAACAATTGCGCTTAATTCATCCAAAAAATTACTCGTACTACAACGTTTTACGTACAAAACTGAATTGGGGTAGTCGTTTGTACTAATTTTATTGCCAAATTTAGTACTATAAAGCAAAATGGCGACTTAAAATAATAATCAACTAATTTAGGAACGAGTAGCAATGACTTATGTAGTATTCTTTGCTTTACTGCTATTAATTACACTTTTATACAGTTACCTCAAAATTGAGAGTAACCGTAAAAAAGCGATAGAAGCTAGAAAAAAGCTATTTAATGAACGTGTTTCGCATGTAAATACGCGCCTTAAAGCAAAGCTTAATGATCTACTTGATGCTAAAATAATTCGCCCAAAATACGTTCCTCGCATTCAAGCTATTGTAAATAATTTTTTTGTTGTTCAATCACATACAGACGAGAACTTGCAACAGCTTGAAGATACCGCCGACCTACTAATTAATACGTTGTCCAACGAGTTAATTAAAACCAATCAAACAAATATAATTCAACCATTGATCGATAATATACAGTACTTTGTATCTGAGTTGCCCCAGCAAGGAATTTTGTACAATAAGAGTTTTTATATTAATACATTACCTCCCCTCATTGCTCTGCTTAAAACCGAAGAGAGTATACAACCTACTGATATTGTTGATGATCAAATTGATGCATCTTCCCAAACTTCCGATACACAGTTTACTCAAGATGTAAGTGTTGCGTAAATAATAAAAAATTAATTTGCAAAAAACCAAAACACTGTATAAATTAACAGTTAATTGACTGGATGGATAAACAGTATGTTAATTGGTTTAGAAGTTAAAAATTTTGCAATCGTAAGTAATTTAAGCACCGAATGGCGCAGCGGTATGACTGCGATCACAGGTGAGACCGGTGCTGGTAAATCTATTGCTATTGATGCCCTATCGCTATGCTTAGGTGAGCGCGCTGAAGCATCAGCAGTTCGCCCAAGCTCTGATAAAGCAGAAGTATGTGCACAATTTGACTTAACAGATCTACCACTCGCTCAAGCATTTTTAGAGCAACATATGCTAAGCACTTCTGACAACGAGTGCTTATTACGTCGTGTTGTTTGTAAAAATGGCCGTAGTAAAAGCTATATTAATGGTAGTGCAGTTACCGCATCACAATTAAAAGAACTTGGTCAATATTTAATATCTATTCATGGACAACATGCCCACCAATATTTATTAAAAGCAGAGCATCAGTTACAGCTTTTAGATGCCTATGCAGGGCATCACCACTTAGTAAACTCAGTAAATAAAAACTATAAACAGTTTGCTAACTTACAAAAAGAATTTAAACACTTAGAACAACAACAGCAGCAACAAGCAGCGCAAAAACAATTGTTAGAGTATCAAGTTGCTGAGCTTGATGAATTTGCATTACAAGAAAATGAGTTTGATTTAATTGAGGCTGAGCATTACAAACTAAGCAATAGCCAAACAATATTAGAATCGTGCCAACGTGAGTTACAACACTTATATGAAAGTGATGAGCAAAACGCTTGCTCGTTACTACAGCACAGCGCTCAACAATTTACCGAACTGGCTCAATATGACGAAAGTTTAGCAAGCGTAGCTGCTATGCTTAGCGAAGCCGCTGTACAAGTTGAAGAAGCAAGCCGCGAAGTGCGCAATTACACTGAGCAAGCAGATTTAGACCCGGCACGCTTAGTTGAAGTAGAAAATAGGCTAAGTGGAGCGATGGATTTAGCGCGTAAGCATCATATAAAACCACAGCAGTTAGTTGAGTTTCATCAATCGATTGCTCAAGAACTTGAGTCAATAAGTAATAATAGTAATCGTCTGGAGCAGCTTGAGTCAGAAATAGAAAGCGCGTTACTTAGTTACAAGCAAACTGCTGATGAATTAAGTAAAAGCCGCTGCGAGTATGCTAATACACTTAACACACTAATAAGTGAAAGCATGGCTAATTTATCAATGGAAAACGGTGTTTTTGAAATAGCCTTAACTCAAGAGAGTAATCGTACACCAAACAGCCTAGGCTTTGATAATGTCTCGTTTTTAGTATCAACTAATCCAGGGCAACCACTTCAGCCATTAGCTAAAGTAGCATCAGGTGGTGAGCTTTCTCGTATAAGTCTTGCTATACAGGTAATTATTGCCCAAAAAGTAACAACCCCAACACTTATTTTTGATGAAGTTGATGTAGGTATTTCTGGCCCAACGGCATCTGCTGTAGGTAAGTTATTACGCCAATTAGGTAAATCAACTCAAGTAATTTGTGTTACTCATTTACCGCAAGTTGCCAGTAGTGCACATCAGCAATTTTTTGTAGCTAAAGAAATAGCACAAGGCGAAACGTTTACTCATATGCTGCCTTTAAATAAAGATGGCCGTATTAATGAAATAGCCCGTTTACTTGGCGGCGATAACATAAGCAAAACAGCTAAAGCAAATGCTAAAGAACTAATAATGGCTCATGCCTAATGTGTTAGTAAATAACGTCTTCAAGGATTAAATAATGCACAGTACTTTAGTTGATTTTTGTATAATTTTAAGTTGGTTGTTATTAGTACTAAGTACCTGTTTAATTATATTTAGTAAATATAAACATACTTGTTTTAAACAACGTTTATTTAAGTTTTTAAATAGCTTTTTAGTTTTTCAACTAATCGTTGTGGCCTATTACTTTACTAGCGAAAAAATAAATGGACTAAGTGATTTAGGTGTTAGTTATTGGGTTTTAATTACAATGCAGATTGCGTGTATTGTAATATGCTACATGAGCTTAAAACGCAGAAAGGCTAAAATAAGGCCATCCCTTGATTCGTTTTCAATGGATTAAAGTAAATAAACATTTAAAAAGAGCACGTTCTGTTTTTACCTTGCTCTTTTGCTTTATAAAGTAGTTCATCAGCATGCTTAATATCTAGGTCAATTGAGCGCTCAGCGTTTGCAGCTGTGATGCCAATACTTAGCGTTATATTTACACTATCTGAAAATAAGCTTACAGCTGAAGCTTTAAGGGCATTATGGATTTTTTCTGCAACGAGCTCGCCATCATCAACGGTTACATTTGGAATCACAATTAAAAACTCCTCACCGCCCCAACGTGAAGCAATCGCATTTTGCGGAATATTATTTTCAAATGTTTTGGCTAAATGGATAAGAGCTTCATCGCCAAAATCATGGCCGAATTGATCATTAATTTTTTTAAAATTATCTACATCAGCTAATAATATTACAAACGGAATATTATTATTTTTAAGCTCATTTTTAAAAGCTATAAGCTTATTCATAGTGAAACGACGGTTTGGCAGATTAGTGAGTGGATCTATAGTTGCTAAAAATTCATTTTTTTGGCTTAAAGCAATTAATTTACTGCTGTATTTTTCTCTTGAAAATTCGTAATAACCACTCAGCGATGCAACAATTATAAAAGCGAGTATGATTCTGACTGGAAACTGCTCAGGATTGTAGTCATATATATTAAATGTATCAGCGCAATAGAAACCGAGAACAATTGCCGATAAAAATAAAACAATATCAAACGTCCCTCGTTTAAGCCCTCGAATTGAATAAGTAACAGGAGACACTATAAATATCCATATAGGCCCTGTACCTTGTGCTCCTCCTGTAAGTACAAGATAAAACATCAGTGCATACAGGTTATATAAAATTACAGTTGCAGACTTCTCTACACCTCTACCTATATTAAACGCAGATAAGTAAACAAACGAAGAAACAACCAAAGTAAATGCTAATAAATAGCTACTGTTAATAAATGCTAAGCTAGCCATCGAAAACGTTGCTATAAAGCCTATTGAGGAAAAGAACCGAACAATGAGCTTCCTTTCTAAATTGTTTGAATATTCGTACATAATTTCTATTTATTTATTAATGTATAAAAGCAAACTTATAGATATAAAGTAAGCAAACCGTAAACAGCGTGCAATAATGAACCTACTTTATATTTAAATCAACTATTAAGGTTAGTAATTAGCACTGACAATTGTGCACATATTTTTAGCCTCTTGCATTTATCTCAGGTAAGTACATTTTTACGATATTAAATTGCTTGGCACTAATACCATTTGCTAAATTATATAAGTACGCCCTTTTATTCCTGCAATAATCGAACTGACTGGTAGTCAAAAAATAATATAAACCTGCACAGTTAAAGATAGTAGTAACTATTCTATGAATTGTGCCTGGACCGAGTAAACAACACATTAATCAATAAAAATGCCGCTACAAAAAAGTACACGCATTATACCAATCCGCGATAATACTCAATCAATTTTAAGGATTGAACTTGGCGCTAACTGCGTTAAAACTTTCGAAATACGACTGCATGAATACAAAGCAATGTAGAGGTAATTACCGAGAACACCTAAGTAACGAAACTTTAGCCTCATTATCGACATAATTTTGTTATCTCAAAATAGATTACTTAATTAAGCGAATTGGTATTAGAGTATATAAACGACATAGAAGAAAGGAGTTTCGATAACGTTTATATATATGAAACGAGCCCTGAAAGCCGCTTAGTAGATACCCAAAGAAATCGCATTTGGCTTAGAAAGAACAACCCATAATAACAAAGCAGTTTCTCTGAAAGTTACTATATAAGGTTTCTACATGAAGTTACTAATAAAAGGTGTTGTTCAAGAAAGCCATACAAAAGGTGGTATAAATATAGCCACATTTGTCACTAATTACGTTGACATTACATTTGGATAAAACAAATAAAAAAGCAAGCCACTTGGCTTGCTTTAAATATCGTTATTTTAAAACGAAAAATTAAACTTTTAAGTAATCCATAATACCTTCTGCAGCGTTACGTCCTTCAAAAATAGCAGTTACCACTAAATCTGAACCACGTACAATGTCGCCACCAGCAAATATTTTAGGGTTAGTAGTTTGATGTGTAAACTCACCTTGTTCTGGTGCGTTAATACCGCCCCAGTTGTTTATTTCTACATCGTATTTTTCTAACCAATCCATTTTGTGAGGCTGGAAACCAAACGCCATAATAACTTGATCAGCTTCAATAACATGTTCTGAACCAGGTACTTCTTCAGCACGGCTTCTGCCTTTTGCGTCAGGTTCACCTAATTTAGTTTTAACCATTTTAACGCCGGTCACTTTACCTTTATCGCTCAGTACAATGCCTTTAGGCTGAACGTTATACGTAAATATAACGCCTTCTTCTTTCGCGTTTTTAACTTCACGTTTAGAGCCTGGCATATTTTCTTTATCACGACGATAAGCACACGTTACTTTTGCAGCATTTTGTCGAATAGACGTACGCACACAGTCCATCGCTGTATCACCACCGCCAAGTACAACTACTTTTTGATTAGCCATATCAATACACGGTTGTTTTGTCTCGTCGTAGCCCATTACACGGTTCGTGTTACCAATCAAAAACGGCAATGCATCGTGAACACCCGCTGCATCTTCATTTTCAAGACCTGCACGCATACTCTGATACGTACCAACCCCTAAAAACACAGCGTCGTAATCAGCTAAAATTTGATCAAGTGTAATATCAACACCTACTTCAACATTTAACTTAAATTCTACGCCCATTTCAGTGAAAATTTCACGGCGCTTTTGCATTACTGATTTTTCAAGTTTAAAAGAAGGAATACCAAATGTGAGTAGTCCACCTATTTCTGGGTGACGATCAAACACCACTGGTTTAACACCGTTGCGCACCAAAATATCAGCACACCCTAAACCTGCAGGGCCTGCACCAATAATGGCTACTTTTTTGTCAGTCCATGTTACATAAGACATATCAGGCTTCCAGCCCATTTTAAATGCCTCATCAGTAATGTATTTTTCAATATTACCAATTGTAACAGCACCAAACTCTTCATCGAGCGTACACGAGCC
Organism: Pseudoalteromonas sp. NZS11; assembly: GCF_015864765.1. Classification (NCBI taxonomy): domain Bacteria; kingdom Pseudomonadati; phylum Pseudomonadota; class Gammaproteobacteria; order Alteromonadales; family Pseudoalteromonadaceae; genus Pseudoalteromonas; species Pseudoalteromonas sp. NZS11. Next base: position 150,668 of record NZ_JADYWP010000003.1, on the reverse strand, counting down.
TTCACACAAGCGGTCTTGTGGGCAAACACGCCCACAAACCTCTGGTAAGCTATTTGTACGATGAGAAAGCTCAGCCGCCTCTATAATACGGCCCGTGCGTATTAACTTTAACCATTGTGGAATGTAGTTATGTACTGGACATTTCCACTCACAGTACGGGTTACCACAATCTAAACAACGGTCAGCTTGTGAGTTAACCTGATTCTCTGAAAAGGGTTCGTAAATTTCTACGAAAGATTTTTTACGTGACGAGATTGGTTTTTTGCGTGGGTCTACACGCTGCACGTCTATAAATTGATATACATTTTCGCTCATACTGCCCCCTTATTGCGCCTGAACACGTAGTTCGGCACTACTGCGAGCGCGATGCCCGAGTAAACTTTTTACGTCACTTGATATTGGTTTTACTAATTTGAACATAGGTAAGTACAATTCAAAGTTAGCCAAAATACTTTCTGCTCTGCACGAACCCGTAAGCTCTAAATGCTCAGCAATTAAGCCGCGTAAATGTTCTTGATGCGACGTTAATTCGTCTAGTGTTACTATTTCGACAAGCTCTGGATTAATGCGTTTTTCAAAATCATTTCGCTCATCTAAAATATAAGCAAAACCACCTGTCATACCCGCGCCAAAGTTAACGCCTACATTGCCCAGTACACATACAACGCCACCGGTCATGTATTCACAACAGTTGTCACCTACACCTTCAACAACCGCTTGCACACCTGAGTTACGAACTGCAAAGCGCTCGCCTGCACAACCTGCAGCAAACAGTTTGCCGCCTGTTGCACCGTATAAACATGTGTTGCCTGCAATTGTGGCTTTGTGACTTTCGAACGACGAGCCAAGTGGTGGACGAATAACTAACTTGCCACCCGCCATGCCTTTACCTACGTAATCGTTTGCATCGCCAACCAGTGTCATTTCAAGGCCACCGGCATTCCACACACCAAATGATTGACCCGCAGTACCGTGTAGCTCAATTGCTACAGGATCTGCCGCCATACCTTGGTTGCCATATTTATCAGCAATATAGCCAGAAAGCATTGCACCTACCGATCTGTCCGTATTACAAATACGACTTACTAGTGAGATACCGCTTGAAGCATCAATTGCTTCTTGCGCCTTAGCAAGTAGGCTCTCATTAAGCTTTCCTAAATAATGTGAGCTATTAGGCGCACTACAATAAAGTGTTTCACCTGTTGGGTTATTAGGCTGAGCAATTACTGAAGATAAATCAATTTTCTTCTGTTTAGCTGTTTTGCCTTCAATGGCTTCAAGCAAATCTAAACGACCGATTAAATCAGTTAAGTTTACAACACCTAAGCTTGCCATGATTTCACGTGCTTCTTGCGCTATAAACTTAAAGTAGTTCATCGCCATTTCTGGTAAGCCGTGGTAATGCTTTTGACGAAGTGTTTCGTCTTGTGTTGCAACACCGGTCGCACAGTTGTTTAAATGGCAAATTCGTAAGTATTTACAACCAAGCGCAACCATTGGGCCGGTACCAAAGCCAAAGCTTTCTGCACCTAAAATTGCCGCTTTAATTATATCTAAACCTGTTTTTAAGCCACCATCAGTTTGCAAACGAATGCGATGACGCAGTCCATTTTCAACAAGGGCTTGCTGCGTTTCAGCAAGTCCTAGCTCCCATGGGCTACCTGCATATTTAACTGAAGTAAGTGGGCTTGCGCCTGTACCGCCATCGTAGCCAGAAATAGTAATTAAATCGGCATACGCTTTAGCAACACCTGTCGCAATGGTTCCTACGCCTGGTTCTGAAACCAGTTTTACAGAAATAAGTGCTTTAGGGTTTACTTGTTTTAAATCGAAAATTAGCTGCGCTAAATCTTCAATTGAGTAAATATCGTGATGTGGTGGTGGCGAAATTAACGTAACACCTGGAACAGAATAACGAAGCTTAGCAATATATGGGGTTACTTTTTCACCCGGTAATTGACCGCCTTCGCCTGGTTTTGCACCTTGCGCTACTTTAATTTGAATAACGTCAGCACTGCGTAAGTAATGCGGCGTTACGCCAAATCGACCTGAAGCGACTTGCTTAATACGCGAGTTTTTCTCGGTACCATAACGCAGCTTATCTTCACCGCCTTCACCAGAGTTTGAACAACCACCTAAGCGGTTCATTGCAATTGCTAGAGCCTCATGCGCTTCTGGCGATAATGCACCAATACTCATTGCTGCTGAATCGAAACGCTTGTATAGGTTTTCTGCAGGCTCTACATCATCGATGCTAATGCCTTGCTCTGGAATTTTAAGCGCAAGCATGTCACGTAAAGTGGCAATAGGACGCGTATTAACAAGTTTTGCATATTCACTGTAATCACTGTATTCACCAGAACGAACTGCTTTTTGCAGGGTTTGGATTACATCAGGATTATAAGCATGATACTCGCCGCCATGTACGTACTTAAACAAGCCGCCGTGGCTTAATAATTTACGCTTACTTAGAGCGAGTTTGTGTAAGCTTTGCTGATCGTCATCAAAGTCGGTAAAGCATGCGCCCTGTATGCGACTCGCCACACCTTTAAAGCACATTTGTACAATAGCGTCAGATAAACCAACCGCTTCAAACAACATTGAGCAGCGATATGACGCAACCGTACTTATGCCCATTTTAGACATGATTTTGTATAAGCCCTTGTTAATGGCTTTACGGTAAGCAAGAGTTACTTCGCAATACGACTTATTAATAATTTTGCTGTCGCTCATTGCAACTAACGATTCATACGCAAGGTATGGATAAATTGCCGTAGCACCAAAGCCTAATAACACAGCAAACTGATGCGCATCACGCACGCTACCGGTTTCAATGATAATGTTTGATTCACAGCGAAGATTGTTATCAACTAATCGTTTTTGTACCGCACCTACAGCCATAGCTGCTGGAATCGGCAAATTTGCTTCATTAAAGTTACGGTCAGTTAAAATAAGCATGATACAACCAGCGGCTGCTTTTTCTTGTGCTTGGTCACAAATACGCGTTACCGCATTTTCTAAACCTTCTTCAACTGTGTAGGTAATATCAATTTTACAGTAGCTGTAATGCGCTTCATCAGCATTTAATAGCTGCTGCATGTCTGCGTACATTAAAATTGGCGTATCAAACTGTAGGCGCTTAGCATGGCCTGTTGTTTCGTTAAATACGTTTTGCTCACTACCAATACATGTCGCAAGCGACATTACATGATTTTCACGCAGTGGATCAATAGGTGGGTTTGTTACTTGCGCAAATTTTTGGCGGAAGTAATCATACAGCGAACGATGCCCTTCACTAAGCACTGCAAATGGCGTGTCATCACCCATTGAGCCGGTTGCTTCTTGGCCGTTTTCACCCATTACACGAATAACGCTATCAAGCTCTTCGTTGGTATAACCAAACATTTTTTGATATTTAGCTAGCGTTTCGTCATCAAATGAGCGATTACCGGCGTCTTGTTCAGTAAGCTCTTCAAATGGAACTAAACGCTTAACGTTCTCCTCAAGCCATGACTTGTAAGGATGGCGAGACTTTAAATCTTGATCGATTTCATCTGAGTGCCAAATTTTACCAAGCTTAGTATCAATTACTAACAGCTCACCTGGTCCTACACGGCCTTTTTCGACTACTTCATCGGCAGTGTAATCCCAAATACCCACTTCTGATGCGAGTGTAATAAAACCATCTTGCGTAATTACATAACGCGCAGGACGAAGTCCATTACGGTCTAAGTTACATGCCGCAAAACGACCATCCGACATAACAATACCGGCGGGGCCATCCCATGGTTCCATATGCATAGAGTTAAAGTCGTAAAATGCACGTAAATCGTCGTCCATTGCACGGTTTTTCTGCCATGCAGGTGGCACGAGCATACGCATAGCGCGGAATAAATCCATGCCACCAGCTAAAAATAGCTCAAGCATATTATCTAGGCTTGATGAATCAGAACCGGTTTCGTTTACAAACGGCGCTGCGCTTTGTAAATCAGGAATAAGCGGTGACGCAAACTTGTATGAACGTGCGCGTGCCCACTGGCGGTTACCTTCAATAGTATTAATTTCACCATTGTGTGCTAAATAGCGGAAAGGTTGAGCTAAAGGCCAACGCGGCTGAGTATTAGTAGAAAAGCGCTGATGGAAAACACAAATCGCACTCGTCATACGAATATCAGCTAAATCCAGGTAAAAATTTGGTAAATCTGCAGGCATCATTAAGCCTTTATAGATAGTTACCAAACCAGATAAACTTGCGATATAGAAAGCTTCGTCATCAACAATGCGCTTTTCAGCGCGGCGGCGTGCTACATATAAGCGACGCTCTAAGTCTTTAGAACGCCAACCTTCTGGCGCGCTAACAAAAATTTGTTCAAAACCTGGTAATTGCTGTACAGCAATAGGACCCAACATAGATGGGTCAGTTGGCACAACGCGCCAACCTAAAATATTTAACGTTTCTTTTTCTAATTCTTCGCTAAGTATTTGTTTTGCAGCTTGCGCTAAAACAGGGTCTGAATTTAAAAATATCATACCCACTGCGTAGTTTTTGCCTAAGTGCCAGTTATGTTCACTAGCAATAGCACGGAAAAAGCTATCTGGTTTTTGTAATAATAAACCACAGCCATCACCTGTTTTGCCATCGGCAGATATACCACCACGGTGCTGCATGCGATCAAGCCCCGTAATAGCAGTACGAATAAGCCTATGACTAGCTTGACCATTAACTTGGGCTATTAAGCCAAAGCCACAATTTTCTTTTTCTAACTTTGAGTCGTATAACATAGACCCCTCCCCTTGCTGCACTGTTAGCGTGGATGAACTGCTCGACGATTTGCTAACAGACGGACAAAACTAGCCTCTATCTTAAATAGAGTCAATAGCACTTTGAATACATATTCACATTCTTGAATATTTCTCACTTCATAGCAAGATTTCTTTTTATCATTATTTTTAACATTTAGCGTTATTTTAACCACTATTTTTTCATGACACTGGTGTCAAGTTTAACATATTGTAAAAAACACGAGCCCTCAGCGTGCCAGCTTACGTAAACGTAAAGACAACCGAAAGTGAATAAGTATTCAGCGCTAGAGGGGCTATTCAGTTAACATTTAGATAGTTTTATGCTATTTCATTACTTTAATGGCTTAACATCCCCGATTATTGCTGCTCATTAGTATAGTTATGAAAGTTCATGTCATTTTTTGTAAGTTAATAGTGAATTTTTATTTAAAACTATGTCCGATGTAGGCATAAACTTTAAAGTCTAGAAAGCAAAACGCCTAAAATATATAGCCCAGAAGGGAGTTACAAATTTAAACGTAAAGTCTGGCAATACGCTTGCCCTATTATAAAGTTCTGAGTTGATAAATGAATTAAAGCAACAGGAGTCTCTACTTATATAGAAAAAAGTAATACGAATTATCAGCTACGAAATAAAAATTCACACGAGTCAGGCTCCAACGCCAATGAAATACATATTCAGGTCGAATTTGTACCCCAAGCTTGTGTTATAAATGTGAGCGACTGTGGCAAAGGAATGAGCGAGCAAGTAATGGCAAATGCTTTAGTGCCCTTTTATTCTACAAAAAGTACGGGGAGTGGTTTAGGGCTAGCCTTATGCAGAGAAATAGCAGAAGCGCACCAGGGGCATATAAGTTTACATAACAAAATAGAGGGCGGCTTAAACGTACAAGTGAGCCTTCCTTATTCGTAAATTCACAAAAATTAAAAACAACAAAGCCACTTAAAAAGTGGCTTTGTGTTTAAAGAGCTTAATAACCTGATAGCAGGTTGAGTAATAAAATTACTCTGCGTCAGCTTCTTTATATTTAGCAGCAGTTTCTGTAATTAACGGCTGTAATTCACCGCGTTGAAACATTTCGATAATAATGTCACAACCACCAACTAACTCGCCATCTACCCAAAGTTGTGGGAATGTTGGCCAATTTGCGTATGCTGGAAGCTCAGCACGAATGTCTGGGTTAAGTAAAATATCAACGTATGCAAATGGTTCACCACATGACATTAACGCTTGCGATGCTTGTGAAGAAAAACCACAATTAGGTAATTTTGGTGACCCTTTCATGAAAAGGATTATTGGGTTTTCTGAAATTTGCTGTTTAATTTTATCAATGGTTTCCATCTACAACCTCAAAGTAACGATAGCTAAATATATTTAGGTCTTGAAAATAACTCATCGTGACCACAAATATATAACTTAATATGGGCAAATAAAGCCGCAATTGAAATAGTCTTTCGCAATAGCATTGCTGTTTGCTTAAACTTGAGTAAAATACTCAACAATTATAGTAACACTATATTACCGCTTGGTATAGGTAACTGCTCTGTTTCAACAGGCATTACGTATTACCAAATGGACTATCAACCAAAGAAGATGGAGATAAAAAAATGGCATTTGAACTACCGTCACTACCATATGCAATCGACGCACTTGAGCCACATATTTCAAAAGAAACACTAGAGTTTCACCATGGCAAACACCACAACACTTACGTGGTTAAGCTTAATGGTTTAATCCCTGGTACTGAGTTTGAAAACAAATCTCTAGAAGAGATCGTATGTTCATCAGAAGGCGGCGTATTTAACAACGCAGCACAAATCTGGAACCATACTTTTTACTGGAACAGCTTATCTCCAAACGGCGGCGGCGAGCCTACTGGCGCAGTTGCTGATGCAATCAACGCCAAATGGGGTTCTTTTGATGCGTTTAAAGATGCATTAAATGACAAAGCAGTAAATAACTTTGGTTCAAGCTGGACGTGGTTAGTTAAGCTTGCTGATGGTTCACTAGACATCGTTAATACATCTAACGCTGCTACACCATTAACTGATGATGGCGTTACTCCAATCCTTACAGTGGATTTATGGGAACACGCTTACTACATTGATTACCGTAACGTTCGTCCAGATTACCTTAAAGGTTTTTGGTCGCTTGTTAACTGGGAATTCGCGAACGCTAACTTCGCTTAATTAGCCTTTAAACGCTAATGTAAAAAAGACGCTTAGGCGTCTTTTTTTGTTTCTTGTTTATCACACCTAAGCGCCTCATCATTTAATAAAACACTTTTAGTAACATGATCTTTTTTCACTTAAATTTTTAATTTTATTGCACAAAAATACAAATTCGTGACTAGACTTTAAAATGTAAGCACCTTTTTACAGCGGGTTTCGGAGGTTATTATGACGATTTTTGAGCATTACCAAGCACGATACGAAGCGGCACAGGAAGAAGAATACAGTATCGCTGAATTTCTTGAGATTTGTAAAACCGATAAGTCTGCCTACGCCAGCGCACCAGAACGCCTACTCATGGCAATTGGCGAACCAAACATGGTAGATACCGCAACGGATGCACGACTAAGCCGGTTATTTTCTAATAGAGTAGTTGCGCGCTACCCTGCCTTTGCTGATTTTTATGGTATGGAAGACGCCATTGAGCAAATAGTCTCTTATTTAAAACACGCCGCCCAAGGGCTTGAAGAATGCAAACAAGTGCTTTATTTACTTGGACCTGTTGGTGGGGGTAAATCATCCATTGCCGAAAAACTAAAATATTTAATGCAACAAGTGCCTATTTATTCAATTAAAGGCTCTCCGGTAAACGACCATCCTCTTGCATTATTTGACCCAATAGAGGACGCCGAGGTACTTAAGCAAGAATACGGTATTAAACCGCGCTACTTAAAAACCATTATGTCCCCTTGGGCTGGCAAACGCTTAAAAGAATTCAATGGTGATATTAGCCAGTTTAGAGTGGTTAAGCGCTACCCCTCAATTTTAAACCAAATAGGCATTGCCAAAACCGAACCTGGAGATGAAAACAACCAAGATATTTCGGCGCTAGTGGGTAAGGTCGATATTCGCCAGCTTGAGCACTTTGCTCAAAACGATCCTGATGCATACGCCTACTCTGGCTCTTTATGTTTAGCTAACCAAGGGCTGATGGAATTTGTAGAAATGTTTAAAGCGCCTATTAAAGTGCTGCATCCTTTACTTACCGCAACCCAAGAAGGTAACTATAACGGCACAGAAGGCATTAGTGCTCTGCCTTTTAATGGCATGATCCTCGCTCACTCTAATGAGTCTGAGTGGCAAACCTTTAAAAACAATAAAAACAACGAAGCATTTTTAGACCGTGTTTATATTGTAAAAGTACCTTACTGCTTACGTGTAACTGAAGAAATTAAAATTTACGACAAATTACTTGAGCACAGCGAGCTATACAACGCGCCATGCGCGCCGGGTACACTTAAAACATTGGCGCAATTTACGACGCTATCACGTTTAAAAGAGCCAGAAAATTCAAGTATTTATTCTAAAATGCGGGTATACGATGGCGAAACTCTAAAAGACACCGACCCTAAAGCAAAATCGTATCAAGAGTATCGTGATTACGCAGGTGTTGATGAAGGTATGACGGGGCTCTCTACTCGCTTTGCGTTTAAAATTTTATCCCGCGTGTTTAACTTTGATACCACAGAGGTTGCCGCAAACCCAGTGCACTTATTTTATGTACTTGAGCAACAAATAGAGCGCGAACAATTTTCAAGCGAAATAGAAGAGCGTTATTTAAGCTTTCTAAAAGGCTATTTAATTCCGCAATATGTAGAGTTTATAGGTAAAGAACTGCAAACCGCTTATTTAGAATCGTATTCAGAATACGGACAAAACATTTTTGACCGTTATGTTATTTATGCAGACTTTTGGATACAAGACCAAGAATATCGCGACCCTGATACGGGACAACTATTTGACCGCGAGGCACTTAATGCCGAACTTGAAAAAATAGAAAAGCCAGCAGGTATTTCTAACCCTAAAGATTTCCGTAATGAAATAGTGAACTTTGTATTGCGTGCCCGTGCGCATAACAACGGTAAAAACCCACTATGGACAAGCTACGAAAAACTACGCACGGTGATTGAGAAAAAAATGTTCTCTAATACCGAAGATTTACTCCCTGTTATTTCGTTTAATACTAAAACGTCTGCAGAGGATCAGCAAAAGCACGAAGACTTTGTGAACCGTATGGTCGAAAAAGGCTATACACAAAAACAAGTTCGCTTGCTTTCTGAGTGGTATTTACGGGTTAGAAAATCGCAATAACCTTCATAGTCGTAGTATATAGGAGGTCAATATGGCGCATTTTATAGATAGGCGTTTAAACGGTAAAAACAAAAGTACGCTTAATCGCCAGCGCTTTATTAGGCGCTATAAAAAGCAAATTAAAGAAGCGGTTTCAGATGCGATTAACAAGCGCAGCGTTACAGATTCAAGCTCTGGTGAGAGTATTTCTATTCCACAGCGCGATATCAGCGAACCTACATTTCATCAAGGGCAAGGCGGGAATAGAGAACAAATTCACCCAGGCAACGATCAATTTTCTACAGGTGATAAAATTGAGCGCCCTAAAGGCGGACAAGGCGGCGGTGCCGGTGAAGGTGACGCCAGCGATTCGGGCGAAGGACAAGATGAGTTTGTATTTTCAATATCAAAAGATGAATACCTTGATTTACTGTTTGAAGATTTAGAGCTCCCCAACTTACAAGAAAACCAGCTTGATAAGTTAGTGCAAATGAAAACCCATCGCGCAGGGTTTTGTAGTGATGGTATACCTAGCAATATTGATATTGTCCGCTCATTACAAGGCTCGCTTGCACGGCGTGTTGCCATGAGTGCAGGTAAAAAACGCCGTTTAAAAGAGCTCGAAGAACAACTTGCTCTGCTGCTTGCTGGTCCACATAACGATAAAGCAGCAATTGCTTTATTACAAAAAGAAATTGCAGCATTAAAAGTGCAAATTAAGTCGGTTCCATTTATTGATAACTACGATTTACGTTTTCGTAATTACGAAAAACGCCCTCATCCCACCAGCAAAGCGGTGATGTTTTGTATTATGGATGTGTCAGGCTCAATGGATCAGCCAACAAAAGACATGGCAAAACGGTTTTATATTTTGCTCTATCAATTTTTAACACGCAGCTATAAAGACATAGACGTTGTTTATATTCGCCACCACACACAAGCAAAAGAAGTAGACGAGCAAGAGTTTTTTTATTCTCAAGAAACTGGCGGCACTATTGTTTCAAGCGCACTTAAATTAATGAACGAAATAATAAAAGAGCGTTATCACGCAAACGAGTGGAATGTATACGCCGCACAAGCCTCTGATGGCGATAACTGGGCGGACGACACCCCGCAGTGTGGTGAAATTTTACTTAATAAGCTCTTAAGCGCAGTACGCTATTTTGCTTATATTGAAATAACCACTCGTGCCCATCAAAGCCTATGGCGCGAATATGAATCCATAACACACAGCCATAATAATTTCGCCATACAGCATATTCAAAGCGTTGAAGATATCTACCCAATTTTTAGGGAGCTATTTAAAAAAGGTCGTCAGCAGCAAAACTCTGCATAGCCTAAAGCGAGGTAGCATTATGAATGATAAACGAATGAGTGATGGCCCAGATTGGACCTTTGATTTATTAGATGAGTACCAAAGTGAAATTGCCCGTGTTGCAGCTCACTACAGGTTAGACACATACCCTAATCAAATTGAAGTGATAACCGCAGAGCAAATGATGGATGCTTATTCAAGCGTTGGTATGCCTATTGGCTACAGTCATTGGTCTTACGGTAAGAAATTCATCCAAACAGAGCAAAATTATAAGCGCGGACAAATGGGTCTCGCTTACGAAATAGTGATAAATTCGGACCCTTGTATTGCGTACTTAATGGAAGAAAACACCCTACCTATGCAAGCGCTTGTAATGGCACATGCATGTTACGGACATAACTCATTTTTTAAAGGTAATTACTTATTTAAAACCTGGACAGATGCAGGTTCAATTATTGATTACTTGGTATTTGCTAAAAACTACATAAGCCGCTGTGAAGAAAAACACGGTATTACACAAGTAGAAGCCCTACTCGACTCATGTCATGCATTAATGAATTACGGAGTCGATCGCTACAAACGTCCACAACAAATATCGCTATTTGAAGAGCAAAAACGCCAACAAGAGCGTGAAGACTACCTTCAATCGCAAGTAAACGAATTATGGCGAACTATTCCCGAGCAACAGCAAGAAACCAAAAAGAAAGTACGCCATTTTCCTTCTGAACCTCAAGAAAATATTTTGTATTTTATTGAAAAAAATGCCCCATTACTCGACTCTTGGCAACGTGAAGTTATACGTATTGTTCGTAAAATTTCGCAATACTTTTACCCACAAAAACAAACTCAAGTAATGAATGAAGGTTGGGCAACTTTTTGGCATTACACCATCCTTAATCACTTATATGATGAGGGAAAACTCACCGACTCGTTTATGTTAGAATTTTTACAAAGCCACACCAACGTAGTTTATCAGCCACCTTATAACAGTAAGTATTATTCAGGCATTAACCCATATGCTTTAGGCTTTAATATGATGGTTGATATTCGCAGAATATGTGAGCACCCAACACAAGAAGATAAACGCTGGTTTCCTGAATATGCAGGCAGTAATTGGCTAGATACACTGCATTTTGCAATGGAAAACTTTAAAGATGAGAGTTTTATTAGCCAGTTTTTATCGCCTAAGTTAATTCGTGATTTTAAATTATTTACTATTATTGACCATACTAATAATCCCCATTTAGAAATTGGCGCAATACATAACGACAACGGCTATAAAGCAGTGAGAGAAGCACTCTCAGCGCAGTACAACTTGAGTAATCATGAGCCTAACATTCAAGTATATGACGTTGATATTAGAGGTGACCGTTCACTAACCCTACGCTATGTACCCCATAACAATATTCCTTTAGCAAACTCGCACGAAGAAGTGCTTAAGCATCTTTACAGATTATGGGGCTTTAAAGTAAAACTAGAGCAAGAGTCAAATTCTGGTGAGGTTTCAATGATTGGTCAATGCCCAATAGATGACTCTCGACACACAACACAATAATGAAGAGCAATAAAATTTTCATACTGATTGGGTTTGCTCAGCAGGTTATAAAAACACGGTATTATTTAACCCTAAATTCTGGATATAAAAAATGACGCTTAAGCGTCATTTTTTATATCTTCGTAGGCTATTACTTTATTTCGCCCTGTATTTTTAGATTGGTACAGTGCTTTATCTGCAGCCTCTATCCAGCGCTCATGATTTTTAAAATCATTACTGCTACCAGCCAGCCCTATACTTACCGTCATTGTTATTTCAAAGTGTTTATACTTCACAGGGTTAGTTTCAATCAATACCCTTAAACGCTCAGCAAATACAAAAGCGCCTTCTTTATCTGTATCAAGTAATGTTACTGCAAACTCTTCACCGCCATAACGCCCTGCAACATCCGTTTCGCGCAGCGTCGTACGTAGTAAGTTAGATAAATGACGAAGCGATTCATCACCACAGCTATGGCCATATTCATCATTTATTTTTTTAAAGTGGTCAATATCAAACATTAATAACGTACTACAGCCACCACTTCGCTTAACTCTTAAAAACTCTTGGCGTAGCGTACCTTCCCAGTGTCCACGGTTTGCAAGCTGCGTTAAGCTATCTGTTTGACTCACTTGTTCTAATTTTTTGTTTAACTCTTCAAGCTCTTTTTTATTTACCGCGACATCCGTTACATCATACAAAATAATACAAATATGGCTAACTTCGCCCATCGTATTTGTAAGAGGGATAAATGTCGCATTTTGATACATGTAATCAGCTTTACCAGTAATAGGTCGATAATTTTTAAACCTAAAAATGTATGGCTGCTGCTCCCAAATCGTAAAAGAGCGGTTTTTTAAAACAAAAACCGATTCTGATTTACTTCTAAACCATTTTTCGTCTATTGCTGGAAATAAATCAAATAGGTCTTTATCTTTTACTGCGCTTGGTAGAAGCCCTGAATGGTTTTCCATAAAACCATTCCATACACACACCTTATAATCTCTATCAAGTACTACAAGGCCTACATCAACGGTATTAAACATATCCATAAGCCAATGGATCTCATTCATTTCTAAATCTGCAGCCATAACTTAATCTTCTAATAGGTAAGCAACTTTATACTTCAAAGTTTTAAGTGAATCTTCAGTAAATAACAGCATGAGGTCGCAATTTATATCATGGTTTTCAATACCGTAACTAATCTCTATAGCAAGGGTACGTTGCCAACGTGACTTGTTTGATTTAACCAGCTCAGACACATCTCTGTGTTGGCCAAGTACTATGGGGTGCCCTTGGCTAAATGACATATCGAGCTGTTTTGAAAGACCCGTTAAAATAGCGCCTATCAAAATATTACTAATATCCATAAGCAGCTCAAGTTCAATTTTATCGTTTAACTCGCCGTCATAATTCATCAAAGAAGCTATTTCTTTAAAGCTTGAATCATTTAAAAGTAATAGCGCCTCGCCCGAAATGCCACCGCCAATAAAGCCCTGGCACACACCCGATGTAGCTGCATTATTATCTATAGACTGCAGCGCCATATCGAGTTCATTAACTTCCAAAATATTCACATTAGGAATTGGTAGCTCTACGAACACATTAAGAAGGCGTGCAAGTAAATCCCCAGCCTGTCCCATAGCAACGTTAGTTAGCTCTTGGTATATATCCCGAACATCAGGGTCGACTTGCTCTCCTAGCGAATGAGAGAGACGTTCACGCATGGCTTTATCTTTAATCCCATGGTGTTCAATTATGCTGGCTAGTTTTTCGGGGGAACATGGTTTTTGAATAAAATCGATAGCACCAAGTTCAAGCACTCTTTGATGTGCACTTGGCTGTATATCACCAGAGACAACAACAGTGAGTATGTTTAGCCCCTGTTCTTTCATAGCGATTAATACTTCATACCCATCCATTTCAGGCATGTTTAAATCGAGAAAAAGTATTTCTGGTTCAATTAACTTTATTTGCTTTATGCAATCAACGCCGTCGAGTGCAAATTCAACTTTAATATCCCAATCTTCAGGTAATGAACGAGCTAGCTGACGCCTAGCTAATTTTGAGTCATCACATATTAGTACCGATGTTGACATATTATCTCTCTGTTTCTAAACCAGTAATGAGCATTAAAATCATTTTATGATGGTTTTTATTTTTATTATTGAAGATATATTTTGTAACTTCATGTTAATCAAAGTTTAGCACAGTTACAATTTTTATATTGCAGAACTAATCCCAACTTCATCAGAGCGGTATAATCTCTTGGTTACTATAGCGCAGTATAATACACTGACGCCCATTGCGTTAATTTAAAAGGAAATACCTTATGTTACGTTCACTTACCTTTGCTTTGAGCGCATTTTGCTCTGTGGCTATTGCAGCCGATTACCCAGAAAACACGCTAGACATAGGAAAAGTATCTGCACAAGGCAAACCAGTCACTTTATTAGGCAAAGGGATCTCTGTTGGAGATAGCGCGCCAAATTTCAAAGTAGTTGATGACAACTTCATCCCTGTAACGCTTGAGGATTACAAAGGCCAAGCTGTATTGATAAGTGTAGTGCCAAGTCTTGATACAGGTATTTGTAGCCTGCAAACTAAGCATTTTAATGAAAAAGTAGCCTCGCAATTTCCAAGTGTTGTAATGCTAACAATTAGTGCTGATTTACCATTTGCTCAAAAGCGTTTTTGCAAAGCTGAAAATATTGATAAAATCACTACGTTATCAGATTCTGTTTGGCGCGATTTTGGCCAAAAATACGGATTAATTATTAAAGATATGGGCTTATTAACGCGAACTGTATTTATTTTAGATGAAAGCCATAACGTCATTTATAAACAATTAGTTAGTAGCCTTTCAACTGAACCAGAATACAACAGCGTAATTGAGAAACTTAAAACGTTGTAAAGCCGATTAAATAGCACTGATTAAGCAATGCTAAACAGCCTTAAAACAAAAAACCGCCAATTGGCGGTTTTTTAATGTGCTTTTATAATTAACCTAAAAGCTCACCAAGTTGTGAACTTACAGCTTCAACAGCTTGTGTACCATCTAGTTTGTGGTATTGAGTATTACCAGCAGCAGCTTCTGCTTGGTAGTAATCAACTAATGGCATAGTTTGCTCGTGATAAATACCTAAACGTTTACGTACTGTTTCTTCAGTATCATCAGCGCGAACAATTAAGTCTTCCCCAGTTTCGTTGTCTTTACCTTCCACTTTTGGTGGATTATATACAATATGGTAAACACGACCAGAACCAGGATGAACGCGACGTCCGCCCATACGTTCAACAATCACTTCGTCAGCCACGTCAAATTCAATAACGTGATCAACCACTACGCCATTTTCTTTCATCGCATCAGCTTGAGGAATTGTGCGTGGGAAGCCATCAAGTAAAAAACCTTTCTCACAATCAGCTTTAGTAATACGCTCTTTTACTAAACCAATAATAATATCGTCAGAAATTAGTTGACCAGCATCCATTACTTTTTTTGCTTCTAAGCCTAATGGCGTGCCCTCTTTAATTGCTGCACGTAACATGTCGCCAGTAGAAATTTGTGGAATACCGTATTTGTCCATTAAAAACTGAGCTTGAGTACCTTTACCTGCACCCGGCGCGCCCAAAAGAATAATGCGCATATTATTGTCCCCTAGTATGGATATTTATTTTAAAGCCTGAATTCTTCCACAAGCGCCGCCGATACTCAAGCAACTTATACTAATTGATGAGTTGTTGATGTATTTACAGCGCATTAAAAAAGGGAACATACGTTCCCTTTTATTTAAAGTATATAATTTATACTTTTATTAACTAAATAGTTAACTGACTACTTGCTTAGTTCAAGCATTAGTTTGTTTAGGCGAGTAACAAATCCTGTTGGATCTTTAAGTGTACCGCGCTCTGCAAGTAATGCTTGGTCTAATAAAACATGTGACCACTGTGAAAATTTATCTTCATCTTGTTCGTCATTCAAATGCTTAACAAGTTGATGCTCTGGGTTTAGCTCAAACACAGGCTTTGCTTCAGGGGCTGCTTGACCAACAGATTCCATTAGCTTTTGCATTTGTGAGCTCATGTCGTTGTCGTCGCTTACAACACATGCTGGAGAATCTGTTAAGCGGTGCGTAAAGCGCACTTCTTTAACGTCATCACCTAGTGCTGTTTTAATACGCTCAACAAGGCCTGCCATTTCTTTTTCAGACTCTTCTTGTGCTTTTTTAGTTTCTTCGTCGTCCAGCTTACCTAAATCTAAATCACCACGTGTGATTGACTGTAGCTGCTTATCAGCAAATTCAGTTAAGTGGCTCATCATCCACTCGTCAACACGGTCACTTAGTAACAATACTTCAATCCCTTTTTTGCGGAAAATCTCTAAATGAGGAGAATTTTTCGCAGAAGTAAATGTATCAGCTACTACATAGTAAATTTTGTCTTGGTCTTCGTTCATGCGTTCAACATATTGCTCAAGCGACACATCTTGCGTTTCTGAATCGGTATGAGTAGACGAAAAACGTAGTAGCTTACATACGGCTTCTTTATTTGCCGCATCTTCAGCTGGGCCTTCTTTCATTACTTGGCCAAACTCATTCCAAAATACTTGGTAATCGTCAGCTTTGTTTTTAGCCATACGCTCAAGCATTTTAATAATGCGCGATGTACACCCTTTACGAATAGCTTGCGTTACTTTGTTGTCTTGTAGAATTTCACGAGATACGTTTAGAGGTAAATCGTTTGAATCTAGTAACCCTTTTACAAAGCGAAGGTAGCTTGGCATGAACTGCTCAGCATCATCCATTACAAATACACGTTGTACGTAAAGCTTTAAGCCACTTTGACGTTCACGGTTCCATAAATCGAAAGGTGCTTTTTTAGGGATGTATAAAAGGCTCGTGTATTCAGTTTTACCCTCAACCTTATTATGTGCCCAGCTAAGTGGATCTTCCCAGTCGTGGCTTACGTGCTTGTAAAACTCTTTGTATTCTTCATCAGAAAGCTCTGACTTATCACGCGTCCACAATGCAGTTGCACGGTTAATGCTTTCCCACTCACCTGGTACTGCTGGAATTTTTTCGCCGTCTTCGCCTTCAGACTCTGGTACTTCTGCTTTAAACATTTGTACAGGTGTTGAAATATGGTCTGAGTATTTTGTAACAATGCCACGTAAGCGGTAATCGTCAGCAAATTCTTTTTCTTCATCACGAAGATGTAAAATAATGTCGGTACCACGACCTTCTTTTTCAATTTCTTGAAGCGTGTATTCGCCTTCACCTTGAGATTCCCACTCGTAAGCGGTTGTTTCACCGGCTTTACGTGTACGAACAGTTACTAAATCAGCAACAATAAATGCTGAGTAAAAACCAACACCAAATTGACCAATTAATTGTGAATCTTTACTTTGATCACCCGTTAAGTTTTTGAAAAACTCAGCAGTACCCGACTTTGCAATAGTACCCAATGAGCTTATTACTTCATCACGTGTCATACCAATACCATTATCAGAAATGGTAATTGTATTTGCTTCTTTATCTGCGCTAATACGAACACGTAAATCGGCATCACCTTGGTAAAGGTCGCCTTGAGATAGCGCTAAAAAGCGTAACTTGTCTGCCGCATCTGATGCGTTTGACACAAGTTCGCGTAAAAATATTTCTTTATTAGAATAAAGAGAATGAATCATTAAGTTTAATAATTGTTTTACTTCTGTTTGAAAGCCTAATGTTTCTTTTTGTGCTGCAGTCATTTATATATCTCCAATTTGCAAAGTGTCTGCGTTATGCACTTAATATGGGGTGAGGTGTTAGAACTTCAAGGGAAAAATCAAAAAAAGGTGAAACGAAAAAATAGAATATCTCGTTTATCTAAAATGGGTGCGGACAATTAATATGAATCTTTTCACCTGTTGTTGGATGTTCAAAATATAAATCGCTGGCATGTAATTGTAAGCGTCCTCCCATGTACTCACTTTGCGCACTTTTATATAAATCACAGCCTAAAATTGGGTGCCCTATAAACTGGCTGTGTATTCGTAATTGATGGGTACGTCCGGTAACGGGCGTAAATTGCACTAAGGTTCTGCACGGTTGTTTAAGCCGCTCAAGCACACTGTATTCACTCACCGCTACTTTGCCCATCGTTTGGCAAATTTTAACTCGCGGAAAAAGCAGTTTATCTTTTGCTATTGGCGCAGTAATTTGCCCTTCATCAACAGCTAAGCTACCCTCTAACATGGCTACATAACGCTTTTGAATAGTACGCGCCTGAAACTGTTTATTAAGATGCTTTGATGCTTTGGCGTTTAATCCAACAATCATAATGCCCGATGTACCCAAATCTAACCGATGCGGTAACTTAGCCTCAGCAAATGCGGCTGTTAACCCTTTTTGACCATGTACTAAACGGTAATGTACTGAGTCCCAGTTAAGCGGATTCTTACCAGACAAACTTAATAACCCACTGGGTTTATTGATCAGTAAAATATCATCATCTTGATATAATATTTCAATAAACCCGTCGCACTTAGGCGCTACAAAGTCATCAACAATCATTTGTGACTCTACTGGTGTATCCAATATTGAGTTAGCCATTAAATTAGTCAATATCTTTTGAATGAAGCGCTTTTAAAGCCAATACTTGCTCACGTAAATCGTCTGCTACTACTTTTTCAGCGGCAATCGGGGTACCTACTGCAACCGACACCAAAGACCATTTTAATCGTGGTAGTTGCCACTTAGCTTTTCGGCTAAACATACTTCCCCACAAGCCCCCTAAATGCACAGGAATAACGGGCACAGGTGAGCGCTCAATAATGCGCTCGATTCCACGGCGAAAAATATCGATAGAGCCGTCACTGGTTAGTTTTCCTTCAGGGAAAATACCAACAAGTTCACCTTTATTAAGCGCAGCAGCCACTTCGTCAAACGCTTTTTTAAACGCTTCCGGATTGGTTTTTTCACTGTTAATGGGAATAGCTTTGGCCATTTTAAATAACCAATGTAGGGCTGGCGAATAATAAATAGGGGCAAATACCATAAATCGGATAGGCCTTGGTGATGCTGCTAAAATAAACATCCAATCGACAAAGCTCACGTGATTACACACTATAACGGCAGCGCCTTCATCTGGAATATTACTTTCACCTTTTGTACGCACTCTGTACATACAAATAGCTAAAATATATATAATAAATCGTAAAAAGAACTCTGGTACTTTGGTATAAATATAAACAGATATAAGCAAGTTTAGCCCAGCAAGTAACAGTAGCAACTCTGAAATACTCCACTGAAAAACAGACAGCGTTACAATACTTAAAACAGCACTGCCCACCATAAACAGTGCATTTAATACATTGTTAGCCGCTATAACTCGTGAGCGACTCGACTCTTCAGTACGCTGTTGAATAAGCGCATACAGAGGTACAGTATAAAAACCAGAGCCAATACCAATGCCTGCCATCCATACAAAATGCCACAACATGTCGCCTGTTTTTAATAACTGATCAAGCGTCAATAATTCAAGGTTTTGAGGTAAATAAGAGCTAATAGCGCTCTCTTGGCTTAGTAAGTATAAAAACAAGGTAATTAAAATAGCGCCAAAAGGCACAATTCCTAATTCTATTCGAGAGCGAGAAAGCTTTTCACATAATAACGAACCAATAGCAATACTTAGTGAAAACACAACAAGCGCGCTAGTTACAACCAGTTCATCGCCGCCCATTGTGTGTTTTACATAATTTGGTAGGGACGTTAAAATAATTGCGCCAATTAACCAAAACCAACTGATCCCGAGGACTGATTTACCAACCGATTCTGTTTGCGAATTAAGTGCTGAAAATACGTTTTTCGTGGATGAAAATATATTATAGGTAAATTTTAAGTTAGGCTCGTTTGCCTCACTAATGGGTATAAAGCGACTGCTCACATAACCCATAACAGCCAGTACTAATACGGCAATACTTATAAGCGTAGGCCCTACTGATTGAGTAATATAATAGGTGCCAAAAATTGTACCAATTAATATTGCTACAAACGTGCCTGATTCAACCAAGCCATTCGCTTTTGTTAATTCGTTAGGGGCTACGTGCTGCGGTAAAATAGAGTACTTTAATGGACCAAAAAACGTACTTTGTACGCCCATTAAAAATACGGTGGCTAACATCAGCCAAACATACTGCGTTAAAATAGAGACAGCCCCTACAACCATAATAGGGATTTCACATAGCTTTACGATTCTGATTAGTTTGGATTTTTCTGTTTTTTCAGCTAGCTGCCCCGCCATTCCTGAAAATAAAAAGAAAGGTAGGATAAATAACCCAGCAGCAATATTTGAATAAAGTGCGCCATCAGCAAGCGTTGCAGCCTGGAATATCAATAAAATAAGCACTGATTGCTTATACACGTTATCGTTTATCGCTGAGAAAAACTGCGTAATAAAAAGCGGTAAAAAACGCTTACTACCCAGTAATGTACCTTGGTAGGGTTGATTATCTTTCATTGTATTCCTTACTAATTAGAGACATAGCCCAAAAATATATTATACCAATTTGTTTAATTAAATGATCTATTTTGAGGGCGAAAAAACGTGTTGATAGCTAGGCAACAAATTCGCTATTTAGTTGTTCTAAATGGGAATTTTTTAACGCAGGTAGCGACACGTTTAGCCCCGCAAAATGATTAAGTATTATTGCGGATTGGTATTAGATTGCTTCTAAGCTTACCTTAAAAACAAAAAAGCCTACATAATTTAATCATGTAGGCTTTTATAAAATCTTTTCAAATAGTGACTTAGAGTTAGTCTTGTGTAACTAAACGCCTGCCGCTAAAAGCATGCATAAGCGTTCTACCATCTACTAAATCAAGCTCGCCCCCCACAGGAATACCGTGAGCAATACGCGAAGCACCTACTTTATATTTATGACAAAGCTGAGCAATATAATGAGCTGTAGTATCGCCTTCAACGGTAGGGTTAGTCGCTAAAATAACCTCATTAATACCGCCTTGAGCAAGTTTTTGCTCTAAAACGTCTAAGCCAATTTCTTTAGGGCCGATACCGTCAATTGGCGATAAATGACCCATTAAAACAAAGTATAGCCCTAAATACTGACCTGTTTGCTCAATGGCAAGCACATCAGTAGGCGATTCAACAACACATAATATGCCGCTGTCTTGGCGTTTTGTACTTAAACAAATATCGCACTGAGCTTGTTCGCAAAAAGTACGACAAGACTGACAATGCCCTATGGCTGTCATTGCTTTAGTCAATGCATTGCCCAGCTGAGTGCCTCCCTTTCGGTCGCGCTCAAGCAAGTGAAAAGCAATACGTTGTGCTGACTTTGGACCAATGCCCGGTTGACAGCGCAGTGCTTCTATAAGCTGATTTAAACTATCTGAAAGTTGCATTATTTACTTAAAACGGCATTTTCATACCTGGTGGTAATTGCATACCGCCAGTTACTTTACCCATGCGCTCTTGTGTTTCTTCTGCAACACGGCGTACAGCATCGTTACATGCTGCTGCAAGTAAGTCTTCAATCATGTCTTTGTCGTCTTCCATAAGGCTTTCATCAAGCTGAACACGACGTACATTGTGGTTACCAAGCATGGTTACTTTAACTAAACCGGCACCGGCTTCGCCAACAACTTCTAATGTTGCGATTTCGTCTTGGGCTTTTTGCATGCGATCTTGCATTTGCTGCGCTTGCTTCATCATGTTGCCCATTCCACCTTTAAACATAACTTTCTCTCTTTCTTTTAATACATTAATTAACATGAACATAAGGGCGATTGTAAGTAATTACAATGCCTGAATACTGTTTTCGTCAATTTCGGCGCTAAATACTTGCTGAAATTGTACTATGTTTTCATCAGATGTGATCACATCGATTGCTTGTTGATGACGACCTGCATCAATTTTTTGCTGAATAAGATAAGGAGAGTCAATAACTCCCTTAGCAAAATTAATACTTAACGACACGTTATGCTCATAAATACTCGACAATGCGGCATCTAATCTTTGGCGAAGCATCGGTGTATCTAAATGCTTTTGTGATTCATCAACGTCTATATGTAAACTGTTGCCTTGCTTGGTAAATATTGAATGCAATGCAAATTGGCGCATACGACCACCTAGCCCCATACGTTTAATTAAATAAGCCCATTCATCTTGTTGATGTGCAAATCTAATTTCACTAATTGGGCTTTGAAAATCATCAGGGGCAGGAATACTTACTTCCTCTGGCACTATTTCAGGCGCTTTTTGAGGGTTTATTTGCTCAAGTAATTCTGGCGCAAGATTTTCAGTAATTGTTTGGTGCTTTGCTTTAAAATCAATCTTACTAGTTGGCTTTATGTTGGAGTGATTATGTGCCTGAGTTTGGCCCCCTGTTACTGGGAGCTCATGCTTTTTTTCACTCTCACCTTCGCTATCAGTTTCCCAAGGAGGGATATCGCCAGACGCATTACCTGAAGGGCTATTAAGCTCACTTGCACTTGTATCTGCACTACCTTGATGAACACTTTGGGCTTTAGGCATTCTTGGATGCTGTTCTGGCTTTTTAGCAGGCGCTTGGCTTGGCTGCACTGCTACATTATTTGCAGATGTACTTGTACTCTTGCCTGATAACCTACCCGCACCCGATATGTTTCTGTCACGTAAAATACGAGCAATGGCAGATTGCGCCTGCGCTTCTTGTTCAGCTATTGGCGTACTTGCATTGTGATTTGCTAAGGGCTCTGGTGAAGACTCTGAGTTTGCAGTAGGTGCAGGTTTAAAACCCTGATCTACAGCGCTACTCATTATATCGTCAAACTGCGAAGCTAACGTTTGCTCAGCATCACTATGTTGCATGTAAGCTTCATCTTCACTTTGGCGCTGGGCTTGAGCATCCGAAACAACATTGGTTTGTGGTTGTTCATTAGCTGAAGCCTGTTGTTCAAAAGCGTTTTCACTTTGTTGAACCGGTTGCTCTACTGCAACTTGGGCAGGCTCATTATTACTTTGTACGACATCATTATTCGATGTCTGAGCAGCAACATTTGGTAAAGGCTCTATCTCAAGGGATTTAGGCTGCTCTGTATTGCTAACTGGCTTAGTATTATTTACAGGGGCACTACTTTGGCTAGCTACAGTGTTTTGCGATGTTTTATTTTTATTTAATATATCTCGCAGTGCATTTGCGCGGCTTTGTTTATTTGGAGCCGGCTCTTCGTTTACTGTGTGTACAGTTTGTTGAGCGTCTGTAGGCTTAAATGCTAATAATCTTAGCATTATCATTTCAAAACCTAAACGAGGCTCTGGTGCCCATTGTAAATCTTTTTTACCATTTAACAGTAACTGATAATAAATTTGAATTTGTTGTGGGCTCGTATGTTGTGCAACATGAGCAATATAATCTACATTTTTTTCATCTAGCCCTGCCGCTTCTGGCACTAACTGGGTTAATTGGGTCAAATGCGTAAGTGCAATTAAATCATCAAGCAATGCAACATAATTAGGATTACGACTTGCCACCTGTGCAATCTCATCCATTAGCGCAGCGCCATCTTGTGCAAGTAATGCTGCAAGCAAGCTTTGGCTATAATGAGTATCCATTAAACCAAGCATTGTTTGTACTGCTTGATTATTAATATCACCATTTGTTTGTGCAATAGCTTGGTCGGTTAAGCTAAGCGCATCACGCATACTGCCATCAGCGGCTTTTGAAATAATGCTAAGTGCATCGGTATCAAAGCTAAGCTGCTCTTGAGTAAGTACGTGTTCAAGCTGTGTTTTAATCTCACTTTGCGACAAGGCATTTAGGTTGAATTGTAAACAGCGAGATAAAATAGTAACTGGTAGTTTTTGAGGATCGGTCGTCGCCAATAAAAATTTCACATGCTCTGGTGGCTCTTCAAGCGTTTTCAAAAGCGCATTAAAGCTGTGCTTAGAAAGCATGTGAACTTCATCGATTAGGTATACTTTATAACGTCCACGTGTTGGTGCATATTGAACGTTATCGAGTATTTCGCGGGTGTCTTCTACTTTTGTACGAGAAGCCGCATCTATTTCGAGTAAGTCAATGTAGCGCCCTGCTTCTATATCTAAACAGCTGCTACATTGGCCACACGGATTTGCAGATATACCTTCGTCGCAATTTAAGCTTTTAGCAAAAATACGCGCAATAGTGGTTTTACCTACACCGCGGGTTCCAGTGAATAAATAAGCGTGATGCAGTCTATTTTGTGTAAGCGCATTTACAAGCGCTTGCTTAACATGAGACTGCCCAACCAATTCATGAAAGGTTTGAGGACGCCATTTTCTCGCTAGAACCTGATAACTCATCGATTACTCGCCTTCGAATTCAACCAATTTTAGGATTTTAATACCCATTTTTTTGATGCGCTGCTCGCCACCAAGTTCTGGTAGTGATACAACAAATGCAGCATCTGTGGCTTCGCCACCTAGTTTATGAACTAATTTAGCTGTGGCTTCAATTGTGCCGCCAGTTGCTAATAAGTCATCAACTAATAATACTTTATCGCCAGGTACAATTGCATCAACATGCAGCTCTAGCGTGTCTTCACCGTACTCAAGTAAGTAATCTTGACGAATAACTTCGCGTGGTAACTTACCTGGTTTACGAACTGGAATAAACGGAATGCCTAATGCGTAAGACAGTGGCGCACCAAAAATAAAGCCACGTGATTCTGTGCCAATTATTTTAGTAAAACCCTGATCTTTATATTCTGCGATAAACGCGTCAATAGTTGCTTTAAAGGCTTCTGGATTTGCCATTAAAGTGGTTACATCGCGAAACATGATGCCCGGCTTTGGATGATCAGCAATTGTAGTTATGCTGTTTTTGATAATTGCTGGTGTTACTTGAGTCATAATTTTAACTGCTCAATTGTTTATATTACAAAGCAGGTGATTATAACCTTAACTAACCTTTAATTGCGAGTTTGGCGTTACTATAAAAGAAGTATTAACTATGGGGGGGTAATTAAAATAAAGTGGTTCAAGGCTGAAGTAAGCAACAGCCTTAATAAACGCTATGCATTTTAAGTTAAGCTAGTGATCCAGCCTAATATTGCATTTAAACAACCAATCCCTGCAAATACAGCTAAGAAAGCAAGAAAATAAGTAGCGTTGAACGGATCTTTAAAGTCTTTATCATCTGACATTGGTACAACCTTTTATTAAGCACGACAAATAAGGCTGCCATAATAGACGATGTAAAATCATCAATAAAGACCTTAATCTTGATTTTTTGTCACAATTACACCGCGTTCAACCATTGCATTGAGGGTAACTAATGCGCCTTGAGCAATTTGATCTGCATTAAACTGCGGTGCATGAGCGAATACCTGTTGGCAAACGTCGTCAAATGTCGCTCCATCACTTGCCTCAATAATTGATAGTAACAAAGCAGTCATCGCATTCGTAGCCAGAAATTGAACGTCATCATCTTCATCTCTATATACAACAAAATAATTAGGCTGAGGTGATGGCTCTTTTGGTTTAAAGCGATTGCTAAT
Organism: Pseudoalteromonas sp. NZS11; assembly: GCF_015864765.1. Classification (NCBI taxonomy): domain Bacteria; kingdom Pseudomonadati; phylum Pseudomonadota; class Gammaproteobacteria; order Alteromonadales; family Pseudoalteromonadaceae; genus Pseudoalteromonas; species Pseudoalteromonas sp. NZS11. The sequence continues at coordinate 125,194 of NZ_JADYWP010000003.1, read as the reverse complement.
ATTTTGAACCGGAAATTGATAACTTAAATTTCTTGCCGTTTTCGATAAATACAAAGCAGAACTAGTAAGCGCTGTTGTTTGTAATTTTTGCTTTTGCTCATCTTCGTGTGCAATTGATACATCTAGCTCTACCCACTCATAATGTGCAAGTTCTAGCATAAACACGGGATCGTATCTTTTCATTTTATAATCACTTGATAAGTAATTAATAAACTCCCCTGCTATATCTAAAAAGTACGGCGAATGACAATCATATTCGCTAAAAAACTGGCGTACAAGAACCAGCCATTGCTTGTCTGTATATAAGGTTTTTAATACCGGAAAGCCTGATGATATAAAACCTTCAATGTTATTAAAAAATAGGTCGCGATAAATGGACATACGTCTGTCTTCGATACCGCTGGGCTTTTTATTTTTTTTAGGCTCGCGAATATGCGCCATAAATTCGTTTTGTATTTCAATAAAGCTCATAACCAGGCACTCTTTTAATATTTATAAAGGCTTATATTAAGCTCGTTGTTTTGAAACCATTGAAGTAATGTGTTTAGCTTGTAGCTCATGAATTATATCTAACTCTTTGGTTAAAATATTCATGGTAGGGATATTAAAATCGCGCTCAAGCAAGGTTGGAAATACGCCATGCACTTCATATGCTTTATCCAGTAGCTCCCACACAGGATCAATGACATCAGCACCATGTGTATCAACTATTAAGTCATCAGCCTCATTATAATGGCCTGCAACGTGCCCATAGGCGATACGATTAGAGGGTAACCCTGTTAAAAATTCTTGTGCGTTATAGCCATGATTAATCGAATTCACATAAATGTTATTCACATCCAGTAAAAGCTTGCAGTCTGCTTGCTCTAAAATGGTATTTGTAAATTCCAGCTCTGATAATTGCTGTCCAGGAGCGCCATAATAGGAAACATTTTCTATCGCAATTTGCTGCTCAAGTATGTCTTGTACTTGTTTAATACGAGGGACAACATGTGCTATTGCATCTTGTGTAAACGGAATAGGCATTAAGTCATACATATGGCCTGTACCGGAACAGTAACTTAAGTGCTCACTAAAGATTTTTATATTGTGCTCTTCAAAAAAAACTTTTAAAGACTTAACAAATTCAACATCCAGTGGTTCGGGTGAACCGATAGACAGTGATAATCCATGACACACAAAATTATTTGCATCTGTTAATGTTCTAAATTGCTTTTTAAAGCGTCCACCTAGTTTTAACCAATTCTCTGGCGCAACTTCCAAAAAATCTACTTGATTAGGTACGTGTTCAAGCAGTTCATCAAGCATTTCTCGTCGTAGGCCAAGGCCCACCATCCCGAAATCTGTACTCTGGATTTGTGTCATAACTACCTCTAACTTATCAAAAAAGGGCCTTAAGGCCCTTTTAGCATAACTTATTTAGAATAAGATATTAACGACCGCCACATTTACCTTCGCCGCACTTACCTTCTTTTTTAGTTTTTTTAGCATCGCCGCCGCATTTACCTTCACCACATTTGCCTTCTGTTTTAGCTTTTGCATCTTTTGCATCGCCGCCACATTTACCTTCACCACACTTGCCTTCTGTTTTAGCTTTTGCATCTTTTGCGTCGCCGCCACATTTACCTTCGCCACACTTGCCTTCTGTTTTAGCTTTTGCATCTTTTGCATCGCCGCCACATTTACCTTCGCCGCACTTACCTTCTGTTTTAGCTTTTGCATCTTTTGCATCGCCGCCACATTTACCTTCGCCGCACTTACCTTCTGTTTTAGCTTTTGCATCTTTAGCATCGCCGCCACATTTACCTTCACCACACTTACCTTCTTTAGCGTCTAGTTGGTAACCTGTCACTAATTGTTGAAACTCAAATGGGTTGGCTTGTACATCTGCAGATACAAAGCTTGCAGAGCCAACAACTACTGCACCTAAAGTTAACGCGATTGTATTTTTTTTAACTGTATTCATTTTGTGACTCTCTTTAATCAAGTATTGTAAATCTCAGCAATAAAAATGTATTTTAAATTGCTTGTATGCTTAAGTAGACCTGTACAAGAATAAAAACTTTCATTTATTTTCATAATATTTACTTTTGCGGTTTCTACATTAAATATGGTTGGTAATTACAGATTTATCAATGTGTGATTTACAGGTAAACTATGCGTCCAGTTTTTTATCAAAATTAATCACCTTATGAAACTTGTTTTAGCACCTATGGAAGGTGTCGTTGATTTTAAAATGCGCCAATTACTCACAGACATTGGTGGGTTCGATTTGTGCGTTACCGAGTTTGTAAGAGTGGTTGAAACATGCTTACCTGATAAAGTTTTTCATCGATTTTGCCCTGAACTACATAATAATGGATTTACGCGAGCAGGTACTCCTGTGCGTGTTCAATTACTCGGCCAAGAAGCAAATCCGTTAGCCGAAAATGCAGTAAGAGCAATTGCTTTAGGATCTCATGGGGTCGACCTTAACTTTGGTTGCCCAGCAAAAACCGTTAATCGTAGTCGAGGGGGTGCTGTACTGCTTAAAGATCCTGACCACATGTATACGATTATTAAAGCAGTCCGAGATGCTGTAGATGATAAACATGAAGTAAGTGCAAAAATTCGCTTAGGCTTTGATGACGACAGTAACAGCCAAGAAATTGTTGATGCTGTGGTAAGCGCAGGCGCAAATAGTGTAGCTATACACGCCAGAACCAAACGTGATGGTTATAACCCGCCAGCTTATTGGGAAAAAATTCCACCAATAATAAAAGATAAAAATATTGCCGTTGTTGCCAATGGTGAAATTTGGCAAGTTGAGGACGCAATGCTTTGCCAAAAACGAAGTGGATGTACTGATTTGATGCTTGGTCGTGGCGCCCTTTCGCACCCTGATTTAGCAAAAAAAATTAAAGCTCATGTAAATAATGAACAATATGATGGCCTTCAATGGGAGCATATTATTTATCACTTAATCCACTCTGCTATTCATCAAGACCCTGCAAAAGATGAAAAGTATTTTGCTTCTCGTACAAAGCAATGGCTAGGTTACCTTAAACGCCAATACCCGCAAGCGATCGATTTATTTGATGAAATCAGGCGTTTAAAAAGTAAAGAAGATGTGGCAAGCGTATTAAATAAATACGCCAAAGCACCGCAACTTGATTCAAATCATAACGGCTAACCTAAAGCCTCTAGATAATATCAGTATAACGTGAAGCCAATTTAATAAGGTTGTACTGATAATGCATCATCAAAAAAGACTAAACGATGAAATAGCACAAATTAAATTAAATATATTAACTATGCTTTCTAAATCAGCCTACCCTACACATCAGCATTTAATACAAATTTTAGATAATACAGCAAACAATGAATGGTTAGACTGTGCAGCAGAGAAGCTAGGTCCTGAGTATGCGTTTTTGATCAGTCGCATGACTAAATTAGAAGCGGCGGTCAGCCAAATAGAAATTGGGCAATATGGCTACTGCTGCGACTGTGAAGAAAAAATACCAGCCAAATCACTTGAACTAGACCCCGCAACTCAACGGTGTACAAAGTGCGCACAATAAGCGCACTTTCAAATCATTATATAATTTGTTGTATAAAGCTAAATGATTGCCCTGGGTAGAGTATTATATCTTCAACTAAATATTGAGCCTCTTCTTGGGTGATTTCTAAGCGTTTCATAAGGTTTACCTTTGCCTGTGGCAAAGTCCACGCATGGTAATGAATGCCAATATCTGATTCCATCATTGCAAGCATCAATGTTTTATCTTTATCAGACATGTTCATATTGCTCGCCATTGCAGGTAAGTCTTGATAATCAGCCTGCCAATCAAGCCCTTCAATTAATTTTTCATCCGATAGATACTGCACTAAAAACGATTTTTTATGAGAAATAGACAATTTACTGTCGAATGCAACACGATCTAATACTTTTATATTTTCATTTAAAATAGTAACCCACTCTAGCGGTGAATGTACTTCGCCACTAAAGTAATTTAGTTTGCTCTGATACCACTGTGACCCATTTGGCAGGCCTCTCAGACCAACACTACCTCTAGGCTTGTAACTAGCTAAATAATCGCTAAAAGCTCTTATATGACTCTTAAGCGCTGGTTGAACGTCATTACTACCTATCGCACTCAATACATAGCTTTGTAGTAGTGTGAGCTCAATTTTATTCAGCTTTAAATTGCTTTGTTTAGCACTGTCTAGCGTATCTTGGGTTAACTTAAGCCAAGTAATAATATTATCCGGCGTACTTTTTGAACCCTCAAAAGCAAGCATGTTTTTTAATACGTCTACTTGAGCCGGCCAATTAAAATAGCGCTCAGGAAAGCGCTCTGCAATAACCAAGTAGTTTACTTGTGCAATTTGATTGAGATTAAGCTCCATACCCATTAGGTTCTGATAAATAGTATGACGTTTAACTAAATACGCATCAGAAAAGACCAATTGCTCTTTAGTAATCCTATCGATTTTTTTAGCGTCTGGTTGTACAAGTGCCATGTTTAAAGTTTTTAAAGCAACTTGTGCGTCTTCAAATGACTCATAAGGTTGAGGCTGCTTTGAACATGCAGCTAAAAATAAGCACAGTAGTAATGAAAAAGAGAGCTTTTTATACATAGTAGTTCCAATAAAAAAAGCCCCAGAGGGGCTTTTTATAAGTTGCTTTAGCTAATTAAAATTAAATTTTAACACCGTTGCGAGCGGCTTTATCTTTAATATATGTAGACCAACCTTTTGCAAACTTACGTGTGCGAGGGTCATCCATAGCTTTAGTAATTGCAGCATATGCTTGCTTATACTTACCTTGATAGTAATACGCTTCAGCTAAATCTGAATAAATAGTACCTTTTTTGTCAGAGCCAAGCTCTAATGCTTTGTTCAAACGAACAACAGCAGCACTGAATTTCTCAGATTGTAAAAGTAATGAACCAGCTTTACGGTAAAGTTCAGCGTCGTCATCAAATTTAGCAGCTTCTTCATAGTACTTAGCAGCTTTTTCTAGATCTTTAGAGCGATGATAGTTACTAGCAATCGCGCTAACATTCTGCTTTGTACGTTTTACTTTTTCACTCTTAACGGCCTTTTCTAGCGTTACAGCTGCTCTAAAAGGGATCTCGTTTAGAGAGTAAAAGTTAGATAAGACTTTATACTCAACTTCATTTTCAAAGTAACCGTTCTTGTAAGCAACTTCCATCGTTGCTAAACCTTTTTGATAGTCTTCGGTTTGTAGGTAATATTTACCTAAGCTAACCCAAGCTTTTTTATCATCAGGCCATACACGAACAATCTCTTCGCCAATCTTAACCATGTTTGCATAATCTTTAAGTTCAAAGTATGCACCCAGTTTTAATTGGTAAGGACCTTTATTAGGTTCTTTTTGAAGTTTAATTGCCTTATCTGCTGGTTCAAAAACATCACGAAATTGCTCTAACTGATAGTTAGCTTGGGCAATACGCGTGTAAACCGTAGGATCTTCTTCACCGGTAAAATCCATCCAAGTAACATAAGCTTTTTTGGCTTCTTGATACTTTTCTGTGCCAGCGTATAAATCACCTAACAGCTTTAGAGTTTGTTCTTGATCAGCAAAGTTTAAAACATCAGGGGCAACTGCTTGCTTAGAGTACTTAATCGCTTCGTCATACTTTTCTTTTTGAGCGTACATGCTACCTAAGTAACGATTTACGGTCGCTTTATCAAAGTCATTCGAAGGTTCAATCTCTCTAAGCAAAACAATTGCTTCATCAACTTTTTCTTCGTTGTACAAGTCAAATGCTTTAATTACCTTTTTACCAGTACGCTCGCCCATGATTTTAGTTTTTGCTTTTTTACGCTCTTCAATCTTTGCGTAATCTGGCGCTGCTAAAACAGATGCACTTAAAGTAGCACCCGACACAGACATAAGAATCGCAAGAGCAGTTACTTTAGAAAAATTTCTCATTACTCGCCTCCTTAGTTGCCTTGGTTAAGTTTAAAGTCTAATTGAACTTGTAAACCTGGTTGTTTCTGTGGTTTTCCGTCAATGATCTTAGGACGGTACTTCCACTTACGCAGTGCGCGTTTAGCTTCACGGTCAAAGATACGTTTTGGATCTGCGTCAATTACTTCAACGTCAGTTACTCCACCTAACTCATCAATTGTGAATGAAAGTTGTACCCAACCTTCTTTGCCATCACGTGCTGCTTGCGTTGGATATTTTGGTTCTATACGAACGATAGGTGTCGCATCACCATCTCGTCCAAATGCACCAGGACCACTTAGTCCACCAGCTGAACTACCAACATCAATGCTACCCATGTTAAATGACATAGCACCAGGGTTTGGATTATTATTTTCCGGCTGTGGCGGCTGCGGTTTAGGCGGCTGCTTTGGCGGTGGTGGAGGAGGAGGCGGTACACGCTTCCTCTCCTGCACCTTAGATTCAGGCGGATTCGTCATTATTTCGACTATGATCTGCTCTTTTTGTTCCGTATTACGGTCAGCCCCACCAGAGATGAGGAAGGCCATGAAGTAGAACAAGCCGAAAGTAACTGCCCCACCTGCAATCAGTGAAAACAGAAAACGAATCATTACTGATCTCCAGCTATTGAAATTCTAAGGTTGTCACCCGTCGCTTTAATCTGGTCCATAACTTTAACCACTGTGCCGTGTTTAGCTTCTTTATCAGCTTGTATAATCACAACTTCAGTAGGTTGTTCTGCTAATAAACTTTCGATTTTTGCTGAAATACGTTCAACATCAATTTGTTGTTTATCAACCCAGATTTCGCCGTTACTACGAATAGCAATAAAAATGTTAGCATTTTTTTGCTTAGTAGCTTGGGCAGCTTTTGGTTTATTGACCTCGATACCAGCCTCTTTAACGAACGATGTAGTTACGATAAAGAAAATAAGCATGATAAATACGATGTCAAGCATTGGCGTCATATCAACCGCTGCTTCTTCTTCTTCACGAAAACGTTGTTTACGTGCCATATTTAATTCTCTCTCTAGTGATGAGGCATACTATCAATAAGTTTGGCTTTCACCATTTTAGCTTTTGTCTCAAGACGTGAGCTAAAAAATACTCCAGATAGTGCCGCAACCATTCCAGCCATTGTTGGGATTGTTGCCATTGAAATACCTGATGCCATTAAACGTGCGTTACCTGTGCCCTGGTTGGCCATGGTTTCAAAAACCGAGATCATACCAGTAACAGTACCAAGTAAGCCTATTAAAGGACAAACAGCTACTAATGTCTTAATCAACAACATACGCTGATCTAATTTTTCAGACGCTTCAGAAATCCATGCTTCACGGATTCTGTGTGCGTACCAAGACGTAGTGTCTTGGCGGGCATCCCACTTTGCTACAATTTCTTTCGCTGTGCGAGGAAACTCTGCAAGTAGAAACCAATAGCGCTCAATCATTAAAACCCACATCAGAAAGAGTGCTATCGCGACCACGTATAAAACCTGGCCGCCTGTGCCAACAAAATCCCTGATAGATTCCCATATCTCCATCAGGACTAGCATTAGGCTTTCTCCTTCTCCGCGTGAGTAGCAACGATACCCGCGCTTTGCTCATCAAGGATGTGTAATACCGACTTACTACGACCAGCTACAAGAGCATGAAGTAGAATTAGTGGTAATGCAGCAATTAGACCTAGCGCTGTAGTTACAAGTGCTAGAGAGATGTTACCTGCCATGATCTTCGGATCACCCGTACCGAACAATGTGATTGTTTGGAACGTTAAGATCATACCGATTACTGTACCTAGTAGACCTAGTAATGGTGCGATTGCAGCAAGAATCTTAATTATGTTGATACCAGCTTCGATGCGCGGCGTTTCACGTAGAATCGCTTCATCAAGTTTAAGCTCAAGGTTTTCAACATCTTGGTTCTTGTTGTCATGGTACACTTTAAGAATACGACCCAGTGGGTTATTTGTATTCGGTGTAGCAACATTTTTAAGCTGGCTCTTAATCTTACTAGTAGTAAGTGTAAGGTCAACAAAGCGAATTAGAGTAATTAGCATACCTAAAGCTAGTAAAGCTGTAATGATATAACCAACTACGCCACCTTGATGGAAGTATTCCATAAGTGTCGCTTTTTGAGTGTTGATACGTAAGATAGCACCACGAGTCGGATCGATATAAACACCAGCGTAGTTATCTGGTGATGTATTTTCAAGATCAGTGATACCGTCTAAAATATAGCTATCAGGCTGTTTACCTAGAGGCTGAATAGACTTAGTTTCTGGTGAATAAATTAAGTAACCATCGTCTGTAACTAAGTTAAAGTTACCGATACGCGTTACTTTCTTCATTGACGGGTTACCGTCAAGACCAGCAACTTCAGTTTCAAAAGTTGAAACTTTAGCTGATTCAGTCATTTCTGTTTGAAGTGAAATCCAAAGTTCTTCAAGTTCACGAACAGTTGGAAGTTCTTTAGCAGCAGCTAATGAACGTAAGATTTCTGCACGGCCAGGTTTCTCAGCACTAACTAGTGATGCTTCGATAGAACCGATAGCGTCTTGAGCTGCACGACGTACAACACCAAACATCTCACCCAAAGTACCTTGAGCACTTTGAAGAGCGGCTTCTTTTTCAGCTAACGTGTTTTCGTTTTGTGCATATTGCTTAGTTAAGCTTTCACCACGAGACTTCTCAGAAGCAAGTTGGCTTTTAGCTTTATTAAGTAAAGATTGCTTGTCAGCACGATCTGATAAGAACTCTTGTTCACGTTTCTTATCGATTTTACCTTCAGAGATACGCTCTTGCTTTACTTGCTCAAGTATTTTATCTAGAGCTCCAGTATTTGCATGTGCATTTAACGCGGTACCTGCAGAAACAGTTAGTACTGCGGCAACAGCAAAACCTTTAAATAGTTTCTTCATTATTGATTACTCCGCGCCAAAGATAGGTAGTTTAACAAGTTCTAATGTCGCTTGCTTACGCGCCATACGAATAACTTCTTTAACAGGTTTTAGGTATTCTTCACCTAATTCTTTCCACTGTTTAGTGTTGTTATCCCACACCCAAGCATGTTTCAAGTCAAAAGACTGAGCAACGTAAGTAATACGACCTAACTGACCGATATCAACGTTAATACTTTTGCCATCAACTTCTAGTGTACCTTGTGAAGCAGATACAAGTGAGCTGTATGCTGTTTCAATAGTGTAAGCTTCAAGTACTTGACGGAATTTTTCAGACGTCGTTACAGACGCAGAAACCATGATTTCACGTAGTCTTTCAACACGTCCTAAACGCGTCTCTAGATTAAATGGAACGTCCGCTTTGATGAATTGCTCAAGCGTATCGATCATGCGATACATCAAAGGCACAACGTTTTGTTTCGTGTTATCAATCGTAGCGATTTGACGATCAAACGATTCAATAGACGCGTTTTGGCTATCAACCAAGCGCGACACGTGATCGTTATACACTTTCATAAGTTCAGTCTCATCAACAACGCTACGGTACTCAGCGATTAGCTCCTGAGTTTGACCATATACATTGTCAATTTTAGTTTGAGACTTAACCGCAGCCTTTTGAATTTGTTGACCTGCTTTTTGCACGTCATTCAAAGGATCTGCAATCACATTGCTGCTTGCAAATGCAAATGCGCCAACCAACGCAGTTGCTACAAGACTCTTTCTGATTTTAACAGACATAGTTCCCAACCAATTAAGTAATGTTACTTTTATAATTTAATTATCCTCCGAAGAGAACAACCCTGATATCTTTTAATAGATATCAACCTTCCAATAATGCTAAATGCAATTAGCGCTGTCAACTTGATGTTTACTAATCTCTGCAAATAAATAGCTAAGTTAATGCTTAAACAAAAGTACTAGCACACAACTGTTAACATTATTGCAACTAAGCTTTTGCTTAATATTTCGATTAAAGCCTTTTGAGGGGTGTATTTATTCGCATTGTACTGACATAAAACAACATTATTGCAACATTTAGCCAAAGCTGAATTCGCACTGAAAAAAAACAAAAAAAAATATAGATAGATATAACAAAAGTTATTTTTTAAACGATTTCAGCACATTTTATCTCCCCAATAACACTTCATCTGAAAAAACAAACCATTTGTCGCACAAAAAAACAACACTGGATAATCTCTAATACCGCCCACCTTGCTTTATGCATGCAATACCTAAAGCCATTTATAAAACGTGTTTCCCATAAATAGTAATAATAAGTTTCTTTTAGCAAGGCCTGAAATAGCCAAATAGCTTTCGATAATTAGACGAGTTACATTTACCGCTTTAGAGTGCTCATTAATACTATTTAACAGTTAAATTTATTTAGTAACAAAGTTAATCACAAAAAGTTGCTCAACTTTAATAATAATGGACTATAAATGATGCCTAACGCTTCCATAATAAGCTATCAGAGGCCTATAGAGGCTCCCTTGCCCATTTGTAGTTAAAGTACAAAACTTCAACCTGATTGCACTAGCAAGACTTACACTAAAATTTACACAGATTGTTATTTGGCATCATTTTTATGTATATAAGTATCGGATCAGTTGGATAAATTGTAAGGGATGTTTTAAATGCGATAGAAAGTGGTTCGATTGTATAAGTTATTCAGATAATTGAATTTTGGGTTTGTATTAAAATAGAAGATTTAAGAATATATGAAATTTGTGTTCAAGGATTTAAAAAGAAGGATTTTATTAATTATGTACATAGAGAGGAATTATGGTGAAACAGAGACCTGCTTCACCAAGATGAACTAGAGTTCACATAATAAATTATGCTGCTTCTACGTTCTCAGCTTCAGGGCCTTTTTGACCTTGTTTGATGCTGAATGTCACTGCTTGACCTTCGCTAAGAGTGCGAAAACCAGAACCAGTGATTGCGCTGAAATGTACAAACACGTCAGGACCATTTTCTTGTTCAATGAAACCAAAGCCTTTAGCTTCGTTGAAAAACTTTACTTTACCAGTAACCGACATACTAAATTTTCCTGTAAGTCAATAATTAAAATTCAGCCATATTATTATGGCAATATCCTCCCTGAGTCAATGCTCAAAAATATGGAGGTACAGTACAGGAACAAGTAATAACCTAACCGGTAACCTTAAACGCAGCACAATATCCGTAAATTCAATACATAAAAACTCAAAGCAAGGTAAGATTAACACATTATATTTTTTTTCGCTCTATTAATTGGGAATTATTTATTAAAAATATAAATTTGTTTTAAATCGCCTTTAACTGACTAATTTCTAAGCAAAAACTATAAAGTATTATTGTAATATATATTGCTATAAACGCGTATAAAAGCCGTCTACAACAGCAATACTGTCAAATAACGCTTCAATAACATCAAAAATACAAACAAAAAAGCCGCTTTAAAAATTAAGCGGCTTTTGGTTTAAATATAAAATATTAACTATTTAACAGACCAATCAATAGTATCTTCTGCTTTTATAGGCACAACTTCAGAGTCGCCTAGGGTATAACTTGCAGGTACGTCCCATGGTTTTCTTTGTAATCTTATTGTATCGGCATTACGCGGCAACTCATAAAAGTCAGGACCAAAGTGGCTTGCAAATCCTTCAAGCATGTCCAAAGCTCCTGCGTCTTCGAATGCTTCAGCGTATAACTCAATAGCGGCATGAGCCGTATATGCACCAGCACAACCACAAGCAGCTTCTTTTTTATCTTTATAATGTGGTGCAGAATCAGTTCCTAAGAAAAACTTTTTATTTCCACTTATAGCTGCGGCCATTAATGCTTGCTGGTGAATGTTACGTTTGAGGATTGGCAAACAGTAATAATGTGGGCGAATTCCACCCGCTAACATATGATTACGATTATAAAGCAAATGATGAGCTGTAATTGTTGCTGCTACATTGCTAGGTGCATTAACTACAAACTCTACTGCATCTTTAGTTGTAATATGCTCTAGTACAATTTTAAGTTCAGGAAAGCCATTTACCACATCCCCTAAAATCGTATCTAAAAATACTTTTTCACGGTCAAAAATATCAATTGATGAATCAGTAACTTCTCCGTGTACTAACAGCAACATACCTACTTCTTGCATTGCTTTTAAAACCGGGTAAATATTTTTGACTGATGTAACACCCGAATCAGAATTGGTTGTAGCGCCCGCAGGATACAGCTTTGCAGCTACTATTTTGCCCGTTGCTTTTGCTTTCTTTATTTCATCTGGTGTCGTTTTATCAGTAAGGTAAAGTACCATTAAAGGCTCAAAGGCACCTTGTGGGCCTGCTGCCATAATACGTTCTCGATAAGAAAGAGCGGTATCAGTACATGTTGCCGGCGGAACAAGGTTTGGCATAATAATAGCGCGACCCATGTATCTGCTAATGTCTCGTACAGTATCCTTTAGCTGGTCGCCATCACGTAAATGTACATGCCAGTCATCTGGGCGAGTGATAGTAAGGGTTGTTACAGAGTTTGTATTATTGCTTGTCATTACTTTGTTCCAAGGCTGAATTTATCCGATCATAGGCATATGATGTTTTCGAGTAAAGATTTTATTAAAAATAATGCATATGTTGATGACATTACCGAGTTGTGTAATTAAAGCTTAATACTCCAATTCAATTGGGATTAGCTATTGTTATTACTTACAATTAATTAAAGTCATTCGTCATAATAATTTACAGCCAATTAAAACCACTCATCGCTTTATTTTGTACAAAATCCAAGATTAGGTTAACTTAGCTACGTATTTAAAAATAAAAAGAATAATATAAATTGCCTATGTCTTACAAAAATAATGCCTCAAGAGCACTTGAGATAAAAACTGATCAACTGAGTATAATTAATCAATTTTCATCAAGCTTATTGCAACTAGACACACTAGACGAGCTATTTGAGTATGTTACAACGCACGTTGTTAACCGTTTAGGATTTGTTGATTGCGTTATTTACCTTGCCGATAACAATGCTTATACATTAAATCAAGTTGCATCGATGGGTATTGCTCACGCCCGTGATAAATATCAAGCCGAACGTAAAGTAATACGTTTTAGTGAAGGAATTACTGGGGCTGTAGCCACAACTGGTAAAGCCGTAGTTATCGATGATGTAACAAAAGATAGCCGTTATATCGCAGATGAGCGCCCTGCTCAATCAGAACTATGCGTCCCTCTTATATATAAAGAACAAGTTTTAGGTGTTATTGATTGTGAGCACCCTATTAAAGGCTACTTTACAAACGCACACCTTGAAATTCTTACAACAGTTGCCCACTTACTCAGTGCTAAAATTAACCAGGTAAATACGGTAAATAACTTACAAAAAACAGTTGAGCAACTTAACAACGCACAAAAATTAGAAAATAGCTTATTACAAATAGCTAACCTAACCTACAAAGCTAACGACTTAGATACCTTCTTTGAAGCCTTGCATTCAATTATCAATAACTTACTTCGTGCTGATAACTTTTTTATCGCTTTATATGACAAAAAAGTAGATATACTTGACCTTGTTTATATAGTCGAAGAAGGCATAAACACTAAAACACATCAAAAAATATCTAAAGAACAGCTAAAAGACACTGCTTCATATTACCTACTGCAAACAGAGCAAACCTTATTACTCAATAAAGATGCCTTTCAAAGTCATATTGATAACGGTGATTTTAAAATGGTAGGTAGACAATCAGAGTCTTGGTTGGGTGTTCCATTTAAAACAAGTGATCGTATAAGCGGTGTTATTGTTGTACAAAGCTACGATAAAACACTGCAATACAACGAACACGACAGCGCTCTTCTAACTTACGTAAGTCGTCAAATAAGTATGGCAATTGATAGACAACTAGCCCGACAAGAGCTCGAGCATAAAGCATTGCATGACGAGCTTACCGGCCTTGCTAACCGCTCATTACTCATTGAGAGAATAAAGCATGCTATTTTACGTTTAACGCGCGCTAAAAAAAGTACTAGCCATGCCCTGCTGTATCTAGATTTTGATCGTTTTAAAAGTATAAATGATTCGCTAGGGCATGAAGTCGGAGACCATTTTCTTATAAAAATATGCGACTTAATTAAAAGTACAGTACGAAGCACCGATACATTTGCTCGTTTAGGCGGTGATGAATTTGCTATATTTATGGAAAATATCACACATAAAAACCAAGTTAATGAAGCTTTAAACAGAATTAAAAGCGCATTATCAAAACCTCTAAATGTAGATAGCCACTTACTTCAAGCTTCTACTAGTATTGGTATTGCCTATACCGACAACATAAACGATAAAGCTTATATATTACTGCAACAAGCTGATGCTGCTATGTATGAAGCAAAATCCACCGGGCGTGGACAAGTTAAGTTTTTTAATAACACGATGCGTAAAAAACTTAAAACCCATGCCGATATCGAAAACGACTTGCAACACGGTATAGAACACAACGAATTTGAACTCTATTTTCAGCCAATTTTTACAATTACCACAAGTGAAGTTATCGGATTTGAAGCACTTGTGCGCTGGCATCATCCTAAAAAAGGATTTGTACCACCTAATGACTTTATACCGATAGCTGAAACTACAGGGCAAATTATAAATCTTGATTTACATTTACTTGATTTAGCCGCTCAGCAGATTTCTAATTGGCACCAGCAAGGTCATCGCTTTTTGAAAGTAACGGTTAATGTATCGTCACGACATTTTGCAAGCCTCGATTTTGTAGCGCAAATACATTCTATTTATAATAAATACCAATTACCTCTGGGTTCTTTATGTTTAGAAATTACCGAATCAGGCTTAATAGAAAATCTAGAACTCGCCACTCAAATAATAGAAGGTCTTTCACCTTTAAAAGTAAAATTGTGCCTTGACGATTTTGGAACGGGTTATTCAGCACTGGGCTACTTGCACCAACTGCCTATTCATATTTTAAAAATAGATAAAAGCTTTATTGACCACCTACAAGATTCCACCAACCCACTTGTTGAAGCCATTTTATCACTTGCGCAATCATTAAAACTTGAAGTTGTTGCTGAAGGGATAGAAACACTTGAACAATTAGCCATTTTACAATCGACCGCGTGCGACTATGGCCAAGGTTTTCTAAAGTCAAAACCGGTCACAGCCAAAGAAGCCATATTACTTATTAATAAGCCCTTATAAAAAGAGCCAGCGAGTAGGTCGCTGGCTTAAGTATTACGTATATACTCATCCATTGACCTAAACTAAAGCTAAAAAGCAAAATGACTTTAGTTTTTAAACCACAACCTAAAGTAACCATTCCCCCCCACACAGTTATTTATATAGTCAAAATTCACACTGAGGTGAAGCACACCGCAATCGATATACTTAAAATACAACATGAAGCAAACTCATCTAAAACTCATCAAACCAGTTTTTGAATGACTTTTATCGTTACTAATTCTAATATTTTCGCGATTCATAGCAACAAACTGCAATAAACCACAATAAATCGCAAACTTTTAGCCATCTAGACGTTGAAACGTTTTTTGTATAGGCGTAGTATGTGGTTAATCTGAGCTGAACTCACTTTTCCCATGAGAATTTTTAAAGATGATTGGTATTAAACATTTAAAAACCATAGCAACCCTAAAAGAAACAGGATCTTTGGTTAATACAGCACGAGAGTTATTTTTAACACAGTCTGCTTTATCTCATCAAATCAAAGATTTAGAGAATAAATTAGATTGCCAATTATTTGAGCGTAAAACTCAACCAGTCCGCTTTACCCCTCAGGGAATGCTATTACTTGAGTTAGCTCACGAAATATTACCAAAAATGGAAGCGACAAAATGCCGTTTGAAAGAAAGCTTAAATCAGCCTATTTCTCAACTGCGTTTAAGTGTGGAATGCCATGCATGTTTTCATTGGTTGTTGCCTACTATTAAAGAATTTAATAACTTTTGGCCTGATATAAAAATTGATTACGAGCGCGGCTTTAGTTACGACGCTATTCCTGACTTACTAAGCGATGAGCTCGATTTAGTTTTAACATCTGACATACGTGAACCCGACACATTAGAGTACGCGCACTTATTTGATTTTAAATTGAAGCTTATTGTGGCACCGGATCATGAACTTGCTAAAAAAGCGTATGTAACAGCGCTTGATTTAAAAAACGAAACTATTATTTCATACCCTATCCCGCGTGAACGCCAAGATATATTTAAGCATTTCATTCAAAATGCACGTTTTGACGGTACGTTAAAAACGGTTGACCAAGGATTACTTATTTTTCAACTAGTAAGTGCCGGCATGGGCGTTGCCGCTTTACCTGATTGGCTAGTTACACCTTATGAAAGCCAAGGCTTAATTAAATCAATTCCTTTGGGCGCTCTTGGCCTTACTCGTCCTATGTATTTAGCGATGAAAAAAGACATGAAAGATAACCCTGTTTATCGTCACTTTTTAAATACGTGTAAGCTAAATAACGGTCGATAATCATCAATATAATGAGTAATATCGCTGTAATTAACCCTACAGCGTTTAACTCTTATGTTTGTTATTAAAAAAATGATTGGTGGCTTACTTATGCCACTGCCTCTATTTGGTTTATTTGCGTGCCTGATGCTCCTACTCGCATTTAAAGGCCGCAAATCAGCTCTCTTCTTATCTACTTTAAGCTTAATTGTATTACTTGCATTGAGCACACCCTTTATCGCCAATTTAATTATCCAAAATAATGAACCTGCGTCGCTTGCATTTAATACCCTAAAGCATCCAAAAATAGACAAAATAGTTGTACTAGGTTGCGATATAAACCCAAATCCTGCACTCAGTGCTAATAATCAACTAGGTAATTGTGCACTAACGCGCTTAGTAGAAGGTGTAAAGCTAGCAAAGCACTACCCTAATGCAGAGCTTATAGTGTCAGGCGGGGGTTATCAAAATATCACTAATAGCGGGCTTATGTATCAAACGGCAATTAGTTTAGGCGTTAATAAGAGTCGTATATCCCAAAACCCAAAAGCAATGGATACAGGTGAAGAAGCTAAGTTACTGGCATCAAAATTAGTCGACTTTAAAGTTGCACTAGTAACATCTGTACTGCACATGCCACGCGCAAAAGACTTATTTAATGCTCAAGGTATTGAAGTCATAACCGCAGCCACTGATTATCATAATTTTGCTGCACTTCCATGGAGCAAACAGTTTATTCCCAATGCTCATGCCTTACTTGTGGTTACGCAATACAGTCACGAAGTAGTAGGAAACACATGGATAAGTTTGCGCCGCTGGATAGATCCAGAGGCGCTGTAACTCATTTCGTCTAACTAACCTGAACTCTGGATAATAAAATCTATCTCAAGTAGCGTTCAGGTTAACTAATAGATAGCCTAGTTAAACTGGGTTATCTATATCTATAAATGTCACATCAAAACCATGCTCTTGAGCAAGTAACTCACCCAGAGCTTTTACACCATAGCGCTCTGTTGCATGATGCCCTGCAGCAAAAAAATCAATGTTTTGCTCACGAGAACTATGAATTGTTTGCTCCGATGCCTCACCCGTTAAATAAGCATCAATGCCTTGCTCTGCAGCTAAATCAATATACCCTTGCCCACCACCGGTGCACAGTGCAATGGTTTCAATTTTTGTTGAACGTACTAAACTTGTGAGTGGGGTTCGATTTAGCACTTTTGCAATTTTATCTGCAAAATCTTCACCACTTAATGGTGTTTTTAAACGCCCTTTCATTGCTACGCTATTTGAAGTTGGCTCTAGCCCTGTTTCAATTTCAATATCCAATAACTTTGCAAGTTGCGCGTTATTGCCAACTGCTGGATGAATATCGAGTGGTAAGTGATAGCCAAATAAATTAATATCGTGTGCTAATAACGCACCTATACGACGCTTTTTCATTCCCGTTATTGGTTGGGATTCCCCTTTCCAAAAAAATCCATGGTGAACTAAAATAGCATCTGCTTGTTGCTCAATGGCAGCATCTATTAATGCTTGACTTGCGGTTACACCCGTCACAATTTTTTTAATTTCGTTTTTACCTTCAACTTGTAAGCCATTTGGGCAAAAATCTTTAATTAATTGAGGTTTTAAAATGTCATTTAGGAGTTGGTTAAATTCTCTACGTTGCATATAACTTACCTTACTTAGCACTGAATTTTGTGCAAATTTTGGCGTTTATAGCCCTAAAATGGAAGGAAAATCGCAAAAAATTGAAAAACTGTTTTAAAATAGGTATAAATACCTCTTCTTTATCTGTGTTCACAACGTATAGGGTCTCTGATGAGCAAACTAGACAAAACAGAAGTGTTATCTGCCTTTGAAGCAGCGTACGAAACTGCCAATGGTAAAAAACCTGAAATCACAACTAAACCTGGTTGGTACAGCATTGATGGCGGTAAAAATTTACGCCTAGCTGACGTAGCAGAGCTTACTAAAAAGTTAAACTCTGGTAAAACAACTAAAACGAAAAAACCAAAAGCAGCTGCGCCTGTTAAAGCACAGAAAAAAGCGCCATTCACTGTCGTTACCGAAAACGAAGAAGGTTACACAGCGGAAGAACTTTGGATTGTAATTTTAGCTCGTAAAGATCATGACTGTCGCTTACCGCGCGGTGTTGTTTAATCAACATTTATGATTTTTAAAAGAAACCGCGTTTAAGCGGTTTTTTTATGTGCGCGATTTGCTAAAAAATATCTAAAAATTATATTAATTATCGTCTTCCAACCTTAATTGCACCATTTAATCAAAAAAATAGAGCCTTATAAGTTGAGTAAGACTAAAAAAAGCGGCTATGTAGCCGCTTTCAAAAGATCAAAATAAATTATAACTTTTCGAAGTAAAGTGGTTCGCGTTCTTTTTTACCTACTTCATTCATTGTTTCGGCATTGAATAAGCGACCATTGATCATGGTGTAATCTACTTTATCCGAATCTCGAATGTTTTTAAGCGGATCGCCATCTATAACCATTAAATCTGCCAGTTTGCCCACTTCAAGGGAGCCTACGTTTTTATCAAGCCCTAAATACTTAGCCGGATCGAGTGTTGATGCACGTATAGCCTCAAGCGGTGTCATTCCGCCTTGTGCAAACATCCACATCTCCCAGTGTGCACCTAAGCCTTCACGCTGACCGTGTGCACCTAAGTTAACTAATACACCTAGGTCTTGCAGTTCAGCAGCAACGCGTGCGTTATTAAAGTGATTATAGTGATGATCGGGCGCTTTAATGCGGCGCATAGAGCGTGGTAATAATTGATTTTTTGGCACAAATTTACTTAAACGCGGATGATTCCATACATCAGTTTTATCGTACCAGTAGTTCTCACCCCAAATGCCACCATAAGCCACTACAAGTGTTGGTGTATAGCCAACATCACTTTGCGACCATAACTGCTTTATATCGTCGTATATGTGCTCTACAGGGATTGAATGCTCGATACCTGTGTGTCCATCTACAATCATACTTAAGTTATGTTGTAATAATGAGCCACCTTCAGGGACAACCATCATTTCAAGCATCCGGCCTGCTTCAATAACTTGTTGGCGCTGCTCTCGGCGTGGCTGGTTATACGATTTAACACTAAACGCCCCTACTTTTTTAAGGCGCTCTAAATGAAATTTAGCATCGTCTAACGAGTCAATATGCGACGTATAACCTGGCATATTTGCGCCATATAAAATAGTACCGGTTGAGAAAATACGCGGGCCAACAATCATGCCTGCCTTTTGCATTTCGCTTGCGGTAAATATTTCTGAGGTATCGTTTGATGGATCGTGAATTGTAGTAACACCTAGCGCTAAACCTGCAAAGTTTTTCCAGTTTTGCTCAGGTATAATTTCGTCACTTGCTTGCGAGCCATGTGCATGAGCATCAACAATACCAGGCATAATAGTTTTACCTGTTACATCAATAACCTCAGCACCTTTAGGAATGCTTATATCGCTGGCTGTACCAATTGCTTTAATATGCTTACCATCAGTGATAATTACACCATTTTCAATAACCTTTTCGCCGTCCATAGTTATAATTTTTGCACCAGTAAGCGCAATCATACCTTTAGGCTCTGCCATTTTTTTACTGAAACCGATATTATCGCCACTTTTCACTTTAAAGTCGGCATCTTCGGCTTTGTTAATAGCAAACATCCCCTCAAGGCTTGCATGATAAAGCTCAGGCCCTAATGTCCAATAAAGCGTGTTGCTCTTAGCGCTCCAACTAATGTTTTCACCAGCACGTACCGATAACTGCTCTATTGGGAATTGACTATCTTTAGGCCCAATATTAATTGTTTTACCACTTTGAACAAACGGTGTTACAAATACTTTAAATCGCTCAGCAAAAGCGAGATATTGCCCATCTGGTGATACTCTAAATTCTGTCGCATGTTCTGACTCGTACAGTTTACGAACTTTTTTACTTTCAAGCTCAACTACACTTAGCGTTGGTTTTGGCCAAGGACTCATTATAAAAACGCGATCGTTTGCATCTCCAAATTGTGGTTGATAACCACTTTTTGAAATAAACTCACTTTTACCCCCTTTTGCGCTTACGCCATATATACCAGGGTTAAGTGACCATTTAGGGTTTAAAATACTGCCCCCCGTGGCTTTTCGATAAACAACCGTTTTCCCATCTGGACTAAACGTAGGCTCTACATATTTCCCAGGCTCTTTAGTAATTGTATCGCCACGACCACTGCGCGCAGAAACCACTCTTACAGACCCTTGTTTGTTATCATCCCATGTGGTGTAAACTATTTTTTTACCATCGCGAGAGTACTGTGGAAATAATTCGTAATGATCAGTTTGCTTTGTTAAACGCTTAATTTTACCCGACTCTAAATCACGTTTATAAATATGCCCAAGCGCTTCAAAAATTGCCGTTTCGCCATCTGGGCTTACTTGCACATTACGCAGCATTTTTACATCAAATTCATCAGTATCTAAGTTTTGTGCAAAGCGCACTGCTTTTTGAATTTTTTTAGTAGTTTGCACTTTAAAAGGAATGGTTTTAACGGATTTGTCTGCAACATCTAGCTTGTGAATTGTACCACCAGCCCAAAATACTAACTCTTCGTTATCGGGTGTCCATGCAATAGTTGGGTATACACCATGAATAGCCCATGTTTCTTGCATATCTCGCTCAAGCTTATCGTAAAGCTTAGTGTGCTCACCGCTAGTTAAGTCATATAAATACAAGCTAGTTTGAAAATCATCACGCTTTATATAAGCAAGCTTTTTACCATCTGGTGATGGTGTAGGCCTAATAGCACCGCCCATCGTATCGATTACAGTTTCAATTTCACCCGTTTCGCGGTCGTAGCGCTTAATTTTATAAATACCCGCTACAGAATCTTTTGAATAATGAAAGGTTTTACCGGGTGTTGCATCATGCGAAAAGTATACATAACGACCATCAGGTGAAAACATTGGCTCACCTAAATCTTTTTGATCGTTCTCGCGTTTTGTAAGCTGTACGCCCTTGCCACCCGCTTTGTGATACAACCACACTTCACCTGCTCCCAATGAGCGGCTAGCTGTAAAGTGTTTACGCGCAACTAAGTAGTCGCCATCAGGACTCCATGCAGGACTATTTAGTAATCTAAAGGTTTCATCGGTAACAGCGTGTTGGTTTTCGCCATTTAAGTCCATTATCCAAATGTTATCGCCACCACCTTGGTCGGAGGTAAACGCAATACTTTTGCCGTTAGGACTAAAGCGTGGTTGCATTTGCCATGCAATATCAGAGGTGAGCTTTGTAGCTGTACCACCACTCATTGGCATAGTGTAAATATCGCCAAGTAAGTCAAACACCACGGTTTTACCATCAGGGCTAATATCTATATTCATCCATGTGCCCTGCTCAACGCTAATTGCAGCGTCAACAAATTTCCCCTTAGGTGAATCTACTTGCCATTTTTGTTCGTCTTTTTCAGCGGCATTTACCTGCCCTATCGCTAATGACACCGACAGCGCCAATACTGTATGAAGCATTTTTTTCATGCGTTTCTCGCTTGTTATTGTTGCAGTAAAAACTATTTCACATGATTGCAACAAAAACAAACGCAACTTGCCAGCGTTATATGATAAAGCGCGGTTTATGTAGGTTTAATGCCAAACAATAGGGTCAAATTGATAGTAATTAACTAGCATACTATAAATTTCAGGATCGTATCGGCGAAGCTCTGCGGGTTTTTCGAGGAAGGTTTCGGTGAGTACAGCAAAAAACTCAGCTTCGTTAGTCGCACCATAGCTGTGAATAACATGCGGCATGCTATAGGCAACATGGCTTTTTAACTGGGTGAAGGCGCGGCTAAATACTCGGCCCCACTCTTTGTAATCTGCTGAGCTTTTTAAAATGGGCGTACCCGTTGTTTTACCTGTTTCTTGATCGAGTTGATGCGCAAACTCATGAAATACCAGGTTATGTCCATCGCTTGGTAAACGATTACCCTCAAGCACATCATGCCAGCTTAAAACGAGTGTGCCGCCAGGCCATGACTCGCCTAGTCTTACCGTATTATGGTAACTCACAAGCCCTGCACTATCGCGAGTTGATTGCGCAGCGTAATAAGCACTTGGGTATAATAAAATTTCTTTTACATTTCTATATAACGGCCACGGTTTATTAAGCACTAATACACACGCATCGGCGGCAACAATTAACTTCATTGCAGACGTTAGCTTTAAGCCATCACAACCGACAAAGCGTTTTTCGTTTAAAAACCACGTAATATGTCGCTCTAATTTTTCTCTGTCAGCGTCGGTCATTTTTTTATAGATGGGCATGCAACGCAGTAAAATATCTTTTTGCTGCGAATTTAAAGCAAAGTCTTTATATTTACTGCGCCATAATCGGTTTTGAATTGATGGCCAACGCCAGAAAATCACCACAAAAAGAATTAAAACAACAATTAACAGTCCATTTATCATGGGGATTTCCTGAGCTAAGGTATGGTGTATAAATATGTCCAGCACACGTGCTTTTCAAGCATATAAGGTTATGTATTTGAATATAAAGTAACTCACATCGCATTGCTTATAGATTTATTATCCAGAGTTCAGGTTAATTACTACTTTGCACTGCTGGTAAATGACGTGTTTATAGTTAACCTTTGCAAAAGGAGTCAAATGTACCCTGCAATGTGTTTATAAATTTCGCTACGTGCAAACCATCCATTAATGAGTGGTGTACATCGATAGCTAAAGGCATTGTACCTGTGTGTTTATCAAACTGACCAAATACAAATTTAGGAATGCCTAAACTCTCCCCTTCACTAAATGCATGCGAAAACGCACTAAAATTCAGCCACGGCAAGACAGATATATGAATTAAGTCGGCCTGCCCTTCTGTTTGAGCAAATGCATCAGAAAATAACGGCTGTAATTTCGCTTTTTTGCTTACGTCACTTGCATGATTTGCAAACTCTTTAAACTCGCCTGTGCTGTTAAAATAACTAAAAACAAACGTATCGTTTTCAGACAACTCAACCACACTTGCGCGAACACTATTAAGTAACCATGGTTGATTATCTATTATACGTAGCATTATTGAATCGTACTCATGGCACGCTTTTAAGGTGCAATATACATATGCTTGAAAAAAAGAAAATTGATTGGTTTTGCAATAGTCGTAAAGTGCTTGAGCATCTAAACGCACACACACATTAAAATAAGGCTGAGAAAAGTGTTTAAATAATTCAAAGTGTTGCTTTCTAGGCCAATTATCTAAATCGATAGGCTGCATGAGAGAAGTTGAGGGAGTCATAATTTGCCGCACAAAATTAAAAATAAAGTGTACCGCTGTTCAGTAATAATTGCATTAGGGTCTGTTGATCTTTCAAGGTTAAATCCACAAAGATCAACACCCCTTAATTTACAGACCGTTTTTAATGATCTCTTGTGCTAATTCGTCAGCAATTAAATGCGTTGATTTTTGCTCTTTTTCGCTTCGGGCAAAGATTTCCGTTAACGTATTAAAAATACCTTTAACATGTTTATTAGACGCTGCTGCACTGTAACCTTCTGGCGCTGTTTCGTAATAAACATTAATAATACCACCAGCGTTAATTACGTAATCTGGTGCATATAAAATGCCTTTTTCACGAATAACTTCACCGTGGCGAGACTCTGCCAGCTGATTATTAGCACAGCCTGCAATAATAGTCGCTTTTAAACGCGGTATCGTTAAATCGTTAATAGTTGCACCTAATGCACACGGTGCATAAACATCAACATCTAAGTCGTAAATTTCATCAATGCCAACCGCAGTCGCGCCAAAATCATTAACTACGCGATCAATTGCAGCTTGGTTAATGTCAGTTACAAACAACTCAGCGCCCGCATCGGCTAAATGCTTACATAAACCATATGCAACAGCACCTAAACCTTGAACAGCCACTTTCACACCTGCAAAATTTTGATGACCACGTTGATGCTGTAGCGCTGCTTTAATTCCTAAAAACGTACCGTATGCTGTAAATGGCGATGGGTTACCACTTTTACCTTCAAGACCCAGTACGTAATTAGTTTCTTTATTCATAATAGCTACATCAGCACATGTGATGTTTACATCTTCTGCTGAGTAATAGCTGCCATTTAATCGCTCTAACTGGCGGCCAAATGCACGGAATAATTGCTCAGATTTAATTTCTTTCGCGTTACCTATAATTACAGATTTACCACCACCAAATGGTAAGCGCGCAACTGCATTTTTATAAGTCATGCCCTTTGATAAACGTAGCACGTCGTAAACAGCATCTTCGTCGTTCGCATAATCCCACATTCTACATCCGCCAACTGCAGGACCTAGGTTGGTATTATGTACAGCAATAATTGCTTTTAAACCCGACTCTTCATCAGAACAAAAAACCACTTGTTCATGGTTATCAAATTCAACTCGATTAAACACAGCCACTTAAAATACTCCGAAATAGTTAACCCGTGAGAGGGTATGCGCGCTGGAAATTGCCGAGACTTTATCACTTCATATTCGAGTTCGCTATACTCACAGAAGATAAAACCAATGAAAACATCAAGCTTAAATTAAATAACCGGATTAAAACTTTTATATAGATAAAAAATTCACAAAATCGTTGTTTGTAAGTTTTAAAAACTATAAATAGAACAACCACACCAACTTACGTTTACGTGAACGTAACACAACTATTGTGTGTAAAGTTTAATATACAAGTGCTGCTTGCCCGCCACGTACTGCTGCCTATAGGTTTTCAGTAAAAAGTGAGCTTTTTCGCAAACTGGTCAGAGCTGTAAACTTGGTAATGACTCTATTTAAAAAAACAAAAAAGCGAGCACTAGGCTCGCTTTTAAAAGCATAACTTACGTTATTTTAGTTTACTATCAAGCTCTTCTATTTTAGCTTTCCAGATCGCAGGACCTTGTGTATGCGCATTAGCGCCTTCACTGTCTACTGCAACGGTCACTGGCATATCTTCTACTTCAAATTCATAAATAGCTTCCATACCTAAATCTTCAAAAGCAACTACGCGTGCTTTTTTAATCGCTTTAGATACTAAGTAAGCTGCGCCGCCTACAGCCATTAAATAAACAGATTTATGCTCTTTAATAGACTCAACAGTTGCAGGTCCACGTTCAGCTTTACCAATCATGCCTACAATGCCTGTTTTTTCTAGCATCATATCGGTAAATTTATCCATGCGAGTTGCCGTTGTAGGGCCTGCAGGACCTACTGCTTCATCACGTACCGCATCCACAGGGCCTACGTAATAAATAAATTTATTATCAAAGTCTACGCCTTTTGGTAAACCTTCACCTGAATTGATCATATCTTGCAGACGTTTATGCGCTGCATCACGACCTGTTAAAATAGTGCCCGAAAGTAAAACAGTTTCACCCATTTTCCATTCTTGAACATCTTTTTTAGTCAGTGTATTTAAGTCAACGCGACGTGTGCCTTCGCCCACTTCAAATGTTACTTGTGGCCAATCTTCTAGCTTAGGTGCTTTTAAATTAGCAGGGCCAGAACCGTCAAGTGTAAAATGTACATGGCGAGTTGCCGCACAGTTAGGGATCATTACTACAGGTTTTGAAGCTGCATGCGTTGGTGCTGTTTTAATTTTAACATCAACAACCGTTGTTAAACCGCCTAAGCCTTGTGCGCCAATACCTAATTTATTAGCACGGTCAAAAATTTCTAAACGTAGCTTTTCTTCAGTCGTTTCTGCGCCGCGCTCCATTAGTTCATGGATATCAACCGGGTCCATTAACGACTCTTTAGCCATTACTGCCGCTTTTTCAGCCGTACCACCAATACCTATTCCTAGCATGCCTGGCGGACACCAACCAGCACCCATTGTTGGTAGTGTTTTTTCTACCCATTCAGCAACATCATCTGACGGGTTTAACATAACCATTTTACTTTTGTTTTCAGAGCCGCCGCCTTTAGCCGCAACCATTACTTCTACTTTACCACCCGCTACTAAATCAATATGCACAACCGAAGGCGTATTATCTTTCGTGTTTTTACGCGTGCCAGCAGGGTCTGCAACAATAGATGCACGTAAAGGGTTATCTGGATTCAAATATGCACGACGAGTACCTTCATCAACCATTTGTTGAACGGTTAAATCTGTTTTATCCCACTTAACATCCATACCTACTTTAACAAAACAGGTAATAATACCGGTATCTTGGCAAAGTGGACGCTTGCCTTCAGCCGACATGCGTGAGTTAATTAAAATTTGTGCAATGGCGTCTTTAGCCGCTTTACTTTGTTCTTTGTTGTAAGCTTTTTCGAGAGCTTGAACAAAATCAAGTGGGTGATAGAACGAAATATATTGCAATGCATCTTCAATGCTATCAATAAAGTCTTGCTGACAAATTGTACTCATAGTGGTTCCTTAAGTTACCGTTACGCGTTGTCGCGTAATCTAAATCAAACCGGTGACGGTGGTTTGCACTGTTTTTTACAGCTTAGTGCTGCCAAAAAATTTGACTTATGATACCCTCCCAGCCCGTTTCGAGCCAGTTCTTAAAGGGGCAGTAAATGCTAAACAATAAAAAAAATTGTATTAAATTAGGCATAACACAAAACTGCATTGACGTTTTTGCGCATTTTTCACATTTGCCTTATGCAATTCTATTAGATTCTGCAAATAGTAATCATATAAACAGCCGTTTTGATATTATTGCCATTGAGCCGCAAAGTACCCTTGAAGTAAAAAATAATAAAAGCTTTTTAAATAATATAGAAAGTAGTGATAACTGCTTTGAAATTATTAATAATGAGCTTTCGCATCTTGATAAAACAAAAGCCGGTTACGATTTACCCTTTAACGGCGGCTGGCTTGGCTACTTTGGCTACGACCTAGGCCGTACAATTGAAAACATCCCCACTCGTGCTATCGAAGACATTAACCTTCCCCAAATGGCTATTGGCCTTTACTTAGATGCCCTTATTTACGACAAGCAGCAACAAAGCTGGTTTTATGTATCGCAGCCAAACACCGATCGATTAGCGCTTTATCAACAATATTTAAATACACACGTTAACTCCCAAGTTAATACACAGTCCTTTGCCCTAAATAGCGACTGGCAATCAAATATGAGCGAAACGGAATACGCTGCAAAGTTTGCCCAAATTGAGGAGTATTTAAAAAGTGGCGATTGTTACCAAATTAATTTAGCGCAGCGCTTTAACGCTCAGTTTGAAGGCTCCCCTTGGGCAGCTTATATTAAACTGCGTGAGGCAAATAAAGCGCCGTTTTCAAGCTTTATAAATCACCCTCAAGGGGCTATTTTATCAATTTCTCCTGAGCGCTTTATATCTGTAAACAATAACGTTGTAGAAACCAAGCCAATTAAAGGCACACTGCCGCGAAAAGCAGATGCACTAGAGGATCAACGCCAAGCGAAAATACTCGCAGCATCAGCTAAAGATCGCGCTGAAAATGTAATGATTGTTGATTTACTGCGTAACGACTTAGGCAAAGTGGCAAAACCTGGCAGCGTTCACGTCCCTTCCCTTTTTGCTATTGAAAGCTTTCCGGCAGTGCATCATTTAGTAAGCACGGTAACCTCAGAACTTGATGAAGGTAAAACAGCGGTCGATCAGCTAAAAGCGGCTTTTCCGGGTGGCTCAATCACCGGTGCGCCCAAAATTAGAGCGATGGAAATAATTGAAGAATTAGAGCCGCATCGCCGCAGCATTTATTGTGGCTCAATTGGTTATTTAAGTGCCTGTGGCAATATGGATACGAGTATTACGATTCGCACTTTGGTATGTCACCAACAACAAATTTACTGTTGGGCAGGTGGCGGAATCGTAGCTGATTCTAAAGTCGAATTGGAATATCAAGAAACATACGATAAAGTAAATAAAATTCTTCCTTTACTAAAACAGTAGGTCGCTTTGAATAGTGAGCACATTATGGCGCGTTTTCTGTTAAGCCCTACAGCTGCGCCAAATCAATTAAAAGACACACGTAAAAAACGCGCTAGCGCGGTTATGCTGCCAATTATTGATATAGATAACCATGCACATATTTTACTGTGTAAACGCCCTACTTATTTACACCATCACCCTGGGGAGATTTGTTTGCCCGGAGGTAAGTTTGAAGTAAGCGACATTACCCTTCGCACCACAGCCCTTCGCGAACTAAAAGAAGAGCTAAATATTGCCCAAAGCAACGTTAATGTATTAGGTCACTTACCTGAGTATTCAACCTTAACGGGTTTTAGTATTAGCCCCTATGTAGGTTTACTCAAAAAAGACACCACCTGGGAAAATGACTATAATGAAGTACAAGCGAGCTTTTTGCTCTCTGTCACTGAGTTAAATAACGAAGCTAACTGGCAACCCTTACCTTTTCAACGATTTGGGAAAACGGTTATTTTGCAAGGTTTTAAAACGCCGCATGGTTTACTTTGGGGTGCGACTGCAAGCATTATAAAAAACTTTACAAAACAACTCGCCTTACCAGTTTAAATCTTCGTTATTAGTAGTTACACAATCACAATTCCACGTTATCATGCTCGACCGTTCAAAGAGCAGCTTCGTGCTGATAAAACAAAGTAGAGACACACACATTATGATCAGTGCATTTGATATGTTTAGCATTGGTATTGGCCCTTCGTCATCACACACCGTTGGCCCAATGCGCGCATCACGCTTATTTGTTAATGACCTACAAGAACAACAATTATTAGCAAATGTTACCGATATTAAAGTAGAGCTTTATGGCTCTCTTGGTCAAACAGGTGTTGGCCATGGCTCGGGTAAAGCCGTAATTCTTGGTTTAGCCGGTTACGATCCTGAAACAATTGATGCCGATTTAGTCGACGACATTTTAGCAACCATCGAAAAAGATCAGGTTATTTATCTAAACAAAACACACAAAGCTAAGTTTCCAAAACAAGGTGCTATTGTTTTTCATCGTCGTAAAACACTGCCTAAGCATTCTAATGCAATGGAAATTATCGCCTCAAACAACGGCGAAAAAGTTTACAGCAAAGTATATTACTCTATTGGCGGTGGCTTCATTGTTACCGACGAAGAGTTTGAAAACGAAAAACAGGCAGCCCTCGATATTAGAGAAGAAAATCCAGCCCCCTTCCCATTTGGTAGCGCAAAAGAACTACTAGAGATGTGTAAAGAGTCTGGGTTTAGTGTTTCTACCTTGATGATGAAAAACGAAAAAACACTGCGCACTGAAGACGAAGTAAAAGACACATTGTTCCATATTTGGAAAGTAATGATGGCTTGTATTGACCGTGGTATGCGCACCGAAGGTATTTTACCTGGCGGCTTAAAAGTAAAACGCCGTGCGCCCAGCTTATACTTAAAACTAAATATAGAGGTCAGTAACGACCCGCTTCGTGCAATGGACTGGGTTGATTTATTTGCCCTTGCCGTAAACGAAGAAAACGCTGCAGGTGGCCGTGTAGTTACCGCACCAACTAATGGTGCTGCGGGTATTTTACCGGCTGTGCTTATGTACTATCACACATTTGTGAAAGAAGTAGACCGCGATATAGCCACGCGTTATTTATTAACCGCTGCTGCTATTGGTATTTTATATAAAAAGAATGCCTCTATATCGGGTGCCGAAGTAGGTTGCCAAGGTGAAGTCGGCGTTGCGTGCTCTATGGCTGCAGGCGCATTAACAGAAATTGTTGGTGGCAATGTTGTGCAAGTAGAAAACGCAGCAGAAATTGGTATGGAACATAATTTAGGCCTAACGTGCGACCCTGTTGGTGGCTTAGTACAAGTACCGTGTATCGAACGTAATGCAATGGGCGCTATTAAAGCAATTAACGCTTCACGTTTAGCTATACGTGGCAGTGGCGAGCAAAAGGTATCGCTTGATAAAGTGATTAAAACCATGCTTGAAACTGGTAACGATATGAAAACTAAATATAAAGAAACCGCTCGCGGTGGATTGGCTGTTAATATTATCGAATGTTAATCAGCTCGCTATAAAAAGAAAAAGCCGCCTATTTTTAAAATAGGCGGCTTTTTTATTATTCGTTTAATGTAGTGACATTATTTAACGGGTAACTCTATATCTGCAAATAACTTATCTACGTCATCTTGGTTACGTAATAAGCTTGCTCGCTCTACTCGCTCTTTAGTTAAGTGCGGTGCAAAACGTTCGATAAAATCATACATATAAGTACGCAAAAAGCTGCCCTTTCTAAAACCAATTTTGGTCGTACTAGCTTCAAATAAGTGGCTTGCATCAATACACACTAAATCGGTATCGCTTACTTGATCTATCGCCATTGAAGCAACAACACCAACTCCTAAACCCAGTCGTACGTATGTTTTTATAACATCAGCATCGGTTGCGGTAAATACAATGTGTGGTTCAAGCCCGTGTGCGCTAAACGCTTTATCTAACTCTGAGCGGCCCGTAAAACCAAATACATATGTAATGAGTGGATATTGAGCAATATCAGCAACGGTTAAACTATTTGCCTTTTTAGCCAACGGATGGTCTTTAGCGACAACAATACTGCGATTCCAATGGTAGCAAGGCAGCATAACTAAATCTGAATACAAATGCAGTGCTTCTGTTGCAATAGCAAAATCGGCATCACCGCGTGCTGCAGCATCCGATATTTGCTGTGGAGTACCTTGGTGCATATGAAGCGATACCGCAGGGTATTTTTTCATAAACCCTTGAATTACGTTAGGCAAAGCATAACGAGCTTGGGTATGTGTTGTAGCAATATTTAGCTTACCTTGATCAGGTAGCGTATGCTCATTAGCAACGGCTTTAATACCTTCTACCTTAGAGAGTATTTCACGAGAAATATTAATAATATCTTCGCCGGCACCGGTTACATGCGTTAAATGTTTACCACTGCGACCAAAAATTTGCACACCCAACTCATCTTCTAACATGCGTACTTGTTTAGAAATTCCTGGCTGCGAGGTAAATAAACTCTCAGCAGTCGCTGAAACATTTAATTTATGATTTTGTACTTCTACGATGTATCTGAGTTGTTGTAATTTCATGGCTGCAAATTTTAACGTTATTATTCATATTATTTATAAAGGCAATACCGCTTAAAACCAAGTGTTATTTACGTAAAATAGCACTTTAGGTCTTTAGGTGTGCAATTATCTGATTAGAGCTCAAGGCTAGCATAATAAATATGCTTCAGGTAGCGATGATTATTCAGCTTTAGTTTATAAGCCCTTAGGCTTACTGCAGTTTATAAAGAGCTCAACCTATCAATTTTTTGGTATATTTTTTAAGTTAATCGGCGCAAAGCTACCCTGTTAACGTATATTTAATGTAAGATTAAATAATTAGGTTATATATCCGAGAATTACACCATGATCGTTTCTATTATAATAGTGCTTATAGTTGCATTGATTGTGATTGCACTTTGGGTAAGTGCTGTACAGCAACACAAAGAAAAACAAGAGGCAGAACGCCGAAAAGAGCTTACAAAACAAAAAGCTATAATAGAAGAAACAGAAGAGGCACTAATGAATAGTGCTAACATCCCCCTTTCTGAAAATCTAATTCGTACATTACAGCGCCGTATTTACGAAGCCTTAAATACAATGGTTACTAACTCGCAAACATCTAAAGCACTTAAAAGCCGCTTAAGTGAAGCAAAAACGCACTTATCTAATCCAGTTCAAGATAATAGCAGTGAAGCTTTAACGCTACCGAGTAATGACAAACAACTTGTAGGCCTAATTCAAGGCATTAAAAAATTACGCTCAATTTTACGCTCTGAACACAGCAAAGGTCGTATTGATAGCCAAGTTTTTGTTCTTGAAGATAAACGTCTCGAAAAACTACAACTGCGTATTAATATTGAAAGCCAAATAAAACGGGGCCTATCTGCCCGCTCAGCCAGTATGGTTGGTTCTGCAAGACAGTATTTTGAAAAAGCGCAGGCAACACTCAGCGCAGTTACCTACTCTGACGAATATGTAACAACAAAACGGCTAGAAGTTGAGGGTTACTTAGAGGCAATTAGTGTTGAACTGCGAGCTTCTAATGCAAGCGCACTTAAAAAGAAAACAGAAGAAGAGCAAGACGACTTAGATATACTGTTTGCTCCTAAAAAGAAATGGTAGTGCTTTTATAAAAGCATTAAAAAAGCCTGCACAAATTAAAATTTGTGCAGGCTTTTTTGTGTTTTTTATTAGCTATTAAGACAAAAATGCAAACTTGAAAACAAACAAGGCTGTTAATATCCAAACACTAATACTGACTTGATCTTGCTTACCGCACAAGACTTTAACCGCCGTATAAGATATAAAACCAAGTGCAATACCGTGCGCAATCGAAAACGTTAATGGTGTCATTAGTAATACCACAGTAACAGGAATTGCATCGGTCATATCATCCCAGTTTACAAACTTTAAATTTTGCAGCATCAGAACAGCGACATATAAAATAGCGCCTGCCGTAGCATAAGCCGGTACCATTTGTGCAAGCGGTGCAAAAAACATCATTAGTAAAAAGCAAATGCCTACAACTACAGCTGTTAAGCCAGTACGTCCGCCAACAGATACACCAGCAACCGATTCTATATACGATGTAGTCGTAGACGTACCTAGCATCGCACCTGCAATTGTTGCTGAGCTGTCAGCACTTAATGCGCGCCCTAAACGAGGCATGTTACCTTTTTCATCAGCTAAACCTGCTTTTTGAGTTACCGCAACTAATGTACCCGAAGTATCAAAAAGATCGACAAACAAGAAAGCAAAAATAACACTCATCATTGATATATCAAAAGCGGCTGCAAAATCTAGCTGCATAAAAGTAGGCATTATTGATGGTGGCGTAGCCATAACACCGTGATATTCAACAAGCCCCAAACTTAAAGCAATGCCAGTCACTAATAAAATACTAATAAGCACGCCACTTTTAAAATCGCGGTATAGAAGCGCTGCAATTACAAAAAAGCTTAATATAGCCAATAACGGTCCTGGAGAAGTAATGTCGCCCAACTGCACTAATGTTGCCGGGCTTGAGACAATAATGCCTGCATTTTTAAGGGCAATTAATGCTAAAAAAGCACCTATACCCGTTGCGATTGCTCGCTTGAGCACCAGAGGTATGGCATTAATAATCCACTCTCTGACTTTAAATAAGCTTAAAAACAAAAATATACAACCCGACATAAATACAGCCCCTAAGGCGGCTTGCCAGGTATAACCCATTCCTAATACGACACCATACGTAAAAAAGGCATTTAGCCCCATACCAGGCGCTAATGCTAATGGATAATTAGCCCATAAACCCATTATAAAACAGCCTATCGCAGCTGCTATACATGTCGCTACAAATGCAGCCCCTTGATCCATCCCAGCCTCTGCGAGCATAGCCGGGTTTACAAATACAATGTATACCATAGTTATAAAGGTAGTTAGGCCAGCAACGCATTCGCGTTTAACTGTTGAATTATTTTCGCTCAGTTTAAATAAGGCTTCGAACATAATAAACTTGTGATAGTAAAAAGTGGCGAGATTTTAACATAAAAATTATCTTTTACAGGACATTTTACCTTGCTATATACTAAACTGTTAAAGTGGTTAAAATAATAAATGAACCAATATGCTTAAAACAACACCTTGTGAGCAAGACTTAGAGCAACAGCTAGATAATATTTTAGGTTTTGTTACTCAACCCGAAAATACCTCTGTGCCCGTTGATAATAAAAAAGATGAGCAAAGTACGTTAAATAAAGCCCTATATTATTTAAAAAATAATCAAGCTCCATTGGCTGCAAAATGGATGCGACTTGCTGCAATGGCGGGAAACCATAGAGCACAGTTTTATTTAGGTTTATTTTTTGTGAAAGGTGAAGGCGTGCCACAAAGTGTATTTCATGCTGTAGCTTGGTTAAGCTTAGCAAGTAGCCAAGGGTACGCCCCTGCCACTGCAGCGGTTACAGATATACGCAAACATATCGAAACTAAGCGATTTAAAGATGCTCAATGTTATGCGGCAAGTTTGTACGAACAAATTCACCAACTCCAGTTTTCTCATATGATCCCTCGCACGAGTGAAAACACATAAGCTAACTATGGCAGAAGTACTGTATGCAGTGTTAAAAAATACTGTATATGGTTACAAAGATAATCCTATACAGTATAAAACCCCAAAATGAAGACACTACGCAAAAATTTATTTTTAGAATACCTTCTCAAAAACAACCCTATAACAACCTGATTAATAAAGAATTATAAATTAAAAAAATAAAAATAATGATCAAAAGCTGAATAACTGTACAAATAAATAGCATAAAAGGCTTGCACGAAAGCACTGTATAAACTACTGTATATGAATACTGTATAAAAACCCAGTGAGTGAACCTATGTTACAGCCTATTACCGTAAGAACAGTTAAAAGTTACCAACAAGATGAGCAAAGCGATTGCGTGAATTTGATTCAAATTGAAGATGAAATTTCAGCGACCTTTGAGCTTTTAAAAGTATTACACCAATACAATAGCTCTAATGCATGGACGTTACTAATTGCTCCAGATCATGTACCTAGCAAAGCTTTACTTGACTCATGCTCTATTGATACAAGTAAATTACTTGTTATTAGACAAAAGCACTTAGTAAATTTAGAGTATGTATTAAATTCTGCATTACATAACGGGAACTTTGCAGCGGTAATTACCTGGACCGATATAGTTAATAACCAACTACTTACGAATTTATCATTCGATTTAAGTAAAACGAATACAAAACTATACTGTTTTACTAAAAAGTCTCAAACAACAGAGATATCACTCGCCCAATAAGCTTGTTAAACTAATGTTTTAGACTTTGTATTATTATTATGACTTCACTCAATACCACATTATGTTTTTGCAGCAGTGGGCACAATTATGCCGATTGCTGCGAGCCGCTTCACTTATCTGTTAAGCAAGCTGACTCTCCTGAACAACTTATGCGCTCACGATTCAGTGCTTATGTTATTAAAAATGCAGAATATGTTTATCAAACCTACGCAAAAGAAAAACAAGCTGAAAATCCGGTTAAAGAAATCAATGATTTTGCTAACAGCTGTCG
Organism: Pseudoalteromonas sp. NZS11; assembly: GCF_015864765.1. Classification (NCBI taxonomy): domain Bacteria; kingdom Pseudomonadati; phylum Pseudomonadota; class Gammaproteobacteria; order Alteromonadales; family Pseudoalteromonadaceae; genus Pseudoalteromonas; species Pseudoalteromonas sp. NZS11. The sequence continues at coordinate 89,726 of NZ_JADYWP010000003.1, read as the reverse complement.
ATTTATAAATCTTGATGTAATTGGGTCAAGCCATGATGGCGATACCGGCACTGTAGAATTTAAAGCCCAATATTTTTATCAAAACTTATTTTGTGAGCTTCACGAAAAATCGCAGTTTATTAAAGAAAACACTCAATGGCGTTATTTAGATGGCACTATATATCCTGTTGAAGATATTAAAGTGGGCAGAAATGATGACTGCCCATGTGGTAGCAATAAAAAGTACAAAAAATGTCATAGCGTGTAATAAATAATCTTATTTAATATTTATCACCTACAAGGTGTTTTTAAGTGGCAAAGTGATTTATTAGCTAGCTAAACTTAAAAACACACTTGGTTACGACCTTGCATTTTGGACTCATACATTTTTTCATCTGCGATCTGCAAGGTGTTTTTGTTATTTACATACGGTTGTAGGGTTGCACCGCCAATACTAATAGTAACAAAGTCATATTCTGAATATCTGTGTAATATTCCTAAATCGACCACATTTTGTTTAATTTTATCAGCAACACAAATTGCACCTTCAGTGCTTGTATGCGGTAGAACAACTACAAACTCTTCGCCGCCGTAACGCGCAACAAAATCGGTTGGCCTTTGCAAACTATTAGTAATAGTTTGTGCAACAAGGTTTAAAACCGTATCGCCTTGCACATGACCATAAAGATCGTTGTATTGCTTAAAGTAGTCTATATCGATGAGTAATAGTGCATAGTCGACTTTTTCTCGTAAGGCGCTTCGTTCCATTTTAGAAAAATGCGCATCAAAATAACGACGATTGAATACCTTTGTTAAATCATCTAGAAATACTTTTTGATTGAGTAAGTCATGTTGAAGTTTCATCGTAATATGGGCGCGCACTCTTCTATATAAAGTTTCCGAGTTAGTTGGTTTCTTTATAAAATCTACAGCTCCGGCTTCCCAGCACTCTTCTTCTTGATTTTCAGATGAGGTTACAAAAATAACGGGGATATCTTGTGTTTCAGATATATTTTTTAATTTTAGACATGTTTCAATACCACTCATTCCTTCCATATTAATATCGAGTAGTATTATATCTGGCGGATTATGTTTACAAATTTCAATCGCATCCTCACCACAGCTCGTTGTTGTTACACTAAAATGCTCTGATAATATTTTTTTTAATACAATTAAGCTTAATAGCTGATCGTCAACGACAAGTACCTTAGAGCTCTTTAAGCTTAATTTCAATTGGTGGTCAGAGTAATTTATAGGCATGGTACAACTGTTTTGTTTTTTTAATTAAACACACCCTATATCACTATATTTTGTTATGCAAATGTTAATAAATTAAAATTCTACTTATTAGTTACTAATAAAAATGATTTATGGTGAATCTTTAATGCATAAAAACAAAAAATGAGCCACTTGGGCTCATTTTAAAACTTCGAACACTTAATTAAATTAAGTGTTATTCGTCATCATCTAAATCTAACTGTTGACGTTGAGCAGGTCGAGCTAAAATCTCTACATAGAAAGAGGTCAAACCTTGCTTTTCAATTTCGCCAATTTGGTTACTTAATTCAGCAACATGCACAACTTGCGCATCTTCAGCTGTGTTACCAAACTTACAGTCAAATGCCCAATAGTCAGCATCTTCAGGTAGCGTTTTATTACGCTCTCTTTTCAAATATTTTTTCACTTCGTGCTTTGCAGCATCAACCATACGAGGGTATTTGATTTTCTCGTGATTTAGCGTGAATGTTTTCTTCATTACGTTCCTAATTACCTTGGTTTAATGATAATGGCATTTCATGTCATACCATTTGACGCCATTATAGCAATTGCATTTAATTTTTGGATGCTTTTTTTTCATTAAATCAATTATTAGCAAATATATAAAGCAGACCCGTTATAAAGCATATATTAACTGGTGATTATTACAATCATATATCACACCGCAATGAGCTGAAGTGGTTGATGTATTGCATCATTATTAAGGCTGTCGTAAAAAGCAGCTGCATCTATAGGGGGATTGGCTAGTTGGGTTTGTTCGCTTTTAATTCTTCTTCTGACGGCAAGCTCACAGTTATCTATTATATTAAGTGGAATATGCTTATCATCATTTCTAATCGCAAGTGGTTCAGGGCTTAAGCATTGTCTTAACTTAATACTTGTCATACCACAGCGCGCTCCTTCTTGAGATATTAATGATGCATTAAATTGTCCAACCAACATATTATATTCATCAGGAGCTAAAAGTTGCTTTGGACCTGCGCCAAATTGCTTTCTTAACGCCTCTTCTTCTATAACTAAATTATCTATTTCAGTTTTTGGTAAATGAAATTGACTAAAGTCGAGTGCGTCATGTGACAGCATCGCTAATAATAGTGCAAATTCGCCACGGCGATTTTCATGCACACTATTATTGAGTCTACTGTTTAACTGACTCTCTGTGATTAACAAATCATCTATTTGCATAGTCTTTAGCCGATTGTGGTAACTGATAGATATTTATCGGCTTTATTTCAATTTTCTTTAGCTTTTTTCTTTACTTAAATACGCAATTTGCTATTATCAGCGCCGTTGCATTGGAGGGGTTCCCGAGCGGCCAAAGGGATCAGACTGTAAATCTGACGGCTCAGCCTTCGCTGGTTCGAATCCAGCTCCCTCCACCACTTTTCTTACCGCTAAGTTAAGTGGGGCCAAATGCAATAAAATTAGTGTGGAGGGGTTCCCGAGCGGCCAAAGGGATCAGACTGTAAATCTGACGGCTCAGCCTTCGCTGGTTCGAATCCAGCTCCCTCCACCACTTCTCTACTATTCCTATATTCCTATATTCCTATATTCCTATATTCCTATATTCCTATATTCCTATATTCCTATATTCCTATATTCCTATATTCCTATATTCCTATATTCCTATATTCAGTAACATCAAAACACCCACTGTAAACTCATACCATTTTGTTTTAACCAATTAGATGATGTTTTGTAATCGGGGAAAAACGCCTCTACTCGCTGCCAAAAAGCTTTGCTATGATTTAAATACTTTAAGTGGGCAAGCTCATGAACAATCACATAATCTATAGCGTGGTAAGGAGCACCTATAAGATGTAAATTAAAAGTGAGTTCTCGCTTGCTATTACAACTCCCCCACTTTCGTTTATAAACACCTATTTTTAAATCATTTGGCAACTCTTCACCCATTTGAGTACAGAAATACGCTAAACGCATCTCTATGTATGCAATAAGCTGCTCTTTTAAATAAGTCTCTAATAGCTGTCGATACTTTTGATAAGTGTTTTTAACTCGAGGAGATATTGTAATAAGTAAGTGGTCATCATACGGGGTTACTTTGGAATCTTGGCCTGAGTCCAGTTTCAAATAAATAGTTTCTGAAAAAACACTGATTTTTTTAGATTCAAAGGGGTACTGCTTAGTGTCATCAATTGACGATTGTTTTTTTAATTGTTCTGCAACCCACTCTTGTTTGTCAAATAACCAAGTATCAATGTGTTTTTTTGCGACAAAATGTGGCGCATACACAGTTACCTTTTGACTATGCACTTTTATTGCGACTGTTTTGCGTCTAGTACTCTTTTTTAGTTGATATTCAAACACGACTTAAACTCTAAATATAGCATCCGTTTATATAATCCATATTACCATCAATTTTAAACTCTTAGGCATACAGTCGCACCTAACTCCTAATCCACTTTATTATAATAAGCTATAGATTGATCCGTCTGTTTTATTTGAATTGAAAGTTAAAATATTTTATTTACTTCAATAACAAAAAATAAATAAACTTGGTTAAAATTCGTCACTTTATAGCGCGATTAGAAATAACGGTTCATTTATTAGTAAATTAGATTAAACTTGTAAAATAAAGATTATATTTCGAGCCGTTATGCTATCAGCTTTCTTCATTACAGACCAAGATCCAAGCCTAATACTTAATGGGGTTTACGACCCTCTTCTAGTCTCAATGTCTGTATTAATAGCCATTTTTGCTGCTTTTTTTACTACTAAGCTCATTGATTTAGCAAAAGAGACTAAATTCCCTCGTTATCAACGTTTAGCAAATATAACCGCAGCAACTGTATTTTCTTCTGGTATTTGGAGTATGCACTTTATAGGTATGTTAGCTTTTTCGCTATGTACTAATATAAGCTACGATCCAACAATCACACTACTCTCTTTTCTTCCTGCTTTATTAGCATGTCAGTATGCGGTATCAATACTTGTAAATAGTGATGGAAACTTTAGAGTGCTCAGCATTTGCTCGATCTTACTAGGGGCTGGTATTGGTACAATGCATTACAGCGGTATGGCTGCAATGGAGCTTTCCCCAATGTTGCGCTATGACCCACTGACCTTTGGTCTTTCAATTTTAGTTGCCGTCGCTCTTTCGTTTATAGCGTTATATAGCCGCTTTAATCTTGAAAAATTTTTTCCAAAACTATCATACCTACAAAATAGAGCCATCAGCGCTATAATATTAGGCTTTGCTGTTGCTGCTATGCATTATATGGGCATGGCATCTACACGCTTTGTTGCAACATCTCCTCTTTTATATGACGACGCAAATGCTTCTGCTGGGCTCACTTTTGTAGCCATCGCGGTTGCAACTGCAACGATTGCCATTACAAGCGTAGTAGCGGTACTTAATGGCATGGTCAGATATAAAATGTTACTTGAAGAAAAGTCAGCCGACGAGTCTCGCTTAAACGCAATTTTAGGCACAGCCATTGATGGAATCGTGACAATAGATCACACCGGCATTATTTTGAGCTTTAATGAGTCAGCTAGCAAAATTTTTGGTTGGCATGAAAATGAAGTACAAAATCATAATATTAAAATGCTAATGGATGATGCTATCGCGATGCATCACGACAGCTATCTTTTACATGCTAAAAATGTTGATTTAGGTAAAGTAATTGGTGTTAACCGTGAAATTTTTGCTAAACACAAAAACGGCCACTTATTTCCAATTCGATTAGGCGTCGGTGAAGTTAATCAGCCAGGGCAAAATCCTCTATACGTAGGCTTCATAACAGACTTATCAGAGCAACGAGCTTTACAAAAAAGCCTTGAAGAAAAAGAGCAAAAGTATCGCTCTTTAATGGATAACATGCCAGGTGTGGCTTTTAGGTGTAAATTTGATGATAACTGGACCATGCTTTTTATCAGCCCGAGCATCAACGAGTTAACGGGTTATAACCCTAATGAATTTACTGAACATTGCATTGAATTTAACGATCTAGTTTTAAAATCAGACCAGCAACCTATTGTAGACGCCGTCACAAAAGCCGTAGAAGAAAAACGTCAGTATTCAATCGAATACAGAATTCGCCACAGAAGCGGTAAAATCTTATGGCTTTTAGATAAAGGCAGCATCGACTTTGATACCCAAGGCCAAGCAAAGTGGATTGATGGTGTTTTAGTTGATATTACAGAACGCAAAGAATATGAAGAAAAACTAGAGCAAGCTAAATTTAAAGCTGAAGAAGCTGCTTATGCAAAGCAATCTTTTATGGCTAATATGAGCCATGAAATACGTACACCTATGAATTCTATAATAGGTTTTAGTGACTTGTTAATGGACACCCCACTTGATCAAGAACAACAAAAACATTTAGTGACCGTAAATAATGCAGCGCGTTCATTACTTAGATTATTAAATGAAATTCTCGATTCCGCAAAACTAGAGCGCGGTAAGCTCACTATTGAGCCAATACACTTTAGTTTAAAGCCAGTAATAGACAGTATTATTTCTACTTTTTGGTTAGAAGCTAAAAAGAAAGATTTAGAACTTAAACTTCATATTAAAGAATCAGTAAGTGCTACTTATTACGGTGACCCAGATCGACTCAGGCAAGTACTTACTAATTTAATTGGTAATGCTATTAAGTTTACCGAAAAAGGCTCTGTTACCGTAACTGTTGCTATAACACAAAATCAGCATCTGTTTTTTGAAGTGCAAGATACCGGTATTGGTATTGCAAAAGATCGTATTCAAGCAGTGTTTCAACCTTTCGAACAAGCCGATGGTACTACTACTCGCCGTTTTGGTGGTACAGGTCTTGGTACTACCATAAGCAAACAACTTGTAGAGCTTATGGGCGGAACAATAAACTTAGTAAGTGAACTAGGTAAAGGCACCTGCTTTTACTTTTCATTGCCGCTTACTTTAGGTGACGAAACTAAAATAGATCATTTTGATGGTCTACACACACAACTGCCTGCACTTAGGGTGTTAGTAGTTGACGATATCGAGCAAAATACAGAACTACTTTCTTTACTCCTGTCACGCGATCAGCATGCAGTTACCAAGGCATCTAACGGACTTGAAGCGATTAAAGTATTTGAAGAACAAGACTTTGATGTCATTTTAATGGATATACATATGCCATTGTGTGATGGCATAGAGGCAACACAAAAAATAAGAGCAATAGAAAATCAAAGACAAATTAAATACACGCCAATTATCGCGCTCACAGCCAGTGTATTACAACAAGATAAGCTTACGGCTAAAAAAGCAGGCATGAATGGCTTTGCAAATAAACCCGTCGATATAAATCAGCTAAACCAAGAAATAGCACAAGTGCTTGGTCTTGGTATTGCAAAAGAAATGGTTATATCGCAAAGCGATCCTAAAGCGCAGCATATAGATTTTGAAAAAGGGTTAGCCCTTTGGGGTTCTAAATGTAAGCAACTTACAGAGATTACTAAATTTATTAGTGACAGTAATAAACGGTTCGAAACATTATTCAGTGATAAATTATCAAACATAAAAGATGTCGATAGCACCATTCACACACTTAAAGGTGTTGCTGGTAACTTAGGCCTAATAACATTAATGAAGTTATTAACCGATTTAGAGCAAAAACAAAGTGACGCTAAAGTTATTAGTACTTTAGACGATATAAAAAACGAGCTACTTGTCATCTCACAACTGCTGTCATCTAATACTTGCGATAAGCCAAGTAGTAAGCCTGAAGATAATAGTTCTGACATGCTATCAATTGATGAAATTAAGTCACTGTGTAAGACGCTTAATCAAGATGCACAAAATGCAGAATTAAATGATGAGCTACTAGCAAAACTGCAACGCGGCATACCTTCAATCTATAAAAATGAAGTTGATGATATAGCCGAGGCCTTTGATGAATTTGATTTTGATAAAGCACACGTAATACTAGAAACCTTACTTGAAAAACTAACAAACAATGAGTATTAATTAATGGATTTTACAACAGATAGGCCACGAGTATTAATTGTTGACGATGAGCCTGCAAATCTAAAAGTAATGCGCGAAGTGTTAGGTAATCAATATCGTATGTCGTTTGCTAAATCGGGTGATGCCGCATTGGCACTACTTGAAAAAGAACTACCAAAGCTAATTTTGCTAGACATAATGATGCCAGATATGAATGGGTTTGAAGTCTGCCAGCGGGTAAAAAACAATCCTAAAACGTCTCATATCCCCATTATTTTTGTGACAGCTTTGGGGGACGAAAATGATGAATTTAAAGGTTTTGAACTTGGTGCCGTAGATTATATTACTAAGCCAATAAGCCCTGCTATTGTAAGAGCTAGAGTTAAAACTCACTTATCGCTAGTGCAAGCTGAGCAATTAAAACAAGCACATGTAGATTTAGTACAACGCCTAGGCCGTGCTGCTGAATATAAAGATACTGACACTGGCGAACATATAGTGCGTATGAGCCAATACAGCAAAGTATTAGCATTAGCGCTAGGTATGGATGAGCAAAGTGCAGAGCTTTTACGCCAAGCCGCCCCAATGCACGATGTTGGGAAAATAGGTATCCCTGATGCTATCTTACTCAAGCCAGGAAAGTTAACTTTTGAAGAGTTTGAGCATATGAAGAAACACGCCATAATTGGTGCACAAATATTAGCAAATTCTTCATCGCCATTATTACAACTCGCTCATAAACTTGCTATTGAACACCACGAAAAATGGGATGGTTCAGGCTATCCTAACGGGATCAAAGGCGAAGAAATATCAATTGAAGGTAGAATTGTTGCCGTTGCTGACGTTTTTGATGCTCTGACTTCAAAACGCCCTTATAAAGAGGCATGGAGTGTAGAGAAAACAGTTTTACATATGCAAGAGCAAGCAGGAGCTCATTTTGATCCCGCTCTAATCGAACTATTTGTGAAAAAATTAGACGATATTCTTGCTATAAAAAATTCAAATCAAGAAAGCTAATTCTTTTTAGCGCTGTGAGAGCCAAGCTCAACATTTGGATAGTAAGACTTTATATAACCATAGTCATGTGAGGTAATTTCATGGCTATTACCGCTTTCATCTTTAAAGTACATAGAAAACGTTACACCATGATCTGCTAAAACTACTTTTATGTTTAAACCCTCAAGATGATTACGCCATTGAATAAATTGATCCCCTGAGGCCAAAAATGCAATCCCTTTACTACGCCCCTCACCTTCAAAAAGTGCTAAACGAGTTGTTGAACTAGTATCTTCAAGTGTTAAAGGGCCGCGTCCGTCCTCATCCCAAAAGGCAAGCTCGGGTACTACACTAAAACCTAAAACACGCTCATACCACTTAACGGCATCAACCAAGTTATCAACATTTAAATGGCAATGATCAATCCCAGATAATTTAGGTATGCTTGTATTATTCACGTTACTCACCTATTTCTGACTTTAATTGCTCTAAAAAGTCATGCATATACCTTGTACGTCTATTCGCTTCTGCTTTAGCAGATAGCGTATTCATACTATCGGCAATATGTAATAACTTTATAAAAAAGTGATCAAGCGTGTATGTTTTATCATCAGCCTCGCGTTCAATACAAAAAGGGTCTTCTGGGTTATACAATAACCGAGAAATTGATCCGCCTACTTTCATGCATCGACTCACTCCAATAGCGCCCAATGCATCCATTCTGTCAGCATCTTGTACTATTTGCGCTTCAACTGTTTTAATTTTTATATTTGCGCTGAAACTATGAGCGGCAATGGCATGATGAATCTCATCAAAAAGTGACTCGTCATAATTAATAGATTTTAAAAATTCCAATGCCTTATCGGCTGCCATAGTAGAGGCTTTTGCACGATCAGGATGATTTTTAGCCACCGCCACACAGTCATGCATCCACGCTGCAGGTAATACAACTGACATGTTTGCCTGCTCCGCATTACATAGCTGTATTGCAACGCGCACCACTCGTTCTATATGGGTAATATCGTGAGCTACATCGGCATGCACTAAAGAGGCTATAAACTCTCTACATTGTGAATTAAGTATTTTTAAATCGGGGCTTAAAACGGCGTCAGGCACTATTAGGTTCCAAAAGCTAATGAATCGATAAATTATCCGTACTTTACCGTGCTTTATGCCCACCTTGCAAAACATTCATTGTATGTTGCTCCTTGCTTGACTAAAATACAGCGCTTATTTATTACTACTGAGAAGCCTTATGTCATCTGCCGTTTACCTACAAGCTGGTCGCGATAAATCATTAAAAAGAAAACACCCTTGGTTATTTTCAAAAGCCATCAAAAAAATTAAAGGTAAACCTGGATTAGGCGACACAGTAACGATTCACGATAGCGAAGGTAAGTTTTTAGCAACTGCTGCTTACAGCCCTCACTCACAAATTCGCGCACGTGTTTGGAGCTTTGACGAAAAAGAAGTAATCGATCAAAACTTTTTTGAACGCCGTTTACGTCGCTCATTAGAAGCACGTAGCCAAGTAATAGAAGAAGGCGGATTAACAGGGTTTCGATTATGTGCTGCGGAGTCTGATTACTTACCAGGCGTTACAATCGATAAGTTTGATAATGTATTAGTGTGTCAGTTACTAAGTGCGGGTGCCGAGCGTCATAAAGGCGAGATTGTTGGCGCGTTGATGTCTATTTTCCCAGGTTCTAGCATATACGAGCGCTCAGACGTAGAAGTACGCACTAAAGAAGGCTTAGAGCCAATAAAAGGCGCTCTTTGGGGTAATGAACCAACACAGCCGGTACTTATTGAGGAAAACGGTTTTAAAATTGAAGTCGATATAATTGATGGACATAAAACGGGCTTTTATTTAGATCAACGCGATAGCCGCGCCGCACTTGAGCGTTTTTCAAAGGATAAAACGGTACTTAACTGTTTTAGTTATACAGGTACATTTTCGTTGTACGCCCTGCGTGGTGGATGTGAGCATGTAACTAACGTAGACGTATCTCAACCCGCTTTAGATACAGCAAAACGTAATGTTGAGCATAATAACTTAGATTTAAATAAAGTAAGTTTTGTTAAGCAGGATGTATTTAAGTTACTACGCCAATACCGCGACGAAGGCAGACAGTTTGATACCATCGTAATGGACCCACCAAAGTTTGCTGATAATAAAGCGCAGCTAACCGGTGCGTGTCGTGGTTATAAAGATATCAATATGATTGCCATGCAAATACTAAAACCAGGTGGAACATTACTAACGTTCTCATGCTCTGGTTTAATGGAACAAAACTTATTTCAAAAAGTAGTAGCCGATGCAGCACTTGATGCAGGTAAAGACCTACTTATAATGGAGCGATTAAACCAGGCAGCTGATCACCCAATTGCTGGCAGCTACCCTGAAGGCTTTTATTTAAAAGGCTTAATCTGTAAGGTTTTTTAATATCTACTATTGAGTTTAACTGGATTCAAGTTAGTTAAACTGAATTATTTCAAGACCTGCTGTTACCGTGCCATCATCTTCTTTGCTGGCACGTATTACTTTTGCTGTTGCATTTAAAGGCGCAATACTTGGGTGAGTCGAATCAATGTTCACCGTCAGTAATGTATTAGGTTCAAGTAATTCATCTAAATGAATTGATAAACCTGTTGCACTTAAATCCACGCACTCTGCGGCAAAACTTAAACCCGCTATTGGTTCTATCGTTGTTAAATTTGCAGGTGTATTGATCTGCATGCGTCTAAAATTTCGCTTATCATCAGTAAACATACGTTACCTCTAAAAAACCGTGTTAATTTCTTCCAACAAAGCACCCACTGAAAATGGCTTTACAACATATGCGTTACAACCAGCGTCAAACCCTGCTTGTTTTTCAGATGGAGACTCTAGGCCCGATACCATAACAACAGGAATATTTTTTGTTTCAGGTGTGTGTTTTAGCATTCGGCATGTATCATAACCATCAAGACCAGGCATACAAACATCAAGCAAAATTATATCTGGCGGACTCGCAATTGCCGATGCAAGACAGCTTTGCCCTGAATCTGCATAACTAACATCAAATTTCGACGCGAGTGCTGCTTTGAGCATTTCAAAATTAAAATACTCGTCGTCTACCACTAAAAGTCGCTTTGTTTTATGTTCAATCGATGAGGACATAACTATGTCACTTCCTTTTCAAAACAAAAATAAATCCTCCTATTAAGGTACTAAGCTTAATAGAAAATGCAAGTTTTATTCTATCTCTTTTATCGCATTAAGTACTCGCTTAGCCGAAATTGGGTAAGGAGTTCCAAGCGTTTGAGCAAATAGCGACACTCTAAGCTCTTGTTGCATCCAAAAAATAGCGGTTACTTCTTGTGGAATAGGCAAGCCTTTAGGCGTTTTATTAACTACTTTTTTGTACTCTTGAGCAACTTTATCGAGCTCTAATACGCATAACCTATCACGATTTGGATCCACAGGCAGCTTTTCTAAACGTTTTTGAATCGCTTTTAAATAACGAATTAAATCCGTTATTTTATCTGCGCCATGCGCGCTCACAAAACCTTTAAATATAAGTGACTCAAGCTGTGATTTTATATCGCCATGCGCGGTGATCATGGTTAAATCAACGCGCCCTTTCATTTTTTTATGCAGTGCGTGCGCAATACTTAATACTTGCTCAACTTGCGTTGCAATCGATACAACGGCATCACCGAGCTCACCTCGTATTTGCTCTTTTACTGTTTCAAATGCTTTTTCATCGCGTATATCGCCATGTTTCACTAATAAACTATCAACACCTGCGGCGATACAGTCATCAATTAAATCAGCTATTTTACCAAATGGATTAAAGTACAAACCCAGCTTTGCCTTATTCGGTAAGTTTTGTTGTAAGTACTTAATTGGCGACGGCACATTTAACAGTACTAAACGGCGCAAACCTTGTTGATGCGCTTGCTGCGCTTTTGCTTCACTATCAAAAAGCTCCACTGCAGCGGCTGATTTTTTATCCACCAGCGCAGGGTATGCTTTTATTTCGTATTGACCTTGTTTTTTAACATATGACGCTGGCAGCTCACCAAAGTCCCATTGTGTTAGGTCTGATTTTTCAATGCCTTTATCGGCTACTTTAGACAGTGTTTCGGTTACTTCACCTTGCAGCTCTGCTTTAAGTTTGGCTAAATCAAGTCCACGAGCAAGTAACTTATCGTGTTCATCACGTACTTCAAACTGCAATCGTAAATGCGGTGCAAGCGCGGTTAAATCCCACGCTTCTGCATCAACTCTCACACCTGTCATTCTTAATAAGCGCGTAGCTAAAGCATCAATTAAGCTACCTTGCATTGGCTCAATAGCTGCAAGTACTGCATCTGCGTAATTTGGTGCTGGCACAAAATTACGGCGAAGCGATTTAGGCAATGACTTTATAAGCCCACTTATTAGCTCATGTCTAAATGCAGGTATATGCCAGTCAAAACCACTCTCTTGTACTTGATTTAAAAGTGCTACCGGTATTTGCACCGCAACACCATCAACCGCTTGTCCTGGGTCAAAATGATAAGCAAGCGGTAATATAATATTGTCTTGCTGCCATGTGTCAGGGTAGTCAAACTCAGTGATATTACTTGCACCATGCTGCATTAGCTCTTCACGGGTCATGTGTAAGTAATGTTTATTTTGTTGTTTTTGTGTTTTATACCATTTTAAAAATGCAGCGCGGTTATTAATTTCTTTGGGTATTTTTTTATCGTAAAACTCAAATAACGTTTGCTCATCAACTAAAATATCACGACGACGAGACTTATTTTCCAGTACTTGAATATCTTCAATAAGCTCACTGTTAAACGCTAAAAAGCCCTCGTTTAAGCCCAGCTCTTGCTCAACTAATGCAGTGCGTACAAAAAGCTCTCGGCTCACTTTAGGGTCAATATTGCTATAAACACAGCGGCGTTTATTTACAACAAGTAAGCCGTACAAAGTTTGCTGCTCAAACGCGATTACCGCACCTGGTTTTTTCTCCCAGTGTGGCTCTGTGTAGCTACGTTTTACTAAATGCTGCGCTAATGGTTCTACCCAGTTAATGTCTATTTTTGCATTTGTGCGGGCATATAATTTACTGGTTTCTACCAGCTCCGCTGACATGATCCATTTAGGACTCTTTTTAAATAAACCTGAACCCGGAAAAATATGAAACTGACTATTACGTGCGCCTTTGTATATTTGCTTCTCATCTTTAAAGCCAATATGGCTCAGCATTCCGCTTAGTAACGCTTTATGAACAAGTTCGCCATCAGCCGCTTGGCTGGTTGCTTTCATGCCCATTTCGTTACACACAGTACTTATTTGATAAACAATATCTTGCCACTCACGCAGGCGCATATAGGCTAGGAAATCTTTTTGACACAGCTTTCTAAACTGGCCGTTAGTCAGCTCGCTTTGCTGCTCTTCTAAGTAATTCCATAAGTTCAAAAAAGCGATAAAGTCTGAATCTGGGTCGTCAAAGCGACCGTGTTTTTCGTTAGCTGCAGCACGTTTTTCTTGCGGGCGTTCGCGTGGATCTTGAATCGACAACGCCGCCACAATAACAATCACTTCACGCAATGCGCCAAGTTTGTGAGCTGTGAGCACCATTTTAGCTAAACGAGGGTCAACCGGTAATCGGCTGAGCTCTCTACCTGAAGCGGTTAAACTCGTTTTACTATCCCGTTTGTCTGGTTTTACTGCTTGTAGTTCTTCTAATAACGATAAACCATCACTTATATTACGGCTATCTGGTGCTTGCACAAACGGAAATTGCGCCATATCACCAAGCCCGAGTGCCAACATTTGCAAAATAACTGAGGCAAGATTAGTACGCAGTATTTCAGGGTCGGTAAACTCTGGGCGAGATAAAAAATCATCCTCAGAGTACAAGCGTATACAAATACCCGCTTCAACACGTCCACAACGACCCATACGCTGATTAGCACTTGCTTGCGATATAGGTTCTATTGGCAGGCGCTGAACTTTTGTACGATAACTGTAGCGGCTTATACGCGCAGTACCTGGATCTATGACATAACGAATACCCGGCACAGTTAGTGACGTTTCGGCTACGTTGGTCGATAAAATAATATGACGACGAGAATGTGGCGCAAATATACGGTTTTGCTCTGCGTTAGATAAGCGCGAGTAAAGTGGTAATACATCAGTGTGTTTTAAATTACGCTTGCTAAGTGCATCAGCGGTATCGCGTATTTCACGCTCACCGTTTAAAAATATCAGTATGTCGCCAGGACCTTCCGCGCACAGTTCGTCAACAGCATCAAAAATACCTTGTAGCTGATCGCCCTCGGCTTCCATATCTTCTTTATTAATATCGGCCGTTGGGTTGTAACGCACATCAACAGGGAAAGTACGACCCGATACTTCTATAATGGGCGCATCATCAAAATGCTTTGAAAAGCGCTCAGGATCGATGGTTGCAGACGTAATTATTATTTTTAAATCGGGACGTTTTGGAAGTAGGTTTTTTAAGTAACCTAAAATAAAGTCGATGTTTAAGCTACGCTCGTGCGCTTCATCTATAATTATGGTGTCGTATTGGTTTAAAAATCGATCTTGCTGAATTTCTGCCAGTAAAATACCGTCAGTCATGAGTTTAACGTACGTATTATTAGAAACCTGATCGCTAAAACGAATTTTAAAACCGACTTGCTGACCAAGTTCGCACTTTATTTCTTCAGCAATACGGTTAGCCACCGTTCGCGCTGCTAATCGGCGTGGTTGAGTATGGCCTATTAAGCCATCAACACCACGGCCAAGCTCTAAACACATTTTAGGTATTTGAGTTGTTTTACCTGAGCCCGTCTCACCTGCAATAATAACCACTTGGTTATTTGCAATGGCGTCTTTAATTGTTTCCTTTTTTTGACTTACTGGCAATTGCTCAGGGTAAGTCACTTTAGGAAGGCCCGCTAAGCGTTTATCACGTAATTCTTGGCTACGGGTTATATCAGCCGCTATTTTTTCAAGCGCGTTGGCATGCTTGTTTTCATCCGTTATTTTTTTTACGCCATGTAAGCGTTTTTTGAAAATGAATTGATCTTTTTTCAAGCACGTTTTTAGCTCGCCAAACAACTGACCTAGGTTTACCACCCGCATACCTTATAAAATTAGTTAAAGAGCCATAATTGTATCAAATTAAACGGCCGGGGTTAATCCTACAAAATGCATAACACGGGGTTGTTTGTTATATAAACGCTGCGATTCACCTAAACTGCGAATAATAAATCTATCTCAAGCAGTTATTTTCAGCGCTAACTGCACTGAAAATAACTGGCTAGCAATAAATGAATTAAAATATCATTGTGGTTCAATACTTTAGTAAATCCCTTAACCAGAGTTGGGGTTAATTAAATTGCTTTGGCTTATTCGTCGTTAAAAATGCCCACGTAGGTCGCTTGCGTATTCGATTTACTTGCCCGATACATGCCAGAGGTATTAAACGGCAAGCTAATATTCCCCTTAGTATCAATAATAATAACGCCGCCAGTGCCACCAATTGGCTTAAGCACACCGTTTATAACTTCATCTCCAGCTTCAGCTATGGTTTTACCTTGATACTTAACGCGCGCACATATATCGCTCGCTACGTTATAGCGAATAAAGTATTCACCGTGCCCTGTTGCCGATACTGCGCACGATTCGTTTTCAGCAAATGTCCCAGCACCAATTACCGGCGCGTCACCTACACGGCCATAACGTTTTGCCGTCATACCACCTGTAGATGTACCTGCCGCTAAATTACCGTTTTTATCAAGCGCCACTGCGCCAACCGTGCCCATTTTGTAAGAGTTAGGCAATGCTTTGTGCGCAGCTTGGTACTCTTTACTGGTTGCTTTGGCTTTATCTAATTTTTGTTTTGCTTTTAAAAGCGCTTTGTAACGAGGCTCGGTATCAAATAAGTTATTTTCGGCAAGTTCAACACCTTGCTCTTTAGCAAACTCCTCAGCGCCTTGCCCACTAAGCATTACGTGTACAGAGTTATCCATGACCAAACGCGCTAATTTAATCGGGCTCTCAATATGCTTTACACCCGCAACTGCGCCTGCTTCACGGTTTCGACCATCCATTATGGATGCATCAAGCTCATGCCCGCCATCGTAAGTGTATACCGCTCCACGCCCTGCATTAAAATAAGGCGATTGCTCTAATACTGTAATTGCCGCAGTTACCGCATCTAAACTTTCACCGCCTTGGTGTAATACTTTATAGCCTGTCTCTACGGCCTCTGTTAATTTAGCGCGGTACTGCTTTTCTTGAGCGGGTGTAAACCGTGCTTTTTCTATTGTCCCTGCCCCACCATGAATCGCAATGGCAAAAGGAGTCTCTGCAGCGAATACGCTATTACTTAAAGCAAAAAGGCTGCTCGCAAAAATTGCTAATAAGGGTGTTTTCATAATGAGTTCTTTTATGGAAAAGTTATAAACTAATGTGAATGGTTGCGGGCTTAATTTCAACTAAAGTGAGTTTAATGGCATAAAAAAAGCGCCTTAAGGCGCTTTTTTAAATTTTACGTGTTTGTAATACCAATTTTATTAAAAACATGATCATTCTAGCGTATTAAATAGCTCACTAACTACGTTGAAAATTATTTATATAGAACAACTATGTATCATAATTTTAGCCTTGTTATTGAGCCATTTTCTTATCGCTATAATAGATCACTAATTTAATGCAATTGGTATAATTAAGCTTGTTTAGCTTTTAAACGCGCTAAACGTGCTACTTGATGAGTAGACGTTAAGAAAGAATAAATTGGTGCTAAGTAACCACGTTTACGAAGCTCTAAGAAATCAGCATCGCTTAACTCATTTAGCTTTTTCTCATCGATAAGGTAAATACCGTTGATGTCTTTTTTCTCGCCTTTAATGTCTACTGTTAGCGTTTGCGCAATTAGTAGCTCTTTATCAGCAAGGAATTTAGTGAACGCTTCAGTTACTTGAGAAAACTCAATAAAAGATACAAGCGCTTCTTTACGACGTTTTAGGTAATCTGTTTCTTCGCCGTTTTCAAATAATGCATTACCTTCGTCTTCACCAACAAGCGCACTTGCTTCGTCAATTACGATACCGTATTGATCTTGATCTGGGTGTTTAACTAAGCCCAGTGGGTAACGAGTAGATGCCATAGGTGCAAATGCTGCAGTCCATTTACCATCTTCTACAAAAAGGTTTTCGCCTGGCTCTAAGCCAAACATAGCAACAGCTTGAAAAGTGCCGCTTTCGTTGTTTTTAACGAATGACATTGGAAACTCGTTTGCTACGCGTGCAAACTCATGTGCAACTACTGGCACTAAATGTTGAGTTTTCATGAATTCTACATTGATGCCGTTTTGAATTTTAGTGTTGGCATGTTTTTCGTTGTGTAAAGGCTGTACTTGTTGCTCCGCCATGTTACTGCTCCGTTTATTTTAATTTATATGTTTCATTGTTAATACCTTTAGGCTAATGCTTTTGAGCTAAAAAAGGAAGGGAAACTTTTATGACAACGACCATGAAAAAATAAAATTTAACTAAATCTGAACGTTGCTAAAAAACATACAGCTCAAACTCATAAATTTTGTTCAAAAACAACACACTTCATGGTTGATTTTAATACAAACCAAAGTTATTCATTAACATTGGTTAACAGTTCAGGACTGTTTTTTTGCAGTGTTTAGGCTTAAATTTGAGCAAATAAAAAAGGCCGCTTATATAAGCGGCCTTTAAAAGTTAAATTAGCACCTAAATTAAGGCGCCCAATATACTTCAATATTTATACTTGGGTGATTAAGCACAGCGCGAAGTGGCATGTCATTAACATCGCCGCCCGCTTTTGCTTGCTTATAAACAGCGAGTTTTTCTTCACCGCTAATTAAAAGCTTAACCACTTTAGATTGCGCAATGGCATTTAACGTAAGCGTCATTCGCTCAGTAATACTACCCGTCACATCACTTTGTATCGCATTAATTGCACATACTGTTTGCTCAGTTGTTAAACCGTGCTCTAAACCTTCTGCATTTGGGAATAACGACGCAGTATGGCCATCTGGGCCCATGCCTAGAATAGTTACATCGTATGGCGCTTTTAAAGCACTGTAAGCGGCTTCACACACTTCACTGCCTTGCTGCGCGGTTGCAGCATCGTTTTTCATGGTTATAAAGTTTGCAGCACTGCCAAAATTTTGTAATAACGTGCTTTTAATAAATGCTTCGTTACTTTTTTCATGGCTTGGGTCTACCCAGCGTTCATCAACCATAGCAACATCAACATGTTGCCAATCTAAATCAAGCGTTGATAAATGCTTATAAGCGGGCGCAGGAGACGAGCCACCCGACACCATTAATACAGCACGGCCATCGTTTTTAATACCATCACGTAGTGATTGCTCAAGCGTTGCAGAAAGCTCAGCTGTTAACGCGTCTTTATCGTCAAAAAATTTTTCAACTAGTGTTGCCATGCTTATACCTTATCGCCTGTGTTAAACCACACGTGGCTTTTTTCTGCCAATAATTCATCAGCATCCTCAGGACCCCAGCTACCAGCACGGTAAAGTGCAGGCTTGCCTTTGTCTTGCCAACGGTCAATGATTGGATCAATCCATTTCCACGCTTGACGAACTTCATCACGGTGAATAAATAATGATGGGTTATTTGCAGCGGCATCAAGCATTAAACGCTTGTACGCATCTGAGTGAAAACCATTGCTGTAAGCTTGTGAAAGCTCAATATTCATTGTTACTGGTTCAAGTTGCATTTGAAGGTTATCAAGACGCTTAGACATAAGCGTTAGTTGAATTGTTTCCTCTGGCTGCAAACGAATAACAAGACGATTTGGCTCGATATTACCCACGTTATCTTCGTAGATATTGTGAGATACTTTTTTGTATTCAACCACAATTTCTGCACAGCGCTTAGCCATACGTTTACCCGTACGAAGGTAAAATGGAACACCCGCCCAGCGCCAGTTATCAATATGTGCACGAATAGCTACAAACGTTTCTGTTTTACTAGAACCTTCATTTAGCTCTTCTAAGTAACCCGGTACAATTTTACCGTTTAAGTCACCTGGTACGTATTGACCACGAACAATATTTTCATCAACATCACCACCTACTAGTGGGCGAAGTGCTTCTAATACTTTTAATTTTTCGTTACGAATACTGTTAGCGTTGAGTTTATTAGGCGACTCCATTGCAACTAAACAAAGTAGTTGTAATAAATGGTTTTGAACCATGTCACGAAGTGCACCGGCTTTATCGTAAAAACCAGCACGGCTTTCAAGACCAACAGTTTCTGATAAGCTAATTTGGATGTTATCAATAGATTTAGCATCCCACATATTTTCAAACAATGAGTTTGAAAAACGCAGCGCCATCAAGTTTTGTACTGTTTCTTTACCTAAGTAATGGTCAATACGGAAAATTTGCTCTTCATTAAAAAATTCTGCAATTTTTCCATTAATTGCTTCAGCAGAATCACCGCAATAACCAATAGGCTTTTCAACAACAACGCGTGATGTAGGTGTAATTAAACCTTTAGTCGATAATATTTCACAACATGTGCCGTAAACAGCAGGCGGAAGCGATAAATAAAACACACGAGACTTAGTGCTTTCGTGCTCATCTAAAATGCCTTTTAGCACATCCCAGTTGTCATCTGCTTCTGTAACATTACTTACCACTGGCACTAAAAAAGTAGAAAATGCTTTCCAATCTTTAGCGTTAAACTCACCTTTGCTTAAAAATTCTTGTAATGCTTTATGCGCTGTTTCTATGTATTCAGCACGTTTCGATTCTTCGCGCACTGTTGGTAGGATACGTGAGCCTTCAGGTAAGTTACCTTCTTGATATGCTCTGTACATTGCAGGTAGCAATTTGCGTAACGCAAGATCACCACCGCCCCCAAAAATTATAATATCAAAAGGATTAAGCATAGTTACTCTCTACGTTGTGATACCCAGTACACTTTATAAATGCGCGGGTATGCCTATTTATTGCTAGATTAGATGGCTTTTATAGCTGTATTTAAATAAAAGCCTGCTGAATTGTTCTGTATCGATGATTTATTATTATTTTTATCATTGCGCTTATTAAATGAGCCTTAGGGGCCCTGTATCTCCTCTCACAAAAATACAGACCCTAAGCACTCCAGCGCTACCCGTTCAAAGGTACTCGGTTTACTTACTTGCGTAAGCGAATTTTTTACTGCGTACGGTTTTGTTTGTAGTACGCCATTAAGCCGTTTGTCGAACTATCATGAGCGTGTTTAACGCTTTCATCAGTGAGTTCACTCTCAATTTTAGATGCTAAACCTTTACCCAGCTCTACACCCCATTGGTCAAACGAACATATTTCTAAAATAATGCCTTGGCAAAATATCTTATGCTCATACAGTGCAATTAAACGGCCCACTGTTTTAGCATCTACTGTATCTAATAGCATAGACGTTGTAGGACGATTGCCTTGATGAATTTTATGATTTAATAACTCATCAATCTCTGCTTGCGATTTACCCTTAGCGGTTAAGTCAGCGGTAACTTGCGCTGCATCTACACCACTCATCATCGCTTCTGTTTGTGCAAAGAAGTTTGATAATAAAATATCGTGATGCTTATCAACATTCACTTGTGGCTTAACTGATGCAATAAAATCTGCAGGTACAATTACATTACCTTGGTGTAAACACTGATAAAACGCGTGCTGACCATTAATACCCGTCATGCCCCAAATAATTGGAACTGTAGTATAAGGTACCGTTTCGCCTGCAAAGTTAACGTGTTTACCGTTACTTTCCATTTCGCCTTGCTGTAAATACGCAGGCAACATATGCAGTGCTTGGTCGTACGGTAATATAGCTTGCGCTGTGTAGCCTAAAAAGCTCGTATTCCATACACTAAGCAATGCCATAATTAATGGTATATTTTGCTCAAACGGCGCAGATTTAAAGTGCTCGTCTATTTCAAACGCACCTTCTAAAATTGCTTCAAAGGCGTCGTAGCCTAAATATAAAGCAATTGGTAAGCCTATCGCACTCCAAAGTGAAAAGCGACCGCCAACCCAATCCCACATAGTGAATACGTTTTCGTCGCTGATACCAAAAGCTGCCGTTTTTTCTAAATTTGTACTTACTGCAACAAAGTGCTTTGCAATTGTACTTTCATCTTTTGTTGTTTGTAAAAACCAATCAACCGCTGTTTTAGCGTTTGTCATAGTTTCTGACGTAGTAAATGTTTTTGACGAAATAACAAATAATGTTGTTTCAGGGTCAATGGCTTTCAATATAGACGAAATTTGTACACCGTCAGCATTAGATACGTAATGAACATTTAACGTATCATCAGCAAGTGCTTTTAATGCCTCGGTTGCCATTTGTGGGCCAAGGTTAGAACCACCTACACCAATACTTACAACATCTTTTACCGCTTTACCGGTATAGCCTAACCATTTACCGCTACGGACTTTTTCTACAAACACTTTAATTTTAGCTAATTCGTTGTCTACGGCTTGTGTCACGTTTTCGCCATCAACGATTAATGGAGTGTGAGCACGATTACGAAGTGCCGTATGTAGTACTGAGCGATCCTCGGTGATATTTATTTTTTCACCGCTAAACATTTTATCGCGCCACGATGCAATATCGCATTCTTTAGCAAGCGACATTAAGTTAGCAAAAACATCGTTATCAATAAGTTGCTTAGAATAGTCGAATAATACGCCAGGTACTTGAGTCGAAAACTGAGAAAAGCGCGTGTCATCTTGTGCAAATAACGTTTTCAGATGTGTTTGTTTCATCTTAGCTGCACTTTGTTCTAGTGCTTGCCAACTTGCTAGTTGCGTTCGGTTAGACATGGAAATATCCTCTAGTTTTTTCAATCAATTGATTTAAAAATGTTTTTTATAAAAGCAAAACTCTTAACACTGCTTCTTTACACTAAAATAAAGCGCCGATAGTATAACTAAAAATGCAAAAAAAGTGCTGTTTTTATAATTTTAGATGCCGATGATAACGCAATTTTTAGCTTTTGACACCGGTATCATAAAAATTTTATAAATTAATTTACCCGCAATTTTAAAGGCAACGGGATAGCTTAATCAATCAAAATGAAATATTAATGAATTTTTATCAGCACAATAATTACTTTTTATAGTTATTCACTAATTATTAGGGCCTGTTTATCTTTCGAAGTTAAATTTGCAGCAGTGTGTTTGGCATTTAGGCAAGGCAGAGCCTATGTAGTGTGGTTATTCCCCATAAATAGGCGATAACGTGGAATAAATGCCAAACATGCGCTGCCCGAAGGGTTCTGCCTAGGGGCAATTTACTCTTTGTTACTCGGTTTTTACTTAGCCCACTAGGTTACAAACCTCACGCCGCGATTAAATAGCCCCTAGATTGAACAAATTTTAATCCTGAAAGGTCAACAGGCCCTAGGGTTTGTTTACCTTGCGAGCAAATAAACCTTAAAAACAAAAAAATCGGCCCTAAAGCCGATTTTGTATAAATTACAATCTTTGTTTAATTACTAAGCGCTAACCCGCCACTTAGGTTATAAACCGTTTTGTATCCTAGTTGCATTAAATTAGTTGCAGCAATTTTTGAGCGGTTACCACTACGGCATAATAAAATGTACTTGTTATTTTTGTTTAATTGCCCTTCAAATACCGCATTTGCCATTCTGCTAAGTGGTATATTTAATGTTTTTTCATCTAGCGTATTAAATAACTGAGCAACATTATTTGCTCCATGCTCATACGGCTCACGAGTATCTATTAAATATGTATCGCTGGTGTTTAACATTACTTTAGCGTCATCAAAATTTAATTGCTGTGTATCAACCTCAGGTAACGCATTTACATAACCACACAATTGCGTGTTATCTACTTGTTTTGAAGCGTCGTACTGCTGTTTTTGTATTGCAAATTCATCAACTGAAATACTGCCGCTCACTAACGCATCAAGTAATGGCGTTTGGTTTTGCTGTACAGCCCAGTTCATGGCAAAACATTGTTGGTAGTCGTGCCCTGAGCAAATAATGCTGGTGCTATTAAGTTGCTCGCTCATTGCTAAAATAGAGCGTGCCATTGCTTTTGCATCCCCACCTATAAGCGATGTATTGCCAAGCCCTGCAGGCAGTATTAAATCACCACAAAAACAGTAACGCGTTTCGCCATTACTGTTTTTTAATAAATAACTTACACTGTCTTTGCTGTGCCCAGGTGTAACTACTTTTTCAAGTACGTCGTTTGCCAAGTTAATACTTGCTGTATTTAGCGGCCAACCTAGCGAATCAACCTCACCTTTTATAACTCTTGATGCAAGAACGCTGGTTAGTAAATTAGCCGCTGACTCTCTCTCTTGATGCAGATGAGTATTAAGCACCGCCGATATAGTTAAGTTTTGTGTATTAGCTATTTTTTCAAAGCGCGGAATAAGCTCAATAATCGGATCAATTATAACTGCGTGTTTATCATCGCTCACATAAAGCCAACTACATGCACCTTGATGTCTAAATTGAGTAAGGCCCAGTGCGCATACTTCTTGTTGTGGTGTGGTACTGTCTGACACGATTAAACAGTTTGCCTGTAATATTGCTTTTAGAGCGCGAATACGCACACAAGCATCATCAATATCATGTTGTGTTGCAGCCGGTCCAAACGATAGCCTAATCGCGTTTTCGCTTTGCCACTTACTTGCCCCCATTGCATCTAAAACAAAACTTGTTGATGCACCTGTACTGCAAGCCGAGCCTCCACTTACGCGAATGCCCGCAGCATCAAATAAATCAATCACCTCTTTGCTCGTTAAATCGTTAACAGCAAAGTTAAGTGTGGTAGGTACGCTATAAGCAAAATCATGGTTGAATG
This sequence comes from Pseudoalteromonas sp. NZS11, assembly GCF_015864765.1. Classification (NCBI taxonomy): domain Bacteria; kingdom Pseudomonadati; phylum Pseudomonadota; class Gammaproteobacteria; order Alteromonadales; family Pseudoalteromonadaceae; genus Pseudoalteromonas; species Pseudoalteromonas sp. NZS11. The sequence continues at coordinate 65,666 of NZ_JADYWP010000003.1, read as the reverse complement.
TAATATCGCCAAAGGTGTCTTTTATCGCGTTTTGTAACTGGCTTCGATAAGAGTTAAGTACACTAACTGATTTAAATGTTTCGTCTGATTTATCAAGCAACATACTAAATAGCTTATTTAACCCTGCAATACCGGGTAGATTTTCGGTGCCTGAGCGCATTCCACTTTCTTGACCGCCACCCGCTATAAAAGGTGTGTACGCACTGCCACTACGAATATATAAAAAACCAATACCTTTAGGTGCATAAAGCTTATGCCCCGAAAAAGGTGCGTAGTCTATTGTTGTATCACTCAGCGCGAGCGCTTGTTTACCGAGCGCCTGCACGCAATCCACCATCCACGATACATTTTTATTACGGCTACGAATTACCTGCTCAATAGCAGGTAAATCTTGATATACACCGGTTTCGTTATTAACGGCCATGGTGCAAATCATCAAAGCGTTATCTATATGTTTAGCTATAAAATCTAAATCTAAAATACCGTTACTATCAACCGGAATAGCAAGCACCTCAGCATTAACGTCAAGTACGCTATTCCAGTGCTTAAGTGTATTTGGCACCGCTTTGTGCTCAGTAGCGCCATATAACAATACGGGGTTTTTAATCGGGTGTTTTTTAGCATCAATTAACGTAGAAACCACCGCAGTTTGAATGCCTTCTGTTGCGCCAGAGGTAAATAAAATATCGCCATTACTTGCGCCAATAACTGTGTGTGCTTTTTGACGTGTTTGTTCTAATAAATGCTTGGCTTGTATACCTGTAATGTGCGGACTTGAAGGATTACCAAAACATATTTGCATGGTATGAGAAACAACATCAGCAATACAAGGCAACACAGGGGTCGTTGCGTTTGCATCAAGGTAAACTTGTTTTACTGGCTCATCGTGCAATAAAAACTCAGACATTAAAAAACGCATCTTATTACTAAAAAATATATCTTATTACCAATAGTACATAAATTTACAGGTAATGAGTAATAATCAATTAGCACTAGAGGTGCGTTTACTATGCTTTTTTAGACTAAAAGTCTGTTTACTTAATTATTCACTGAGATCTTTACTTATCTCTTCATGCGTTGACGACCAAGCTGTTATTAGCGCTTTTACTAATGAAGCCAACGGGATGGCAAAAAATACGCCCCAAAATCCCCACAAGCCACCAAAAAATAATACCGCGACAATTATAAATACCGGATTTAGATCAACCGCCTCAGAAAACAGCAGTGGCACAAGCACGTTGCCATCAAGCGCCTGAATAATTCCGTAAATAATTAAAATGGTCCAAAACTGTGTTTCTAATCCAAACTGAAACAGCGCAACTGCCGCTACCGGAATAGTGACGAGTGCCGCGCCAATAAATGGAATTAATACCGACAAGCCAACAAGCACACCAAGTAGTGCGGCGTAGCGTAAATCTAAAACAGTAAATGCAATAAAAGACACACCACCAACAATTAAAATTTCAAACACTTTACCGCGAATGTAATTCATAATTTGTTGATTCATTTCGTGCCACACTTGCAAAATTAAGCGTCGTTGCTGCGGGATCAGTTTAGCAATGCTCCCCGTTAGCTCCAGCTTATCTTTAAGCATAAAAAACACCAGTAACGGCACAAGTACTAAATATATAAGCCACGCAACAACATCTTTTAATGACGTAAGTGAAAACGACAATACAGTTTGACCAAATTCAATGATTTTAGCTTCTACCGTTGCAACAATAGCTTGTACTTGATCTATGTTAATTAAACTTGGGTATTGTTCAGGTAAAGCCATTAAATAAGACTTCCCTTGTTCTAACATATGCGGGGTTTCTTGCACTAAGTTACTGGTTTGCTTCCAAAGCACTGGGCCAATAACCAAAATAAGGGTGAGCATAATGCTAATAAATATCAACATTACAATAATCGTTGCAGTAAAACGTTTTAAGCCAACGCGCTCTAAATGAACAACCGGCCAATCAAGTAAATAAGCAATAACCAATGCTACAAGCACAGGAACAATTAACGAGCCAAAAAAGTAAAGTAAGGCCACTGAGGCTAATAATAAAAATAATAAGGTAGACGAATGAGGATCCGAGAACTTCCTTTCGTACCATGTTTTTACGTATTCAAACATGTAATGGCTCCACTAATAACAACCCACGTTGTTTATCAAAATTGTAACTATAAGCATTTTTTTGCAAAAAACGTTCAATATCGTTCGCACTTTCACCTTTTTTAAGACTAAAAGTGATACGTTGTTTTGAAGATTGCGCACTTCGTAGCGCAAGTTTAAACTGCACAAATTGCTGAGGGCATTTAAACTCTTTTAAATCGCGCTCTACCATAACTATTTTATCCGTATAGTAAATGAATAATAAGTCGCATATTTACGGTCAATATACTTATATACCCAAACCGTTGTAACTTTTTGTTAAAACAATACCTGCAATAGTTTATCCTTATAACATAACTAGCAGTAAGGATAAGTTAATGCCTGGCACGCATAATAAAGCGCAACTACCCAGTAATCCAACACTCAAAGAGATTAATTGGTTTAAAAAGCAAATTAATTGGGGCGAACTACCTCCTTTTTATCACCTTGTTGCCTCATCAATAAGCGAATCTGAAGGGATTTTAGATCATGGATTCGATAATGCAGTTAAACAACTTATAGATAAACGCAATTGGAACTTAGATTTATTAGAAGGCCATGAAGACAGCCTTGGTGTAATACACACTAAACATAAGCCACGTATTGCGCTGTACCAAGTTTTTACCGACAGAGGCTTTGAGCTATGGGCACAGCCTTATGCTAAAGATGTTATTGTTGACCAATACATAAAAAATAATCGCTTTATGGAGTTTAGAGTGTGGGATCCACATTCAATGAAAAACCTGATCAGAATAAGTCAGTTACATAAGTTTATTGGCTTTTATTTTGAACAGGGCGACAAAGCAGATAAAGCCATTATTTTACATGCACATAAAGTAGTACATAAAATTATTACTTTTTTGCAGCGAGAATTGAACGTTGTAAAGCTTGATGGAGTCACAATAAAAGAACTATACCAATTGTGCGAAAAAGACAGCCGTGCAAGCAGTGACGAAATAGACATAGCCAAAATTGCAATTGGCGAACAAATTAACAAGGAATAAAATGCAGCTAAAATCAGCATTTATCACTTTATGCAGTGCCGCGCTTACGTTTAGCTTATTAGTAAGCGAACCTTTAAAAGCGCAAACCAATTTCACACTTCCTGATTTAGGAACATCTGCATTACAAGCACTGCCACTTGAAAAAGAACAAGCTATTGGCGAAGTAATGATGATGCAAATACGAGGTTCATCGCCAGTTATAAACGATCCTGTGCTAGATGAATACCTCACGACTATTGGCCGTAAACTTGTTGCTAATGCTAACGATGTACGTTTTCCGTTTTCGTTTTTTTGGATAAATAACTCGGAAATAAATGCCTTCGCCTTTTACGGTGGCCATGTAGGCGTGCATACAGGGTTAATAGCTCAAGCCGATAACGAGAGCCAGTTTGCTTCGGTACTTGGTCACGAAATTGCTCACGTAACACAGCGCCACTTAGCACGTAGAATACAGCAGCAACAAGATAACAGCGCGCTGACCATTGCCGGTATGATTGCAGGTATATTAGCAACCGTTGTTGCACCCGACGCGGGTATTGCCATTATATCTGCCAGCCAAACACAATCTGCTTTTAGTCAGTTAACGCATAGCCGCTCAGCTGAGCAAGAAGCTGACCGCATAGGCATGCAAACACTTAATAATGCAGGATTTGATCCCCGTGCATCGAGTGAGTTTTTAACTAAACTTGCAGCGCAAATTCGCTATAAATACAAGCCACCGGCATTTTTGCTAACTCACCCATTACCAGAGAGCCGAGTATCTGATGTACGTTTGCGTGCAGAGCAATTTCCTGTGCGTCTTATGAATGCGAGCCTTGAGTTTAATTTAGCAAAAAGTCGAGTGCTTGCCCGCTATGACAACAAACCAGAAAACGCAGAAGATCTATTTAGAAAACTACTGCGCGAAAACACCTACAACAACACTGCATTAAAGTATGGCTTAGCCATAAGCTTGCTTGATCAAAAAAAGCTTGATGAAGCAGCACCAATATTAGACGAGCTTTTAAAAAACGATCCTAAAAACCTATTTTATATAGATACCCATACCGATTTACTTATTGCACAAAAAAAGGCAGATGAAGCCGTTAAGTTTTTAGCCGACTTAAATCAGTATCGCCCTAATAATCAGGTAATTACACTTAACTATGCCAACTCAGCACTTGAAGCTGAACAATATGAGCTTGCTGAAAATATTTTAAAGAGTTTTTTACTCGAAAAGCCAGATCATAACTTAGGCAAACAACTCCTTGCAGACGCGTATAAAAAACAAGATAAATTAGCCTCTTATCACGAAGCTAACGCCGATGTATTAGCGCAATATGGTGCTTATTTAAAAGCCGCAGACGAAGTACAAAAAGCACTAAACTTTGTAGAGCCTACTCAACTTGTAAAGCAACAACGTTTAAAAGCACTACTTACCCAGTATCGACTTTTACAAAAAGAGCTTGCAAGACTTTAAGTCTGCAAGCGCTTACCCTAAAATAGACGCAATTCACACTTTGGAATCATTTTATGTCTGTTACTATTTACCACAACCCTCGTTGTTCTAAATCACGCGAAACGCTAGCACTACTGCAAAGTAAAGCAATAGAGCCAAGTATTGTAGAGTATTTAAAAACGCCTCTTACACACGAGCAAATTTCAACGCTTGTAATCCAACTTGGTTTTTCATCCGTACGTGAATTAATGCGCACAAAAGAAGATGACTACAAAGCACTTAATTTAAAAGATGAAAGCAGTGAATCAGCATTAATAGATGCCATGGTACAAAATCCAAAACTAATTGAACGCCCTATTGTAGTGAATAACAATAAAGCAGCGATTGGTCGTCCACCAGAAAACGTACTAAGCGTTTTATAATGAGTGCAACCATAGTGGTGCTTTATCACTCAAGCCATGGCTCAGTTGAAGCAATGGCTCACGAAATAGCAGAGTCGATAGAGCAACAAGGTGCTAGTGCACTACTTCGTACTTTTGTGGCTAAAAATGCACACGACATTGTGATCACCAAAGATGACTTAATAAATTGTGATGGTTTGGCATTTGGTACACCAACCCGATTTGGCATGATGGCCTCCCAAGCTAAAAGCTTTTGGGAAACCACCAGCGACTTGTGGTTAAAAGGTCAGTTAATAGATAAGCCAGCGTGTGTGTTTTCGTCATCAAGCAGTATGCATGGTGGTAATGAAGCAACCTTACTTAACTTATCTCTGCCACTATTACACCACGGTATGATGCTACTGGGCGTGCCGTACGATGTACCCGAACTACTTGCAACACAAACAGGTGGAACACCATACGGTGCAACACACGTTGCTGGCAGCGCTAATAGTGCACAGCTAAGCAAAGACGAAATTAAAATATGCCAAAGCGTTGGTAAACGCCTTACTCACATTGCGAGAAAACTTAAATGAATACAGCTGACAACCCAGCTAAAAAGCCGATTACAGTAAAGTTTCAGCGTGCCGCACTATTTGGCTATGTAGGTTTACTTGTTCTTATTCCACTGTGGATGTATTTTGTGCCACCTCTAAATGGTAATGCGAGTTTAGTGTCTTTATTTTTGCCTATTATTCCGTTACTACTGCCGCTAAGAGGCATAATTAAAGATAATACATACACTTATGCGTGGGCTAACTTTGTTGTAATGTTGTATTTTATTCACGGACTTACCATGCTGTGGGCCGCTCCTGATGAATTAATTTGGGTATTGCTAGAGCTTGTGTTTGCCTCTTCAATGTTTATTGGCTGTACTTACTACGCAAGACACCGCGGACAAGAACAAGGTTTAAAAATCCGAAAGCTTAAAGAAGAACTAGCTGAAGAAAAAGCAGCAAATGAGAACGGTAAATAAGGCTTAACCATAAACGGTTATAAATACAAAAAACGCGCTTAAATTGCTTTAAGCGCGTTTTTTATTAGCTGTTTAAAAGTGACTAAACCAAATCACTTAAGGCAGCTAGCACCACAATGCTCGCCAACCCTATTTGAGCAATTAAGCTAATAAACGAAAAGCCTCTAAGCACAAATAAGCCCCAAGGGTGTTTAATATGTGGATATAACGCACAGCGTTTTAAAGTGGTCGCAAAGAAAAAACAAATCACTGCCGCCATAGTTAAACTCAGCGTCAGCTCACTTTTAATAGAGAGTGTTTCATCAAAAAAGAAGAACAACTGCAAAGGCAGCAATATAGTGACAATAGCGTGCAGCACATGTACTTTTTTAATGCGATCAAACTGCCCTTCTGGCGAAAGCTCTTTAATACCAAAGTCACGCTCTAAGCATTTAACTAAGTTATTAGCTTTAATACTAACCGCCAAACGGTAACAACTTAAACCTTCTTTATTGCGCGCTCTAAAGTTATAGCCCGCTTTAATAAGCAGCACCATTAACGATTCATTTTTAGCAAATACAGCGTAATGAAGTGCTGTGTTACCTAAATTATCAACCGCTTTTTTGTCTTGCTTTGCAAGTAGCGTTTCAACCACATTTACAAAGCCTTTTTCGGCGGCCCACATAAAAGCTGTTTTATTGTTTTCATCAGCAAGAACACCTGTAGCCCCTTGCTCAATAAAACGCATTGCCATTGTTTGCTTGGCTGTTTTTTTACGCAGGTGCGTTAATAATGCTTTTTCTAGCAGTACAACAGAGTCAACATCAGGAGAAACCTGTGTAAGCAACGTAAAATAGTCTTTACCCGCTGCCACTTTTTCGCTGGCAAGTTCAGAAAGAGTATCTAAATCAGCAATAGACTCTGGAATAAACGCACTTAAGCGCTCTCTAAAATCAACTTCTTTCCAAAGGGCTAATGTATCTTTTGCCGAAAGTTTACTTTTATTATTTAGCGCATGCTCAATTAACGTGAAATAGCGTTTACTAAAAAACAAATCGACTAAAGACAGTGGCGTATCTATGGTATTTTGTGCAGCCACACTTGCGTATTTTTCAAGGCGCTGGCATAGCATAAGCACTAAGCTTTCAGGGGTGTATTCATTATCGTAGTAATGGCTTTTAACCGCACTAATATACGCTTGTGCGTCTTCGTCATATTCAGAGATATGTTGAAAGTAACATTCTTCAAATGGTTCTAGCGGGGTTAGCCATGCCAAATAATAAATAGGCGGTAACACGGTGGTGCATACACCATCGTCTTCATTTGTAGAACGACAAGCAGGCCAAGCTTCCAAAGCATCTAAAATAAAGGCACCGTTTTGTTCTACCAGTCCTTTAATAAGTAATGGGTATTCCTTTGGCCAAATCAGTACATTTTCCATTAAAACAACACAACTCCAGTGTGGCTTGGGGGTGGTAAGTTATATCAGTTTTTAGCTGACACCACGCTTAATCAAAGTGTCGATATTCTAGCACACCTTTGTTTTGCTGCTAGCGCAAAATTACGCAATAACAACAATCCTTTACTTACAAATATAAAAACGGCCAAGTACATAAGTAATTGGCCGTTTTTGAGGTTGGAGTTGGGCTTAATCAGAGCCAGACAAATAGTCTATTTACTTTTTAACTCGCTAATAACTTGATCTAAACCCACTTCAGAAATACGTTGAATAATCTCTTTTTGCTTAGCACTTAATAGTGAAATGCCTTCGGCAACAATATCGTATACTTTCCACTCATCATTTTTACCTAAACGAAGCTTAAAACTTAAGTCGATTGTAGGCGCATTTGGCTCAATAATTTGTGTATTAACTGTTGCGTACTCAGAGTCACTTTTTGCGTTATTACGCTCAAATACTACTTTTTGACCTGTGTACTTCATTAGTGCACCAGCGTATGTGCCTGTTAAGTAATGCTCTACTGCATCTATAAATTGAACTGCCTGCTCGCGCTCAATGCCTTTAATGTGTTTACCTAATAATTTAAACGACACAAACTTAACATCAATATGTGGCATTAAACGTTTTTCAACAATGGCAGCCATCGCGTCTTTGCTTGCTGTGCCTTTTGAATTTACTTGGCCAATGTCTGCAAATAGCTTATCGGCTACTGATTCAAGTAACTGGTCTGGCGATTGCTGAGTTTGTGCAAATAACGAACTACTAAAAAAAGCAGTGGCTAAAACGAATAGTTTAAAGAGTTTCATAATTGTATATGTCTGTGTGATTAAGATGGCTGTAATTTACGCGAACTATACGCAATAAAAAAGGCACAAATAAGCAACTTATTAATGCCCAAATCGCACCAATAAAATAACTAAAATAAATTCAAGCAGTTAGAAACCTCCATTAACAGGCCATATACAACCGGCATTTTGTCCTCATTGTAATTGTTAATAGGTCGCCCTTATCATTTAGTTATCAACTTAAATCAAACAAACATTTGGCACCTATGAAAACGTCACTTAAAACACTTATTATCTCTTTTGCATTAGTAGTTTCACTTTTTGGCAAACTTGCTTTTGCTCAATCGAACCATGGTTATGCTGTTGATTTTCTCAAAGGCGAAGGTAACGTAAACGGCGTTAAGCTTGCGTATCAGTATCATGCACCTAGTATGCAAAACCTTATTGGCGATGCTCGCTTTTACTTTGAAACCAGCGTAAACATGTGGGAATACCGCCACGGCGATGAAACACAATCAAACCTAGTACTTGCTATGTCACCTGTGCTGCAATTTCCTGCCTTTAGTTTTAACAACACCCCATTTTATGTAGAAGCAGGAATTGGTGTATCACTGATTGATGAGACGCAGTTTGCCGGTAAAAACATAAGCACTCACTACCAGTTTGAAGACCGTATAGGGCTCGTTGCCGACTTTGGCCACACTAACGTTGCCCTTAGAGTTATTCACTACTCAAACGCAGGCTTTAAAGAGCCAAACCCAGGGCTTAACTTTTTAACACTTTCGGTAGCTAGACGCTTTTAACGTTATTGATTGTGTTTAAAGTTATTGATTGTGTTTAAAGTTATTGATTATGTTTTGAGTAATTTAATTGCTGTTATAGCGTAAAACGGTCACACTTAAACGTACTAAATATTAAGTGATACTGCGATGCAAACTTGGCATATTGTAATTATTGTCGCCGTTGTTTTTGCTATTGTCATTGGTAATATTGCGCTGATTAGACTCTCTGCAAAAACGGAGTTTAAAAAGCCCAACGCCAATATTAAAAATACAACAGACACAAAAAAGCCCTGATTAATCAGGGCTTTTTTAACAATACCGATTCGCTTAATTATATTTTCGTTAATTTAGCCTACTAACCAATGCGCCATTAGCGCAATAACAGGTAAAGTAATTAGCGTTCGCAAAATAAATATAATAAATAACTCTAAAATATTTACCGGTATTTTACTGCCAAGTAAAAGTGCGCCCACCTCAGACATATAAATAAGCTGAGTTACACTCATTGCGGCAATAATAAAGCGCGTTACATCACTTTCAATTGTACCTGCTGCTAATATTGACGGAATAAACATATCAGCAAAACCAACCATAATAGTTTGCGACGCTGCTGCCGCTTCGGGTACTTGTAATAACTCTAAAAATGGCACAAACGGCATACCTAAATACTGAAATATAGGCGTATGCTCAGCAATAATCAGTGCAAATGTACCTACTGCCATAACCACAGGCAATACACCAAACACCATATCAAGCGCGTTATGTAAGCCCTCTTTTATAGTACCTTTAACACCCGTTGAGTTATCTGCTTTAGCTAATGCAACATCTAACGAATGACCAAATAAGGTTTTATGACCCGGAATTGTTTCAGCGTCTCTATCTGGCTCGGTGCCATCAATCAGTAAGTCTTTTTTAAAGCGCAGTGGTGGTAATCGCGGTACAATAATAGCGGCAACAATACCGGCTAAACATACCGTTGCGTAAAACGGTGCAAATAGGTATTCAAGTTTAACTTGCCCAAGCACCACTAAACTAAACGTAATTGAAACCGCTGAAAACGTAGTACCAATAATAGCCGCTTCGCGTTGTGTATAATGCTTTTGATCGTACTGCCTTGCAGTCATCAAAATACCCACACTACCATCACCTAACCACGATGCAGTACAGTCAACCGCGCTTCTACCTGGTACACCAAATACAGGGCGCATTACTTTGGTCATTAACGTACCAGCAAGCTCTAATAGACCAAAGTTAATTAATAGCGGCAGTAATAAGCCCGCTAAAATAAATACCGAAAACAACACAGGCAATAAGTCATTTAATACCAGCGCGCCAGTATTGGCCGAGGTAATCATCTCGCTGCCTAGGCTTAAGTACGTCATTAAACCAAACGCCATACCAAATAAGCGCACCACCAGCCATGTCCAGCTCACATCAAATAAATGCTTTAATAAAGGTGAGTTACATATAGCGGCGGGTTTAAACACTTTAGTAATTACAGAAATAACCCCTGTAATACAAATAATGAGAGTAATAATTGCTTGAGCAGAGCCAAGCATCATTGCTTGAACCGCTTTTGCCATAACGGCAATAGGAATGGTCATCCCTTGCGAGGTACTAATGGGTGTCATAAATAAAAACACACCAATTAACGAAGGAACTAAAAAAGTAAACCAAGTGCGCCACGTGTAGTGTGAACGATGAGGTAGCTGAGACATATTTATTAACCTATAAAAACCACAAAAAGAGCATATCGCTCTTTTTGTGGTAAAACTTATTATTATTTAAATTTTAATGCCGCGCTGAATGAGTGCTGCTTCTAATGCTTGTTGTAAACCATTCATAGTACCTGGCTCAAGCGTTTCGCCTTTGTCATCCATCCACGTTAAGCTAGTACCGCCTTCTTTAGTTTTACTTACTAAAATTTGGTATTGGCCTTCATCAATAGGTAGTTGAGCTACGTCATCACCCCAAATTGAATCCCAAACACTTGTTTCTGGTTTAGTGTAATCAGCAGTAATTAAGCCCGTATCTGGGTTAATTTCAACAATAGTGAACGACAAGCGCTCTAAAAATCCAGAGAAACGGTCAAACACAGCTTCGTAAGATTGCTCAGTTACAAGTGCTGCATTACCTTTGTTATCAAAGCCCATTTCAAGAGAAATAATACCTTGGCGTTTACGCATATCAACTTCAAGTTGACGGTAACGGTAATCAAACTCGCTCACTACTTGGTTAAGCGCACGTACTTCTAACTGCTGCTTTAACAAATCAGTTAGCGTATGGTCGCCTTTAAAATCAATCAGCTCTGCACGTAAAGACGCAGTACGCTGATGTGACTTTTCTTCAATAGTGAATCTAAATTTTTCTAAGTCATCGTTAACTTCATCGCCCCACCACCAAAAACCTTCTTCGGTTTTAATGATTGAGTACCAATCAGTTTCAATAGTACCTAGTAGCTTGTCTTCTTTAGTGGTTCCTGCATTGTTATCAGCGAGGACTGATTGAATCGTGTCCCAAAGAAATTCATCTAAATCAGCAATGCCATCGTTTTTATCAAAATAAATACGCGCTTGTTTATCTGTCTCTTCTACCCAACTGCCTTTAGCAATTGTTAATACTTGTGCCGGTGGGCGGTAATTTGTAGCTTCAGGATTGTTGTCGTATTGACCTACATCCATTTTATAAACTGGGTCTTGAGCTGGTTGAGATAACGACGTTGGTGCTTTTACAGGCTCATGCGTACGATAGTTACGTTCGTCATGTGCCTTATTAATAAATACACTACACCCTGATAAACTTACCAATACACTTACTGCAAGTGCTTTTGGGATCCAATACTGCACAGATATTTCTCCTTAGCATACCCTTTAATTGTTTTAACAAATATATGAGTGGGTAATGCCGATTTGGTTCAGTGTAAAATCAATATTAACTTTACATTTATTATTTGGCTGCCTAAATGCAATAAAGTTCAGCACTTCAACTTAGCAATAAAACTAAGCGCAAATAAGCAAATTTTAGCTATGGTACTTTCCCGTGCCAGTAAAAACAAGAAACACCGCACTTTAAAAGCGCTTAATTAGCGTGTGCTGTAGTTTAGAGCCCTTTTTGTGTTAAACTTCGCCGCCGTGCAACTTCTCGTGTGTATTTTTGGTGTTGCCAACTCGGTTGATATAATCCAAGTAACAAGGTATTTGAACTCATGACTGCATTTTCAAATCATCAAATTGTTTTAACAGCGATTGGCGAAGACAGACCCGGTATTGTAAGTGAACTAACCCAACTGGTTAGCGATTGCCACTGCAACATTATTGACAGCCGTATTGCTATTTTAGGCTGCGAATTTACCTTCATAATGCTACTCAGCGGCGACATGTCGGCAATAAGCCGCATAGAGCACGTACTGCCTACTAAAGCCATGGAACTTGGCCTGCTAACTATGATGAAGCGTACAGCGAGTCATACTCCTAGTGAGTTTTGTGCAGGTTACACCCTAGAATACACTGGCATAGACACCCCTGGCACATTGAGCAAAGTAACTCGCTTTTTTGCCGATAACAACATCAGCATTTGTTCATTAAAGTCAGATACATTCGATGAAAAAATCGACATGAAAATGCGTTGTGAAATCGAATTTAATATTCCAGTTGATGTAGATATAGATCAATTTAAAATTAGTTTTGAGAGCCTTTCTCACACACTAAACGTAGATTATATTTTTAAACGAATTCGTTAAGGATGCTAAACATGAACACAATTAGTCCATTACAAGCTGGCGATACTGCACCCGCTTTTAGCCTACAAAACCAAAACGACGGAACAGTAACATTAAGCGAGCTGTTAAAAGAGCAACAAGTGCTTGTGTACTTTTACCCTAAAGCGTCAACGCCGGGTTGTACTGTACAAGCCGAAAACCTACGTGATAAGCAAGCACAGCTTGCTAAATTTAACACCCGCGTTGTAGGTATTAGCCCAGATCCAATTAAGCGCCTTAAAAACTTTGAAACTAAAAAAGAGCTTAATTTCGATTTATTAGCCGATGAAGACCACGCCATTGCTGAAGCATTTGGGGTATGGGGTTACAAAAAATTTATGGGAAAAGAATACGATGGTATTCACCGCCTAACATTTTTAGTAGGCCAAGACGGTAAAATAAAACACCTATTTGATAAGTTTAAAACCAAAGATCACCATCAAGTAGTGCTAGATTATCTTGCAGCAGAATAAGCTAGCGGCTGAGTAAGTTAGCTACCAGCGATTAGACAAATACAAAAAAGCGTTGCTCAAGGGCAACGCTTTTTTTATGCCTATACATTTGCGCTATATAAAACTTAAATAGTAATTGAGTAAATAATTTGTTAAAACTGCCAAAGCACTTATTATTAGCACCTTGCCAATTGGATATTTAAACCTTGAATAAAAGCCTAAAATTTAAACTTTATTTAACTGCCTTAATCATCTGTATTATCGGTTTTAATTTTTCAGAGCCAAGTATGCAATTTTACTCAAACCCGTTTTATATCGGTAGTTTCGTTTTTGCCATTGCGCTTATAATCTCTGTAATTAATTACGCCTGCCCTGCCTGTAAGAAAAACCAAGTAATGCGCTCTATTTCTAGTTATAAGCTTCCCACAGACGATTGTTATAATTGCGGGGAAAAGATTGATGAGAAAAGTAATTAAATAGACGGAGTTATTACTGGAGATTTTAATGTATAGCGTTACCCACAAAGCCAATTTATATTGGTGTATCATAATGGCGCAACGGATTTTATAGGTAACTGAATTTTGCGTAAAACACTATATAGATGTTTCTTTGTGGCTATATCGCCTTATTTGCCTAATACAGGCTTTAGCCAATTTATAAAATGGAAGTTGGCATTGCTGTTAGTGGGTGATGAATTCCATCAACAAAACTTATTAAATAACCGTGATAAATTAGCCCCTCATTTTGCTCACGATACACCTTTGCAAGCAGATCTAGCCGAGTTACTTCCCTTTGATACAACAACGGATTTAAAAGTGTTAGATATTGGTGCTGGGCCAGTGAGTAAAGTCGGCAAAATACATAATGGACATGAAGTCGAGTTAGTACCTATCGACCCTATGGCAGATAAATACCGTCAAATACTGGCAGCACTTGATTTACAGCCTAAGTATTGGACTCGTTACGGTGAGGGAGAACGACTTAGTCAGCAGTTTGAGGAAAACTCATTTGATTTAATTCATGCACGTAACAGCATAGATCACTGCCTTAATCCTATTAACGTTATTGAAGAAGCTATTACGGTATTAAAGCCTAAGTGTTATTTTTATTTGAACCATTATCGTAATGAAGGTAAAGCGGCTAAATACTATGGGTTACATCAATGGAATTTTGATGTTGTTAATGAGGACCTTATCATTAGCAATCGTTTTGGTGAACAAATCAATGTCAATAACACCCTGCGTCATAAAGCATTGATACATCAAATAAAGAAAACCGAAGAACGCTTAATTGTGATAATACAAAAACGATGAACTGGTTAGTGCTCGGCAATGGTGCTAAAGATATTGATGTATGTTCATTATCTAACAACACCAATATCATTGTATTTAATCATGGTTTTAATGAGCTTGTTGGCGTTTGCAGAATTCAGAACCAAAAAATATCAGGGCTCAGTTCATCATATACTATTCAAGGGCGACTGCCTTTTGATGGGTTTAAAACACAGCTAAATAGACTACATAGTTTACTGCAGACTGAGCTTAACAATGTTCCATCAAGTGGCACGGCTTTACTGGCGACATTAACTGCTAGCAATATAAAAGCTAGAGTTGTTGGCATGAACTTACTCCCTTCTATAGCCCGCTCAGCGACATTATCGGCCAACATCCCTACCCCATGCCACTTCCATAACTGGCTAGGAGAGAGATGCTATGCGTTAATGCATAGATTTGACCAGCGCTTCGATTGGGAGGCATTGCACTTACACAAACCGAGCTCAGGTAAACTCAATGTATCAGATCCTTTCTCGCTATTAAAAGGACTCGCTATAGCACCTAATGATATTACCTTGGCTAAGCTCATTGGTAATATTTCGGCAGACTGCTGGCTCAATAACAGTTCCATCGAAAGCTTGAAGCATGCAGAGTGCTATTTTTACCTAAAGCGCGGCCAACAGCGAACCAGTAATTGGTGGCTGTATCATAATGAAGCATCCCAATATCTGGCAGATACCCACATAAAATTAGCATGGTGCCAGCAATCATTGGTGTTCAGTGCTCAAAGGCTCTTTTGCAAAGATAGCTTTTAATAATTGCCTTTGCTCTGCTTTTGTATCTGAAGAGTATTCTGCTCGCTGGTGGAAGTATGAATAGCCAATATCAATAAACACAGGGGCTTTAGCTGCCTCAGACATTGGTAACATAGTGGCATAATCAGTCACCGATGGTATCCAATCATGATCTTTTTTAAAATAAGCGTGTGGAACGCTATCAAATAAAGACTTTTTAAATGCACGCTGATGAGCCCACACATTTCCGCCCCCTTTTTGCCTAATATTGTTGTAGCTGGGGTGGTACAGTTTTAGTGGTTTATTAGGGCGGAACATGGGCATGTGGATTAAGTCAGCACCTTGATTAGCGGCATCCACGATATGCTGAACAACGTCATGTCGCATTAAACAGTCATCTTGATCTAATATCACAATGATACTGTCATCATTAACACAAACATCTGAAATAGCTTGGATAAAATTACGTACTCGCCCTTGGTTGTGTTGGTGACGTATCAAGGTTGTACGATCAAATAGCTTATCGAGCAATATTGGATAGCACCAATTATGACTCGCCCCACTGGCATCATCTATTAAGATAATCCCAAATGATTGATTGGATTGCATACGTAGACTATCTAAGCATCTTTCAAGCTTATGTATCATGGTGAAGCGTCCTTTTAATAAGAAAATCAAAGCTTCTTTGCGCCTAGGATATTGCCAATTGGCATGCCTAATTAAATCAAATTGTTCTTCTTGATCAACAGGGCAACAACCTTGGCTAACCAAGTCCCTTATCTGATCGAGTGTTGCTATTTGTTTATCTTCATTGCGGGGATGAATGTAGAAAGTGGCAGGATCTCCCCCACGTAATGAACTAAGCCCTGTTGCCTTTTGATGTGCCTGTAAAGCACGGTGCCAAGTTAATGTGTATTTATCATTAATTATAGGGTTATTGATTGGCAGTGTTTGCTTAATTTTAACGAGATCTAACAAGCCCATTCTGACTTCGGGAGCAAATTGCCCTTCTTGTCCAAAATAGGGTAAGAATGCATCTGTAGACTTGGGTATATTAAATCCTACGCTAATCACTCTAGGGTCGAGTAATGCTGCTTTCATGTCTGCAATATAATCATGTTGCCAGTTTTTACGCCCCACCAACACATCACAGTCACACTGTAATACATACCGTGTATTGGCTTGATTAAACGCCCATATCTGTGAAAAAAGCGGTGCCAGTGAAGTGGTATGTGATTGTGTAACCTTTGATGCACCAAACCATTGGCTGTAATTAGTTGATATTGCATCACTTGAAGTGGGAGCGATAAGAAGTTCATCGACTATGCCATTGTTTACTAGCTCGTTGGCAGATGTGAGCAACTGGTTAAAATCACCTTTCTTATATTGACGTAAAAATGGTCCTTGGTAGCTATCGAGTAATAGTAATACCTGTTTAAATTTTTTAGGGTAATTTAACTGTGTAACGATATGGCTCACTTGTACGAACAGCACATCGGCATCCTGGGCACACGCTTTAATCAGTAATGTTGTATCCTGATCTACTCCTACACTGGTGCAAGTTGGCGTATCAGGTTTACTTAATGCCACATTAGGATGTAACGCTTCGATTAAAGCTAAATAGAAGTCTGCAAAGCCTTTTAATTTCGATAAAGATTGCTCTTGAGGGGTTGAAGATGCTCGCCTAACTAATTCTTCATCGGGTAGCTGTAATATAGCAATGGCATATAATCTTGCAGACATATCTAAGAACTTGCTCGCCGTAAGAGGTTGAATATCACTTCCAACGTCAATGTAATGCAGGCTGCCATCTTTCATTTGGCGAATATTATCCCTTTTTATATTTAAGCCACAAATCCCTGCCGCATACATTCCTTGTAAAAATTGAGCAGCAACAATGGCTGACGCAGGTAATTGCATCTCAGAGGTATATAAATTAGGGGTGCTGTAACTCCATTGTCCGTTTTGCTTGTGCCAGCTCACTTGAGGGACAATGTTGTTACTAGGTAAGGCTTGTTTTAACCAGCTGACTTGTTCATCATCGATTGCCCAAGGATAAAAAGACTTCTCAATTTTGTTTCCTTTTTGAATGACCACCCCTTCTTGCCCTGAGCCTAGATATTGAAATGGTAATTCTTGTACCTGCATCCATTGTTTTGCTGCAACGGCTAAGCGATGTCTCTGCTCTGTCCAAATCGTTTTTTGCTTATTGTTTCTCGTATCTATGCCATTCAAAGTGTAAACAGAGTAGTAAGGCAAACTTACAATTTCACCTTTATATTCTGGTAACAATAATAAACGTGCAATTAACCAATGGTCTTCTCCACTTCGAATATTTGGATATCGCCCAATAACCCTAGTGTTAAGTAACAAATTGCATGATGGTAGTTCATTATCAGACTGCCCATGGCAAAATGCCTCAATAAATCCGGTAAGCCTGATTGGATTAAGTAATACTTCTGGTTTAGCAATATTGGTAACGCTTAAAAGCTGGTTATCTTGTTTTAATCTATTACTTCCAATAACAAAGTCAGCATTTGAAGCTTCACCTCTTAACCATAAAGACTCAACGCTTCTCGCGTTATCCAGCATATCATCAGCATCCAGCCGTGCTACCCAGTGAGCCGTAGTGGTAGATGCATAATCTAAGAGTTGGTTGCGGGCTCTGGCTGGAGAGCCGCAAAATGCGCTTAAAATTGTTACGCTAGGATGTTCGAGCAAGGTACTACAGTGTGCTTGCCAATTATCGGTCGATTGATCATCGAGAATGACAATTTGTGCAGTGATATTGTCGACTAACGATTGAGATAATGCGCTATGTAACGCTTGAGCAATAAATTCTGCTTGGTTACATAGATTAATACCGATGATGACTGGGGCATTTTTATAATGTAATCCACATTCTTTTATCATTGTCAGTTTACGTAATGCTAACCCTACAGTTAAGGGCCGTTTATCTTTATGAGAGTGATCCTGCTGCAATTCTAATGTCCTTATTAGTGTTCATCTCATTGACTATTGCTTGCTCCGAAATAGCAAATAATGAAGAAATTCGTTCAAAGTATTGTTCTTTTTGAGGTCGAGTCATTCTGTGACCATGCAGTAAGATAAACTGAGCACAACCCAATAATTTTTGTTTGGAACCTCTAGCTGATAAGGCTGTTGAGTGCATTCCTAAATTCCAACAAACAGTTACTGCTCGTGTAAACTCAATCTTGATATTAGTAATAGCTAACACCCTTATGGCCAAATCTTTATCGTTACTACTCACAAGGCCATCACTAAAGCCGCCAGCATCTATTAACAACTGACACTGTGCAAATGTGTTTGAGCCCTGCCAGCCAGGATTGCCGACTAAAAAATCACTTTGTTTGAGTTTGTTAGGAATATTACTAGTTACTGCATGCCCTTCTTTTATGACCGAGATTCCCGATAACACCAAGCTTACAGCTCCTCGCTGTGAATGTGTTAAACACAGTTCTAAATGATTTGTAAGCCAATAATCATCATCATCAAGAATGGCCACGTAGCACTTAGAGTGACACTCATTAATATAGGCTAGGCCTGTATTCCAAGCCCCCGCAGCTCCTTGGCAACGTTCATTAATTAAAAATGTAACCGGTATAGGAGAGACTGTTGTAGTGATACTCGACTGCTCTGACTCAGATAAAGCAACTCTATCGGTGACCAATACTATTCGTTCCGGAGGCCTTGTTTGAGAGGCTATTGAAGGTAACGATATATCTATAAGCGAATTAAACCGCGGCATTGAAGCCATTAATGCAACAACTTCCATCAATAATCAACCTGCCGCAGGTACTCAATTAGCTCATCTAAGGTGGTGCCAAGTTGCTCTACTAGGATTGCCAGACCTTGCAGATATTTACTTGGAGCTTGAACTGAGAAAAAAGACTCATCTTTAAATGCACTCTTTTGATCACAAAATACATCATAGAACAAAATAGCTAGACTTAGAGCTAACATTAAGCCTTCTAATACCTCTCTATGCTGGGGTTTTAATTGATAAGTCACTTTATTCTTTTCGATTCTTTTTTGTAGAAAAACTTACGTTCAACAAATCCCAAGCTCAGTTCTCGTAAATTTTATATCATAGGTCTATATTTGTCATGTTCGGAGTATTGACTAAAACACGCTCGATTATGAGAGCTACATTGAGAAGAATAGAATTGGAAGGTGTTAGAAATACAAAATTATATAATTTGTAAGTTTGCGATATCTAATCTCACCACTCCCTCGATGCTTTACATTCATGTCGAATCTAACGAGTAATAGCAACTAGAATACCATAGTTTTGCTCCCTCAGGGTCAAATTTTGACTTCACACATCATGATTAATTAACGCCTAATTTTGTTATTTTTAACCATTTACAATGCAAAAATACAAAGTACCGAAACAAATTGATAGAGCCTTTTATCGTTGGGCTTCGCTACGCTCTACCCAACCTACGCGTTTGTCTTAAATTTTTACGCAGACAAAAATGGCGTTGCCTGAGCGCTGTGCCCATGGGGTTATTTTGTCGTAGTCATGTTCAAATATGTGGATTTCGAAGTACGGTTTTAAGGCTTCTTTAAGCTCGGTATAACTAAAAGCAACCATTGGGTGCTCGTCGTGCCATACGAGTGTTTTTTCTGCGGTGGTTTTTTCTATATTGAGTTTTAATAACTGTTTGCTGCCAGTGCCACTGTAGTGCCAACCAGAGCGAAATGTGAAGAAGCTATTTTCTCTTTTTGCTGTGTGCTCTACAAATGAATCGCTGTCGATTTTGTTTTTATCAACCGTGTTAAAACAAAATATTCCACCTACATTTAATGCGCTGTGTACGCTAGCAAGGCATTCTTTTAGCTTATTAATGCTGTCGCAGTAATGGATTGAATACAAAAAGCAGGTAATTAAATCCAATTGCTCGGTTACTTTAAATTCACTCATGTTTTGCAACGAAAATTGCGCTTCTGGACAACGAACTTTTGCTTTATCGAGCATTGGCTGGTTTAAATCAAGCCCACTACTTTTATAGCCGTAATCAATAAAGTGGCGTACATGCGGGCCGGTGCCACATGCTAAATCGAGATGGGTGTTTGCGCCATTACCAAAAATTTGGTGCAGCCTGTGAATAGAATTGCTTTGGGCTTGATAATCTATATCTGCGCACATTAAGTCGTAGTAATCAGAAAGGTCGGTGTAGAGTGCATTTGCGGACATATAAGCCTAGTGGTAAGTAGTAGAATATTTTTAAGTCGCGCATAGTAAACTAATTAGCACAATTAACGAAGAAGATATGAGCTTTAGGGTAGATGTAATCTTAGGTTATAAAGTACAGGCTATAGAGTTCAGGCTATAAAGTACAGGGTTGTCGGATGGCGCTTCGCTTATACGGCCTGTGTATTTAAATATTATAGAGCGTTGTTATAAAACGGTGTGGAATTGGAGATTCGTTGGGTTTCGCTACGCTCTACCCAACCTACGTACTATAACTTTAAGCTGGCTTTAACTAATTCCTAAATACTTATGTACTTGTATTGATAGGCGCCAGTTTTTGGCAATGCAGGTGTCGATTGCTAATTTGGTTGCTGATACTTTTTGGCTAATTGGCTGTAAGTAAACCAGCTTTGGATTAACGCCTGTTTTAGCAAATAATTCTTCTAACTCTTCTACGTGCTTTTGCATAGCAACGGGGTGTTTAATCTCGTTTGCACGCTTCATGGTGCTGGTAAGTACTTCATAACCACCGCGCATGTTAATTTTTGGCGATACCGTTACCCATGTTTGCTCTGGGGCGAGTATTTCAAACGTGCCGCTGGTTTCTATTTGTGTACTAAAGCCGTGTTCGTGTAATAAGTTACATACTGGATTTAAGTCGAACATACATGGCTCGCCGCCGGTAATTACTACGTGCTTTGCGGTATAACCACGTGATTGAAACAACGCTAAAATTTGCTCTGCACTGGCGTTAGCCCAATGATCTGAGTCGGCTTTTTTTTCTACGGTTTCGTCCAGCGATACTTTATATACATTATCAACATCCCACGTTTGCTTAGTGTCGCACCAAGAGCAGCCTACTGGGCAGCCTTGCAGACGTAAAAATATTGAGGGTGTGCCAGTAAAGCTAGCTTCACCTTGAATGGTTTCAAACACTTCATTAATTTTGTACAAAAGAGATCTCACTTACTACCTAGCAGCCAAATTGCTACTATTAAAAAACCAAAAAGCGCTGTGCAAAAATTGTTATTTAAGCTGCGGCCGTGTAGTATATCGCGCCCTGATATAAACCTCTATTAAAACTAAGAGCAAAACAGATATGACGCAAAAAGTAGTTGTTATTTATTCCGGCGGTATGGACTCATTTACCGTATTAAATAAAGCCCTGCAACAAGGCCATGATGTATATGCCCTATCATTTGACTATGGTCAGCGTCATGTAAAAGAGCTTAAAGTGGCGGCAAGTGTGTGTGAAAAATTAAACGTTCCACACAAAATTGTTGATATTTCGGCGATTAACCAACTTATTGGTGGCTCATCACTTACTGATGACATTGATGTGCCTGAAGGCCATTACGAAGAAGAAAGCATGAAAAGTACGATTGTACCTAATCGTAATATGATTTTGCTCTCGCTTGCTGTTGGTTACGCGGTATCACTTAAAGCTGGCCAAGTTTATTACGGCGCTCACTCTGGGGATCATGCTATTTACCCTGACTGCCGTCCTGAATTTGTGCAAAAAATGGATGATGTATGTCGTATTGCAAATTACGACGCTGTAGAAATTTTTAGCCCATACTTAAACAATACTAAAATTGGTATTTTAACCGACGGTATTGAAATGGGTTTAGATTACAGCCAAACGTGGACTTGTTATAACGGCCGTGAAAAGGCCTGTGGTAAATGTGGCGCGTGCCAAGAACGCCTTGAAGCATTTGCACTAAATAACATTACAGACCCGTTAGAATACGAATAAGCACCAATTAATTAGTAATACAATTGCTGTAAACAAAAAAAGGCTATCATCGATAGCCTTTTTTGTTTGTTTAATTTTAACGTAAAGATTACAACCAGCGTTTTACGCGCGCTTTATAGGCGGTAAACTCTTCGCCAAATAATTTAGTGAGCGCACGCTCCTCGGGTATTATTTGAAAAAACGTTAAATACGCAATAAACCCTATAATACATAAAAGTGCCCACAAGGAACTTAACCAAATACCCCACCCTGCTAAAATAAATGCAAAACCTACGTACATTGGGTTACGCGAAATCCGATAAATACCGCTCGTAATAAGTTTTGTCGCTTGCTCAGGTTTATTAGGGTTTACAGTGGTGTTTGCTATTTTAAAACTCACCACCCCTGCAATACAAAAAACACACCCTATAATGACCAAACTTGCTGCTAAGTAGGTAATAAATGCGGTGAAATCAATAACACTGTAATGCGCAATAAGCGCCATTATGCCTGCAAAAAACAGCACAACAATAACGGGAGGTATTTTATTATTTAACATGGCAACTCACTGTATTGGCTAAAGTATGTTTATTACATGGTGGCTATGCAGCCATTAAACAATATCTAAAGTGTATAAATGATGAACACACTCAAAGCTGAGCTTAAGTAAAGTATACAAATTAAGTTACAATTGTCAGCTTTATCAAAAGCGCTTAAAGGTTATACTTTAAGCATAAACGAATAATAAAATGATAAGGAATGAGATTATGTCTGGAACTACGATGATTGTACTTATTGTGCTAATTTCGGTTGGCTCAGGAGTGGTTTACGATATGTATAAAAAGCATCTTGAGTTTAAGCATAAAATGCAAAACAACAACAGCGATGCCCATAAACAATTAGCTGAAACAAATGCACAAGTGCTTGCATTAAAAGAGCGTGTACAAACACTTGAGGCTATTGTTACCGATTCAAGCTTTAGCGTTAAAGATGAAATTAATAAGCTTTAAATTGTTATAAGTAATTTGGATATAAATGTGCATTTTCTGGCTGCTCAATGCCGTGAGCAGCTAAAAACCCACCAATAGCTTGCCCGCAGCCCTGTGGTGCTCGCCCGCTGTCTATCTCAAAATTTAACTGATTAGCATGTTGCTTACCCATAGAGCAAAGCCCTACGGTACTTGGCGAGCGCATAGCGATACTTAAGTTACCTATTTGTTCAACCACAACGTGTTTACTAAAGCGGGCAAAACCTTTGTACTTAAATTGCTCGTTTACGTAATCATTGCTTGTGGCTACTAATGCTGTAATTAAGGCGTGTAAAAAGCTATTAGCGGATGGATCTGCTGTTAAAAACGCGATTGTTTTTTTATTAAACTCGCTAAGTTGGCAATCTTCACACAACAGCTCAACAGTATATAAATGTTGCTCGGCTATTTGCTGCTGGCTCTTAAGCTCAATACTTTTTCCTGCAAATACAATACGTTTAAGCACTTCATCAACACGGCTTTCAGCACTTTCACTTTTAACAAGCTCAGGGTTTTGAGCCATTACCGGTAAGTCGTGATGGTTATTAAATGGCGTACTTGTTGCGCCGCTTTGCATTAACTGAAAAAGCTCTCTTACTTCATGTTCACGCGCTACTTTTAACGCTAAAAATGCAGTTTGAATAAGCTCTGATGTTGGTAAGTTTTCCTCTACTATCCAGCGTCTGCCAAATAATAGCTTTTTGGCTTTGCCTTCATTTGCAGAAGCACTTTTTTGATAGTTATCTGGGCTCAGCACTGCTACTTGCAGGTAAATTTCTTCACCTTTTTGTGCAGCAAGCACTCTAAAGTGAGCCGAAAACTCTATACTCTCAAGCACTTCGTTTATGCTTTCAAGCGTGTGCTTGTAACGTAAAAAATGTTGTGGCACCACCCAGCTACTATTAGCCAATTGCACAAGGGGTGCATAAGAAATAGGTTGCTCGTAACTGTGTTGCCATTTTTGCTCATTGCTAAGCAAATGATTAATGTGACTCTTGTTATCTGACATAAATAAACCAAATAAACTCGCGTTGTGCGATATAAACTATGAACACATTACGTCGTCAATGTCGTAATTAGATCACATGTACGCCCTACTTTCGGGCTTTTTTAACTATCGGTGAGTTCTTGATAGTCTGTTATAACTTTTTGATAGTATGGCTTATCTTTATTGAGCATTTTATTATAATGATTTATGAGTTGCCGTTGGTACATAGCGTGTTCTGCACTAGCAAAGTCCCACATTTTATTACCGGTGTGACTAATCTCATTATTGCTACTAAAGCTCACTTCAATCACTTCATAAAAACGTTTGTTGTCGTAAACTATTTGCTCACTTACAAGCCCTAAACCTAATTGCTTTAAACCGACTCGCAACTTATAAGTGTGATGCACTGGGCACAAAATAAAACGAACATTATTCAAATGCTCCACTGCATTATTAGCAATAATTTGTTGTATTAAACTTAACAACAGCTCACCGCCAACACCTGCGATTACAACTACTTGGCTTTTACTTTGAGCAATTTCAATTTTGCCTACATCCTGACATAAGACCTGCCACTGCGGATTTTTATTACAGGTTTTTTGTAATTTATTAATAGATGATAATTGCGTTTCTAGGTCGTTCATTAAAGTGGCGACTATATCTACAAAAATAACCTGGTTTGCAGCTGCGCGTTTTAATAGCGCCATGCCTAAATAACCATGGTCGCAGCAGCAATCCCAAATAATATCGTGATGCTGCGAAATTAATGTATCAATGGCAGTTAGGCGTTTGCTGAGCTTCATTTAATCAGCAGATTGTGACGTTTTGTAGATAAGTGCTTTTAAGCTTCTGTCGCTGTCTACTTCAATAAAACGCTCGGTAGGAGCTAGGCGCTCAACAAATTCAATTGCGCCTTGGGTGTGCTCGTTTATTAACGCCTTAAACGCCTCTTCGCTAAGCTCTGGGCTATTAGCGCACAATAACAATTGTGTGGTATCGCAAAGTAGCTCTGGCAACCTGCGCAGCACTTTTTGATAGTCTTTAGTTAATATAAAGCTGCCTTTTTGAAAGCTTGGCGGATCAACTATTATTAAGTCAAACGGGGCTGCTTTTTTTAGTTTTCCAAACGACTTTAAAATATCGTGAGGTAAAAAACTTACGCCGCGCTCAAAGCCATTTAGTTGATGGTTTTGCTTGCCGACTTTAAGTACACCTTTGCTCATATCCATATTCATTACATGATCTGCTCCGCCTTGCATGGCTGCAAGCGAAAACCCACATGTATACGAAAATAAGTTAAGCACTTTGCCATGCTTACTATTAGCCATTACAAACTCACGGCCGCTGCGCATATCGGGAAATATTCCGGTATTTTGACGGCTCTGTAAATCAACCAAAAAACGAATGCCGTTTTCAGTTACAACATGCGGGTTAGGTAATTGCCCATAAACCACGGTGTTTTGGCTTTGCACGCCAGCGCGCTGCTGATACACAAGTGAGCTAATAAGCTCTGGCTGGTTTTTTTGTGCCCACTGCCACACAACATCGGTAAGCTCGCTTAGTGTTTGCTCGTCAATTTCGTCGTACGAAACCAAAAACAAACTTGGCGGATAAAAGTCTAAATTAATATGACTTAACGCCTCAACACTATGGCCACGGCCATGAAAAACACGGCACAGGTCATTTTTTAAAATTGGCGCATCTTCAAGCGCAGTAATAAGAGGAGTAAAGTTTGCTGTCATTTTTAATTAATCAACTGTTGTTGTAGTTCATGTATTTCATCGCGAACAGAGCCCGCTTTTTCAAATTCTAGGTCGCTTGCGTATGCATGCATTTTGGTTTCAAGCTGCTTAATTTGCACTGTAATTTCTTTAGCACTAAGTACCTTTTTAGAATCTTTACGAACAAGTCTAAGGTTATCTTTAGGGCCGGCTTCTTCGCCTACATCCATCGCATCAAGAATCTTTTTGGCTAGTGAATGCGGTTCAATACCGTGTTCTATATTATAAGCATGCTGAATTTCGCGTCGGCGCGCTGTTTCGTCCATGGCCTTAGCCATAGATTTTGTAATTTTATCACCGTACAAAATAGCGCGGCCATCTAAGTGACGTGCAGCACGACCAATGGTTTGAATAATTGAACGCGCTGAGCGTAAAAAGCCTTCTTTATCGGCATCAAGTATGGCTACTAGCGCCACTTCTGGCATATCCAGACCTTCTCGAAGTAAGTTAATGCCCACTAACACATCAAACACACCCGCACGTAAATCACGAATAATTTCAACCCGTTCAACCGTGTCTATGTCTGAATGTAAGTAACGCACTTTTACGTCGTGCTCACTTAAGTAATCGGTTAAATCCTCAGACATACGTTTGGTCAAAGTGGTTACAAGTACGCGTTCGCCCTTCTCTACACTTTTATAAATTTCTGAAAGTAAATCATCAACCTGATCGCCTACCGGACGCACTTCAATAAGTGGGTCAAGCAGCCCAGTTGGGCGAATTACTTGCTCTGCGATTGCGCCCACACAACGGTCTAACTCAAAGTCGCCTGGCGTTGCCGATACATAAATTGTTTGTGGTGAAATAGCTTCAAATTCTTCAAAGCGCAGCGGCCTGTTGTCCATTGCTGAGGGCATTCTGAAGCCATACTCAACTAAGTTTTCTTTACGGCTTCTGTCGCCTTTATACATTGCCCCAATTTGCGATACGGTTACGTGCGACTCATCAATAATCATCAATGCGTCGTCTGGGAGGTAATCAAGTAATGTGGGTGGCGGATCGCCCGGCGTACGGCCCGATAAATAGCGGCTGTAGTTTTCTATACCAGAGCAATAACCTAGCTCCCGCATCATTTCTATATCGTATTGCGTACGCTGCGTTACGCGTTGCTCTTCTACTAATTTATTAGCACTGAGTAACTGGGCTCTTCGATCTTTTAGTTCTTCTTGTATTTTATCGATAGCACCGAGTATTTTTTCACGCGGGGTAACATAATGTGTTTTTGGATAGATAGTGGTGCGTATTATATGCTTTTCGACGGCGCCTGTAAGCGGATCAAAAATACTCAAGCGCTCTATTTCGTCATCAAACATTTCTACGCGAATTGCGAAGGTGCTAGATTCTGCAGGAAATATATCAACCACTTCACCACGTACACGATATGTACCACGGCTAAAATCTATATCGTTGCGGGTGTATTGTATTTCAGCTAGGCGACGTAGCATGTCGCGTTGGTCTACTTTTTCGCCCACTTTTAAAAGTAGCATCATTTTCATGTACGATTTAGGGTCGCCCAAACCATAAATAGCCGATACCGACGCCACAATAATGGTGTCGCGACGCTCAAGCAGTGCTTTGGTCGCACTTAAACGCATTTGTTCTATATGCTCGTTTATCGAGGCATCTTTTTCAATAAATGTGTCGCTAGATACAACATAGGCTTCTGGCTGGTAGTAATCGTAATACGATACAAAATACTCAACCGCATTTTTAGGGAAAAACTCTTTCATTTCCCCGTATAGCTGCGCGGCAAGCGTTTTATTGTGCGCCATTATTATTGTCGGACGGTTTAAATCGTTAATTATATTAGCCATGGTAAAGGTTTTACCTGTACCGGTGGCACCTAATAAAGTTTGGTGTGCAAGGCCTGCTTCTAATCCTTCACATAGCTGCTTAATCGCTGTGGGCTGATCGCCTGCTGGTTTAAAATGTGATTTTAACTGAAAATGGTCGCTCAATTATTGCACTCCTGTAACGATTCGCCGCTCAGCGCTTCTAGTTTTTTCATAAACCATTTGTATGCCACTATTGCTGTAAATAAGTTACCTAAAGCAGCGCCAATAAATAGCCCTAATAATCCGGCTATTTCGTTGCCTACATAAGCAAATGGTACATAAAATATGAATAACCGAATGACACTTAATACCAATGCGTACATTGGTTTGTGTAAAGCATTAAACGATGAATTTGATAATATGATCACCCCTTGTAAGCCATAGCTTAGCGGGATGGTATAAATAAAGAGTTTAATTACATCTATTACGGCTTGTTCTTTACCAAATAATTGGCTTATAACACCTGAAAATGCAATGAGTAATACGTAAATGGCAAATTGCCATACCATCACAAATTTTAGTGTGCCGGTATACGCTTCTTTAACGCGGCATAATTTGCCAGCGCCAAAGTTTTGGCTAACAAATGGCGGTAATGTCATCGATAGCGCAAGCACTAATATACTTGCAATAGATTCTATTCGGCTTCCCACTCCAAATGCGGCTACGGCTTCTGGCCCGTGGTGCGCAACCATAGCGGTCATTACGGCCATTGCAACCGGTGTAAGCATGTTTGCGCCGGCAGCAGGCAAACCAATTTTTAATATTTTACGAATAGCGCCAGTCACTGTTTGCTTGCCTGCTTTTAGGCTCAACAAGCGCTTTTTAACCGCTAATATGTATAAAATAATAACCACAGCAACCGACCATGCAATAACGCTTGCTATGGCAGCGCCTTGAATACCTAACGCTGGTACAGGCCCAAAACCAAATATCAGTATAGGGTCGAGTACGGCGTTTATCAGCCCAGCTCCACCCATTACTAAACTTGGCGTTTTTGTATCGCCACTGGCGCGCAGTACCGAGTTACCAATCATTGGAGTTATTAAAAATACACTACCAATAAACCATATATTCATGTATTCGTGTATTAACGGCAATACTTGTGCGCCCGCTCCTAGCAAAGTAAATATGGGGTCAATCAGTAAATACCCAACAGATGACAACACAATAACCAGAACCACACCAACCATTAAAGAAATACTGGCGTCAAAACGCGCTTCATCTATTTTATTACTACCGAGCGCTTTTGCTATTACCGCCGATGTACCGATCCCCAGCCCTATTGCTAAGCTAATAACGGTAAAGGTAACCGGAAATGTAAAGCTCACCGCTGCAAGCGGCTCAGTGCCTAGTAAGCTTATAAAGAATGTATCGACAATATTGAACATCATTAGCGTGATCATGCCGAATATCATCGGGATGGTCATCGTCTTTAATGTGGGCAAGATGGGATCGTTTAGTAAATCTGGGCGAGTCTGGGATTTTGAAATTGCGCGCATGAAATAAATAGGCCTCTTTTACTGAACGAATCATTTTAAAGCATCAAGGCAGTTCAAGCCACGGATTTATCACTACAATTGAAGTAATTAAAGAAGTAAAGATTCGAAAAAATAGTAAAACTTAGTTTTTGCATCTTTTTGTTAAAATAGAGCCTAAATACACCAAAAACCAATTAAAACACATTTTTATAACTTTTATTACAAACACCCAGTGATATATGATGCTTTTTTACACAAAGGTACTGCTTGGTTTATCGTTACGAAAAAATTCCCTCATCGAGTTGCATACATTCAGCATCAAATCATAACCCATTGTTTTATATTGAATTAAAAATAGTGATTTAAAAGCTTGAAATCGTTGTAGCACCCTAAACCATTGGTGCCGATGATGTTCTTAAAGTTTCATAAACAGAGTTATCCACAGAAACCGTGGATAACTCATTCAAACCCGCATTTATAAAGGCTTTGAGAGAGCCTCCATTTTCGGTGATATCCAACCAATTGACCATTTGTTAATTGTGGCATTTTTATAAACTCACGCTAAAAACTGTAGCTCACCAATTTTTCTTCTTAACATAGTTGTACGTTAGGTATAAAAAAACGTTTAATACAAAGTTAAGTTATTGATTGCTCTATTTTTGAACGGATAAAACAAATACTCATTTTATACATAGTGATTAGATCACAATTTAGATCAAAAAATATTTCTGCGAATATACGCATAGGTATATTTTTAGAAAATTAAAACAAAAAACGAATTAAATACGAAAAATATCGCTAAGTAAAAAATGAGTTTTTATGTTTTTGAGTTGTTTTTTAATAACAAGCCACTTTAATACCGTGTTTAATTTAACCAATTTGAAGACTCAGCAATAATAAAAGTCACATTGTTATTCTTAAATTTTTAAAAAAGTAACTTTAATAGAGCTATAAAACACGCAGATCGAACACAAAAACAACGAATAAACCTCTTTTTTCAATTTATGACTTTTATATGTTGACACTTTGCGGCGCGGTCATTAATATTTCGCCCCGTTGAAAGGCAAGACGCTTCCCCCTTAGCTCAGTTGGTTAGAGCGACGGACTGTTAATCCGCAGGTCCCCCGTTCGAGTCGGGGAGGGGGAGCCAAGTTTTTCAACCATAAACGATTCCCCCTTAGCTCAGTTGGTTAGAGCGACGGACTGTTAATCCGCAGGTCCCCCGTTCGAGTCGGGGAGGGGGAGCCAAGTTTATGTTTATGATGTAGTTCCCCCTTAGCTCAGTTGGTTAGAGCGACGGACTGTTAATCCGCAGGTCCCCCGTTCGAGTCGGGGAGGGGGAGCCAAATCATCATAATAATATCACTACTTTAGTTCCCCCTTAGCTCAGTTGGTTAGAGCGACGGACTGTTAATCCGCAGGTCCCCCGTTCGAGTCGGGGAGGGGGAGCCAATTCTAAGAATTTCATAGACATCTCAAGCTAATTCCACTACTCTTCCTTATATAACTAAAGCATTAGTTTATTCCTTAATGCGCTGTACTTAGTTTATTAATCAAGGACTTGATTCCTTCCCTTTTGAATTATTAAAAGACTGAAAACATGGCTGGATTTAAAAAACTTATTTTTATACAAATTATCTCTTGGTTATTGTGTGTTGCAGCAGGAAGCTACTTCATATCTATAAGCTTTGATACTGCGGTAAGTGATGCACAAAAAAGTGCGCAAACTACTGTTACTAAGTATATTAATGACCTTTCTTTAGACGATATTTCTGCTCAAAATTTAAAACAATCAATTGCAGATGGTAAAACGTTTTCAAGCTTTACTCTAAGAGATTACCAAGGGGCTGAAATATTTAGCATTAACCCCCCGACTCAATTACCAATGTTTGCTGATTTTGTACTCTCTAACTTTAACTCAGTGCGCCCTCAATTTGCTGTAAATGATGCCTCAGATATAAAAGTTGAGTTTGTACTTAACATTGAACATTTAGCGTCGCAACTTCAAACGTCCCTCTTTATCGTTATTTTGATTTCTGCCATTTTAGTTATTATTCCAATAATTCTAATGAAATCTATTTTTTACCATTTAAATAAAAACATAAGTACAACAGTTGCTGACATTATCGATATTTATATCAATCAAAACCAAGTTGATAATGATTTAGAAACAGCACTAGATGGCACTCGATTGAAAAAAATGGGAAAAGATTTAGTACCTAGCTTTAATCGATTATCACATTTCTTAAAAAACAAAAACGAAGACATACAAAGCGCTGCTATGACTATTAAGCATGAAGCGTACAAAGATGTAATTACCTCGCTTGGTAATCGTAATATGTTTGTTGAGTATTACGAAAAAAACATTGAAAACACTGAGCAAAGTACATTTGGTTCTTTAGCTATGGTTCGTTGTAGCGAACTACAAGCTATAAACCAAAGCCGTGGTTATCAAAAAGGTGATGAGTACGTTAAAGGCGTTGCCGATATTATTAAGCACATAAGCGGCACTTACACTGGCAGCCAAGTATTTAGATTAAACAGCTCTGACTTTGCTGTCGTACTACCCCACATTCCTTTAAAAGAAGCTGAGCGCTTTGGTGAAAACCTCCAATCGCGCTTCACGCAGTACCAACAAAACCAAGAGTTAAGCTCGGTAGCAAATACAGGTATTGTAGGTTACGAAAAAGGTAAGCCGTTAGGCGAATTGCTTTCTGTTGTTGATAACGCGATGAGTATGGCGCAATCAAAACAAGTAAACGCATGGCACGTACAACGCGAAACCGATTTAGTTAATAACGTAAGTGCGGGTTTTGGTAATCAAAACTGGCGTAAGGTTATTAAAGAAGTTATTGAATCTAAGCGCGTGCATTTGGTAATGCAAAACATTATGCCGCTTGGTAAAAGCATAAAAGCCTACGCTGAAGTACAAGTTCGATTTAAAACAGAAGACAATCAAGTACTGCCTACCGCTTCTTTTTTAGCGATGGCCGAAAAGCTTGATATGGCAATAGAAATTGATCGCCTGATAATAGACTCTTCTCTTGAAAAGGTTAAAAGCCGTAATTTATCTGAAAAGTTTTTTGGTTTAAACGTAACAGCCTCTAGTGCACACAACGATCAGTTTGTAATTTGGCTAGAGCGCCGATTATTGAAAGATACGCATATTGCATCTAAACTAGTATTTGAAGTAAGTGAGTTTGGTTTACAGCAAAACATCAAGGCTAGTAAGCGCTTTATCGACATGGTTCACCGTGTTGGCGCACGCGTTACAGTTGAACGTTTTGGTGTTGGCTTAACTTCATTTAAGTTTTTCCGCGATTTAAAACCTGACTTTATTAAAATGGACGCAAGTTATACTCGCGGCCTCGAAGACGATAAAAACAATCAGTACTTTATGCGCTTAATGGTCGATTTAGCTCACCGCATTGGTGTTAGTGTATTTGCTGAGGGCGTTGAGAGCCAAGAAGAAAAGCACATTATAGAAACGTTGTGTTTAGATGGCGTTCAAGGTTATTACATAGAAAAACCTAAAGACATATAGTCTATTGGAGGCATCATGAAAAGAGTAATTACCTTTATTATACTTTTTATTATGCCTTTGAGTTTGTACGCAAACGCCCCGCAAAAAGAATTAGTTTTTAGCACTCACAACTATCCTCCATTTTCATTTGTTGATGAACACGATAATGCCGCTGGCCCCTTTGTTGATATACTTACCTTAGCGTGTAAACGCCTCAATTATAAATGTGAGTTTGTCAGCGTACCAAATCGTCGCTCTAAGCTCATGCTAAAAAACCTACAAGCTCAAGGAAACTTTCCTATGGGCTGGAATCTTGACCGCAACGAATGGCTTTATTTTTCGATCCCGCTTATGAAAATGCAATATGGATTTTTTCAACCTGAGGGTGCAAAAAAAACCATCAAAAGCCTCAATGATCTACAAAAAATGCAAATTGCTGTTTTTGGCCCTTCAAATGCATCTTTTCAACTAATCAAAATACAGCAACAAATGATTAAAGACGGATTGAGGGAATTTGATATTGTTTTACTCACCGATGCCAATGGTACGGGTGTGAAAATGATAGAAAACAACCGTATAGATGGATACTTTGCCAATACTTTACAAGCACGCGCTAGGCTAAAACAATTTAACTTACATCATGTTAATTTGGCCTTTTTACAAAGCGAATCCCCCTATTTTATTGGTTTTAATAAAATTCAATTATCTCCTGAACAAATTGCCCTATTTAATAAAGCACTATTAGATTTATACCAAGAACACGATCAATTTAAAGATATTTTAAAGCCGTATAATATCGATCCTATTCTAATTACACCTGAAATCTTAAGTCACTTTAATATCATTACTGATTGAGTCGTTTATTTGCTTCTCATGTGTTGTTAATCGATAAAGAAAAAAGGATAATACCCACGTTTATTATAGCGTGAGGCACACATGACAGAATATGTCTTGTTATTGATTGGAACCGTTCTGGTTAATAACTTTGTATTAGTACAATTTTTAGGCTTATGTCCGTTTATGGGCGTATCAGGTAAGCTTGATACGGCGATTGGTATGTCTTTGGCAACCACGTTTGTGCTTACTCTTGCCTCTGTAACTAGCTATTTAGTTAATCAATATATTTTAATCCCTCTGGATATCGCCTTTTTACGCACCATGAGCTTTATTTTAGTAATTGCCGTTGTAGTGCAATTTACCGAAATGGTTGTGCGTAAAACAAGCCCTACTCTATATCGTTTATTAGGCATATTTTTACCGCTGATCACCACTAACTGTGCGGTATTAGGTGTGGCTTTATTAAATATCAAAGAAGATCATTCGTTTTTACAATCTGCAGTATATGGTTTTGGTGCTGCGGTTGGTTTTTCTTTAGTGCTTGTATTGTTTGCAGCACTACGAGAACGTTTAGCTGCTGCTGACGTTCCTACGCCTTTTAAAGGCGCCTCTATTGCAATGATCACTGCAGGCTTAATGTCGATGGCGTTTATGGGTTTTACTGGATTAGTGAAGTTTTAATATGACCTTGTTTTATGCCTTGATAGCGATTGGTTCGCTAGCACTCATTTTTGGACTTATTTTAGGGTTTGCAGCAATTCGCTTTCGCGTTGAAGGTAACCCTATTGTTGAGCAAATTGATACTATTTTGCCGCAAACTCAATGCGGACAATGTGGCTACCCGGGTTGTCGCCCTTACGCCGAAGCCATAGCCAATGGCGATGAAATAAATAAATGCCCACCGGGCGGCGAATCAACCATGAAAAAGCTTGCCGGCTTAATGGGTGTTGATGAAAAACCACTTGCCGGTGGCGAGCAAGCAGAACCTATAAAAACAGTGGCTTATATTCGCGAAGATGAATGTATTGGCTGTACCAAATGTATTCAAGCCTGCCCGGTTGACGCTATTTTAGGCGCTACTCGTCAAATGCACACTGTGTTAATTGATGAATGTACTGGCTGTGATTTATGTGTTGAGCCTTGCCCTGTAGATTGCATTGATATGCTACCTGTAGCCGAAACTAAACAAAACTGGAAATGGCAGCTAGATGCTATTCCTGTTACACAAATAGATTAGAGGTTTGAGTGGACAAGTTACTTGAACAAATAAAAAAAGGCACCGTGTGGGCATTTCCTGGCGGCATACACCCACCACAACAAAAATCACTCTCTAATAGTGCGAGTATCACTCGCCTACCTTTGCCCGACAAACTCATTGTTCCGCTTAAGCAGCACATAGGTGCAAACGGTAAGTTACTTGTAGAAAAAGGCCAACACGTCTTAAAAGGTCAACCACTTACAGCGCCTGCTGCTAACTGGTCGGTACCTGTGCATGCGCCAAGCTCTGGCGTGGTTACTGATATTGCACCTATGCCATCAGCACACCCATCGGCCCTACCTGAACTAAGTGTTATTATTGAACCAGACGGCAAAGACGAATGGGTAGCTCTAAATAAAAATAAAAATCCTGCTGAGCTTAGTCATGACGAGCTGATAAATATTATTCACCAAGCCGGTATTAGCGGTATGGGTGGTGCTGGTTTTCCTACTTATGTAAAAGCAGATACCAAGCAACCTATCGAATTTTTAATTGTAAATGCTGTTGAGTGCGAACCTTATATTACTGCCGATGACGTTTTAATGCGCGAACACGCTAAAGAAGTTATCCAAGGCATTGAAATAATGCAGCAACTTTTAAATCCAACGCTGTGCATTGTGGGTATAGAAGATAATAAGCCAGAAGCTATTGCAGCAATGAAGCAAGCAGCTGAGCATAACTCAAAAATTATTATTCAAACGGTGCCCACTATTTATCCATCTGGCGGTGAAAAGCAATTAATTAAATTACTTACTAACCGTGAAGTTCCTAGCATTGGTATTCCTGCCGATATTGGTATTTTAGTGCATAACACCGGGACTTTGTTTGCCGTACAACAAGCCGTTTATGAAGGTAAACCACTCATTGAACGTATAGTTACGGTAACAGGTAACACTATTCATAAGCCTGGGAATGTATGGGCACTACTTGGCACTGAAATAAAGCATTTACTTGATTGCCAAGGTTTCTCACCTGTACCGCAGCAAAGTGTTGTAATGGGCGGCCCAATGATGGGCTTTACGCTACCCACAGTGCGTATTGGCATAGTTAAAACAACTAACTGTATTTTAGCGCCTGATCATAAAGAGCTTGCGGAGCCCGGCCCTGAAAAAGCCTGTATACGTTGTAGCGCTTGTGCCGATGCCTGCCCTGCTTCTTTATTACCACAGCAATTGCAGTGGTTTGCTAAATCAAAAGAGTACGACAAACTACAAGAGCATAATTTATTTGACTGTATTGAGTGTGGTGCTTGTGCATATGTGTGCCCAAGCGAAATCCCTCTTGTACAGTACTACCGTATAGCCAAAGTTGAAATTAAAGAACAACAAGCTGACAAAATTAAAGCCGACAGAGCAAAAGAGCGTTTTGATGCACGAAAAGAGCGTTTAGATCGCGAGCAAGAAGAACGTCAAAACCGCCATAAACGTAAACCTGCCGCTAAATCTGCTGACGAAAAGCAAAAAGTAGCAGAGGCACTAGCCCGCGTTAAAAATAAATCAGATAACGGCGATGAAAAATCAGCTGTTGCAGCCGCTATTGCACGCGCTAAAGCTAAAAAGCTAGGCGATCAATCTGCTGAATTAGAACCTGACAACAGCGAAGTAGCAAAAGAGCGCGCACTACGTAAAGAACAAGCGCGTAAATATAAAGAGCAAAAATCTCAAACAGATGAATCGGCCGATACTGCGCCCGTTGATGATAAAAAATCAGCAGTCGCTGCAGCCATTGCTCGAGCTAAAGCTAAAAAAGCAGCACAAGCATTAGATAACGCTGAACAAGCAGCAAGTGAAGAGCCACAAACTGATGCACCTGTTGATGACAAAAAAGCAGCCGTAGCTGCGGCCATTGCTCGTGCTAAAGCCAAAAAGGCAGCACAAG
This sequence comes from Pseudoalteromonas sp. NZS11, assembly GCF_015864765.1. Lineage (NCBI taxonomy): Bacteria > Pseudomonadati > Pseudomonadota > Gammaproteobacteria > Alteromonadales > Pseudoalteromonadaceae > Pseudoalteromonas > Pseudoalteromonas sp. NZS11. Next base: position 28,830 of record NZ_JADYWP010000003.1, on the reverse strand, counting down.
CATTAGATAACGCTGAACAAACAGTAAGTGAAGAGCCACAAAGCGCGGCCCCCGTTGATGATAAAAAAGCAGCGGTAGCGGCGGCCATTGCTCGTGCAAAAGCTAAAAAAGCGGCTAAAGCATTAGATGGCGCTGAGCAAACCGTGAGTGAAGAGCCACAAAGCGATGCCCCTGTTGATGATAAAAAAGCAGCGGTAGCTGCGGCCATTGCTCGTGCTAAAGCTAAAAAAGCGGCTAAAGCATTAGATGGCGCTGAGCAAACCGTGAGTGAAGCGCCACAAAGCGATACGCCTGCTGATGATAAAAAAGCAGCCGTAGCGGCGGCCATTGCTCGTGCAAAAGCTAAAAAAGCAGCTAAAGCATTAGAAGAAGCTGAGCAAACCGTGAGTGAAGAGCCACAAAGCGCGGCACCCGTTGATGATAAAAAAGCAGCGGTAGCTGCGGCCATAGCTCGTGCTAAAGCTAAAAAAGCGGCTAAAGCACTAGATGTTACCGAACAAACTCAGCCCCAAGAGCTACAAGTTGATAGCGCAGCACCTAAGAGTGCAGAAAGTAACACCGATGACTCATCAGTTCTTATTAACGCAGATAAATCTAAATCAGCCGACGATAAGAAAAAAGCCGCCGTGGCTGCTGCAATTGCGAGAGCAAAAGCTAAAAAGTTACAAAAAGAAGGAAATAATCAGTCATGAAATTAACCATGGCCAGTTCGCCGCATAATCACAGCCATAAATCGTTAACGCGATTAATGCTTAGCGTTATTGCTGCGTGTATTCCTGGGCTAATTGCTCAAGTTTTCTTTTTTGGTACAGGTGTGCTTATTCAACTGGTACTAGCGCTTGTTGCTGTAAGCGTATTTGAAGCTGCAATAATGCTAATACGAAAGCGCCCTGTTTGGCCTGCATTAAGTGATGGCAGTGCGTGGCTTACTGCCGTGTTATTGGCATTGAGTATCCCTCCACTTGCCCCTTGGTGGATAATCGTTATTGGCTGTTTATTTTCTATTGTTATAGTTAAACAGCTTTATGGCGGCCTTGGGTTTAATTTATTCAATCCAGCAATGGCGGCTTATGTACTGCTTTTAGTTTCGTTCCCAGTGCAAATGACCGCATGGTTGCCTGTCACCGATTTAATAAATACGCCAATAGGCTTTGCTGATCAGCTAAGGCTAATATTCACCGATTTTACGGCCTCTGGGTTTAGCCTAGATCAAGTACGTGCAGGGGTTGATGGCCTAACAATGGCAACACCGCTGGATACTGTTAAAACAGACATAGCACACGGTTTAACCGTTACCGAAAGCATGCAAAAGCCATTATTTAACGAATGGGCTGGCCTTGGTTGGGTGTGGGTTAACTTAGGCTTTTTAGTGGGTGGTTTATACTTATTAAAAGAAAAAATAATTAACTGGCATATCCCTGTCAGTTTTATCGTAACTTTAGCTGTATGTAGTGCTATTGGTTATATCGCATCACCTGGTACAGAGCCGGGCACCCTATTTCACTTATTAAGTGGTGCCACTATGATGGGTGCCTTTTTTATAGCAACCGATCCGGTATCTGCAGCAACAACTAACAAAGGGCGCTTAATTTATGGCGCGCTAATTGGCTTACTAATTTATTTAATTCGTACCTTTGGTGGTTTTCCTGATGCCATCGCATTTAGCGTATTATTGATTAATATTGCAGTGCCGCTAATAGACTACTACACACAGCCACGTACTTATGGCCATGGAGCAGTAAAATGATCATTTCGTCAATGGCTAAAAATGGTGCTATTTTAACTGCGTTTGCGTTAGCAACAACGGGCTTAGTTGCCTCTATCAACGCGCTTACTGCCGATAAAATTGCAGAGCAAGAACAACTGCAACTTACTGCGCAGCTACAAGAAGTGCTCGACCCAAAATCGTACGACAATCAATTATCGCAAGATTGCGTAATTATTACTGACGAAAAGCTAGGCCCACACGCAAACCAGGTAATTTACCGTGCTCGTAAAAACAATAAACCAGTCGCTGTTGTTATTAGGCATGTTACGCCAAACGGCTACAGTGGCGATATAAACCTGTTAACAGCTGTGTTGAGCGATGGCACTATTGCTGGCGTTCGTACCACTAAACACGAAGAAACCCCTGGTTTAGGCGACAAAGTAGAAGTTAAAAAATCACTTTGGATCACAACATTTAAAAGCTTAACGGTTGAAGGCGAAGAAGACGCTCGCTGGGCTGTAAAAAAAGATGGCGGCCAGTTTGATCAATTTACAGGCGCGACCATAACGCCACGTGCTGTTGTGGGCTCTGTTAAAAATGCCGTATTGTTCGCACAAACTAATTTTGATGATATTTTTGCAGCACCTAATGCCGAATGTATGGAGGTAGCTAAATGAGTGAGTTAAAAACATTATACAAAGAAGGTGTATGGGTAAATAACCCTGCCCTTGTACAGCTTTTAGGTTTATGTCCACTGCTTGCCGTTACCTCAACTGTAACAAATGCCTTAGGTTTAGGCTTAGCAACTTTACTCGTACTAATAGGCTCCAATGTTACCGTATCAATTGTGCGTAACTGGGTGCCAAAAGATATTCGTATACCTGTATTTGTAATGATCATCGCGGGCTTTGTAACAATAGTTCAATTACTTATGAACGCTTACACCTTTGGTTTATATCAATCATTAGGAATTTTTATTCCGTTGATTGTAACTAACTGCGCCATTATTGGCCGCGCTGAAGCATACGCCTCTAAAAACCCTGTTCATTTATCAGCATTTGACGGCTTAATGATGGGCTTAGGCTTTATGGCTGTACTGTTAGTATTAGGTACTATGCGCGAACTAATCGGCCAAGGTACGCTGTTTGACGGTGCCGACTTATTACTTGGCCCATGGGCACAGAGCTTGCGCATAGAAGTATTTAACTTTGATAACCAATTTTTACTCGCAATTTTACCACCGGGTGCCTTTTTAGGACTTGGGCTACTTATTGCCGCTAAAAACGTAATCGACGCACAAATAAAATCAAAACAAGTTGCACCGCCAGAGGCTGAAAAAGGCCCTCGAGCACGTGTTACTAGCTTAACTTAAGGGGAAAACGTATTAGAGCAACAATTAGCACTAATACGTTTTAAGTTGCATGAATAAAGAAAAACGTCACCAAATACTGTCGCGCCTGCGCGACGATAATCCGCACCCAGTTACTGAGCTTGAATATTCAAGCCCGTTTGAGTTACTAGTAGCAGTAACACTCTCAGCGCAAGCAACCGATGTAGGCGTTAACAAAGCCACTCGAAAGTTGTTCCCTGTTGCTAATACGCCACAAGCCATTTTAGATATAGGTCACGATACACTGCGTGATTATATAAAAACCATCGGCTTATTTAATTCTAAAGCTGCCAACGTGTACAAAATGTGCCAAATTTTGGTGGATGAGCATAACAGCATCGTGCCAGAAAATCGTGAAGCATTAGAAGCCCTACCAGGCGTTGGCCGTAAAACAGCTAATGTTGTACTCAATACAGCCTTTGGCTGGCCTGTAATAGCCGTAGATACACACATATTTCGTGTTTCTAATCGTACCAAGCTCGCTATGGGTAAAGATGTTGTCGCTGTAGAACAAAAGCTTGAAAAGGTTGTACCAAAAGAATTTAAAGTAGACGTGCATCACTGGTTGATTCTTCACGGACGTTACACCTGCGTAGCACGTAAACCTAAATGTGGCAGCTGTATTATTGAAGACCTGTGTGAGTTTAAAGAAAAAACGGAATAGCCCCAAAAGCGCGGTAAGTAGTCGCGAGTTTACCTCGCGCAATGAAGCACAAGCCTCAAAATCCCAAAAGCGCGGCAGAAAGCCACGCCTACAAATATAATACCCCCCTGTAGATGCGAGTTTACCTCGCGCAATAAAGCATAAACCACAAAAGCGCGGCATAAAGCCGCGCCTACAAATACAACGCCAACCCTGTAGTCGCGAGTTTACCTCGCGCAATAAAGCACAAGCCCAAAATCCCAAAATCCCAAAAGCGCGGTAGAAAGCCACGCCTACAAATACAACGCCAACCCTGTAGTCGCGAGTTTACCTCGCGCAATAAAGCACAAGCCCCAAAATCCAAAAAGCGCGGTAGAAAGCCACGCCTACAAATACAACGCCAACCCTGTAGTCGCGAGTTTACCTCGCGCAATAAAGCACAAACCCCAAAACCCCAAAAGTGCGACATAAAACCGCACCTATCAATCCATCTAGATAAAACATTTTTATACGTGAGGGCATGTTAGTGAAATTGTACAATTATTAGAATATTATCAAAGTATTAATTTCACAAGTCTCACTCCTTTGGTTATGCTAGTGAGTATTATAAAATTTTATTGTGAAACCCTCTATGCTACCTCTACTTCGTATCTTGATAATTGAGCAAGACCCAGCCACTTTACAAGGGCTTTCAACGAATCTGTCAAAGACCATTCCTAACTTTGAGCGAGACGATATTCATATCGATATTATTGAATGCCTCGAGCTTAAACGCGCGTTGGAACATGTAGAGGAAGATGGTGATATTCAAGCCGTAGTTCTAAGCTGGGATATGCACAATAAAGTGGGTGAGCGAATGTATAGTCGCTTTATCGAGGATTTAAAGGCAATTCGTCTTGAGTTACCGGTTTATGTTATTGGCGACGACACTAAAGGGCTGGAGATCGTAAACGAATCAGAAGAAATCGAATCCTTCTTTTTTAAAGATGAAGTAATTTCTGACCCAGAAGCGATTTTAGGTTATATGATCAACGATTTTGACGACCGCTCTGAAACGCCATTTTGGACGGCGTATCGTCGTTACGTTGGTGAAGCAAACGACTCTTGGCATACACCGGGTCATAGTGGGGGTTCTAGCTTTAGAAACTCACCTTACATTAAAGATTTTTATCAGTTTTACGGCCGCAATGTATTTGTTGGCGACCTGTCGGTTTCGGTAGACTCGCTAGGTTCATTGTCAGACAGCACCAATACTATTGGTCGCGCTCAAGAATCAGCAGCGGCGACGTTTGAAGTTAAGCACACCTACTTTGTTACAAATGGTTCATCTACCTCAAATAAAATCATATTGCAGACACTCCTGCGCAAGGGCGATAAAGTAATTGTCGACCGTAATTGCCATAAGTCAGTACACTATGGCATCTTGCAATCAGCCAGTTACCCTATTTATTTGGCGAGTATCTTAAATCCAAAATATGGCATTTTCGCGCCACCGTCGTTGGCCGACATCAAGTTGGCAATTGAAAACAATACTGATGCTAAATTATTAGTGCTTACCGGTTGTACTTACGACGGCCTACTTAGCGACCTGAAACAAGTCGTCGATTATGCTCATCAATATGGTATTAAGGTGTTTATAGATGAAGCCTGGTTTGCATACTCTTTGTTTCATCCTAGCTTTCGTCATTATTCTGCAATACATGCTGGGGCTGACTACATTACGCATTCGGCGCATAAAGTAGTATCGGCGTTTTCTCAGGCGTCTTATATTCATATTAACGACCCCGATTTTGATGCCGATTTCTTTCGAGAGATTTATAGCATCTACGCCAGCACATCGCCAAAATACCAGCTTATTGCATCGCTTGACGTGTGCCAGAAGCAATTAGAGATGGAAGGCTATAAGCTGCTCAATGCGCTGCTAAATCATGTTGAAGAGTTTAAACAACAGATGGCCTCGCTTAAGCAAATTAAAGTATTAGCTAAGCAAGACTTTATGGAAATATTCCCGCATTTTAGTGGTGATAACATGGGCCACGACCCATTAAAAATCCTTATTGATATTAGTGAGCTACCTTACTCATTAAAAGATATTCATAAATATCTACTGGATGAAGTTGGGCTAGAGATAGAAAAATACACACACAGCACCATTTTGGTTTTACTGACGCTTGGCGGCACACGCTCAAAAATAATTCGTTTGTACAATGCATTGAAAAAGCTAGACAGCGGTAAAGTAAAACTATCGAAATCGACGCGTAGAGCTCGCTTACCTGAAAATTTACCAGCCATAGACTTGGCGTGTATTCCAAGCGATGCTTTTTATGGCGACCGCGAATCTGTGCCTATTAGCAAAAGTAACAACCGCATTTGTGCAGGTTTAGTTACTCCATACCCACCGGGCATTCCGCTTTTAGTCCCAGGCCAGCATATTACTGATGATCATGTTGAATATTTGCAAGAGTTGGCAAGCCAAGGACTGACTATTCAAGGCAGTTTCGATGGTGAAATTTATGTTCTTAAGGGTAAGGTTAAAAAATAAAGGTATTGGTTTAATACTATCTCGATAATAATTGCTGGTGGCAGTGTCGCAGTAACAGTATTGAGAAGTAAAATACAAAGTGGAATAAATCATTTTGTAAATGTTAACTAATTTTAGTTAAAAAAAAGCAAGCCAGGTGGCTTGCTTTTAGCGTCTTTTAATACACACACTTATAGACTCGATTTAACTATAACTTTTAAAATCTATAGCTTGCGCCAAATGTAATACGGCGGTCTGTAATACCTTGGAAACAAAGTAAAGCACCTTCGTTCACACAAGACTGGCTAACTTCTGACTCAGTTAAGTTAACGGCTTCAATACCGATATTTAGCTGATCGTTCACATCATAACTTATGCTGGCATTAAGCTGCCCTCTGTCTTCTTGTACAACAGGGAAACCCCATGGGAAGCTTGAAGTGCTACCAAAGTCAGTTGAACGGTACCCTTCGCGCCACGTGTAACGCGCTCGAGCAGATAGACCGTATTTCTCATAGTAGAATGTGATGTTATATGCGTTTTCTGACAGATCAATGAGTGATTGCTTAGCACTTATGTCTGCATCCGGGTTACCGGTTGTTAATGCAAAAACAGCATTTGCACGACTCGTTGCGGTGTCAAATGATTCACCACCAGAAAATTCTTGATAGGTGTAGTTAGCAACCACACCAAAACCTGATGCCCAGCCTAGCTCTTTTTCAAAATTTGATAAGTCGTATTGAGCTGCAAGCTCAATACCTTGCTGTGTTGTTTCACCAGAATCATTAATAGTAGTTTGTGTTGGTACACATAACCCTACGCCAGCATCTGGGCCAAATACGTTTATGTCTGCAATTGGATTAAATATGCCGCCGCCTTCACACTCTGGACCATTTGTATCGCGAAAGCCTGTGCTTGGGTCTTCAAATGGGTCAACTTGCTGTGTAACGTGCAAATCGCTACGTGTTTTATGAAAGTACCCCACACTTAACAAAGCAGCGGGTGCAAAATACCAATCTGTGGATATATCGAAAGAGGTAACTTCTTCTGGTGCTAAGCCTGAATTACCAATTGAAACGGCACTATTAGGGCTGGTGCCAAACGTAACAGATGTAGATAGGTCATCAAAATCTGGGCGTCTGATATCTTTTGACCAACCTAGACGAACAATCACATCTTCACTTACATTCGCGGCTAAATTGAATCGTGGTAAAAAGAAATCGTAATCACCTTTTGACGTTAGCTGAGTAACCAGTTCGTTGCCACTTCCATCTTGAGTAACAGAGTTACCTAGCGATGTAACTTCAGTCTCTAAATAACGTAGGCCAAAGTTACCGCGAAACATGCCATACTCAAAATTTGCTTGTGCATATAAGGCATGTGTTTCTTCTTCAATATCAAAAAATGCATTTACTTGAGACGTTGGTGAGCTTATTGGACCACGATCAGAACCCGTTATTGCATTATTAGCTTCAATCGCTTGGTTAAGCGCTGCTAATACGGCTTGTGGATCAGAGGATGCAAGCTCTGGGTTTATAAGTAAGAAATCACGAATATAGAGTGCTCGCCCATCACCATCGTTAAAGTTATCTGGGCCCGCAGTTAATAATTGTGCAAATAAATCACCCGTTGGGCTATCAGCCATATTTCTTAAACCAACGTTAGAGCGAACTTGATCCGACACACTACTCGTTTTACTGTAGCGGTAACCAAAATCGACTGACGTTATTACATCATCTAAGTAATATGTAAAATCTGTACGAAACGCATCTTCTGTATTTTCTGACTCATCTTGCCCTTGGTTTACGTCACGTAGAACAACATTTGCAGGGTCGAGTAATTGAGCCATTGTTGGCGCGTTTGCCTCCCCCGTTGCAATCCCAAACGTAAGTGCATCACCTGTAAGATCATACTCAAAAGGAGTCCCGTTTTCATTTGACGAATTAGTAGCAACATTTGGATTTATAAAATTAAGCGTTGTATTAAAGCTTGGTGTAGTTGAATCAGAACGAGAGGTTGAGGCTTCAACACTTGCAAATAATCTATCGCCTTGCCATTCGCCCCCTATTCTGAATATTTTGCTCTTTGTGATGCGTGAATTAGTATCGCTAGAAAAACGCAAGTTAGGATCGCCACCACCATCTTCAACCGGAATAACGCCTCTTACAGCCGCTTGTATGCTGCCTAGGTTTTGTCCGTCCAGTGAACCAAAATTAACTGTTTCAAACTCACTCGGTATTGATACATTTCTAAGATCACTTAGGCCAGATGCTTGTACTCTTGAGCTTTCTTGGCGGCGCTCTTGATCATTAACAACTGCATCAAAAAAGAATTTCATATTATCGTTTGGCGCATATTCAAATGTACCTGCGAAGTTTTTTGTCTCGTATTCGTAATTATCGTAATCTTGAATTAAAAATTGTACTGGTAGAAAATCAAACGATTGTGCACTTGCAGCACCACTATCAGCGGCTACCGAATTATCTCTATCTGCGCGAGGACGAAATGCGGTTACGTCTTGCTCACTGTAACTACCACTAAATACAACACCAAACTTACCGCCCGAATCAAGCTCCCAGTTATCACCCCAAGCACCCGATACCCTAGGAGTCACGCCATCTGTTGATAAGCTACTATCTTCACCTTGGACTCTAATTGAGCCTAGAGTTTCATTTAACTGTAACGGGCGAATTGTTTTAAGGTTTATTGTTGCGCCCACAGAGCCTTCGATTGTTTTTGCTTCTGGTGACTTAATTACTTCTACACCAGAGATGATTGCAGCTGATACATCTTCAAAACTAATGCCACTTCGTCCAGACCCTGAGCCAACTGTTGATACGCCGTTCACTTCTGTACGATTAGCATTGGTACCACGAATTTGAACGCCCGTACCTACCCCTGCTTCACGAGTAATTTGAATCCCCGTTACATTTTCAAGTACTTCTGCGAGGTTTTGATCTGGTAGCTTACCAATATCGACAGCCTCAATAATCTCAACAAGGCTATCTGCTGAACGCTTTTGTGCAAGCGCATTTGTAAGCGATTGTCTAATACCTGAAACCTCGATAACCTCAAGATCGTCCGCAGCTTTTTTTGGAGCTTCTTGCGCCTGTGTAGACAAAGACATACCAAGTGCGGTTGCCGATATAACTGCCAGTGTAATTTTAGATAACTTGTGACTCATAGTTTTTTTCCTGTGTGTGTGAAATGCTATGTTTAACCAGCTACTTTATTGTTTTTATTAAAAGCCCTTTCTTATTACAAAGTCTTAACTTTATATTTACACCCACACCTACAAAGGTCAACCTTTTGGTAATGAATTTAGATCAAATATTATGCAATATGTTATTACCAAAATAGAAAAACCTAACTAAACTTCAAGTTAAAAGCAAAACTTACATTTTAAGTTGATGTTATTTATGGTTTTTAAATTCTATTAGAAATAGGGCTGTCAATAACAAAGGTTAGAATAGTTATCGTTTTAAAAATGAAATAATTTAGGCAGGAGAAACCGATGATGTTGGGCGTGCTTAATAAACAGCATTATTGGTTAACCAATTTAATTGTTTTTTAGTTAAGTAGCGTAATTTAGGAGTGAGTTTTTTTAAGTACTGTTTGTTGATGTTATCGAAAATATAAAATTGAAGAATTTGAGGATCAAAAAAGGCGGTAAAACCGCCTTTTTAATGTGATCTAATGTTTAACTATTATTACAGCTTGTAACTTAAACCTAAGAATAAACGTGGGCCGTAGTCATTCACTTCACCTAAGTTACCTTCAACAAAGAAGTCTTGTGATTTAGGTGCACTGAACAAGTTAATTGCTTCTGCTTTAACTCTAAAGTGCTCATCAATTTTGTATGATGCGCGCATTTCCCATACACCTACGCCATCAACATAACGAAGTCGAGTACCATTTGTAGTATATGGTTGGAAATACTCACTACGATATTTGTAAATAACAGCAGTATCAAATCCACCAATTTGGTAGTACAGCTGGCTGCTAAATACATGCTTTGAGAAACCAGGTACTGAAGCCGACTCAATAATACCGTCAGTTAATTGTGTAGTATTACCATCTACGTCAGTCTCAAACGTATCGCCGTATAAGCTATCTTGGAACTCAAAATCAGTGTCTGCATAGTTGTAACCAAATTTCATACCGATGCCATTATCCCAGCGGTAAGAAAATGAAGCTTCAAGACCTAATATTTCACTGTCTTCATCTGATGTAACAGAGTTAGTAATTGGTAATGAAACAGTTTCACCGGCAACAGTAAAATCTTCAATTACTGTTTGTTGTTGAAAACCACCGTTGAACTGTTTGTAGTATAAGCTTAACGCTAAGATTGAATCTTCGTTAGGGTACCATTCAAACGCAGCATCGTAGTTCCACGACATAAGCGGTTGAGTGTCCGGGTTACCAGAGCCATTTACACCCACTAATAAATCGCTAATTGATGTTGCTGTACCTTCTGTATCTTCTTGGAATGTACGGCTGTAACCTAAATCAGATGGATCTGCGCGTGACATACCACGGTATATACCTGCACGGAATAAAATATCTTCACTGTAGTCAATAACTAGGTTAAAACTTGGTAAATACTTAGTGTAATCACCACCGCTTTTTATTTTATCCAATGAACCATTATCAGATTCAACCAGAGAAAGTACACCAGTGTCGCTTGTTACTACGTCAAAGCTATTTCTAAAACCAATCGAAGTTACTTCTGTGTCTACAATACGAAGACCAAAGTTACCGCGAATGAATTTACCAAACATTTCAGTATCGTAGTTAGCCATTAAGTACACTGATGTTGTTTTTTCTGTTACATCAATTGTACCTGCATTTTCATATTCAACTTCTGGGTAAGCAAACACACCATCAGCGTTAGAACCAGCTACAGCTTGTGAGAAACATACGTTGTCGTATGTAGCCCATGATGAACCTGTACCGCTATCTACAACGTTACCGTCACTATCAACATTTGTTACGATATCGCCATCAGATACACTTGATAAAAAGCCTGATTCAGGGAAATCGATTTGACAACCTTGTAATACGTCAAGCGCTTCAGTACCAGAGTCTAGTGTAAATTCATTTCTTGAACCGTTACCTTGGCTACCACCATACTGTAGGAAGGTCATTTCAGATGTTCTAATACCACCTTGAATACTGGTGAAAACATTGCCATCTAAGGTATAGTCAAAATCTAGTCGCGCTGAGATAACTTCGTTTTCACGAACATTTTCACGGTCAAGTCGTGTTCTTAGGCTATCTGTAAAGTTTGAAATATCTGTTACGTCAAAATCTGTCAGTGTGAAATGAGGGATCTCATCGCCCATATCCCAAGAAAAGAAATTACGACCTGATGTTCTACCACGGTTAGATATTTGAAGTTCTTCACGTTCAGTTTTTGAATACGCTAAATCTAAGTCAACAGTTAGTCTATCAGTAACTGTATGTTCTATATTTATACCGTAACCTTGGTAGTTTTCTTCACGAGAAAATTGCTCACCCGCTGATTCAATACGCTCTTCACCTTCCCAATGTAAAATACCGCCTACATCATTAGTAACAAGTGTTGGACCTGTTACGCCAGGTGTTGCACGTTTTTGTAAAAAGATTAAATCGTGGCGTGCTTCTTTTTGTGTTCTATCTGAAATCTGTGCATCAAAGTTAACATCCCAATCAGCTGACGGTTGGTATTGCAGTGCAAAAAACATTGCATCACGTTCATCTGATGTCTCGTTTTGACGGTAGCTTCGGCTGCTGCCAGTCCAAGCGTAAGGAGTACCATCACTTACTGCTTTACCTGTTTCAGGATCAATTTCTGTATCGTAACCTTGGTTGCTACTGCCACTAACTTGGTCTTCACAGTCGCCTGCGCTGCTACGATAAAAACCTTCATTGGTATTATTAGGATCGTTTAAACACGCCCATAATGAAGAACCTGATGGGCTAGAGCTTCTGTATTCAGCTTCTGGTTGGCTGATATCTTGGCGCTGTACACCAAAAGACACACCAACGGCTTGGCCGTTATCAAATTCAAACTGGTCTACATAACTAAACGTGCCACGGTAACCCGCGTCACTTTGAAGTGAGTTATCTACATTACCTTCATCAGGGTTGTAGTTTAATTTAACTTCAGCTGATACACGTTGCTTGCCAAAATCAAGTGGAGTTATAGTTTCAAGTGCAATAACACCTGCAACACCACCTTCAATCATTGACGCATCTTGCGTTTTATAAATTGCTACTTTTTTTACAAGTTCAGACGGAAACTGCGAAAAGTTAACTGAGCGGTCACCACTACCATTAGTCGCTTCACGACCATTGATATGCGTTGCACTTAAAAATGGACCAAGACCACGAATAGTGATTTCTGTTGCACCACCGTTTTCACGGTGAGATGCAGCACCTGTAATTGATTCCAGTGCTTCACCGATAGACAGTGCTGGTAAATCACCAATATCTTCAGATGACAGGCCATCAACTACCGTTGTTGCTTCACGTTTAATTGCTATTTGGTCTTGAATCGTTCTACGTGTACCTGTAACACTAATTATTTCAACGTCTTCTTCAACTTCTGTCGCTTTTCCCTGATCTTCCTGTGCGCTTGCTGTAAATACGCAAGAACTTGCCATACCTGCGATGACCGCTGTTCTTACCCATTTTGCAACTGGGCGCATTGCAAACTGCCCTGTTGTAGAATTATTGTTATCTCGTGACTTCAACGACATTTGAATTCTCCGCTGGTTGTTGTTGTGTGATTTTAGTGTGTTAGCTTGTTATGCTTATGTATATTTTATGTGACCTTTGACGTTAATATACTTAAACGCAGCACGATGATCAACCAATTTGACGTTTTAATATTACCATAAGGTATACCAATTTTAACTTAGCGGCATTACCAGTAGGTCAGGCAGGTTCTTTACTAGAATATAAACCGCTCTAAACTAGTTTATAAATGGGTAATGTAGGTTGAGAAAAGTGTGGTGATTATTAATAAATAATAAAAAAGCCCCAAATTTGGGGCTTTTAAAAGTTAACTGATTAATTGGTTATTTAATCGTTTTGTATTTTCCATATAGATCCAACACCGACTTCAGATGATTGAATATAATGAAGACCTTTAGCACCCGCCTCTGCCTGAAGGCCTGCAGGATCAGTTTCTAATAACGTACTTGCTGCTGTAACATACTCAAGTACTTCTTTGCCATTAGTTGCTGGGTCTTGGTCAATTGCACCATCAGTATCGAATGCGCCATTACCATTTAGTTTTCTAATTTCAACCCAGTCACCGCTTGCATCGCCTGATACTCGACTATCCATATAACCAAAGTTGTTACTTAGCACCGAACTATCATGATTAATTAAGTCACAGTCATATTCAAAAGCATGGTCACTATCAAGTGTATTTGGGTAAAATAGGCCTTGAGTTGTAGCACTGCTGTTTATTGTATCTGCGTCTGTTTGATCGCCTAAACCGTTTGCAATTAAATTTCCATTAAAGTTGATAACAAACGCATTTTTGGTTAGGCCGTATAGTACCGGTGCATTCGCTGCGGTTAACTCATCACAGTCACCAACAGGAGCGCGAGAACCAATTTCCGTACTAAATACAATAGGTTGCTGTGAGTTCAAAACCGTATTGTTTGTTACATTTAGTGTAAAGTCGCCAGCGCTATCAAGCACAGCTTGGTTACCAGAATTTGGCACACCGCCGTCAGCTTGCGAAAATGGGTTAGCTGTGAATACAATACCGCCTGCTTCTTTATTACCAGAACGAATACCTGCAATATAGTTGTTACTCACGGTGTGACCAAGTGGTGTAATCATCACGCCAGCAGGTCTATCGCTTGAGCTTGCAATATCTGTAGTACGAATAATAATGTTGTCTGTAACACTATTAAATCCACCATCTTCTAATGAAATACCACCATTAGGATTTACGATTGTATTGCCTTTGATGGTTGCACCAGAAGTTTGTACACGCATTAAACGACGACCCGTTACAAAGTTTTCTACGCGGTTATACTGAATAGTAAAGTTTGCGTTATCAGCTGCACCGCTACCCGTTGTACTACCTGCATTGATTAAGTATAAACTTGATTGATCAAAGTTTGGATTATCACTGTCACTAAATAAATTATATTGAATAACGTGATCAGAGCTTGATGATGATATTTTTATCACAGACCCTTTTTCTGCTACATTTCGATTAGAGAATGTATTTCGCTCAACCAACGCGCTTTGACCTTTTATCATCAGCCAATGGTATTCAGAGTTATTGAGTGTAGCTTCTTCTCCATCCATCGTGTTTTGCGAAAAAGTAAAGTTATCGCCTTCTGAGTAAATAACAGCACCTTCTTCGGCTTCACAAAATGCACCCGTTTTAGTATCTATATTCTTAAAGGTAAGCCCTGTTAATCCAGCGCCATCTACTCCAGCAGCTACATGCACACATACTTCACCGCTAAGTACAGGAGTTTGACCTTCTACAGCGCGAAGCGTTACTGCACTGGTTAATAAAATTGCGTCCATATCAGCATAAACACCGGTGTTTAAGCCAATAACATCACCATCAGCTAAACCACCACTTATAGCACCAAGGAGTGCTTCAGGGTTACTAACTAATTGTGTGTAAACCAATGTATCAAGTGAGTTTGTAACCTCACTCGCAAAACCATCGTTATCTGTATACGTAGCTTTTACCGACATTATTGAGCCAGCGTAAGCAGAAGGTGTAAATGTTTTACTATTACTGTCGGCTACTTCAACGCCATCAGCAGACCAAGTATAAGTAACGTTTGCCTCTTCAACACCGTTGTTATCAGTTATCTCAGCGGTTAACTCGCCACTTGTCAAATAAGGCGCTACGCCCATAATGGCGACGCTACCGGCTTCGTCAACCGCAACAGCAGAAACAGCAATTGTTTCCTCTGATGTATTATCCTCGATAAATCCATTATCATCTGTGTAAGCAACTTGAACACTTATCTTTTGACCTAAAAGTGATGCATCAACTGTAAAGGTGCTTTGTGTTGCGCCATCTATCTCTTGTGCGTCAGCAAGCCATTGGTAAGTAATATCTCCTGTTGCCCCGTCGGTATCAGCAACTTCTGCTGTTAATATATTACCAACGGTTGGCGTGCCACTAATTGTAACTTCGCCTTCTGAGTTTGTTCGTGCTACAACCTCTGTACCCGTTGAAGTCACAGACTCGTTAAACCCACGGCTATCTTCAAAAGATGCACTAACTGTTATAACTGTACCAAACTGTGCGTCTGTTAACGTGAGCGTTGAAAGTGCTTCATCTGCAATCTCTATGTCATCAGCAAACCATTTATAAGTTACTGTATCGCCATCAAAGCCATTTTCGTCAGCTACATTGGCTGTTAGTTGCGAACCAACTAGAGCGTCGCCCGTAATAGTTAAACTTGCAGGGAATGCGATTGCGGCAACATCTGCGGTTGGATCTGTAATATGCGATTCATTGATACCGCCATCATCGGTATAAAGCCCTTGAACTGTAATTGGTAACCCTATCTGATCGTCAGTCAGTGTAAACGAAGCGCTATTTGCACCTGTAATTGCCTCACCATCTGCATACCAATAGTAAGTCACGTCACCTGAGATACCATCAGGGTCACTAACTTCAGCTGTTAATGTTTGTCCGCTTGTAACAGTTCCACTAAGAGCAATAGAGCCCAAGTTGTTGTCATTGTTGTTTGAGTTTGTGTCACAACCAACTATTGCAGCTGCAATAGCGCATAGCGCAAAATGTTTTAATTTCATGGTGGCTCTATTCTCCAAATTTATGGTTTTACTATTTGGTTATCTATTGTGTGTGTTACCAAATAAATCATGCGTTTATTACCAAATTCATTTAAATTGCAAATAAATTGTTAACCAACTTGGTAATATAACCATAATAAAATAACTTTTTCCACTATATCCACCCAATTAAATAACAACAAATAAACATAAAGTTAACCCTGCACTGTTATCGCAGGTCAAAAATTGAATTCAATCATGCACAATTACTGCGAAAATACATAACCTTAGAGTAAAAAATTGGTTTTACATGGGGTTAAGTAAATCAGATTTATTTAATATATATGAAGTATTCTTATTTGAAGACTATAAGAAAATTAAGAAATGAAGTGAGTTTGTATAAAAAGGATTATTTACAGAGAGAATGAAAAATAAGGGTAAAAAAGGGGCTATTTTCTTGCCCCTTTTTTATTAAGTACTGGTTTATAAAATAGCGTTATTATAAAACTCTACAGGCTCATTTGAGCCCAAAGCAACAGGCACACGTTGATGCAAGCTCGTTGGCGCAATATCTAAAATACGCGTTCCTCTAGAGGTTGCTTTACCACCTGCGTTTTCAACTAAAAGCGCTAACGGGTTTGCTTCATAAAGCAGTCTTATTTTTCCGTTATCGTTACCACTGCGTTTATCTTGCGGATACAAAAATAACCCGCCTCGGCATAATATACGATGAACGTCGCCTACCATCGCTGCATTCCAACGCATTGAGCTTTTTTCAAAGCTTTCACAGGTGTAAAGCAATTTATCAAAATACACTTGTGTCGGTTCGTCCCAATAACGGTAGTTAGCCATATTAACGGCAAATTCACGACTCTGCTCTGGCACACTTAACTGCTTATTTGTCAGTAGATAACCGCCATGCGTTGAGTCTAATGTATAACAACGCGTTGGACCGCCAGTACTCATTACAAGTAATGATGAAGGGCCGTATAACACATAGCCTGCACATACTTGATTTACACCAGGCTGACTAAATTGCTCGTCGCTGTCGAAGGCAACATCATCACGGGCTAAGTAAATAGTAAATATAGTGCCTATTTGCCCATTAACATCAATATTAGAAGAGCCATCTAGTGGGTCAAAAGCAACAATAAACTTACCTTCAGGATGGCCACCTACCGCATGATCTTCTTCCTCTGATGCAACTGATCGAACGCTGCTGTCGTCAAGTAGTATGTCTTTAAGTAGTTGGTTTGCAATTACATCTAGCTTTTTTTGAACTTCACCTTGGATGTTTTCATTCAATGTTGAACCTAAAACACCGGCTAATTCACCTTGGCTTACTCGAAAAGCAATTTCTTTACTGGTCGCTAAAATTGTGCGAATAAGTAAAATAAGATCGGTATCTACACCGTCTTCTTTTAATACTGTATTTAGTCTTTTCATGCGCTATACCTATTTACACAATTTAGATCGTCAAAGCATTGCTCTAGTCTTGCAACCATACTTTGCTCTGAATGACGCAACCATACGCGAGGGTCATAGTATTTTTTGTTTGGCTTATCATCCCCATCAGGGTTACCAATTTGCTCTTGTAGGTATGCTTGGTTATCTTTGTAGTAGTCTAAAATACCTGTCCAACACGCCCATTGCGTATCGGTATCAATATTCATTTTAACTACACCATAGGTTAAAGACTCTGCAATTTTATCGTACTCAGAACCACTACCACCATGAAATACAAAGTTAATTGAGTTGCTTGGTAGATTAAATTTTTCTGATACGTAAGCTTGTGAATCTTTTAAAATAGTTGGTGTAAGAACAACGTTTCCTGGCTTATATACACCGTGAACATTGCCAAAAGACGCTGCAATTATAAAGTTAGGGCTAATACGACTTAAACGTTCGTAAGCAAATGCAACATCTTCAGGCTGAGTGTATAAAGAAGAGCTGTCTAGGTGTGAGTTATCAACACCGTCTTCTTCGCCGCCCGTGCAGCCAAGCTCAATTTCAAGCGTCATACCTATTTTTGCCATACGCGTTAAGTAACGTTCACAAATTTCGATATTTTCTTCTAAAGGCTCTTCTGACAAATCAATCATATGCGAGCTAAACAGTGGTTTGCCAGTCAGTTCAAAGTGTCTTTCACCTTCATCAAGCAAACCATCAATCCAAGGTAGTAGCTTTTTAGCTGCGTGATCAGTATGAAGCATCACTGCTACTTCATAATGTGCTGCCACTGAATGTACATATCTTGCAGCACTTACCGCCCCAAGCACTGCTGATTGTTGCTCCGGTAAAGATAAGCTTTTACCACAAAAAAATTGAGCTCCACCATTAGAAAGCTGAATAATAACGGGCGAGTTTTTCTTTTTAGCAGCTTCTAGCGTCGCATTTATAGATGTTGTACTAACAACATTTACCGCTGGCAACGCATATTGATTAGTACGCGCATGTTCATACACAGCACTTACTTCATCGCCAACGATTACGCCTGGCAGTATTGTTGGGGCTAAATAATTCATTTATGAAATCCTTTCTATTTTAAAGCCTGGATACAAGAATCAGTAATTGCTTGCCAATTTTCTTGTTCAACCCACTCTTTTTTCGCTATCCAAGTACCGCCAACGGCGAATACATTATTTAAAGAAAGATAGTCCATTTTGTTACTTTCGCTAACGCCGCCTGTAGGGCAAAAGCTGACTGCTCTAAATACTGACGACACAGCTGATACAAAAGGTGCTCCTCCGGCAAGCGAAGCCGGGAATAATTTTTGCTCTTCAAAGCCATATTCAAGTGCCATTAAAATATCACCTGTGTTTGATACACCAGGAAGTACCGGCACATTACATTTAGCAAGAGCAGTAAGTAGCGCAGGAGAAACCGCTGGCGTTACAATAAAGTCAGAACCCGCTTCAAGTGCTTGCTCTAAAATGTCAGTATTTATGACTGTACCCGCACCGACTTTTAGCTCTGGCACTTGTGCCTTAATAGCTTTTAATGCTTCTAAAGAAGCCTCTGTTCTTAGTACTACTTCAACTAAAGTAAGGCCAGCGTTAGCCATAGCTTTCGCTATTTGAACACCTTGCTCTGGCGTATCAGCTTGAATTATAGGTAGCAGTGTTTGTCCTGACATAAGTTCAGAAAAGCGAGTCATAACGTTGTTCCTTTATAAAAAGTAATGCGGCCGAGGTATGGCGGCCTTTAATGTTTAATTATTTTGTTATACCAATTGCATTAAATTAATGAGCTATTATAGCGACAAGAAAATAGCTCAATAACAAGGCTAAAATTATGATACATAGTTGTTCTATATAAATAATTTTTAACGTAGTTAGTGAGTTATTTAATACGCTAAGGTGATCATGTTTTTAATAAAATTGGTATCAGGTACCAGCTTCAACCATTGCTAGCTGAAATATATCTTTTGGAGCAATAGCGCCTGGCTGTTGTATAACCGCACCGGCGGCTTTTGCAGCAAGTTGTACAGCACTCGAAATTGGTTTATCAGATAAACGAGCACCTAAGTAAACACCGTTAAAAGCATCGCCTGCGGATGTCGTATCTACAACATTTGTTACCGGTATTATAGTGTGGCTTTGAAGAATATTGCCCTCTTTTGTCACTACCGATTCAGGGCCATTTTTAACAACAATTTCTTCAATTTGGTAAGGTTTTAAATATTCAACAACCGCTTCTACGCTATGAACGTCATAAAGTGTTGTTAAATCTTCAACGCCAGGTAGGGTAATATCTGCAAGCGTAAAGGCTAAATGATATTGCTCTTTAGTTTCCTCTACACTATTCCACAAACGCGCTCTGTAGTTAGGATCAAAAACTATTTTAACCCCAGCATCTTTGAGCTGCTCTACAACTTTCCAAAAATGCTCACGTGCACTTTCTTCAATTATTGCTAATGAAATTCCTGAAAAGAAAAACATATCACCTTGGCTAAGCTGCTCGAGTGCATCAGCATCTAAAAAATCAACAACCTTTTTAGCTGCAGAATCATTACGCCAATAAATAAAGCTACGCTCACCATGCTCATCGGTTTCTATGTAATACATGCCAGGTACTTTGGTATCGTGAGCAAATACGAGTTGTGTATTTATTTGTTCACTTTCAAAGCGTTCTAGCATTTTTTTACTTAAATTATCTTGACCTAAAGCCGTAACAACCGAAGTAGTAACCTGCGGGAAGCAACGTTTTAAATACACTGCAGAATTATAAACATCGCCTGCAAATGATTGGTGTAGTGTGGCTGCGCTCATAGCTCTAAGCTCGACCATGCATTCACCGATAAAGTAAATATTTTTCATCTTGGAAGTTACCCTATGTAGTTAACTGCTATGCGCTTATACAAAACATGTTGGCATAGCAGTTATTATCTAGATTATTGAGGCTTTTTAAGAGGTTCTATTTTTGGAATTAAAATCCAAACAGCTGCCATTGCTATAATGGCTAAAGAAGCACCAATAACAAATGCTGGCGTATAATTACCATCAGCAGTAAGAATAGGCACAAGCGATGTAAGGCCTACAGCACCAAGTTTTGCCGCCATACCAGAGAAACCTGATAATGTACCTACAGCTTTTTTGCCTAACAAATCACTTGGTAGTGTTTGCACGTTACCAATTGCAGTTTGAAAACCAAATAATATAACAGCCATAATTAGTACCGCTGTCGTTGGTCCGCCTGGATTTGCCATTGCAAGTAACGCAGGTAACATAATTAAACAGCCCAGCGTTATAGTTAGCTTACGTGTTTTATCTGTATTCCAACCGGCTTTGAGTCGGTTTTGAGCTAATAAGCCACCAAACCAAGCACCAAACATAGCGCCAACATAAGGTACCCAACCATATATACCAATAGACTTAACATCCATGCCGTATACTTCGTTTAGGTAAATAGGTATCCAAAAAACAAATAACCACCAAATAGGGTCAATCGCAGCAGAGGCAATAATTACACCCCAGCTTTGCTTACGAGAAAGTAACTCAGCAGTTGAAGGGTTATATTCTTCTTCGTCTTCACCTGTTACATCGCCATTATCATCAACACGTCTTTGACCTGTTAAGATATATTCACGCTCTTCGGCAGTAAGCCAAGGATGAGAGCTAGGCGGCGCTTTAACTAAAATTAACCAAGGCACTAACCAAAGAAAACCTAATACGCCCACAAAAACAAACACCATTTGCCAGCTAAAGTAGATAGTTAAATAAGCAATTAAAGGAATAGCAATAATACCGCCAATAGCAGCGCCAGAGTTAAAAATACCCTGTGCTAAGGCGCGCTCTTTAGTAGGAAACCATTCAGCATTACCTTTAGCTGCGCCCGGCCAGTTACCGGCTTCTGCTACACCTAAGATTGCGCGAAAAATACTAAGGCTAAGTACACCTTGTGCAAATGCATGTGCAACGGTTGCAATAGACCAAACACCTATCGATAAAACAAAACCGAAGCGTGTGCCTACCCAGTCAAATATTTTACCAAATATGGCTTGACCAAATGCATAAGCAAATACAAACACAATTGAAATATTAGCGTATATTTGTTTGCGTTCTAGCGCTGATTCATCAGGAAATAAATCTTCAACAATGTCCGGCCAAAGCACACTAAGTGCTTGACGGTCGATATAGTTAATAATGGTAGCTAGCGCAATTAGCGCTATAACCCACCAACGTAAGCCTTTAAGTTGCATAATTAATCCTCAAGAAAGTCTTCACGCGCTGGGCTAAAAGTATCAATCAGGATTCCGCCTGTTGGGCAGGTAGCTCCATGATCAGCAAATGGTGGGATTAAGCAGCTATCACCCGGTTTTAAGATTTTAGTGACGCCATCAATGTTAAAGTGGAACTCACCTTCAACAACATACGTTACTTGAGAATGTCTGTGAGCATGGTTATAACCAATAGCCCCTTTCTCAAACCAAATTTTAACAGCCATTAGCTCTTCGTTATAACCTAGCATTTGACGTTTTAGACCATTTCCTAAATCTTCAATTTCGGTCTCGTTGCCAAATGAAAAGTTTGCGCTTTGCTTTTGCATCCTATTTACTCCTGATTATTGTTCATCATATAAACGCCTAATCGGCCATTTAAAGTGAACTCTTTATTTTGATAATTGAATGTATTTTTAGCTGAGGTTGGTGCTTTATTAATAGCCACTAAATATGACTTGCCTTTAATATCAAGTTCAACAAGTGTTAAATCGCCCTGCTGACTATATTCAAGCTTTGTAACTCTACTAACAGCTTCTAACGTATATTCTTTACTTGGATTGTATTCACCGTGAGGCTCTAATACAGATATAAATTTATGTTGCTTTTGACCCTCAACACGACGAATAAAACCGTTTTCGTTGCGTAAGTTAAAATCAGGGTCGTTTGCGCCTATTTGAGTAAACAAGAAAGACTCATCACCTTTAACCAAACTCGTTTGCGTATAAAAGCGACCATTTTCGTTTAACCACGTTACTTTAGCTAAACCACTTTGAGGTTGCGCTTGAGCTTTAAGCCATAGATGCTGGTAGCCATTTTTAGTACCTAATGCAGACAGTTGTGTTGCATTCGCTTTTAGCTCAAAGCTGGTATCTATAAGCTGACCTTTATAATGCAAAGGCAAATCAAGCTGATGTGCTTTATTTGCTGCAACATCAAATATATCAAGTGCAACTGTGCTTTGTAGTTCAGGTAAGTTAATAAGTGCAAGCGTACGCTCAAGATCAACGCCTTTATAAGCTGTGCTTATTTCGCCGCTTGAAACTGTGCCGTATTCATTCGTTTCGAAAAAGTTAAGTGTAGGGTAATTACTATTTCCTACTTCAACATTTGCATTAAAATGCGTTGTTTCGTCAACCACTACCGTATTGTGCGCAACAGTGTGTTTAGCGTAAGTTTCGTTTTCAGGTAAATAACGACCGCCGTATTTAGCTTCTACATTTAAAAAACGTGCTGCGCCATAATCAGATACAATTTCATTACCGTGGTCGTAAAACTGCCATGTTAGTTTATCAAAATGACCGTGACCTAAGCCTTGTGCAGCAGGTTTAAATAGTAGAGCTTGATCGCCACCTACCTGCGTTCTCATTACAACTAGAGCACCTTGTTTACCGTCATTACCATCGCCGAAGGCAACAGATTTAAACGAATAAGGTTTTGCCATGTTGTTATCAAGTGCTTGAGCTACTTTTAGTCCATCACCAGAGAGAACTATTTGGTCTTGTTGCTTAGCAATATCTAAATAACCCGCATCGTTGGTTAAGCCATATGCTGCCGTTACACCATTAACTAACTCAATGGTATCGATACCTTTACTTTTTATTGCATCGTTAATTGGGAAAAACAACCCGTTGTAGCTAAGTTGAATCGTCGTATCAATCGCTTTTAATAATATGCCATCGCGATATTCAAAGATTTTTCGTTGTGGTTCGTTGTTTTCAATCGCTTTAGCAAACGTTACAAAGGGTAATAGTGCAAAGCGTTGATAGTAAGGACCTTCGTTATAGTAACCTTGTGGTGAAAACAGCATTTCTAGCTGCTTAATAAAGCCACCTTTACCCGACTTTTCTAAATCGTATAATGATTTTTCTACCCACTCAGGTTCACCTAATACATACCCTGCCATGCCAACACCCGCTGTTGCCCATGTTCCATGATTATGTACTTTATTAAATGTAGAGGGTTGGCCTACTGATGTGAACAACGAAACAGGACGTAGTAAGTCATTTTCAATTTTTTTAATGTTATCGGCATTTAACGAATCATGAATTAGATCATAAGCTTGTATTGTGTACACAAGCCACATTGCTTCATTCAGGCTTTGCCAAAAAAACTTACCTGGATTTTGCGAGTCCATTTTACGTTTTGGATGCAGACCAAGCGTTGGATATAATTTTGCATACTCAAGCAACATATCACGCACGTAATTTGCATATTTATCATCTTGGCTTAATTGATAAATAATGCCCGCGTTGTACATAAGTTGGTAATTTTTCTTATGACGCTCATGTGTATAACCACCACCACCGTCTTTTGGAACGGGTACAGTTATAGGCTGTGCAATTTGCTCATCAACTTGTGCTTTTAGCGATTCAAACGCAGTAGCAAACTTTGTGCTGCCGTTGCTACTAATTGCTTGGCGCATTTGCTTAACATCATCAGTAGTAATTACTAAGTTTGGGTGCGCTGCATGCGCACCCAATGATGTAAGTAATGTAAGTGCTGCTACAGCCGCTATTTTAAAACCTGTTTGGCATTTTAATAAGTACATAGTATTTACCCTGCCTTATTTAAAATGTTGTTATTTTTTAATACTGCTGTATGTGGGCCTTTAACTCTTAGTTCTTTAACACTTGGTGCTTTAGTTACATCAAATGTATTATCTGAGATTTCAGTTTTAGGCTCGCCTACTGTGTGCTCTACAACAATAGGAGCAGATTTAACAAATTTATTATCTTTGATATTAGTAACCTGAACACCGTGAACATAAATGCTCGCTTGCTCTTTGTTACGCTTACCAAGGCCGACGTTATTAAGCGTGTTATTTGTCATTTCAAAATGAGGGCCAAATGTACTTTCATCAGTACCACCACGGTAAAGCTTAAGTACACCACCTTGCACATCATTAAATGTATTATTATTTACAATAACGTATTCCGCGTTATAAACACCTAAGTCTTCAATTTCAGTATTTAGACGTAAAATGTCACCTGTTACTGTATTAAAGGTATTACCTGTAACAATAATTTCGTCAGCCATTGCACCTTTACCAGTGATAAAGAAATGGAATGAATGATTAATATCTAAAGCATTTAACTCTGAGTTGGTCATTACAAAGCGGTAATTATCAACCATACCCCATTTTTGCGTACGAACAATGCTGTTACCTATTGCATCTGGCGCGTTTTCACCTGAAATAGATAAACCATCTAGTTTTAAGCTGCCGCCATCATGTATTTCAAACAAGGTAGAGCGTTGAAAAGTAAGTTTAGACTTTGTGTTCTGCTTTGCTTTAATTGTCAACGTTTTATCAATTTTAACCAGTTTAGAAACATCATACTGGCCAGGCGCTAGTTCTAGAACATCACCCGACTCTGCATTATCAATAGCGTCTAGTAATGCACTTACATCAGCTTTAACAGAATGTGTCTTACCAGAATCAAAATCAACTAAAGCAGGTACTTTTGCATACCAGCTAACACCGGTATCTTCTTTTTTAAGTACTTTTAAATCGCGCTTTGCACCTACATTTAAACTTTTAGATGTTGGGTAAAGTAGACCATTACTTGCTTTTTTAAGCGTGATTTTTTCTTTTTTTACACCGTACGTTAGCTCAGAAAGTACTTTTGTATCAGCAATGTTGTTACTTAGTACCAGCCCGCTTACATCATCAAATGTTGTAAATGGCTGTTCACCATCTTGATTTATAATTAAGTTGTTTTTCATTACGCTATCTTTAGGTGCAGCGCTACGCTCAGCATCGCTACCAGCGGCAAGTTGAATATGACGCACATTTATAAATGTGTTGTTTTCAATTGTCGCATTTTCAACTTGGTGATAACGATTTATAGATGAATTTGGTACGCCGTTCATCACAGTAAAACCACTGCCAAAACGATACCCTGTTAGACCTTGTAGGTAGTTATTTCTTACAATTTGGTCTTTATTGATAACGCGAATACCACCTGTGTGGTCAACACCATTACCAATAAAAATATTTTCTTCTATAAGGTTACCGTTACCATGGCGCAGCGTTAATGTACCGCGCGCTTCATAAAATACGTTATTACGAAGGATGTTTTTACCTGACTTAACCGACACAATTTCTACTTCACCATTGGTGCGTTCAAAATAGTTATTTTCTACCAATGTATGCGAATCAGTTAATGAGTAATGGCTGGTGCCAATACGTAGGGTTTCACCACCGTTCGAACCAAAAGTTGGACGGTAGCCAAAATAGTTGTTGTCTATGCGGTGATAGTTTTCCTGACTTGCTTGAGTGTTTAAACGAACAGCAACTGTCACACCTTTATTTCGTTTGCCAACTAAATGACTATGATCAAAGCGGTTATGTTGTCCATATAATGCAACCCAATAATCAGACTCTCGTTTGTCTGGATTACTGTAATTATCGATTACTGTTTGAGTAACTCGTGAATTGTAGGCTAATTCATTTTTATTTTTACGAAACTCTATTACAGCTGAGCTCGGTGTGTAGCCGTCTTTAAATACTAAACCTGAGGCTTCAAGGTATTTACCTGCAAGTCTTAGGTTCGATTGACCCGATAAAATTACTTTACCGTTAGTTTCAGCGGTCAATAAAATAGGAGAGTTTTTTGTACCTTGGCCTTCAAGTAGGATTTCGAAGTCAGACCAAGTACCATTTTTAAGTACTACTTTGTCGCCAGCAACTAGATTAGCTGCGATATCATTAAAAGCTTGTTTACTTTCTACAAAATAATCTTTGGCCGCTATTTGTGTGGATATGCAACCGATGAGAACTAGACTAAGCTTTATTGTGTTAATCAAACGCATAGTTAACTCTTTTTCGTTGTGACTGAAAGTAGTGCTTCATCAGAATTTAAAAAAGCTGACATTGCACAAAGACTTTAGTCAATTGGTGTCATGTGTGTTAAAGCGCCTTAAGCCAAAAGCTTAAAGCGCTCAATAAGGTCGAGAAGTATTACTTTTCTAGCTTTTTGAAGTAATCAAAAATTTCAGGAACATTACCTTGACCCATACCAGCGTCAAACGCTGCTTGTAGGTTAGCTGATGAACCTTCAGCGATTTTTGATTCAGTACCTAGGTCTTCTACCATTTGTAGGAAGTAGCCTAAATCTTTGTTTGCATTAGCAATCGAGAAACCAAGGTCGCTAACATTATCAACTGCATAGTTTTTACAAAATTGCATAAACGGTGAGTTAGATGGACCAGTCGACATGATGTCAAAAAGTTGTTGACGGTCAACACCAGCAAGCTCTGCAACTGCAAATGCTTGTGACATAGCACATACTGTAGTCATGCCCATGAAGTTGTTGATAAGCTTAGTTGTATGACCTGCACCTAGCTCGCCAAGATGGAAAACGTTTTCACCTTGATCTTCTAGTACTGGTTTAACTTTATTGAATGTATCAATATCGCCTGCAGCCATGATGTTTAAAAGGCCGTCTTTAGCATGTGCTGGTGTACGACCAAGAGGAGCATCAATCATGCCTGCGCCTTTAGCTGCTAAATCAGCACCAATTTTTTTAGTAGATGATGGAATAGAAGTACCAAAATCAACTAGTACTGCACCTTCTTTAATACCCGCTAGGATACCGTCTTCTGCATAAATGATTTTTTCTACAACGGCAGAAGTTGTAAGACAAAACATAACAATATCTGAACCTTCAGCTAGCTCTTTAGCAGTGCTTGCTGTTTTTGCGCCTCTAGCGACACATGCTGCAACCGCATCTTTGCTAAGGTCCATAACAATTAGCTCATAGCCTTTGTTTTGTAAATTTTCGGCCATGTTGCCGCCCATTAAGCCTAAGCCGATGAAACCGATGACTGGTTTTGACATGAATAACTCCTAAATATGTGGCGCATACTTTTATAAGAACAAGTAAAATCTACTTTAAAATACGCTGTGTCTTTGTTTCAATTTGTAGAGTAACTTTAAGCTTGAGTTATTTATAAATTAACCTGTGCAAAACGTAACTCTGATTAATTACCAATACATTGTATTCACTCAAACCAAGCAACTTACCAATTGGTATGCAAAAACTGTATTACCATACGCCTTTTTTGTCAACCAATAAGTTAACCAAGTAAATCCCATATTTTTACAAATTACATATAAATAAATTTAATATAAATTAAAAACAAACAGTTAGACACAACAAACCCAATAGGGTATAGGTTAACTTTTGTTGAACAATCAGTAACTTTTTTTATACTAATAGGTTGACCAATAATTGAGTGTTCTTTATTTAAATATGCAAAATTCAATAAAATGGTTCATTAATTGGTAATTTACAATTGATGTTATTGGTAAAATTATAAGGATCATACGTCAACAGCTTCCAACTCTAAATGGTATTGAGGTTGTGATTTGTACGTAACGCCTACATATATGGCTAATACATATAAAAACCACAAAGTGCGCTTAATAATAGCGCTTAGTTAAAAATATACTGAACTTTGAAAAATCACTAAAGGAACTGAATAATGCGTTTATTACATACTATGCTGCGTGTTGCGGATTTAGACAAATCAATTGCTTTTTATACTGAAGTATTAGGTATGAAAGAATTACGCAGAGCTGATAACAGTGAATACAGATACACTCTTGCCTTTATTGGATATGGCGAGGAAGCAGATAATACAGTATTAGAGTTAACTTATAACTGGGACGAGGATAGCTACGACCTGGGTAATGCTTATGGCCATATAGCCATTGAATTTGATGATATTTACAAAACATGTGCTGATATTAAAGCTGCCGGTGGCAATGTAAGCCGTGAACCTGGGCCTGTAAAAGGTGGTACTACTGAAATTGCTTTTGTAAAAGACCCTGATGGCTATGCAATTGAGCTAATTCAGAAAAAAGATGACATGAGTAAATTTTAAATTACCTACCAACTAATTCAAGTTATAACAATTTGCTTAATGCCAATCTGCTTATATATGGGGTCTATTTAACGTTAAGAAAATTACGCTAGAACTAGGCAAAAATTTTTGTATCTAGTTGTTCTAAATAAAAAATTTTTAACGACGTTATAGTGCAATTTAATTCGTTAAATTGATCAAA